>CAOKFZ010000009.1 GCA_948467875.1 uncultured Clostridium sp.
TTATCCACATGTGATTCAGCTGCAAAATGCACAACTGCGTCAATATCATATTTTTGATACGTTTCCATCACAGTATCAAAATCACAAATATCACCTTGTACAAATGTGATTTTGTCTTTGATATTGTTCAGATTTTCAATATTTCCTGCATACGTTAATTTGTCAAAAATCACAAAGTTGTATTTTCCTTCATATTTGTTTACCATAAGTTCTGCAAAATTCGCTCCTATAAAACCGAGCCGCCCCTGTTATCATAATATTTTTCATCATTTTTCTCCCTTCTTTCTTTAAAATAATTGATTGATATCATATGAATATCCTTGTTCATCAATGGCAACAACTGTTTGATAGCCTGCTCCGTAATTCGTCTGTGGCTGAAACATCAGCAAATGCAACTATATTCTTCAAATTCTTTATTTTTCCTGAAGATTGATATTTCTTATTTTCTATCATCTCTTTTGCATTAACATACTCAACTGTTCCATCTTCCATCAAGAAAAATAAAGTTGGCATCATATCGCCATTTCCAAAATAACCATAATACACCTCTCGAATAGTAGTATGAAAATCTGTTATTTTTTCATGTTCAATATCTTTTTTCTCATTTGGCAAAAACGCCAATAGCATTTCATTCTCGCTATCTGTTGACAAATAAGCCTCTCCGTCTTCTAGCTCAATACGAATTCCAGTATCTTCCTCTATTTTTTCTGATTCCTCATATGTCATTTCATCCAATTTGACTTTCATTTTATCTGCATCAAAAGAATACTCTTTGCCAATCGAATTTTCAGTTTTGTTTTCCTTTTCTGTCTCTTTGTTTTCTTGTAAATTTGCAGTTTGATTTTCATTTGATGGTACTATAGTTGCTGGCAAGCGATTATAAAAATTCATACACACAATCAACAACACAATAATGCAAATTGTTTCAATCACAATAATCACATTTTTTATCATCTTGTTTCCTCCTTTATTTTTCTATCTATGTACTCTATTGCATAATCTGCGATTTTCTCTAATTTTTCCCTTGTCTGTGTATCTTTGGCATCAATTTTTTTGACAAATCTACGAATATAGTCATTTTCTTTAATTAACTTCAAAGTTTCCTTAAAATTAATGGCATAAATATGTGCTATAATTACTACCATAATATCCATATCACTTTTTGCTTTGGCATACAACATCGTTTTCTCTTTTTTGAAATCTTCAAATGTCTCTGGACTTAAAATTTCGCGTGAAACATCTTTGCTTCCCATATGGGTATGCTCTTCTAGGGGATGTGCCAAAAGGCTTCTGAAAATATCCAAATTATCGCTATCACGAATAATTTTAGCATGCAACATTTCTCGCTCTGACAAACCTTTTTCAATTTCCAATTTGTTATGATTATTAATTGCCTTATAAATAATGTTATCGTATTTTTCATCTGCCACAAAACCACGAATATGCTTGTCTCCAAACAAGACTTCCACACTTTTTTGTCCATGGTCAATACTCATTTTATCAGAATATGTTTCATAAAATTTCCACTGATCGAAACGCCCAATATCATGAAGCAAGCCAATTAATTCTGCCAAATCTTGCTCCTCTTCTGACAAATTCAGCGATTTAGCAATCGTTTTTGCGTTTTCTGCCACATAGTACATATGAGCAATTTTTAAAGCAATTCTTGGTTCCTTTATATCATATTTTGAAATATACTCTTTAAAATATTGTTTAGCTTTTTCTAAATCAATCATATTGTTCTCCCTCTAAAATATTGATAAATTTTAAAGTGATTTGTGGGGACCATTCAAAAATTATCAAAATCTTTGATTTTGTTATAATTTTTAGAATGGGGAAAGCGGAAAAATTTATCAATATTTTTGATTTTCATTATTATAGATTTTCAAATAAATCCGTGTTTTTTAATTCTTTCAAACTTGGCCATTTAGCATCTTTTTCAGAAGTCAAATATTCTTCAGGCTTCATTCCTGGAACGCTTGGCCACTGAATATTCACTTCTGGATCATTCCACTTCAAACCGCCTTCTGCTTCATGATTATAAACATCATCACATTTATACGTAAATTCTGCTTCGTCTGACAACACCAAAAAACCATGTGCAAAACCTCTTGGAATCATGAACATTTTTTTATTTTCTTCTGAAATAATCACACCTTCCCATTTGCCATAGGTTTTGCTTCCTGGTCTTAAGTCTACTGCTACATCAAAAACTTCTCCACGAATGCAACGCACCAATTTGCCTTGCGTATTTTCTTTTTGAAAATGAAGTCCACGCAAAACACCTTTTTTCGATTTGGATTGATTATCTTGCACAAATTCATTATCAATTCCAATTTCTGCAAAATCTGGCTTGCTGTATGTTTCCATAAAATAGCCACGATTATCGCCAAACACAGTTGGCTCAATAATGTATACTCCTTCAATTGAAGTATCAATTCTCTTAAACTTTCCCATTTTCTTCATCCTTTCTTAATTTTAATTTGTTGATTATTTTTTGCATTCCACTTGTTGCCATCATTAAAAATATCGGATATAAGCAAAAAATATATCTTGATTTAATTTCCCATATTAAGTAAAAACAAAATATTCCAACAGTTAAGTATAACAACAAATCTTTCTTATTTTTATAGGCATCTTTTATCCACAAATCTACACAGGCTAGTAATATCATTAAAAAATATTGTCCTTTCATGACATAATCCAGTCCATTTCTAAAATCAGAATTTTTTACATCATATAATTGTTTTGTAAGAAATGTGTCATAGTAAAACTGTTCTTTGCTCCCTACCCCAAAAGAGTATCTTTCTGCCTGATAGGTTCCTTCTGTCCAAAGCCAATATTCCTTTTTGGCTAGTAATTTTAACAATCTCACAGGTCCCAATTCCACCATTCGATCAATAACATCTTTTCCAGTCCAATTGGTTGCATGAGAGCCATCTTGAAATCCGAATTCTGCCTCATTTAAGCCCATTTGAATATACGACCAAACAGGATATTCCATTTTCTCTTTAGATTTTGGAATCATATAACTTTCTAAAAACTGATAGCCAAAATTTAAAACACAAAAAGTTATTAAAATTGCAAATACCATTTTCAAAGATTTCTTTTTTAAAACATAATACATGATTGCAGCAATTAGTAAGATAATTCCAACTGGTCTTATGATAAATTGCAAAAATAACAAAATTGGTATCAAAAATTTTTCCCACTTCTGATTTTCATTTTTCGTCATCAAATACAAACAAATCACAATTAACATTGTAGAAATAATATCGTTATAAACCATATTGACATACAAAAATGTTGGAATTAAAAATATGCCCCAAACCAAAACCAATCGATTTTTCTGCCCATATATATTTTCATACAAACGATAAGTAAAATAAATTGTTACACAATTACATACACAATTTAAAACTTTTAAAATCCAAACCTGATAGGTAGTTAATCTAAAAATCAAATTAAAAACTAACGCAATTGGCAAATTATTCGAACACCTTTGTAAATACTCCATATTTTCTGTAAAGTTGCTTAATGCGATTTTTGTTACCTCTGCCATATCAGAAAACATTTGAATTGGAACTAACAGTAAAAAAACGATCTGTCCTAAAAAATATAACAATAACAAAACAAAATTTATATATTTTTTGTCACACTTTTTTCGTAAAAAGCCTGTCAAAAAAGCAAGTGCTGCCAACATGAGTAATCCAATAAAAATTCCCAAATAATTTAACCCATTATTTAGCCTAAAATCTGGGCTGTCATCATACAAATAAACGGAATTTATAAACAGCATTCCAATTACAATCATACCAAATAAAATTCTTACAAAGTAAATTGCTATTTGGGAAATAATCTCCTCCACAACTTTAAGCTTATTCTTCTCCAAATCTGTCTTCCGCCAATTCTTTCAAATATTTTCCATATTCTGTTTTCATAAATTTGCTTGCCAATTCCAACAATTGCTCTTTGTTAATCCATCCTTTTGTATAAGCAATTTCTTCTGGGCAACTAATTTGAAGTCCTTGCCTTTTTTGAATGGTTTGTACAAAACTTGCTGTTTCTAGCAAAGCATCATGTGTGCCAGTGTCAAACCAAGTCATGCCCCTGCCCAATTTTTCAACCTTCAATTTGCCACGTTTCATATATTCTTCATTCACTGATGTAATCTCCAATTCGCCTCTTGCAGATGGTTTCACATTTTTCGCGATTTCTACAACATCATTTGTATAAAAATACAAACCTGGAACCGCATAATTTGATTTTGGCATTTCTGGCTTTTCTTCAATCGAAACAGCATTTCCTTTTTCATCTATCTCAACAACACCATATGCTTTTGGGTCTTTTACATAATAACCAAAAATCGTTGCTTCCTCTTTGCGATTGGCTGCTGCTTGCAATTTTTCCGCAAAATGCTCCCCATAAAACATATTATCTCCCAAAATCATTGCCACATTATCATTTCCAATAAAGTCCTCTCCAATAATAAAGGCTTCTGCCAATCCATTTGGTTTTTCTTGCACTTTATACTCAAATTTCATGCCCCATTTTGAGCCATCTCCCAACAGTTCTTGGAACACGACAATGTCTCTTGGTGTAGAAATAATCAAAACTTCTCGAATATTGGCTTGCATCAAAACAGACAATGGATAATAAATCATTGGTTTGTCATATACTGGCATAATTTGTTTTGAAATGGCCAATGTAAGTGGATATAAACGAGTTCCACTTCCTCCCGCTAAAATAATTCCTTTCATATTCAATCCTCCTTTTTAATTTTTCAATTCTTCTTTTAAATAATCTGCTAAAGCCTCTTCCCATTTGGCAGGGTAAATGCCTACTTGATGCAATTTTTCTTTTGACAATTTGCTGTTGGCAGGTCTGTCACTTGACTCTGGATGTTGCTCTTTGTATTCTTTTGAAGTTAATGCTACAACTGGTGTTGCAATTCCAGCCAATTCGTAAATCTTTCTAGTAAATCCACACCACGTTGTAAATCCTTCATTGGTTGAATGATAAACACCATAAGGTGGCTCTTTTTCCATAATTTGCTCAATAATTTCACACAAAGTTGTTGTACAAGTTGGGCTACCATGTTGGTCGTCCACAACAGAAACTTTTTCATTATTCGAAATTCGAAGCATGGTTTTCACAAAGTTCTTGCCACCTAAACCATACAACCAAGCTGTTCTCAAAACATAATATTTTTCTGCTTTTGCTGCATTTTGTTCTCCCAAATATTTCGTTTTTCCATAAGCACTTACCGGGCAAGCTGGCATGTCTTCTGTATATGCTTTTTGGACTTCTAATTTTCCATCAAAAACATAGTCTGTACTAATGTGAATGAATATGCTATTATTCTCCTTTGCAGTTTCTGCAATATTGGCAACTGCTTCTCCGATTTACACGATTTGCCAAATCGAAATTCACTTCACAACCATCTACATTAGTATAGGCAGCACAATTTACGATAAAATCTGGTGCTACTTCTTTTGCTTTGCTAAATACTGCCTCTCTATCGCAAATATCCAGTGTTTGCAAAGTTGTTCCAGCGACTTCATATTTTTTTTCAAGTCTTTCCTTCAGTTCTCCACCAAGCATTCCATCTGCTCCAATTAATAAAACTTTTTTCATAATATCCTCCATACGATTTAATTTCGACATAGCTATTATATCACACCAAACCAATTTGTCAAAGTTTTTTACAGATAAAATACAATTTACACACAATTTTCACAAAACAAAATTGTAAACTTCTGCAAAACACAAAAACGCAAGATTAGAAAACCTAATCTTGCGCTATTTATAATTTAATTATAGTTTATTTAAGTGTTGCTACATATGTTGTGTAATCAGATGAAGTCATATAAGTATCTAAATCAAAGTTTGCAACAAATTCCTTTACAGCATCTTCTGTTGTTAAAACATCAGCACTTACGGTATCTGTTTCATGTGTTCTGTCACATACTGGGCAGTAAATGGTAATACGATATTTTCCTTTATCTGCACCGTCTTTGATTTCATAAGCACCCGCTTTCCATTGATGTCCAGCAGTTAAGTCTTTTGGAGCAGTAATTTCTCTTACAACTGCACCACAGTCATCACATGTATATTCTTCATAACCATCAACTGCACATGTTGCATTTTCACTAGCAGTTTTTGTCCAGTTTTTATGATTACTATTTGCTACATCTCCATGAGGTTTTGTTGTGTCAACTGCTTTGTTAATTGGTGTTTTTTCAACAGCAGTTGTGTTACAAACTGTACATTTATAATGGTTTTCACCTTCTGCAATACAAGTTGCTTCTGTATTAGTTGCGTTATCATCTTTTAATAAGATGTGTTTTGTATAATCTTTTGGTGTACTAACTGGAGCACCTTCTGGAGCTGCTACACTAGCACCACAATCTTTACAAGAATAGCTAATAACACCTTCAGCATTACATGTTGCTTCTGTTGTTACTTTACCTTCTGCATTTTTGTGATCTTCAGCTTTTACTGCTCTTTTTACATTTCTTTCAATTTTACCACAATTTTTGCACATTTTATTTACGATTGCATTTGATTTGTCATGACTTACTACAGCTATTTCTTCTGTATCTGTACAAGTACGTGTTTCTGTTCTAGCATCACATTTTGGATTTGCACATCCTGTGATTACATAAGTGTCGCCATCAGCATAAGTTCCTGTTGCAATTTGAGTTCCGTTTCCCCACATATCATGAGTTACCGTAATATTTTCTATTTTTGTTTCAGTACAACCAGCAGTTACGCATGTAAATTTAACATCTGCTTTTTCTCCACATTTTGTTCCAGCTGGAATATCTGTTGCTGGATTTGCAATTTTCCAATCATGAGCTGTTTTTGGAAGTGTTGTTTTTTCTACTTTATTACAAACAGAACATGTCTTTGTTACTTCACCTTCTGCTTGGCAAGTTGCAGGAGTTGTTGCTTCTGTAAATTTATGTCCTTCAGCTTTTACCGTTACTTCTTTTGTCTCGCCACATCTTTTACATGCAACTTTTGATTTTCCATCTTCTAAACAAGTAACTGTAGTAATAACTGTTGGATTAGCTTCATCCCAAACATGAGCTGCTGGAATTACTTCATTTTTTTGTTCTTTGCCACAAGTTTTGCAAGTATAAGTTACTGTTCCATTTTCTGTACATGTTGGAACTTTTGATACAACAACTGGTTTTGTATCATCAAATTCATGTTTACCTGTTGCTGGTGTTTTTTCAGTTTGGATATCTCCACAACGAGTACATCTTGTTGTTGTATATCCTTCTGTTGAGCAATTTGCTTCTTGGTTAATGGCACCTGCTGAAGTGTCTTTTACATAATTGTGTCCTAATTTTTCAATTTTTTCTACTTTAGTTTTGTCGCATCTTGAGCAAGCATATAATTCTTCTCCTTCTTTATCACAAGTTGGAGCTGTTTTTTGTGTTTCATATACCCAGTCATGGTCTAAAGCTGGAGTAATATCTCTAACTTTTTCACCACAAACGGCACATTCATATTCTACGATTTTTTCTTGTTCGCAAGAACCTTCTTGAACAACTACTGGTTCTTCGCCTTCTTTGATTTTATGTCCTGCTTTTTCTGTTTCTGTTACTTCTACATGTCCGCAAACTTTACAAGCTTTTGCAATAGAACCATTTTCTGTACAAGTTGCTTCCTTGATTGTTTCTTTACCATATACATGGTCTGTTATTGTAGCTTTTCTTCCTTCTTTCATACCATGTATAGCAAAATGATTATAAGCTGCTCCATAGTTTTTTGCGCCAAATGCTGCTGCTACGTCTCCATTATTAGCTAAATAATGATTAACATCAAATACTCTTGATGAAGCTCTTCCTTCCTCCATTCCATAATAAACAAAGTGATTATAAGCTGCATCATAGTTATCTGCCCCAAATGCAACAATAAGGTCAGGATTGCTCTCTAAATAAAATTTTACATCGAAAATTGGTGCTCCAACTCTTCCTTCTTTATATCCATAATGGATAAAATGATTATATGCTGCTGCATAGTTTTTTCCACCAAATGCAGCAATTAAGTCTGGATTACTCTCCAAATAATATTTCACATCAAAATAAATTGATCCTTGTCTACCTTCTCCAATTCCATAATTTACAAAATGGTTTCTTAAAGCAGCATCATTATCTCCAAATGCAGCGTTTAAGTCTCCATACGCATACGTATAAAATCCACTATTATAAGTGAATTGTTCTACACTAGCATTGCTTGATACCATATGTATCATTACAAAAAATACTAACATTAAAAAAATTCTTACTAATTTTTTTGAATTCATTTTCTTTCTTACCTCCTATTTTTAACCTAACAAAATACGTTTTATAGTAATAAAGCTAAATATAGGCACCCTCCTTTCTTCCAAAATTTACTAAGATATTTTGTTATGTGAATATTGTAACATAAGTTT
Source organism: uncultured Clostridium sp. (assembly GCA_948467875.1). Lineage (GTDB taxonomy): Bacteria > Bacillota > Clostridia > TANB77 > CAG-508 > Scatovivens. The sequence goes on from CAOKFZ010000009.1 coordinate 8,450, forward strand.
ACATTTTTGTATATACTTTTTTCAAAAAAATTTTAAAAATTTATTTATCTCGCTTAAAAGTGCATAAATACTAGAAAAGAGAGTATAAAAAATTCTACCCTCTTTTTTCTTTTTTTGTTCCTTATTTTTTCATTAAAACAAATTCTTTAATCAATTTTATTGTATTTTCAATTCCTAATTTTGAAGAGTCTACTAATAAATCATAGCTATCTTTTGCGCCCCAAACTTTATTGGTATAATAATTGTAATAGGCAGCTCTTTCTTTATCCTTTTTCTTCATCAATTTCAATGCCTTTTTCTCATCTAAGCCTGCAAATTCCACTTTCCTTTGCAATTTGAAATTTTCATCTTGTGCATATATAAAAACATGTACCGCATTTTTTCTGTTCTTCAAAATAACATTAGAACACCTACCAATAATCACGCTGTTGTCCTCATCTGCAATTTCCTCAATTACTTTTGACTGCTCAATAAATACTTTGTCATCTTCTGGCAAATCTGTCAAGGAATTCACAGAATCATACATTGACATCGAAGCCATAGCAAGTGTATACCAAAAACTTTTTTTATGTTTTTCATCATTTTCATTCAATGTACGAATATTAATATTTCGCTCTCTCGAAACCCTTGTAATTAGCTCTGCATCGTAAAATTTCATTCCTAACTCTTCAGCCAGCCTTTCTCCAATGTACTTTCCACCACTTCCAAATTCTCTACCAATGGTTATAATCATATCAATTTACCTCCACTTCTTTACTCATGTTTTTTAACTTTTTCATTTCTCTAACCGCCAATGTAACCGCCAAAATAAAGGCTAAGCAATCTGCAGTTGGTCCAGCATATAAAACACCTTGAACTCCAAAAAAATGTGGCAAAATCAAAAGTGCCGGAACCAAAAATCCAATCTGACGAGACAATGATAAAATAGCCGCTTTGACTGGATTTCCAATCGCTTGAAAAAAGATACCCGATGTAATTTGAAAAGAATTAAACATCAAAAACATTAAAAATATTCGAAATGACATTTTGGCAAATTCATTATATAACTCATCCTCTTGCCCAAATAAATTGATAATAACTTGCGGAAATAGTTGAAAAATCACAGTTCCAATTACAGTAATGATTAAACCAACTTTAATGGCAAATCCATATGTTTTCAAAACACGTTCATATTTTTGTGCCCCATAATTAAATCCAATAATGGGTTGCGCACCAGCTGCTAATCCAATTACAATGGCATTTATAATTTGACTGACTTTCATTACAATTCCCAAAGCAGATAATGGAATATCACTGCCATATTTTGATTCCGCTCCATATTTGGTCAACATTTGATTAATGACAATAATGACAACTGTCACTGCCACTTGTGTAATAAAACTTGAAATTCCCAAACTACAAATTTTTTTAATGGTTTTAAATTCTAATTTCATACTTTCTTTCGTCAATGCTATTGACTTAAATTTTTTTACATACAAGATTGAAACAACCCCTGATACTACTTGCCCAATCACGGTTGCAATCGCTGCCCCTTTGACTCCCATATGAAGTACAAATATTGCAATTGGGTCCAAAATAAGATTTAAAATAGCTCCCACTAACACTGTCGCCATAGCATATTGTGGCGAACCATCTGCTCTAATAATGGAATTTAGCGCATTAGTTACAATAAAAAATGGCATTCCAATCACAATATATGTCATATATTGTTTCGCATATTCATAGGAACTTTCTGTCACACCAAACAATTTTAGCAAGCCATCTCGAAATGCAAAACCAATGATTAAAAATAAAATTCCTAACATCACTGAAATGACAATGGCATTTCCAATTCCTTTGGTAGCGTTTTCCTTATCATTTTTTCCCAAGCTTAAACTCAAATAACTTGATGCCCCATCGCCTATCATGAGCGAAAAAGCAAGTGTTACCACCGTAAACGGAAACACAATATTCGTTGCCGCATTTCCCAAATAACCGACACCTTGCCCAATAAATATTTGGTCTACAATATTGTAGAGTGAACTTACCACCAATGAAATAATACATGGAATGGCAAATTGCTTAATCAATTTACTAATTTTTTCTGTCCCTAGTGGGTTTTCATTTGTGTTATTTTGTTCTTCTTGCATTTGATTTATTTGATTTTCTTCTTTTTCTAATTCTACATTCTTTATTTCTTCCATTTTTCCTCCTTAATTATTTTATTCTTTCACTGCTTTTCAGAAATAGTTTTTTAGAAGTAGTTAACATTTTGAAAAATGTTGACTACGTTATTTGTAGCACTCGTACCTCGCTAACGGCTAACTTAACTACATTCCTCAAACTGACTATTGTACAATTTCTCATAAAAGCCCCCCAATTTCAATAATTCCTCGTGAGTTCCTTGTTCCATAATGTCACCTTCCTGAATCACTAAAATCAAATCTGCATCTCTGACAGTTGACAATCGATGCGCAATCACAAAACTGGTTCTGCCTTTCATCAAATTGTCCATAGCTTTTTGAATTTGCATTTCTGTTTTGGTATCAACAGACGAAGTCGCCTCATCCAAAATCAAGATTTTCGGATCCACTAAAAATGCTCTTGCAATTGTCAAAAGCTGTTTTTGCCCTTGTGAAATATTGGTCGAATCCTCCTTTAAAATGGTCTGATAACCTTCTGGGAAAGTTCGCACAAAATGGTCCACTTGAGCGGCTTTCGCAGCTTTTATCACTTCTTCATCTGTTGCATCTAATTTTCCATAGTGAATATTTTCCATAATGGTTCCATTAAAACACCATGTATCTTGAAGTACCATAGCAAAAATACTTCTTAAATCGTCTCTTTTAAAATCTTTTATGTCAATTCCATCAATTTTAATTTCTCCCGAACAAATATCATAATAACGCATCAAAAGTTTGACAAGCGTGGTTTTTCCGGCACCTGTTGGACCTACAATCGCAATTTTTTTGCCTTGCTCCACTTGGGCTGAAAAGTCTTTTATAATAATTTTATCGGCATCATAACCAAACTTCACATGCTCAAAATCCACATTTCCTTTAATATCTTTTGTAGGTTTTGGGTAATTGGTATCTGGCACTTCTTCTTCCTCATCTAAAAACTCAAAAACTCTCTCACAAGCTGCAATCATAGACTGTATCATATTACTCACATTGGCAAGTTGCGTAATTGACTGCGTAAACTGCCTCATATATTGAATAAAACTTTGAATATTTCCCACTGTTATGATGCCACGACTAGCATACACGCCTCCCATAATGCAAATAATGACATAGCCCAAATTAGCAATAAAATTCATAATTGGCTGCATCAAACCTGATAAAAATTGAGCTTTCCATGCACAATGGTACAGCGTGTTATTGTATTCATTAAATTGCTCAATAGATTTTTTCTCTCCATTAAACACCTTTACCAAATCATGATTCGCATACATTTCTTCAATGTGACCGATTTACATGCCCCAAATATTCTTGCTGTTTGGTAAAATATTTCTGCGATTTTTTAATCACTTGAAAGGTAAAAAAAGTCGAAACAGGAAGCACCAAAATTGCAATCAAAGACATTTGCCATGAAATTGAAAACATCATAATCAAAATTCCAATCAACATCGTAATAGATGTAATCACTTGTGTGATACTTTGATTTAAGTTTTGCGCAATGGTGTCAACATCGTTTGTGATGTAGGAAAGCACTTCACCATGTGTCTTTTTGTCAAAATATTGAATTGGCAATTGATTAATTTTCTGGCTAATCCCCTTGCGCAAAGTGTATGTAAACTTTTGACCAACACCCACCATTAAATAACTTTGTAAATACTGAAATCCAGCACTTGTCAAATACAATACGACTAATATTAAAACAATACGTTTTATTGCAACAAAATCAATTCCTCCCGTTCCTGCAATCATTTGCATCACACCAGCATAAATTTCGGTTGTGACATTTCCTAATATTTTAGGTCCAACAATATTGAAAACAGTTGAAAGTATCGCACACAAAATAACGATAAATAGCACAACTTTGTATTTTGCCAAATAGTGAAACAACTTTTTTAATGTAGCTTTAAAATCTTTCGCTTTTTCCGTTGGTACTACGCCTCTTGCTCGCCCCATTGGCCCACGCCTCATTGTTTTATTTTGTTCCATTCTTCAATTCCTCCTCACTTAATTGTGTTGATGCAATTTCATAGTAAGTTGGACAATTTTTCAAAAGTTCCTGATGAGTACCTTTTCCGACAATTTTTCCTTCCTCTAGCACAATAATCTGCTCTGCCTGCATAATGGTATTTACTCTTTGCGCCACAATCAGCAAAGTCGCATTCGCAATATGTTCTTTCAAAGCTGCCCTCAATTTGCTATCTGTCTTAAAATCCAAAGCAGAAAAACTATCATCAAAAATATAAATTGGTGCATTTTTCACTAAAGCTCTAGCAATTGACAATCTTTGTTTTTGTCCACCAGACACATTTTTGGCTCCTTGCGAAATAGGCGCTTGATATTTTTCTTCTTTTGACTCAATAAACTCTGTCGCCTGCGCCACTTCTGCACACTTTTGCAAAAACTCTTCTTTTGCCTCCTCATTGCCATATTTCAAATTTGTCTCAATCGTTCCAGAAAGTAAACTTCCCTTTTGTGGAACATATCCAATTTGGTTATGCAAATTTTCCAAAGTGACATCTTTTACATTCACACCATTGACCAAAACTTCACCATTTGTCGCTTCAAACAAACGGGGAATTAAATTAATTAAAGTTGATTTTCCGTGAGCCAGTTGTTCCAATAAATGCTGTCGTTTGCCCTGGTTTTGCCACAAAATTAATCTTTTCCAAAATTTTTTCATCTGCACCTGGATAAGAAAAATCTACATTTTTAAATTCCACATATCCTATTTTATCTGGCTTAAAATTCTTTGGATTTCGTGGATTATTAATACTAATTTCTGTTTCCAAAACTTCCATAATACGATTAGCAGAAACAGATGCTCTCGGAAGCATCACAAACATCATAGACACAAATAAAAAACTCATCACAACATGCATTCCATATTGCATAACAGCCATCAAATCCCCCACTTGGATACTCGCTTCTGCAATCGCTTTGGCTCCAAACCACAAAATCAATACATTTAAACCATTCATAGCAAGCATCATGCAAGGCATCATAAGTCCCATCGAACGATTGATAAATCGATTCGTTTTCATCACTTGCGTATTGATTTCATCAAAACGATTTTCCTCGTATTTTTGCGTGCCAAACGCTCTTACCACCATCAAACCTGACAAATTTTCTTTTGCCACCAAATTAATTTTATCCGTTAATTTTTGCACGATTTTTATTTTCGGCAAAACCACCACAAACAAAAAGATAATCAAACCAATAATTACCATACAAGCAAGAGCAATCGTCCATGTCAATTCATTTGTTTTTTGTGACATCATAATCAGTGAACCAATTCCCATAATGGGGGCATAAAACAACATTCTAATTGCCATTACCACAACATTTTGTACTTGTGTAATATCATTTGTGGTTCTTGTAATCAAAGAAGCGGAAGAAAACTGATTAAATTCTGTTGTACCAAAACTTTGTACTTTTTGAAATACATCTTTTCTCAAATCTCGACCAATTCCATCCCCAATTTTAGCTCCCAAATAGCCTACCAAAATTGCTGCAAGAATACCAATCACACAAATGCCAAGCATTTTAAATCCTGTTTTTACGATAAATTTGATTTGAATATTGGAAATATCCATTCCGGCTTCACGATAGAAACTTTCTGTCACAGTCAAACCAATGGATGTTAGCATGCTTTCTGGTGTTTGTAAGGCTTCTCCTCTCGCTTTTTCAAGGGTTCCTTCTGGCAACATTTTTAACATAGGAAGCATTTCATAAATTTTACTAAAATCCAATTCTTCCGTATTTTGCAAAGATGTCATCTCAGTTCCTGCCGTATTTGCCATTTGCGAAAACACATTTAACATGGTTCGACTAGCTACTGCAAAAATATGACTTAATTTCTCCACTTCTTCGTTTTCCAAATTTTCTGATAATACATAAACATTTTGCCCTTTTTCTAAATGATATTGAGCCTCAACATAAGCCTTATCTTCCTCTGTCATAAATGTTTTCATCAATTCATATCCATTTTCTGAAACGATTTCAGGTGCCACTTGTTCAATTCCATTCGACTGAATTCCAACATTGACAATATCTGACATGTAATCTGGCAATTTCAAATCACACATTGCCTGCGTAAATAGCAATATAATTGCCGTTAAAATCAATATTATAAATGGTTTGTAATATCTACTAATTTTTAGCATAACTCTACCTCCTTATTTTCAATTTTAATTGGATAAATTGAGATAAAAAAAGAAGTAAAACATCATTTTACTATCTTCTTTCAGAATTTTAGTGGTGACCCCTACGGGAATCGAACCCATGATTCCACCTTGAGAGGGTGGCGTCTTAACCGCTTGACCAAGGGGCCGCAAAAATACGAAGTCACATGTTAGATTAGAACAAATTGTTCTAATAAAAAACATTGACTAATTATTTATATCACAAAATAAATAATTAGTCAATACCAAAATTTTTATTTTTCCCTTATTTTTCTCTTTGATAATCTCTATCTTCATTCTGCTCTTGAGTTCTCTCATAAGATTGAGAACTATTATTTGCACTTTCTGGCAACTTATCTCGATTTTCAACTTTTATAGCAGAATCAAATTTTTTCTCATTTTGAGACGCACTATTATCAAAAGTATAAGCACTATCGATTACTCTACTTTCCAATTTTTCTTTTCTTTTCTCTTGCTCTAACGCAATCGCTTCTCCTACTTTTGCAATTTTTTCTCTTTCTGCTGGATTATTTTTTTGGTAATCAGCAATCGTTTGCTCAACTGTAGCATCCTCTTGTAACCTAACCATATCAGCAACAAGCCCAAATGTATCTCCTAAAATTTGACCTACAACTGTCTGTCTTAACCATTGTCCGATTTGATTTTTACTAACTTCCTTTTGTGCATTTGCACTCATTTGGTTCTCACTTTCCTTCCTTATTGGATTGTATAGTAATACTATACAATTATAGTATAACATAAAATTTTCCAAAAATCAAGCCTTTTTTACAATTTTTATTGCATACGAATTCGTGGATACAAATTATCTTCCTTCAATTGCGCATCAATTCTTGCTTCTTCAATATAAATTTGTTTTACTCTTTCACGAGAAGCCTTTTTTTCTTCTTTCATTTTCGCTTTCATTTCTTTTTTCGCTTCACGCTCTTTTTTCTTCTCCATTTTCTTTAACAACTTTTGCTTTTTCAAATTCATTTTTTCTTCTTGTCTTTCCAATTCTGCCATTCTAATCATATCATCCATTTCCACTTGGCGCCTTATCATTTCTTCTGTTATGGTTTCTTCTGATTGAAAGTCAATCTCTTTAAAATTTTTCATTTCCTCTTGTTGTAATTTTTTTTCTGCTTCTTTTTTCTCTCTTTCTATCCTTTGCTCTTTTTTCAGCTTTTCATGAGTTTTGCTTTGTACTGGTTCCTTTTTTTCTTGCTGTTCTCTTATTAAATCAAATTTACTCTTATTTTGTTTTTCAACATAGGCAAAGGCAGGCTTTGCCTCTAGCTCTTCTGCTGGCTCTTGTTCTACAATTATTTCCTCTTTTTCTAGCACTTTTGGCATTTTTTCTTCTGGCTCAACAATCATGCTTCCAGATTCAATCAATTTAATTTTCTCACGTTTTGCTTTATAATTTTTAATCTGTTCCTTCATATTTTGCGATTTTAATTTGATCTTTTGACCTACTTTTGCTGCGATTTTTTTCAATTGTGCTCCTCCAGCCACAAGCACACTTCCGATAAAAGCAAACACAACCCCTATTTTTCTAAAGTTTTTCAATAATTGTTTTAACTTTTTCCAATAAATTCCCATTCTCCCTAAAAATTTATTGCTCCAATGTTTCCATCTAACTTTTGCATTCGCTAATTTCTTTTTTAATTTGCGGTCTGGAATTTTATTCAAGCCCATTCCAACCATAACCCCATCAATATCTTTGATTTTCTCATAAGCCTTTGTAAATTCATCCATTTTTGTATTTCCATAAGAAGACATCATCAAAACCAAATCTGATTCTTTCGCCAAAATAGCAGCTTCTGGTGCCTCCAAAATAGAAACTGTATCAAAAATAATAATATCATAAAATACCTTTAAGTCTTTTATTAACTGTTTTAATTTGCCATTTTTCAATAATTCTGCTGCATTTGGCGGTATATTTCCGTGCTGTAATTACATTTAAATTACGAATTTCTGTATCGTTAATAAAACTGTTAATTCTCTCATTAATCGCATTTCCATTCGCACTTAAATTTGATAAATAATTAGAAAAACCTAAATCATTTGGCAACTCAAAAATTTTAGCAAGGCGCCCTTTTCGCATATCGCCATCAATCATAATGACCTTTTTACCAGCTTTTGCAAACTCAATCGCCAAATTAGTTGCCACATACGTTTTTCCTTCAAACGACTTCGGACTCGTAATCAAAATCGTTTTACTTTTTAAATCATTTTTCACATCCACAAATTGAATATTGGTCATCAATGTTTTAAAAACAGAAGTATTATGAGCCCTAATATTTCTAATATTGAGTCTTTTCTTTTTTATATTTTTTATGTAAGGTATGGAAATCAGTGATTTCAAATTCGTAATTTCTTCAATTTCTTTGCAGGTTTTTATTTTATTATCTAGCAAAATGCAAACCGCAAAAAAGGCACTCGATAATCCCAAACCAACTACAAAAGCAAGAATTCCAACAACAACTGTATTCCCCTTGCTATAAAAATCACCTGAATTGTCAATTTCATAAAAAGTTACTTCCCCATAAACTTCATAGATTTTTTGGCGAAAACTTCTAAGCATTTCATCTGAAACAGCTTTTATTTCATCCGCCTTATCTCCTGCCAGTTTGATTTCAAGCACATTAGTATCAGCCACAAGACTTATTTCCAAACCTTTTTCCAACTCTGTTTTACTTAAATTTACCCCAGCATTTTGAATGGCATTTTCTAATAATTCAGAACCTTTCAAAAACTCTTGATAGGTATGAATATTTTCCGAGTTTCCCATCAAAATTTTCTTGGTTGCTACGAATTCCACATTGGTTAACGTATAAGCAATTCCAGTAATCGCAAATATTACAGCAATTGAAATAATATATAATTTCTTCTTCAAAATCGCTTTGCAAAACTCAATTTTATTTTTTTTCATATTCGTCCCCCTACGGATTCAATTAAAAAAGATGTAAATAAACCTAATTTTTACTCACATCTTTCGTACATTTTATACTATTATATCAGAAAATTTTACAAATTTCAAGAGATAACATAAAAAATTTACAATTATTTTTTCTTGTTTTGTTTGACTACTTCATATAACATAACCCCAGCTGCCACAGAAGCATTCAGTGAAGTAATTCGCCCTTTCATTGGAATTTTGACCAAAAAATCACAATTTTCTTTCACTAATTTACTCATTCCAAAACCTTCGCTACCAATGACAATCGCAATCGGTCCTGTCAAGTCTTGGTCATCATAATCTATTTTAGCTTCTCCATCTGTGCCAACAATCCATAAACCACTTTTTTTTAGGATACAGATGGCATCATTCAAGTTATTACTACGTGCCACTTTCATATAAGTTGTGGCACCAGCCGAAACTTTGCTCACAGTACTATTGACACTTGCACATCTTCTTTTAGGAAGGATTATGCCATGCACGCCAGCAGTTTCCGCTGTCCTAATGATAGCTCCTAAATTATGTGGATCTTCTATTCCATCCAACAGCAAAACAAATGGCGTTTCATTTTTCTCTTTTGCAAAATCCAAAATATCCTCTATTTCGCAATAATCAAATGGAGGCACTGCTGCCACTACTCCTTGATGATTTTCCTTTGTCAAATCATCCAATTTTGCCTTCTCAACTTCTACCATTACCACGCGAGCTTCTCTTGCTTTTGCTATAATTTCCTTAATAGAACCATGTTTTTCTCCACGTTCTAGCCAAATTTTATTCATATCCTTGCCAGATTTTAGCCATTCTAAAACAGCATTTCTTCCATATATTATGTCATTATATTCATAATCGTTTCTTTTTTCTTGCATTTTTTCTCCTTTAATCAATTCCGTCAAAAACTACTTTTGCAAAATTTCTAAACCTTTCTTTAATTGCTCATCAATTTCTTCGGTCCCTTCTTCCTCAGGAATATCCTCTACTTCAACATCTGGCTCAATTCCAATTTTGTTGATTTTCACTTCATTCGGCGTAAAATATTCTGCTGTGGTCAGCTTCAAAACACTACCATCTGTCAAAGAAAATACATTTTGAATGACGCCTTTTCCATACGTTTTCTCCCCTACAATGGTTGCTTTTTGGTTATCTTTCAAAGCACCTACCAAAATTTCAGAAGCACTAGCTGAATAACCATTGACCAAAACCACCATATCCATATTAATCATTGGCTCTTCTTCTGCTTTGGTCACTTCTTTATTTTCTTTTGAATCCACTGTTAGTAACATTGTTTGCCCTTTTGGAATCATCATATCTGCAATTTCTAATGCTTCATCTACCAAACCACCAGTATTATCTCTTAAATCAAGCACTAATTTTTGCGCTCCCTGTGCCTGTAAATTCTCAAACGCTGTTTTAAATTCTGCACTACATCCTTCATCAAAAGTTGATAATTTAATATAACCAATCTGATTTTCTTTCATTTCACTTTTGACATGATATACTTTAATGCCTTTTCTTTCTACATCAAATTCTAAATATTCATTATTTCTTAGAATTTTCAAATGAACTTTCGTGCCCTCTTCTCCTTTTACTTTAGAAGCCACTTCTTGCGTATTCGAACCAATCATAGATTCACCATCTACCTCTATGATAATATCTCCACTTTTTAACCCAACTGCTTCTGCTGGCGATTCTTCTATCGGCTCTAAAATCACAATATTTCCATTTGTATCTTGGCTCATATAAATTCCAATTCCAACATAATTTCCTAAAGCATCTGCTTGGTAATCTTCCCATTCACTTGCTGTCATATATTCTGAATATTCATCTTCTAGTCCATTTACATAGCCTTTTACCGTTTCATCCATCATTTTTTGTTCATCAATATCGCCTATATAATACTCATCAATTAAAGTTCTGAAACTTTTTAAATTGGTAGAAATTGCACTAATATTTTCTGTCCCATTTTCACTCGAAGTCCCCATGACTAACAAATGATTTTTCCCCATACTACTATATGTTACATAAAATGTAACAACTGCTGTTACACATGCCACTAATATAGTAGCCAATACACATTTATAAATCAATTGTTTTTTTTGATATGATTCCATTCTTCCTCCTTAGAAATCCTGTTTTTCATTAAATTGAATTATGAAAGATTCTTTGCTAGTTGGATTTTCTATTTTTACGGTAAATATTGAGATGGATTGACTCTTCTTCCACTCACAAAAATTTCAAAATGCAAATGGTTTCCTGTTGAATTTCCTGTTGAACCAACATAACCAATGACTTGCCCTTGGCTAACTTGCTCATTGGTACTAACTGCTCTTCTACTCATATGTGCATACAAAGTCATAGTTCCATCGCCATGTGTAATTGTTACATAATTTCCATAACTATAATATTTACCATTTCTTATTTTTGCCTCAGACTTGATTACTCGACCTGATTTGGCAGCCAATATAGGGGTTCCTTCTGGGCACGCAAAATCCACACCTGTATGACCTCGATAACCATTCATTCCAGTCGTAATATTTCGTTTTGATTTTCCTGACAAAGGGCAAATAAATCCAGATGTATTTGGCGTAAAACTGATATCCGCATCACTCACTGGTTTTCCTGCTTTTTTAGCTGCTGCTTCTGCCGCTTTTCTTCTTTCCTCTTCCTCTTGCCTTGCAATTTCTGCTAATTGCCTTTGAATTTCTTTTTTATCTTCTTCAAATTCCTCTAATCTTTGTTGCAATTCTTTTTCTTCAGCAGATAAATTTCCCACTAATGTATTTTTTTCATTCACTAAAACAGACAAAGAATTTCTTTTATTTTCTGCTTGCGTTTTTGAATTTTGTACTTCATTTCTTGCATTTTCTAAAGCAGCCTTTTCTGTTTCAATTTGCTTTTTAGTACTTTCAATTCCGTCCAATAATTCATTATCATATTCCGTTAATTGCTCAATGACATAATATTTTGAAATAAAATCTGACAAACTTCTAGAACTAAGTAGCATATCTAGATAAGAAGTCGTTCCACTTTCATACATAGCCACTAATCTTTTTTCTAGTAAATCTTGCTGTTCCTCATATTTTCTCTGCTGCTCTTGAATATTCGCTTCCTTTTCTGTGATTTGAGATTGTAACGTAGAAACCTGTGTTTCTAGAGTACCAATTTCATCTTCATAAGTTCCAATTTGTGCATTATAATTATTAATTTGATTCAGTGCATCTGTCATTTGAGACTTAACACCTGCAATTTCTGAACTTGTTTCTTGAATTTGCTTATCAATATCATTTTGCTCATTTGTCAAATCTGTTTTTTGACTAGCATATACCGAAATCGTTCCCAAAAACATCACTACCACAAGTAAGATACTAATAATATATTCAACTTTTTGCAATTTATTAATTTTCATTCGAAATACCTCCTCTATTCTTCTGTATTTTCTTCTAGCTCTACTGTTTGTGTCAAAATTTCTTTTGGATTTTCCTGTTGCAAATAATCGAATGGATTCACATAATTCCCATTGATTCGAATCTCAAAATGAGCATGTGGTCCTGTTGAATAACCTGTTGAACCCACTTTCAAAACTGGAGTTCCGTTGTGTAACGACTTGACCTACTTCAACCAAAATTTCGGAACCATGTGCATATAAACTAGAAACTCCTCCACCATGATCAATAATAACCATATTTCCATAAGCATGATTAAAACCTGCTTTTGTCACAATTCCATCATTCGATGCAATAAACGTTGTTCCCATAGGAGCACTGATGTCCATTCCTGTGTGGAGTTTGTACACACCAGTAATCGGATGTGTTCTCATACCAAAGGGAGAACTAATCCTTGTATAGCCTGGAACTGGCCAAGCAAAATTACCACCAACATATTCTGAATTATCATTTGCAATTGTCAACAAACGAATTTCTGATTCAATTGCTTGCATCTGAGCTTGATATTCTTCCACTTGTTGTTGCAGTTGCAATTCTTCTGCACTCAAATTTTCTAACCTTTGATTACGGATTATAACCATGTTCGATAGTGCAATAGATGCTTTCTCTGCGCCTTCTTTGGCTTCCGTCAATTCTCTTTCATTATCCTGCAAATTGATCATCAAATTTTCAATTCTATCTTTTTGCTCTTTTACCAAATCCAAAAGCTCGCTGTCTGTTGCTGCAATTTCTGAAATGTAATAATAATTGGATAGAAAATCAGAAATTCCTTTGGAATTCAAAATCAAATCCAAATACGAAGTTTCGCCCATTTCATACATAGCAACCAATCTTTTTTCTAACAAGTCTTTTTCCGTGTTGTACTCTTTAGTTGCAGTGTCTAATTCTTGTTGTACTTTTTCAATTCGCTCAGACAAAATTTCTGCTTTTCCTTCTAGCTCTTCCATTTCTGTTTGTTTGTCCAATATATTTTGCGTTAACTCCGCAATTTCTACCACTGTCCCAGATAATTCTTCACTCACAAATTGCAGCTGCTCTTGACTTACTTGATTTTGCTCTTGCAATTCTTGTTTTTGTTCCTCTAGCTCTGTTACTTTGTCATTATTTGGCTCATTTTCTGCAAAAGAGCTACCGATTAAATTCAAAAATATTACTAAAATTATGAAATTAACTTTAATAAATTTTTTCACCAAATTTTAAACCTCCAAATATTTTTTCATAGATATGGAACTACCAATCACACCAACACCAATTCCCAAGCTACCATATACAATCGCAATCACTTTTACAATTTCTCTAAATTGTAATAACGTCACACCCATTTTTTGTAAAACAATGGAATTGCCAATATTTTGCACAATCAAATCATAAATTCCGCCAACTATTAATAAGGTAATAATGGCAGCAACGATTCCAATCATAATTCCTTCAATCACAAATGGTAGACGAATAAAGTGGTTGGTTGCACCAACGTATTTCATAATAGAAATTTCTTTTCTTCTAGCATGGACTGTCAGCCTAATCGTGTTTGAAATAATGGTAACTGAAATTACAATCAATATAATTGAAATAATTCCAATAGCAATTCTAATCCCATTTGCAATTTTCATTAAAGTGTTAATTGTGTCATTATTCGTAGTAATTTTTTTCACATTTTCCATTGCTTCAATTTTTGCTTCAATTTCTGTTGCCAAACTCAAATCTGTTAAAGTAACCACAAAAGAGGCTGAAAAAATATTGTTTTCGCCTTCATATCCTTCAAATAACTCTTGATTATCTTTTAGTCTTTCTTTCATCGTATCTAGTGCTTCTTGCTTGCTTTTAAAAATAACGGTATTAATTCCTTCTAACTTTTTAATATTTTCTTCTAAATCAGCAATTTGTTCATTGGTTGCTTCTTTTTGAATAAACACTTCCATGCCCTGATTTCTCTGCACTTGCTCTAATACACTATTCACATTTTCGCCTATCGCAAAAAAAGCACCAAACAAAAACATTGTCAAAATCATTGTTATCAGTGATATCATGGTTGATTTCTTATTTTTAAAAACATTTTTAATGCCTTCTCTTAACAAATAATTACTTCCCACTATCATAACCACCTTTTCTATCATCTCTCACAATTATTCCGGTTGTTAATTTCAATGACTCTTTTTTTCATTTTATCTACAATATCTTTTGCATGTGTCGCCATAACAACAGTTGTACCTCTTGCATTAATTTCATTTAATAAATTCATAATATCCCAAGCTGTATCTGGATCCAAATTTCCTGTTGGCTCGTCTGCAATAATCATCGACGGATTATTCACTAAAGCACGCGCAAGAGCAACTCTTTGCTGTTCTCCACCAGACAACTCATTGGGATACATTTTCGCTTTGTTGCTAAGTCCCACCAACGATAGCACCATCGGAACTTGTCTTCGAATATGCTTTGGTGTCGCTTTTACGATATACATCGCAAACGCAACAT
Organism: uncultured Clostridium sp.; assembly: GCA_948467875.1. Lineage (GTDB taxonomy): Bacteria > Bacillota > Clostridia > TANB77 > CAG-508 > Scatovivens. The sequence goes on from CAOKFZ010000009.1 coordinate 23,664, forward strand.
TTTCATAAACCGTTTTATCTGGCAACAAACGAAAATCCTGAAAAACAACTCCCATACTTCTTCGTAAATACGGAACTCGTTTTGGCTTCAAAAAAGTAATATCTTTTCCATTAATAATAATGTTTCCTTGAGAAACTTCCTCTTCTTTCAAAATTAGCTTGATTAGTGTTGACTTTCCGTGAACCTGATGCCCCTACCAAAAAAGCAAATTCTCCTTTATCGATTGTAAAAGTCGCATTATGTACTGCTTCTGTTCCAGTATCGTATAATTTACTTACATTTTTAAAATCTATCATGTGAATAATTACCTCTTTATCAAATAATATTCCCTATCTATTTTATCAGCAAATGAAAATAAATGCAATACTATATTCGACCTTTTTTACTATTTTTTGCAAATTTTCAATTCCTCTTCTGCTAATCTATAATTCGGCATATATTTTTCTACCATTGCCCAAAACTGTTTCGAATGGTTCATTTGTTTCAAATGACAAACTTCATGCAAACAAACATATTCAATGGCATGTCTACTATACAAAACTAAGTTTTTGCTTAAACTAATTCTACCTGTAATTGAACAATTCCCCCACGTACTTTTCAAATTTTTCACTTGATACGATTGTGGCGCAATACCAACTTTCGAAACTATTTTTCGCATGGCTTTTTCGACTTCTTTTTCTGCCAATTCCTCATAAAACTTTTCCATCAATTTTTGTGTCATTTCTTTTGTATCTTCTTTTTTTTCTATTGGTAAAGTCACTTGCAATTTTCCAAGCCAAAATTTCAGTTTGGGTTGGACGTTATCTTCATAAGAAATTCTCAAAACAACATCTTTTCCCAAAACACTAAAAATTTCTCCATCTACATAGGTTTTTGGCAAACTTTTTTGCTGCTTTTTTATATTTTCAAAAATCCAATCTGCCCTTTTCAAAATAATTTCTTCAATTCTCTCTTGCGACGTTTTCGTTGGCACACGTACAATCACTTTGCCTTCTTTAATCGCTATGTAACAATTTTTAATTCTTTTTCGTTCTAAGTGATATTCAATTGTCTTTTCTTTTATTTTGATTGCTCCCATTTTTCCCTTTCTAAAAAATGATTTTCTATATCATATTTTCGATGGCTTTCAAAACACCCAATTTTCCATATTCATATGTCAAAGCACCTTGCTGAAATGCCACATAAGGCGCACGAATTGGTGCATCACAAGAAAGTTCAATCGAGGATCCCATCGTAAAAGAGCCGAGCTGCCATAATCACTTTATCGGTATAACCTGGCATTTCCCAAGGCATCGGAACAGAACTGGAATCAATCGCTGAACCACTTTGAATGCCTTGGCAATATTTTATCAATTTTTCTTCGTTTCCAAATTCGATGGTTTGCACAATATCCGCTCTTTTTTCGTTGTATTTGGGCTGTACTTTGTAACCTAATTTTTCTAGCATATAACTCGTAAAAATAGCAGTTTTCAAGCTACTTGCCACAACAGATGGTGCCAAATACAAACCTTGCAAAATATTTTTATTAATCCCCAAAGTTGGTCCGACTTCTTTTCCGCTGACCTGGAGAAGTTAAACGTTCTGCTGCTAAATTTACCAAATCCTTTTTTCCTGCAATATAGGCTCCATTTGGTGCCAAACCACCACCCAGATTTTTAATCAAAGAACCAACTATAATATCGGCTCCAACCGCAAGAGGCTCTTTTTCGTCTACAAATTCGCCATAGCAATTATCCACCATAATAATTACCTCTTGATTGACTTCACGAATGGCTTTTATCACTTTTTCAATTTTTTCAATGGTCAAACTTTCTCTTAACGCATAACCGCGAGAACGTTGAATTTCAATCAATTTCACATTTTTTTGAGATACTCTTTCAACAATTTTTGCAACATCAAAATCATTATTTACCAAATCAATTTGCTCATAATGAATTTGGTAAGATTTTAGTGAACTTGGATTATCGTCAAAACCAATGATAGAACCCAAAGTATCATAGGGTTTGCCACAAATACTAAGCATCGTATCGCCTGGACGCAGCATCGCAAACAGCAAAACTGTAATCGCATGCGTTCCTGAAATAAACTGTGTTCGAACCAATGCATCTTCTGCCCCCAAAACATCTGCAAACACTTTCTCAATCGTATCTCGTCCAAGGTCGTCATACCCATAACCAGTGGTCGAACCAAAATGAACTTCCGATATCTTATTTTTCTGAAAGGCTGCCAAAACTTTTTGGCTATTTCGCATACATGCCAAATCCACTTTAGCAAACTCTGATTTCAAATTTTCCTCTGCCTCTAGCATCATTTTTTCTAATTGTTGGTTCATGATTTCTCTCCTTTTTCTAACTCTTCACAATACGTTGTCTCAGATTGATTTAGCAAATATTTCCCAATAAATTGTGGGAAAAAGTAAGTGTCTAATGTATAACTTGGTTCTACAATCACTTCTCCTTTTTCGTTGATAACACCCCATTTTTCGCCTTTTTTTATGCCAGCAAAACCATATTCATTGAGTTCTGTTACCAAATCATACTGACAATCTATTACAATTCTTTCAGTTTTATCAACAAATCCCCATTTGTCGTTTTGCTTAAAACTATACAATTTTTTATCTGGATAAATTTCTGTGTTTTCTACCATTTCGCCATTTTGATTTAGATATTTTCTATCCGTTCCAGAATAAACAACAGAATAATCGTTTTCTATATTTTGTACAATACAGTCCTGCATTGTCAATACTTTCTCCAATTGTTTTGAATAAATATCTGTATAACCATTTATGCCATCAACCGCCTGCAAAAAGCAAGTTCCCTCAATTAAAATAATAAAATCGTATTTCGGTTCTATTTCAATCTCATTAATCGCAGCATTGATTACACCTGATTTACTATTTTCATCCGTAAAAATAAAATAATTATCAAATGCATAGGATATTTGCGTATATTTCTTATCAATATTCACATCTTTACTGATAATACTGTAATAGCCATTTTCATCCTCTGCTATAAAATAGGCTGGATTTTCTGTTTCAATCATTTTGGTATAAGACGTGGTATTGACTAAGTTTCCGTTAATATCAAATAATTTTTTTTCTCCATCTTTCTCTACGGAAATATAGTTTCCTGCAATCGAATATTGCGTATACTCTGGTTTCAAAATTGATTTTCCATTGGTTTTATAAAAACCATATTTTCCATTTTTCTCGACTACAAAAACCTTAGAAAGCTCAGAATAATGAATGTTTTGGTAGTTCAAATCAATCATTTTTTTTGTATTTTTGAAAACTCCTTTTTTGCCTTTTTGCATCACAATCAAATAGGGCGTGTCTTCATCATACTTAAGAACCCTTTCGATTGACTCATATTTCGTATCTAGCAAACATTCTCCTTGTGCATTTATGTACCCAAAATTAATGCCATCACTCGATTTTTTAGCAACAATGTAGCCTGTTTTCTCATACGAAATATCAGGCAAATAATAACCATCCGCCACAATTGAATCATAGGCTAGGTCAATTACATAATTCCCTTTAGCATCCACAATTCCATATTTTTCATCTTTTTTGACTAAAATGCTTCCTAGTTTGTCATTCAGACTACTAATTTCCTGATAAATGGCTTCTGTTACAACATTTCCCTCTAAATCAAGCAAACCATACAAATCATTTTTCTTGTACTTTAGCACCTGTTTTTCCATCTCATTATCAACACTAACAGAAGGCTTTACTGCTTCAATTTCGTCATATTGTGCTAATATTTCCTCGTTTTTTTCATTCAATACTTTGGTTTCTTCCTCTGTTTTACAAATAAACACTGATTTTGAAGGATTCGGAATATCAATTTGGTCATATTTTGCATCGATTACCAAATTTCCTTTTTTGTCAATCACACCGAGTTTTTCGCCTGATGTTAGCAAAAAATATTCATACGGAATCTCGTTTGGTTCTGCCAAACAAATTGTATTTTTCACTTCTTTTTTTTGTTTCAAAAACAAAAAAACAATAACCGCTAATAAAACAATAGCAATCACACTTGCTGCTATTTTTAGCGTTTTTGTATTTCCTAAAAAAGAACTACTTTTCTCCCTGTTTCTAACAATACGATTATTTCTACCACTCAATTTTGCTACTCCTATTACATTTGATTATTTTTTAGGACAGGGTGCTCCCCCTGTCCCTTTTTACAAATACTACGCATTTTCTGTTAAAATTGGAACCACTTGTTTTTTACGAGAAACAACTCCTTTTAACAAAGCTGTATGATTTTCTAATTTCACTTCATAAGATTTTTCAATTAAATCTGCTCTTTTTCCAAGAGTGATTGTTTGTGAATTGCTGTTCACAATATCGGTAATCAATAACATAAATAAATCTAGTGATTTTTCATCAATCACTTTTTGCATACCTGCTTCTAAATCAGCTTTCATTTGCATCACATCTTCAATCGATGCTGTGTTAACTTGGTTAATCACTGCTTTTACCCCATTTAAGTCAAATTCTTTGGCATCTAAACTCAAAATTTCCTCTATTGAAAATCCTACTAAATTTGTTCCTGCTTTTAGCATTTCCAAACCATATGTATCTGGGTTAAGACCAGAAATTTCAGCCAATTCTTTCCCTGCTTCCTTGTCTTCGTTTGTACAAGTTGGTGATTTGAATAACAATGTATCCGAAATAATGGCTGATAACATTAAAGTTGCCATCACTTTGTCAATTTCTACTTGATTTTCCTTGTACATTTTATATAAAATCGTTCCTGTGCAACCAACTGGCTCTGCTCGGTAATAAAGTGGATAAGCTGTATTTAGTGCCACTTTATGATGATCCACTATTTTCAAAATTTTGACTTTGTCCAAATTCTCAATGGTTTCTTTATCACTAGCATGATCCACCAAAATAACTTCTGAACCATCTTCTACTTTTTCAATCAAACGTGGTGGCTCGATTCCCAAATAATCTAAAACATACTGTGTTTCCTTATTGATTTTTCCTAGTCTGCAACTTTCCACTTCTCTTCCCAATTGTGTTTCTAAATTCGCTAATACTAAACTTGATGTAATCGAATCTGTATCTGGATTTTTATGACCAAATATAAATATTTTTGACATTTTTATTTCTCCTTTTTAATTTTATTTCTTAATTTTTTTATCCGCGATTAATCATTATTCTGATTTGTTTCGTTTTTTGGCTCTTCTGAATTTTCTTCTTTTACTTCTGTATCTTTTACTTCCACAACTTCTGCATCTTGCACATCTTGAATTTCTGATTCTTGTTTGATTTCTACTGGCTCTTCACGTTTTGGTTGCTCTTTTCCGCATTTTGAGCAAAAGTCATCTTTTTGATTAATTTCTGACCCACATTCTGGACATTTTTTCACTTGTCTTAGTTGCAAAATCTCATCTTCCAATTTAGCAATCTCATCAAACTTCTCTGCAATTTGCTGACATTTTGCCTCGATTTGCTCTTTGCCTTCTTCTGAATTTGTCTTGTAGTCATTGTAAACATATTCACCAATCTCGCCATAAAGAGATGTGATTACATTTTTGGCATCATTAATTTTTCCCTTTAATTTAATCTCTCCAGAAAACTTGACTGTTTTCTCTTTTGTTACCTGATATGTTTCGCTCGCCTTTTTCCCCAATTTATTCAAAAAATCCATTTTGATTCCTCCTTAAAAATTATTCTTCTTTTAATTCACGTGTCATTAAAATCTCAACCGCTTTTTTAGGCTCCAATCCATTATACAATACATCATAAACCGTTTCTACAATTGGCATTTCCACTTGATATTGTTTCGCCAAATGATACGCAGAATCAATATTATCAATACTTTCAATCGTCATGCCAATCTGCTTTTTTGCCTCTTCGATTGAATAGCCTTTGGCTAACAATTCGCCAGCCCTTCGATTTCGACTATGCTGACTTCCACAAGTTACAATTAAATCTCCCAAACCTGTCAAGCCATAAAAAGTTTTAGAATTGCCTCCCATCGCTACACCAAGTCTCGTGATTTCTACCAAACCTCTTGTTGCAAGCATTGCAAACGTATTATCTCCAAACTCTAATCCAACTGCTGCACCTGCACAAAAGGCAATAATATTTTTCAAAGCACCACCGAAGTTCTACCCCTTTTACATCATCTGTGTGGTACATTCTAACACGATTGCTCTTGAACACTTCCATCACTTTTTCTTTGACTTCTTTATCTTTTGAAGCAATTACCAAAGCTGTTGGCACACCAATTGCCACTTCTTCCGCATGGCTTGGTCCAGACAAAATACCATATTTAATGCCTGGCAACTCTTCCTCAATTACTTCATCTAATGTCAAATTAGTTTCTGGCTCAAACCCTTTTGAACACATCAAAACAATTTGATGTGGTTTCACAAAATCTCGATAACCCTTTATCGTATTTCTGACAAACTTAGAAGGTGTCACATGCAAAATCATTTCTGTATTTTCCAAAGCCTCGCTGTATGAATTGGTACACAAAATCCCATCTGGCAACTCGATTTCTGGCAAAAATACGCACTTTTTTTCTTCATTAATTTTGTTCTTTTCTCCCTCATCAAATGACCATACTTTGATAGTATTTCCCTGTTTTGCCAAATATATACTAAGCGCAATTCCCCAGCTTCCACTTCCAATCACTGAAATATTCATATTACACTTCTCCTTTATTTTCCTCTTTTTTCTTAAAGCTAAGTTTATTTTCGGTTCCGCTTAAAATTCGCTTCACATTTGTCCTATGATTAAATATAATGAATGCCGCCATAATTATTCCAAAAATCAAATAATTTCCATCGACTAAATAATGTTCATGAATAAAAATCGTAAGAACTGGAAATAACACAGCTGCTGAAATAGAGCCTAGAGAAACCATTCTGGTAACAGCCATCAAACTGATGGCAAAAAGAAAACAAATCAAACCAATTTCCCAATTCAAAAGCAACAGAATTCCCAAACTTGTTGCCACGCCCTTTCCTCCTCGAAATCCAAAAAACACTGGAAAAGTATGACCGGACTACAACTGCCACTGCTGCAATTTGCACAAAAATAGCAGTCTCTGTATGAACTATTTTTTCAATTCCAAAGGCAATTAAAACTGCCACAACACCTTTTAAAATGTCTGCTACTAATGTTAAAATTGCAGCTTTTTTTCCAACGGTTCTTAAAATATTGGTGGTACCACCATTTCCACTTCCTTTATCTCGCACATCAAAACCAGCCATTTTTTTGCTAATTAATACTGAAAAATTCACGCTACCAATTAAATACGCAATAATTGCGGTTACTATATATGGCATCAATTTTCCTCCTTTATTTTTACTTTTTTAAAGCATATCATACTCAAAAAAATTTTTCAAGTCATATTTCTTAGATTTTTATTTTCAAAGTAATTAATATTTCTTACGAAATATTAATTAAGATATCCGTCATTCGCTTTGCTCAAACGTCTATCTTATCTTCTCTCGTATCATCAAACGAACTGGCGTACCTTGCAATCCAAAATTATTACGAAAACAATTAATCATATATCTTTGATAAGAAAAATGAAACAGTTCTCGGTTGTTTACAAAAATCACAAAAGTTGGTGGACGCGTTGAAACCTGCGTGCCATAAAAAATCTTGAGCCTTTTTCCTTTATCACTTGGCGGTTGCACCACAGAAATTGCTTCATTAATCACTTCATTTACCACAGAAGTCGCTACCCTCAAGGAATTTTGCTGATTGACTTCATTAATTAAGGCAAATAATTTTTGAACCCTTTGTCCCGTTTTTGCTGAAATAAAAATCATTGGAGCATACGTCGCATACGAAATTTTATTATAAATATTTTTCTTATATTCGTTCATGGTTTTATCATTTTTCTCGATTTCGTCCCACTTATTGACCACAATAATAATGCCTTTTCCACGCTCATGTGCCTCTCCTAAAATCTTCGCATCTTGGTCAGTTACGCCTTCTATAGCATCAATTAACAAAAGACAAACATCGCTTCTGTCAATCGCCAAAAGAGTTCGCATAATGCTAAACTTTTCAATCGACTCATTGACTTTACTTTTTTTACGAATACCAGCTGTATCAATGAGTAAATATTTACCAAAATCATTTTCAAATTCAGAATCAATCGCGTCTCTTGTGGTTCCTGCCATATTACTCACAATGGAACGTTCTTCACCCAAAATTTGATTCAAAAGAGACGATTTTCCAACATTGGGCTTTCCAATAATCGCCACTTTAATCTTGTCATCATTTTCTTCGTCCTCTGATTTAGGTGGCAATTGCTTATAAATCTCATCTAGCAAATCGCCAATTCGTATGGCATTTGCTGTTGAAATCGCATGTGGCTCACCAATTCCTAAATTATAAAATTCATAAATTTCAGCAGGCAGTTCGCCAAATTGATCCGCTTTATTGCACACCAAAATAATCGGCTTTTTCGAACGTCTTAGCATATTGGCAATTTCCCTGTCATCTGCTGTTACACCTTGTCTCATATCCGTCATAAACAAAATGACATCTGCAATTTCAATTGCCATATTCGCTTGCTCTCTCATTTGCGACAAAATGATATCATCCTTTTCTGGTTCAATTCCGCCTGTATCAATCAATGTAAAACTTCTATCTCGCCAAGTCGTATCTGCATAAATGCGGTCACGCGTAACGCCTGGTGTGTCTTCTACAATAGAAATTCTCTCTCCAACAATATAATTAAAAAAACTTGATTTTCCAACATTTGGTCTCCCAATAATCGCTACAATTGGTTTTGCCATTTTTCTCCTCCTATTTATTAATGCTTTTTATAAATATAAATCAAGAATACGATTAAAGTAACAAACGATATTACTTGTGTTCCATTCATTATTCTAGTTCCTGTATATTTTACTTCTAAAGTTCCTACTTCATTTTCGTCAATCATACTTCCCACAAAACCATTTTCTGTTTCAAAAACAGACAGTGGCACTCCATCCAATTTGACAGCATAACCTGGATAATAAAAATATGGTAATTCCAAAATCGCTTTTTCATCTGAAGTCTCTATTTGAACTGACATCTTACTTCCATTTTTATGTTCCTTTTGCAACTTACATTCGCCTTCTAAAACACTAATTCCCTGCTGCCTTGTAGCCACATAAAATAAATTATCATATGCCTTGCTTGGCAAATATTCCATTCTTCCCATTCCAGGAATCCACTCATTTTCTTGCCCAGAAATAGCAGCTAGTTCATATTCCGTTACCTCTGGAACCTCTTCTGCATACGGAATACATGAATACCTTGAAAACACATACATCATGCAAATTAAGCCAATTACAAAAACATCTCTTCTCCTAAATTTTTTAATCAGAGTACTCATATTCATGCTGGCAACAATGGCAAAGAAAAAGCTCGAAAATAGCAACATTCGCCATGGAAACTGTATGATATAACATTGACTTGGCAATAATTTCCAAGGAAAATATTTTGTACTCATCCAAATACTAAGCATTCCTGAAATCAAAAAAAATAAATATTCTTTTTTATTTTCCTTGAGTACGCGAAATGTCACAAGCGAAAATGCTAACATCAAAATCACTGGTAAACCAATTTCGAAAACATATGGTGTATCATTTGGTGTAATAAATAAATCCTTTGCTGAAAGGAGACTTTCTAAAAGACTTTCTTGTGTTGCCATAGCGTCCTTTTCAAACACTCGATATTCTGCTGAAAATTGGGTTTGCAAAAAAGGCGCCCAATAAAAACTCGTCAGAAGTACAATCCATAAAATATCCAACAGCAAGCCTTTTTGAACACGACTGCGTGAAAAATTCTTAGCATTGATTATGCAATAAATCAATGCTAAAATCGCAGTCAGCACTGTCGCAATATTGTGACTCAAAAGCAAGCCTGCTACTCCCAAAACCAAATAATAATGATTTTTTTCTGTATTAAATAAATGATACAGTCCCAAAAATACCATTGGCACAAACACAAATGCCATGCATTCGCCAAGAGCATGTCTAACATAAATGTCAGTAAAAAAATATGGAGTTGTTATGTAGATTATCCCTGCCAATAAAGCTGTATTTCGGTTGTCTGTCATACAATAAACTAATTTATAAAGGCAAGCTCCTGCTAAGAACATAATTAAAAGTAGCAATATTTTAAATCCTACATTAAATGAATGGAAAATAATCCCTAATCCTATCAAGCAATATTCTGAAAGTGGTCCATAAAACAAATCCCACGAATAGCCAAAACCATTCGCAAAATGCGAAATAACCCTTGTGTTCTCCTTGTTGGTAATGGCTTGGTAAGCGCCATAGCCTCGCAACAAATGTTGACATCCATCATCAAAATAAATATCTGTATTTTGAAGGAAATTTGGAATGATCAAAATAACAGCCACCATAAAAATTACCACACTGTCTACTACAACTCTATTTTCTTTTAGCCTATGTAGTATTTTTTTCAAAATCATTTTTCTCCTTTTTCATTTAATAAGATAATTTTCCTTCCAAATATTCGTCGTTTTCAATCCAGTCTTGAACATCATATACGACATACTCTTCTTTGTATTTTCTTACCACCACTCTTTTAATCCCTGCATTAATAATCAATTTTCGACACATCAAACAAGGAGCTGCTCCTTCTTCATAATCATGATTTTCTGTTCGGTAGCCAACCAAATACAATGTACTTCCAATCATATCTTGTCTCGAAGCACTAATAATCGCATTTTGCTCACTATGCACCGAACGGCAAGCATCGTAGCCACTATGACGCTTATCTGGAAACATTTTTTTCTTCATACAATAACCCAAATCGCAGCAATTGACTCTGCCACGTGGAGCGCCAACATATCCTGTTGAAATAATTTGGTCATGATTAACAATCACACTACCATATTTTTTTCTTGTACAAGTTCCTCTGCTTGCCACTGTTTCTGCAATATCCAAATAATAATTTTCTTTATCAATTCGCTCTTGCATCTTCGACACCTCCTAATGTAATTGATCGCCACCTTGCAAATCGTACTGCCTATAATAACTTTTTCCTTTGTATTCCACTCCTTTTTTTGAAATGACATTTCGTGTTGCAAAATTTATCACTACGACAACATCTTGATTTTTTAGTCCGATTTTTTCCAAGTCTTTTTCATTAAAATAATAATAGTTGTTTACGTCTGTGTCCAAACTAGCATTCCAAGAAGTATTGACATCAATATGATATTGGGCAGGATTTGTAATTTTGTCTAAAAACTCTTGATAAGTCTCCTGATCGGTTGCTTGCAAGTCACTTAGTTTTTGAAAACCATAGCCACTTACATCACTTGTCTCCCCAGAAATATTATCCACTTTTCCCTGAATTACCCTCATTTTAGCAATATAGCTTTGCACATTTGCCATACGATACGTATCCAAAGTAACATTGATTGTTACTGTTGAGAGCAACAACAAAATTGTAATTGTTACCACCAACGATACAATTGTGATACCATTTTTATTTTTCATAAGTACCTCCCTACTTGCTATTGATTTCCATAATAACTGCTATATAATTCTGTCAAATATGCTTGTACATCAAATGCCTTGTGAACTTCTGGTTTTCCATAATCCACACCATATGTTTCAACAGTCGCATTTGTAATCATTGGCATTGTCGCAAATTCCTTAATCGAACCATCATCTTCTGAATCAATTTCTCCTTCTGCCTTTTCTTCACTAGAAGCAAGCTGTGCCGTTTGGTACATATTTTCTAGCACTTCCATTCCTTCAATTACCCTGCCAAAAGCACAATACACGCCATTTAATGTAGAAGCATTGTCCATCATAATCGAAAATTGTGCCCTTCCTGAATTATAACTTTCCTCTGTCAAGCCATAAGAAGAATAATCATAACGATTTAAAGAAATCACACCTTTTTCATGCCTCAATGTATTTTGTTCAAAACCATTGACAATAAATTCGCCATTGATTTCGTACTCATAATCCGCATCTGAACCAGCTTCCACTGAACTATCAATTTGGCTAATTTTAGGCATATCTGTCTCGCCTTCTGCACCTCTTCCCATATATAAACAAATATCGTCTTTTCCATACAAAACTTTATTTTGATAATATCCTGACTGGATTAAAGCAATAAAATTAGCCACTGTATTTGGTGCATATTCTGGATATAATTCCATTTTAATCGTTCCTTGGTCTTGCAACTCAAAGGTTGCCACTGGATTTTTCTGTTGGTCAGTTTCCTTTGCAATCCCTTGATATGCAACAAATCCAATCCCTCCAAGCAACAATAAAATCACTAACACTCCTATAATCAATTTAAACTTTTCTTTCATTTTTCTACTTCCTTCCTCATTTTAAATTTAAATAGCATAACGCATCCACAACATTTTTCACACCTATTATATCCAATTTATAGACATCTTTCAAGCCTTTTTTGTTACTTTCTGGAATTAATATCTTTTTATAGCCCAATTTTTCGGCTTCTTTGATTCTTTTTTCAATCATATTAACCGAACGAACCTCGCCTGTCAAGCCTACTTCGCCAATTACCGCCACATTTTCTGGAATACTTTTATTTTTAAAAGTCGAAGCAACTGCCAAAATAATGCCCAAGTCCAAAGCTGGCTCATTTACGCGCATACCACCTACAAGATTCAAATAAACATCTTGTGAACTAAGCGCCATACCAGCTCTTTTTTCCAAAACAGCAATCAATAAAACCAAACGGTTATAATCAATTCCACCTGCTGTTCTTCTTGGCAACCCAAAAACAGTTGGCGTCGCTAATGCTTGTAGCTCTAGCAAAATCGGTCTCGTACCTTCCAAACTTGCCACAATAACTGAACCTGTTGTTCCTTCCTCTCGTTCTGAAATCAAAACAGACGACGGATCCACAATTTCCACCAAACCTTCATTTTGCATTTCAAACATGCCAATTTCATTGGTTGAACCAAATCGATTTTTCACGCCTCGCAAAATGCGATACGAAAAATAGCGTTCCCCTTCTAAATACAAAACCGTGTCTACCATATGCTCCAAAACTCTTGGTCCTGCGATATTTCCGTCTTTTGTAACATGTCCAATAATAATGGTGGTAATCTGTTTTTGCTTGCACATCTTCATAATACGAGCTGTAATTTCTCTGACTTGACTCACACTTCCTGGAGCTGATGTAATTTCTTCTGAATACATAGTTTGCACAGAATCAATTATCACAAAATCTGGATTTTCCTTCTCTAAAGCATTTTCTACATGATCGATATCCGTTTCTGACAAAAACAGCAAATTTTCGTTATGAATCTTCAAACGGTCAGCACGAAGTTTAATTTGCTCCGCAGATTCTTCGCCAGACACATACAAAATTTTGCCACCGCACTTTTACGCTGTCACAAATTTGCAAAATCAAAGTCGATTTTCCAATCCCTGGTTCGCCACCTAAAAGCGTGAGTGAACCTTTCACGAAACCGCCACCCAATACTCTATCTAATTCTTGCACACCAGTTTGGATTCGAGTAGTCGTTTTTTTCTCCACTTCATTTAGTTTGACAATTTCACTTTTTGGTTTACTTTTATCTTTTGAGCCGCTACTTCCTACAACTTTTTCTTCCACAAATGTGTTCCATTTCCCACACGCTGGGCATTTCCCTAGCCACTTTGACGACTCATATCCACATTCATTACAAAAAAACACCGTTGTTTGTTTTTTTGCCATTGATACTCCTTTCTAATTTTATAAAAAATTCACACAATTTTCACAAAACTATCACGTAATTTTCACTATACTGTGCATCGGTTCTCATTTAGGATGATTTTTTATCAACCTCATCCCATTTAAAAAATAAACAAAAAGTACAAGGCAATCAAATCAAAAAAGCAAAGGAGCATACATTAGTATGTGACTGCTTTTTTGATGTAGATTAACGCAGTAATTTTTGGAATATTTTTTAAATCAAACCTTTTTTCAGTAATTTTTCTAGTACCACAATATACATCGCATGGCTCCAAGTTAATCCCATAATCCAAGCAGGTTGCATGGTTTCATTATTAACTTGTTCCCCTAAAAAACCATGTTCTGAGCACGAATTTGTCACAAATTCAAAATTTTCCAACGCTTTTTTATCTTCCCCTATTTCCAAATTGTAACAAGCCATCCACAAATTCGCAATCGGCCATGGATGATAGCCTCCCATGTATCCATCTTGCTCATAACGCACATAACCACCTGTGTAAGTGCGCAATGTCATATTCATCCTCTCAATCGTATTTTCGACATTTTTCTCGCTTGGCTTAAACATTTCAAATGGCGTAATCGCTCCTAAAATGCTAATATCCATTTTTCTATCTTCTGGATTTCTAACAAATGTTTTCTTCTCTTCATCAAAAAAAGTTTTTAGACAATACTCTTTTAGCTCCAACAAGCCTTGCGCCAACTCTTTCATTTTTTTGTTGATGGCTTCTAATTTTAAACGATTTGTTTCATACATCGGTTTCACATTTTTGTAAATTTTTATCATGGCATCAAAGCCTGCAAAAATGCTTGCCATTGAATATAACGTCACTCCTTCATATTCTTCCCACAAATCATAGCTTGGCAAAAATTTACCTTTTTCATGCAAGACATCTTCCACGTATTTTTGCAAATAAGTAATCGCATTCTCGCACATTTTCAAATTATTTTTCAAAAACATTTTATCTTTATACTTTTTGAAATGCTCATAAATACCAAAAACTACACTCGCGGTTTCATCAATTTGATACCCCCAACAAGGCGCCAATCTACCATCTGTGTAAAAACGTTGTTGCCACCTTCCTGTTTTACTTTGCGTTTTTTTACAAAAAATATTGTAAAATTTCTCCACATTTTCCTTCATGCCCAAAACATCCATCGCACGTGTCACAAAAACCGCATCTCTTGTCCAACAATACGAATATCTGCCACATTTAGTCTTGCCTTCGTCCACTTCCATACCTGCTGAAATCCCTCCAGTTTCCGGATTTGTCAAAAGTGAAAACAACAAAATGCTTCGTTTATAAATTTTTTCAATACGACTGTCCACTTGCTTTTTTTCAAAATTGAATTTGTCATAATCTTTTACCACTTTTCTCCAATATTTTTTGGTATCCTCGTATTGTTTGACAATATCAATTTTGCGAATGCGTGCAATTTCAGTATCCAATTCATTAAGCAAACATTTTTCTTTGTTGTCATTTACATAAATATACAAATTAAGGTTGACTTCTTCGCCTGGATGAATGACCTTCAAATCATAGGCAATCGCCGAATCTGGCGACATTCCAATATAATCTTTGCCACCAATGACACCATCCATAATATTCGCCCCAACATTATTAATTTGATAAGACATCGGCTTTTCTTTCGCAAAAATACATAGTGAATAATCATGGTTGTACTGGATTAAGCAATCATCTTTGAAAAAACCACAAGTGTCATTGTTTATGTTTGTAAGCACTTTTGAATAGGCTAATAAATTAACACGCAAATCGCGGTTACTTTGATTGATAAAACGATAATTTTTGACCAAAATGTTTTCTTCCATTGGCACAAAATCCGTTTGAATAATTTGCAAGTTAAAATAGGTATTTACAATTTCTGTTTGCAAAATATTCGTGTCTTTCATATATTTTTGGCTATACAAATTATTGATATCATTATGCAAATAAACCATGGCAGAATCGTTAATTTTGACACCAACATCAAATTGCTCAATAAATTGTTTGTAATCCACTGCCCCATAAAACAGCCTTAGCAATTCCCCTGTTTTGCTAAAACTGGCTGTCAATTTCCCATTTCCCACAATTCCATCATTAAAATATTTTTGCTTCATTACTTTTCTCCTTTGTTCTTGTGTCGCCCCAAAGCACACTTTTCATTTTGTACATTATATAATAGATACCAAAAAATAACAAGATAATTCTTGTTATTTTTTGATTTTTTATTTTTTCTTTTCTTTTACAACTTGGCGTTCTCTTGCAATCGCCATTTTTCCATCCGCTACGTCTTCCGTAATTGTTGAACCTGCTGCCACCAAAACATCGTCTCCAACCGTTACAGGCGCCACAAAATTCACATTAGAACCAACAAAACAATTATCTCCTATTTTCGTCTTAAACTTTTGCTTGTTTGGCGTATAATTACATGTAATTGTTCCACAACCGATATTGCAATCGTTTCCTACTTCGCAATCCCCAAGATACGTCAAATGTGGCACCTTCGTGTTATCTGCAATTTTTGTTTTCTTTAGTTCCACACAATTTCCAACTTTTACGCCGTTGCCAATCTCGCAACCTTCGCGGATAAACGCATTTGGTCCAATTTCGCAATTTTCGCCAATGGTCACACCACTTTTGATAATCGTATTCGGATGAATAACTGTATCCATGCCAATTTTCACATCGTCATAAATATAAGTCGTTTGTGCATCTTCAATTGTGACTCCTTTTTTCATGTGAAAACTGTTAATGCGCATACGCAAAACACGTGTCAAAAGTTCCAATTGCGCTCGGTCATTCACGCCCAAAATCTCGGTATTGTCCTCCACAATCACAGCACCAGTTTTCAAACCTTCATCATTCATAATGCGGATAACATCTGTCAAATAATACTCGCCTTGCGCATTGTTTGGCTTAATTTTATCAATTGCACGAAATAATTCCTCAATATCAAAACAATAAATACCAGAATTAATTTCTTTAATATGCTTCTTTTGAAGTGGGTCCGCATCTTTTTCTTCTACAATTCCTTTGATGTTGCCACCTTCGTCACGAATAATTCTACCATAACCAGTTGGGTTTTCATACATGGCAGTTAGCAAAGTCGCATATTCCTTATTTTTGATGCTTTTTGAAATCAAGTTTTTCAAAGTTTCAGGTCGAATAATCGGAACATCGCCATACAAAATAACAACCTTTCCTTTTTTTCCTTCAAAAAACTTCTTAGCTTGCATAACCGCATGCCCTGTACCTAGCAATTCCTCTTGAAAAGCATATTGAACTTCGTCTCCTAAAACCTCTTGTACTTGCTCTTTTAAATGCCCAATTACGGCAACAATTTCGTCAGAGCCAATTTTTTTAGCCAAATCAACCACACGTCTGACCAATTCTTTGTCATAAATCTTATGTACCAATTTTGATTTTTTACTATTCATTCTGGTCCCTTTTCCGAGCTGCCATAATCAAAGTCATTACATATTCTTCGCTATCGTCTATTTTCATAATTTTTCATTCCTTTTCTATGGATTTTATATGGATAGTATATTCACTTTATCGACATTTTACTACATTTTTTTCATGAAGTCAATCTTTTTTTACTCGGCTTATTGCTAGTCCATCTCCCACTTCTAAAATCTGCGTTTCTAGCCTCTCATTCCCTTGCGCATTTTGAATATATTCCCTCAAATGCCTTACAGCAGTTCGCTGCTTATGCTTATTATAATCGCCCATCACATAACCTTTATACAAAACATTATCTGCCAAAATCCAGCCATTATTTTTCGCCAAGCGAATTCCCTCTTGCAAAAAAACTGGATATTTTCCTTTATTCGCATCAATAAAAATCATGTCATATTCGTCTTGCAGACTGGGCAAAATCTCTACTGCATTTCCAACCAAAATATTGACTTTATCCTCAATCCCAATTTTCTTCACATTTTCTCTTGCCTCACTGGCTCTTTGCTCGTCAAGTTCAATCGTATCCACAATTGCATTTGGCGCAAAACGAATAAATTGACTTGCCGAATAGCCAACCGCAGTTCCAATTTCCAAAATTCTCTGAAGCTGTTCTCGCTCCAAAATCTTCCTAATTTCCTCCAACGTTTCATCCATAACAATAGGAATATGCTCTTCTAGCGCCTTTTGCTTTATTTTTTCTAATTCTTCTAAATTAAACATTGCTTTTTTCCTCTAATTATTTTTAAATAGGGCACGATACTTCGTGCCCCTACGTTATAATTTCTTTAAAATTTATTGTGCTGCTGGATAAACACTAACGAATTTTTTACTTGCTTTTTTCTCAAATTTAACATTTCCATCAACCAAAGCAAATAACGTATCGTCACTTCCTTTTCCAACATTTGTTCCTGGATGCACATTGGTTCCTCTCTGTCTTACTAATATATTTCCTGCCAAAACAAATTGTCCATCTGCTCTTTTCACACCAAGTCTTTTTGACTCACTGTCTCTTCCGTTCTTAACACTACCTTGCCCTTTTTTATGTGCCATTCAAATTCACTCCCTTCGTTTCAAAATCCATATATTTCTCTTTATTCATTTACTATTTTGTTTTGATTGACGTAATCTCAACTTTGGTATAGTCTTGTCTATGTCCTCTTGTTTTTCTTTCATTCTTTTTAGGCTTATATTTAAAAACAAGAATTTTTTTGCCTCTACCATTAGACACAACTTTACCTTCCACCTTTGCTCCTGCAACATAAGGCGCGCCAACTTCTACTTTTCCTTCATTAGAAACAAGAACCACTTTATCAAATGATACTTTTTTTCCTTCTTCTTCTCCTAATTTCTCGAAAAATACTGTCTCTCCTTCTTCTACCTTATATTGTCTTCCACAGCTTTCAATTATTGCGTACATTTACATGCACCTCCCTTTTCGTAATACTCGCTAACTTCCCACTTGGTAGCTACTCAAAATAGCCTTTATAACCATAGCTAAGCAGTTTACAGTTATTTATTTTAACATATTCTGGAATACTTGTCAAGGATTTTCTCTCTAAACAATCAATTTTTAAACATTTTATTCCAAAATCCATTTTAAGTCCCCTAAAACAAAAATTTTGATTTTAAAATCAAATTCTCTCCCAAAATGCCTTAAATCGAATTTTAGGCATTTTTTCAGTGATTTTTATTTTTTGCTATTTTTCCAAAACTTGTCGCATTTTCTCCTTTTTTGACATATTATTTATAAGGAAGTACTTCCGAATTTATGAATAAAGGAATGATTAAAATGGATATGGAAATGGATTTTGATTGTGAAAAAAAACACATCGTGGATATTGATGGATTTATTGAGTCAGGAAAGCAATTTGATTTGGAAATCAACTTAGACGAAGACCATAGAAATGTTATTTTTGGTGTGATAAAAGATTCTTGCAATGAGCCTGTTAAAGATGCTGTTGTTAAATTGTTAGAAGTAACAAAACACGAAAGAAAACCTGTATCTCACACATTTACTAATAAAGATGGCGAATTCGTTTTTGGACCTCTTTGCTCTGACAAACGTTACGCAATCGATATTTGGGCAAATCGTGTAGAACATGTTAAAATTTGCAAACATTGCAGAAAAGAAGGTAAATGCCTAAAAGGTGTTGATTTATGTTGCGATAGACCTTTTGAACCAGATAATTGTGATTGTGAATGCAATTGTGGTCACGAAGAATAACTAAAAAAAGCAAATAGGTTTCCTATTTGCTTTTTTATTTTCTATCATTTTTATCATTATTTTTTATTAACAATATCTTTTAATGCTTTACCAGCTTTGAATTTTGGAGCTTTTGATGCAGGTATTTTGATTTCTTCTTTTGTTTGTGGATTTCTACCTTTTCTAGCTGCTCTTTTAATCACTTCAAAAGAACCAAATCCAACTAATTGAACTTTATCTCCTTTTTTCAATGCTTCTGTTATAACATCAGTAAATGCATTTACTGATTCCTCAGCACTTTTTTTTGTTGCCCCTGTTTTTGCAGCTACTGCTGCGATTAATTCAGCTTTGTTCATTTTAAATTACCTCCCAATTGTTTTTAGTTAGTAGTTTTGTCTACTATTACCTTTATTCGCCAAATTTAGATAAAATCCTTCTCGATTTTTGAATAATTTTCTTTTTTTCTCCATTTTTCAATATTTACAAGTATCACTCAAATCATTTTTGCCGATTTTTCAAGTCTTTTAGCGATATACGCCAATTTTCTGCAAAAACTGATAGATTTTATTGCCTGAAGGCAACATTTCAATGTCTTCTTTGGACAAAACTTTAAACCCAATAATTCCAATTGCATATACCAGTACTGCCATCACAATCCCTATCATCGTGGCAATTCTTGACGCCACTCCCAACATTAAAATTCCTTTATAGCACGCAAGTGAAATGCTTGACATAATCACTGTAATCAGCAATGGTTTGATTAACATGCCACTAATGCTAAAATCAAGTCTGACTGTTCGCTTTAATACATGATACACAATTGTAAATGAGACAATATGACAAAGCACAGAACCAATGGCTGCCCCATTTTCATAAATTCCTTCTATTGGAATTAAAACCACATTTGCAATTAATTTCACTAAAACGCCACAGCCGAGCGCAAATGCTGGAACTCTGATTTTCCCTAAACCTTGCAAAGCG
The DNA here is from genome assembly GCA_948467875.1 of uncultured Clostridium sp. Classification (GTDB taxonomy): domain Bacteria; phylum Bacillota; class Clostridia; order TANB77; family CAG-508; genus Scatovivens. The sequence goes on from CAOKFZ010000009.1 coordinate 44,035, forward strand.
CCGTTAATCGTTTGCGCCAATGCCGTGAATGTAATCGTTAGTGCAGAAATGGCAAGCAACATGCCTCCTGAACTCGCATTCGGAAATAGCAATTCCAAAATTGGTGTGGCGTAAATGCACATGCCAAAAGTGCAAGGTAGGGCTATTAAAATCGTAATGAGCAGTGATAAACGAAGTCTTTTGTTGATGGTTTCTCGGTCGTTTTTCACTTTGGCTGCCGCAATCACTGGTACAAGCGAAGTGGCAAACGCAATGTTAAACGCCAGTGGCATGGAGGTTAATATATCGACTTTTGAGCTCAAAATGCCATATTTCGTCTTGGCAGTTGCTTCTCCAATTAGTGGTTTTAGTAAACGCACCACGGTTACAGAATCAATATTTTTGTTGATGCTAGATAGTAATGAACTCAGTGAAATCGGAATGGAAACTGCGAAAATTTTTCGGATAATGGAACCTGCTGTTTCTTGCCTTCTTCGTTTGACGCTTTGTGCTTTGATTTCTTTGAATTCTTCTTTTCGGTTCATTTTGTATAAAGAAAAAATATAGGAAAAACTTAAAAATGTTGCAAAAGTTGTGGCTAAATTGGCCCCAGCAGCCATTAATTCTGTGTTGATATTGGTACAAATTGCCACAATTTCTACAATAATAATGGTCAGCGTTGTTTTAAAAACTTGTTCTACTGTTTGAGAACGTGCCGTAGCAGACATTTTTTGGTGCCCGTTAAAGTAGCCTCTAATGACAGATGAAATTGACACAAAAAATATGGCAGGTGACAACGTCATTAAAGTGTATTCTGCTTCTGGAATTTGTAGCCACTGATTAGCAATTGCTTTTGCCCCTAAAAATAACAAAAGAGTTCCTCCAAATCCGATAAATGCAAAAGCAACAAATGCTATTTTAAAGATACGATTAGCTCCTTTTTTGTCTCCTAATGCCAATTTTTCTGAAACCAATTTTGAAATCGCATTCGGAACACCAATTGAGGAAAGTGTCAGCAACATCGCATATACCTGATAGCCACTCATATAAATTGCATTTCCGCTATCTCCAAATCCTTCTCGATTGGTCAGATACATGCTATACACTAGACCAAGTATTTTAATAATCACTTGTGAACACATCAAGGATAAAACACCTTGCATAAACCCTTCTTTTTTTATCTTTGCCATAACTTTCCTTTCTATTTGCTTTTTACAATGTAGTTAATATTTCTTATAGAAATATTAACTAAGATAGCTCTAACTCGCTCTGCTCGAAGAGCTATCTTAATTATATTGTTTTTTGCTTAATGTTTCAATACCTTTTTATAAATATTCTTCAAAAATTTATTTCAGAAGTAATCTGAATAAATTTTTTCAGCAATTTCCCATATTTTTTCATAAAAATACTTGCTTTTTTTGTGATTTTGTTAGATAATATAAGTAGATGAATTTTAAATTTGCTACTTATATTTAAGAGAAATATAAAATTTGAAAAAACTCTCTAAAAAAAGGAGTCAGAAACTCATGAAATATATTGACAATTTTTTAAAAAAACTAAAAACAGATCGAAATACTTTTGCCACTTATATCTTAACATTAATTTCCATTTACATTGTGATTGACAGAGTTGCAGAAATATTGTTAATTGGATTTTCAGGCATTTCTGTGTCTTATTGGGGTCCTTTAAAATACACCTTAGCTCTTGCGTGCCCAGTATTTGCCTTTTACTTTTCATTTGCCTCAAAATTCGTAACTTATTCACGTATCAAATATTCTTTCTTATATTTATATGCGATTATTTTGTACACCGTTTCTGTATCTATGTTTGTGCAATGGATTAACAAAGCTGGTTGGTTGCTGTTATTTTCTGTGCCAAATTATAGTTATATTATTAGCACTTTTATGGATTTAATTCGACCTGCTTTTTCTGCAATGGCTTGGTACATCCCAGTTACAACATTTTATCCATTGTTCAAATTCATTTACTTAAAAGTCAATGATATGAAGGATATTCGAGATTCCATTACTGATTATCCAGGAATTGATTTATCCAATAATAAAGAAGGTACTGGTCCTTACACTTGCGAAATCGTACTTTGCAAAGACCGTGATACTTCAAAAATCGTAAAAATACCTGAAAACAGACGTTATGAAGCAATGCTTGTCACAGGTCCTTCTGGTTCTGGAAAAACTTCTATGATTTTTGAGCCCATGATTGCCAGAGACTTAGAGAAAAAATATTTTTTAAAAGAAGCCTCAAAAGAAGTTGGATTTACCGCATTACGTACTGGAATTGCAAACTTAAATTGCCCTTACGCCAATGATTATCTCAATGAAAATTTCAGTTTAAATATGCTAACACCTGTTTCCAACAAAGAAAAAATTTATAAAGCCTATGTATCCAAACTTGCGTTTTCTTATGCTGGCGAAAACTCTGTTTTCAAAGATTTAGGACTAACTTATTTAGCACCAGACTTTGAATCTTTGTCACATATGATAGAAATTGCAGATAATTTTGGAATCGATTATCACGTGATTGATCCTAACAATCCTAACTCAGTGGGCTTAAATCCATTTGCCTTCAAGGATCCAATGAAAGCTGCTATTTCTGTTTCTGCTATTTTAAAAAGAATGGCTGAAACCAATATGGATGGCAAAAGCGTTGTAGCTTCTGAAGTTATGAAGCAAACTTCAATTACACAAGCCATTGAAAATATCACTTTATTGTTAAAAGAAATGTATCCGATTTTCCATGATAATGCCTTGCCAACCTTGGAAAATTTATTGGATATTTTTAACAATCCTGACCAAATTGAAATCATGGCAGAACAGATGAAAGAAATTCCAGATTTAGCTGAAAAATATAAAATTCAACTCGATTACTTCAAAAAAATGTTTTACAAAAATGTTACAAGACGTGAAGAAAATTTGCAATATTTGCAAATGGCCTCTTCTCAGCTAGAATTGTTGTTACGCTATCCAAGTGTGAAAAATGTGATCTGTAATCAAACCAATAATATTAATTATGATAGTGTGCTAAAAAATGGCGAAGTTGTATTCATTTGTACGCGCCGTGGCGATTTAGGAGCAACCGTACATAAATCATTTGGTTTATTCATTTTGCTTTTGATGCAACATTCTGTGTTATCTCGTCCTGGTATTGAAAAAACTAGACTTCCACACTTTTTGTACATTGATGAGTTCCCACCATTTATGTGCAAAGCCACAGAAGACATTTTTACATTATATCGAAAATACAGAGTTGGCGCCATTGTATCAACCCAAAATTTATCGCAATTTGTGGCAGATAATTTTAAAAATACAGTTCTTGCCAACAGTACAACAAAAGTTACTTTTGGAAATAATACACCAGCAGATAATGAATTTTGGTCAAAAGAGTTTGGCGACCACCGTGAATGGATTTTCCAAAGTGATTACGACTCAGGCAAAGTACAATATAGTCCAACTTACAAATCGATTAAATGGGACTGGAAAGCCAATATTAAACCAGGCGAAGTGCAAGCGCTTGCTTTCAAAACAATTGTCTATAAAACAAAAGATATCAAAGGCAAAATGACAGCTGGTAAAGGTAAAGTTGATTTCCTAGAATCGAAATATAAAGAAAAGCAAAAAATTAAAGTTTATAATTTTTCAAAATTTACAAATGGAATTAATATTCATGAAGTAACTCATAAAGGTCGCAAGCATGAAACTCAAGAACTGGAAGATGATGAGCCATTTAAAACAACACAAAATTCACATTATAAATTTGATGACGAGGATCCTATTATCCATTATAAGAAAAGTTAAAAATAAGGGCAAGTCAAACTTGTCCTTTTATCTTTTCTTCAAACAACTATTTTAATATTTTTTATACGTATCTCTTGACATTTTCTCGCGATTGACCACTTCCCCATTTTGTTTATAAACTTTATAAGCATCATACACAAGCGATTTTGCTGTCGTTTTCACTAAATTATTTTCAATCGAAATTTCATATTCTGGATCATTTTCATTTTTATAACCATACACACTAATCGTTGCTACTCCACCTTCTACACTCGAAACCAACTTGATTGGATAACTTCTCGAATTCTTAAATTTGAAATCTGTCGAACCATATACAACTGTCGCATCTCGACCACCAGATACATATGATGGCACAAACATATGATTTCGCCTTGAGGTAATTTTCATGTTCGCAAAAACCACTGCATTATAAAGTGTACTCGTAATTTGGCAAATTCCGCCGCCTAAACCATCTGTCACTTGTCCATCTGAAAAGATGGCTGCATTTTTATAACCTGCTGCAATCGTTCGTCTTCCGCACCATTTTGTTAAACGAAAATTCTTCCTCTGGCATAATTACTTTACCATTGATTTTATTAGACGCCAACCTTAAATTGGTCGTTCGGTCTGGATTATTTACATATTTTGTAGAATAAGTGCCTAGCAAATCTGGAAAAGCCTCCATTCCTAAATCATTTACTGTCACTTCTGGTTTGGTCAAATTCAGTTCAATTGCATATTCTTCCACATCTGGATTGGCTTCAATTGCATTTTCAACTGCTGCCACATTAAAATCCACACCTGTTACTTCTGCATAAACCATACGCGGCTCTGTTGTAAAATAGGCATTTTGCATTTGGCGATAAACATCATCATGAATCGCAGCCACATTAATTTTGTCAGGGTATTCTGTAAAGGTAGGAATATCGATACACGTATTTTTATACGTAATATCTTGGACTTCTTCCAAAATCGTCTCTTTTAGCTCATCCATGTAAATTTTGGCACCATTTTTTCCATTAGTAATCATCACTTTGTCGTCCTCTACATAATAACTGCTTTGCTCTAATTGGTCTGGCAATTGTGCTTGAATCACTTCCAAATAAGAAATCAAAGCCTCTTCACTATATTTCAACACTGGCTCTACATCAATTTTCGACATTAAAACACTCGCATAATCTTTCATGTCTTTCATCATATTTCCACTTCTGCCAATCTGATAGGCCAAATCCACTGAGGCTTCTACATCAAACTGAGCTTCAAACTGCTCCACTTCTACATAATATTCATAATTTTTGTATTTCAAAATCAAATGGTCATTGAGCTCCAAATCTAAATTCTCTTTGACCAATTTCACAGCTTCTTCTTTCGTTAGCCCTGACACATTAATTCCCTTGATGTAAACACCTGTTTGTATGGTTTCATCATTTTTGTGGAAAATATAAAATGAAATCATTCCTGCAATCAAAATCCCCACCACAACAGCAACCAAGAGCAAATAAATCAAAATAAAATTTTTCTTTTTTACCATATCTTTATACCTTATATTTTCTTCCTAGCACAGTCCCCCATGCCCTACGTTTATGTTTCATCATCATTTAATTTCAAAACCGACAAAAACGCTTCTTGCGGAACTTGTACACTACCAATTTCGCGCATTTTCTTTTTGCCTCGTTTTTGCTTTTCTAGCAATTTCTTCTTTCTCGTAATATCCCCACCATAGCATTTGGCAAGCACATCTTTTCGCATAGCCGAAATCGTCTCTCTGGCAATAATTTTTCCACCAATTGCCGCCTGAATTGGAACTTCAAATAACTGCCTTGGAATGACTTTTTTTAATTTTTCCGCCATTTTGCGACCCCTCTCATAAGCAGAATCCTTATGCACAATAAATGACAACGCATCCACAGTTTCGTTATTAATCAGCAAATCGAGTTTTACCAAATCTGCTTTTCGGTATTCCTTAAATTCGTAATCCACAGAAGCATAGCCCTTTGTCTTGGATTTTATGGTATCAAAAAAGTCATAAATAATTTCATTGAGCGGCAAATCATATTCCAGCGTGACGCGCGTTTCGTCCAAATAGCGCATATCAATATAGGTGCCACGTCTTTCTTGACACACCTTCATCACATTTCCCACAAACTCTTTTGGTATCATAATTTGTGCCTTCATAATCGGCTCTTCCATTTGTTTGATTTCCGTCATAGGCGGCAAATCCACTGGATTATACAATTCTACAATTTCGCCATTGGTTCTATGAACCTTGTAAATAACCGATGGCGCAGTCGTAATCAGCCCAATATCAAATTCGCGGTCCAAACGTTCCATCACAATTTCCATGTGCAAAAGCCCTAAAAATCCACAACGAAAACCAAAGCCCAAAGCCGCCGAAGTTTCTGGTTCATAATTGAGTGCCGCATCATTCAATTTCAATTTCTCCAATGCCTCTTTTAATGGCTCATATTCACTTCCATCAATCGGATACATGCCACAATACACCATCGAATTGGCTTTTTTATAGCCTGGAAGTGGCTCGCTAGCTGGCTGATTTTTCAGCGTAATTGTATCTCCTACTTGCAAATCGGAAATCGTTTTGACACTTGCGCAAATGTAACCAACCTCGCCCGCACTTAAACTCTCTGCTGGAACATAGCCACCTGCTTTAAACGAGCCAACTTCTGTTACTGTAAAAACTTTCCCTGTTGCCATAAATAAAATTTCGTCATTTGCCTTCAAACTTCCGTTTTTAATCCTGACATACGCAATTGCGCCTTTGTAATTATCGTAAACCGAGTCAAAAATCAGGGCTTGCAGCGGCGCATTTACTTCTCCACTTGGCGCTGGAATATCGGTCACAATTCGCTCCAATACCTCTTCCACGTTTAAACCTGTTTTGGCAGAAATGCAAGGCGCATCCATGGCTGGAATGCCAATAATCTCTTCAATTTCTTGTTTGACTTCATCTGCCCTCGCATTTGGCAAATCCACTTTATTAATCACTGGCAAAATTTCCAAGTTGTCATCAATCGCCAAATACACATTGGCAAGCGTTTGTGCCTCCACGCCTTGCGTACTATCCACCACCAAAATGGCGCCTTCACATGCCGCCAAACTTCTTGACACTTCATAATTAAAATCCACATGCCCCGGCGTATCAATTAAATTAAACTCATAGTGCAAGCCGTCTTTTGCCAGATAATTCATTTTGACTGCCTGCGACTTTATCGTAATTCCTCGCTCGCGCTCAATTTCCATATTATCCAAAACTTGTGATTCCATTTCACGCTTGGACAGCGCTCCTGTCATTTCAATCATGCGGTCTGCAAGCGTCGACTTTCCATGGTCAATATGAGCAATAATACTAAAATTTCGTATTTGTTTTTGTTTATCTTGCAAAATTATCTCCTCCCTGTTTTATTCTGCTCTGTCTAAGTCCTTCTCAAAAGATTGTTGCAATGGAATAATATCCCCTGTTTTTCTATTTGTATATTTTTCAACATTTTTACCAACTTTTGTTACACTAGGTGGCAATTTTTCAATCAATAAATGATAATCTCCTCTAAAGCAATCATCCCCAATTTTCTCTATTTGACTACCAAATTCTACATTTTTTAAAGCATCGCATCCTGTAAATGCGTTTTTTCCTAAGGAAATCAATTTTTCTGGTAATGTTACTGTTTTTAAAGATTTACAATTAGCAAAAACGCCTTCTTCAATTCTTTGCATACTTTTACCAAATCTTATATTTTTTAAATGACTACATTTAAAAAAAGTATGTGCTTGCAAATGTGTCAAATCTTCTGGTAATTCTAAATTTTCTAAACTTTCACAATAAGCAAATGCCCACTGTCCCAAATTACGTAAACAAGTTGGTAACTCTATTGTTTTTAAAGCTCCGCAATGACAAAAAGCACCTTTTTGAATTTCTCTTATGTTATTTCCAAAATTGATTTTTGCTAATTGTGCATAATCATTAAATGCGTTATCTCCTATGACTTGCACATCATCTGAAATAGTAATTTGGCTTACTTGATTAAAGGCTGGAACTTCATTTTGATTTCTTCTTCGTATTTCTGTTATTCCTTCCCCAAAAGTAATGGATTGCAAATTCGTCATGTGATCCATAGCATCTACTTCAGCAACTGATTTCCCATTGATTTCTAAAGCAACACATTGCCCTTGGCATTTACGCAACAATCTTCCCTTTGGTGGAAAAGCATGATATTCCGTCCAACTTTTCTTTTCTCCTGTTTTCTCATTTATTTTTTCAAAGGTGTATCTTGTCTTTTTGCCAAACTTTTCTCGCATTTTTTCAAAAATGGATTTTTTCTTTCTAACTGGTAAAACGCTTGGCTTTTCTTCCTCCAAATTTTGTTCAGGGATTTTGCCTGTTTCCTCTTTTATTTGAACTGTTTCAGTTCCAGCAAGCATCTTCCAAATTGCTTGATTTTGCAAAGTATCTGGCGAAACACTTTTGCAAATTTTAAGAATGTCAAATGAAGCAATTTCGTCTTTTTCTTCTGACAATTTTAATAATTTATTTTTTATCTCCTCAGTCAACTTCTCTCGTGTTGACAGTTCCTCCGCTAACTTCAAATCAATTGGCTCACCATTTTTTAACTGTTGTATATAAATATGTAGCAAAGCCATAGCAGATATTTCGTCTATTTTAGAAGCTAATTCCGCATCTACTGCTTCTTTTTTTATGTCTGATACCATGATTGTTAAATCCTCGTATAATTCCTGCGAAGTCTTCCCTCTACTCGATTTTACGAAATCCTCTACCTTTTTTTCATAATATTTTTTAACTAAAGATTTCTTTTTCAAAATAGTTTCTTCTTTATCTAAAAACTTAGAAATCTCTATATCCATTTCTTTGAGTTCTTGCCACAAATTTGTCTTTTCTATATAGTCTTTAAAATCATCTGTTAGTTGTTCTAATCTTGTTTCTATCGCATTCAATCGCTCTTGATATTTTTTAGCTACCTCAAATTCTTGCACATAATATATCTCATTAATGAATTCTTTTACTGTCTTAATTTTATTTCGGCTATATGTATCCATCTTATTTTTCCTTTTCTTCTTATATTTTTCTTATTATATCATATATTGCTTTTTTAGTACATACCCTTTCTAAAATTTTTATTCCAAAACATTCAGCACATCTGACTGCCCTATTCCTTCAAAATTATAATAAGTTTCTGGAACATTTCCAAAAATAATCGCTTCTGTCAATAAAACTTCTGAGTCCACCTCTTTTCCAAATGAACCAATTGGCGTCAAAATTCCAATATTGGTTTTCAACCCCAAATAAACTTTATGTAATGTTTGATTAACCCCCACATTTTCTACTTTAGAATGAAGCTGTGTCTCAATTCTCCCTGCGGTTTCTAACTCAATTTCAAATTTCGGTCCAACATTTTTTAAAATGGTCACTCCACTAATACTTCCATAATTTATGTATACCATTGTAGTTGGGCTATTGTCAATTCTTGTTTGAATATTTTTGACAATTTGGCTCACGAGTTGGTTCATCAAAATCGTATTAATTTGCATAAAAATCACATTGCCTTTCTCATCTTTTTCTAAATTGACAAGGTCTTGATAAGCATAACGTGCCATCATTTTTTCCACTTCTTCACTCACAATATGATTGGCCTTCGAGCCTGCTGCTGTTTTGCAACTTGCCACAAAAATCGGATAGGATGACATCACAAAACTAACAACTGCTCCCACCAAAATGACAATAATCATAAAAATTAATAATTTTATTTTACTAAATTTTCCTTGTTTTCTCCTTGGAAATCGAATTCGCCTTCGCGAATATATTGTATCCACCATGACTTTCTCCTTGCTTTTTTAAGGGCACGATACTTCGTGCCCCTACTTTACTTCATAATATACAATTTTTCCCCTGGACGAACTCCTTGGTTTTCCTCCAAATGATTATTCTTGATTAAACTATCCATGCTTACTCTAAAATCTCTTGCAATATTCCAAATCGTGTCTCCATCTTTCACAAAATACACCACCATAGCATAATCGCTTTCTTCCTCGCATTCCTCTTCTTCTATATTGTCAATCAAACGAATGGTCTTATAATTACTGCTATTTGGTTTGACTTCTAATTGCAAATCGCAAGCCACATCTTCTCCTGTCAATTTAAAATGTTTTCTAACAAAATTCATCTCAATATCATCTGTGTCACAATCTAATTTGACCATAAATGGAATTTTTGCTTTTTTAACATTTAGGTTATTTCCTGTGTCAAAATAAATATCAACACAAATCTCGCCTTCATAATTCGTAAAACTTCCAGCCTGTGTTTTATTCGTGATATTTGCCATACAATCCACATCATAAAGAGTACGAATATCCTCCACCAAAATGTTTTCATTGATTTCTACCATCTCGCAAGAACTTTCTCCTTCTACTTGCACTTCTACCGACTTTTGGCTAAATGTGATATTTTTCTCAATGCCATACATATCTTGCACAAGCTCAATGGTTTGCTTTTTATAAACTTCGCACGAAACCTCAAAATCAATTTGGCAAGAAATTGACTTCTGCTCTTTGCTGTTTGGCTTAAAATTCATGTTGCGCACTTTGTAAGTGGTATTGCAAATATCCTCATCTGTGACTTTTTCCATGTCAATAAAATTCATAATTGGAATCGTGGATTGAGCAAATTTCAAATTTCCACTTTCTGTAATATACATGATTTTAAGATTCGCATCCGCTTTTGACAAAACCTTATTGTAGCTGATTTTGTTCTCAAAATGCTCCACATTAACATCACATTTTAAAATGTCAGAAATATCGTCATCTTCAATGCTCACATCTTCTTTCAAGGAACTTTTGACTGTATTCATTGCAACAACTGTGCTTAAATTTACCGTTTCTTGTAATTTCTCAACACCAGCCAAATCTTGCAAATTGTCTAAATACTCAATGTCGCGACACACAAAAAAATTAAAACAAATTTTCAACTGAACAGTTACACTAATCTTTCGCTCATTCAAAATTTTAGTCTCAATATTTGCCACTTCTATCCTGTATTTGGTTGACATGTCTGCTGTAATATTGCTATCCTCCACAAAATCCATAAAATCTAAAGTTGTACTAATTACCTTTGTTTCTCCGCTTTCTGACAAATAAATAATATGGGTATCAATATTTCCATCAAAACGATATTTGCCATCTTGGCACTCCTCTTTATAAATATATGGATTAGAATTTGTACCGATAATATTCACAATATCTGGTTTCGTGTCTGGCACAATGATATCGCCTTGTATCTCTATATCTTTAAGCTTTTCCGCCATTTTTTTATGCATGGATACAACCTTTTTTTCCATAAAAAATCCTCCTTTTTTGTTCTATAGAAATTATTTTCTACGCTTTTTCTATATAACATATATATGGAAGATTTTGAAAAAAATACCTGAAATAAAAAATTTACATATTTTTCTTGATTCTCTTTATATTTTATGCTATACTTGTTATGTAATGTAAAGGCTTATATTAGTCAAATCAGAAAGGAGTAGGCTTTATGACTTACGAAAAAGACAAAATGATGCTCTTCGGATGCGAGGAGCAGAAACGGTTTTTAAAAGAGCTTCAGGAAAATTTCGGCAAGGACGCCTCTTTAGAATGCGTTCTGCAAAAATTATCACTGGAGGAACTGCTTCCCATAGAGCAGTGCAAATTTACTGGCATTGTTGTATATAACAAGAATGCCTACGAATTAGCTGGTGATTCTGACGAGTTTACCGGCACTATTGAACAATTTCTTGAGCAAATCGATATTTCGCCATCTGAGGAAGTCTTTGGGGAGAATATCGATAATTTCGTTGAAATGTTCTGCTATTCCTCGTATTACTGGATTAATGAATTCGGTCCAACTAATGGCATTAACGCTCGCTGTGTTCCAATTGACAGAGCTGTAACCGAAGAAGAAGTAAAAGCCTATTTAGAAAAACTGGCTGCAGAAGCAGAAGACAATTAGTAAGTTATATCCACTAAAACATTAAGGGAGCCCAGAAAAATATCTGGGCTCTCGACCTTTTTATCAAAATTATCATTTTACGCTGTTTCAATATTGGGCTTTTGCACCATCGAATTTTGCCCTTGCTCTGGCATCAATTTATGCAATTTATTCTTTCGATCAGCCACCTCTGGGATAAATATCGGAACATATTCTTCCCCATTGGATATACTCACTTCAATAGTTTTCATAAACAAATCTGTATAATTATAGGAACCCACACGATTTGCATTTTCATATTTTACCATAAAATAATCATTATACGTTTTTTGGATAGTTGCCACTCTTTCTTCTGGCTTTGTCCTTTTTCCTACTGGCTCTTTTATCAAAATTTTTTGTCCTATATTTTCTCCAATATTTTTTCTCATGTTCGCAATTTCAGCTTTATAAATTCCCATAATTTTACACCTACCTATTCTTATGTTGTTAAAAGACAAAATTTCTCTTGCTTATATACTCTAAGAAATATTACAAATACTTCTTAAATTTTTTATATCATAGGAAGTGAAAAATGTCAAAAGCCAAAAAACAAATGTTTTTGGCTTTTTTTCAGTATTTTCAATCGTTTCAAAACTTGTTTTTGGTTTTATATCTTTTGTGTTACAATTTTATTACATTTTTGTTACGAAAACATTATGCTTTATTGGCCGAACAAAATACCTCTTGAATTTTGTGAGCAACTGTCGCTTTTATCTCCTCACGAGCAGCCCCCAAATATTTACGAGGATCAAAAACAGATGGTTCTTCATTGAAAACTCTTCTGATTTGTGCCGTCATTGCTAATCTTAAATCTGTATCCACATTAATTTTAGAAACACCATTTTCCCCTGCTTGTTTCAACATCTCATCTGGGCAACCTTTCGCTCCTGGAATATCTCCGCCATTATGATTGCACATTTCAACCAAACTTGGAATCACACTTGAAGCGCCATGTAAAACAATTGGCGTATTAGGCAATTTCTCTTTAATTTTTGCCAAAATATCAAATCTTAATTTAGCATCTCCTTTAAATTTATAAGCACCATGGCTTGTCCCAATTGCAATTGCTAAAGAATCGCATCCCGTTCTTTCTACAAATTCTTTGGCTTGTTCTGGATCTGTATAACGTGCATCATCTTCTGTGACATTCACATCATCTTCCACACCTGCTAATTTTCCAAGCTCTGCTTCCACAACAACACCTTTGCTATGAGCATAATCAACCACTTCTTTCGTAAGCCTTACATTCTCCTCAAAATCATATTTTGACCCATCAAACATCACTGAGGTAAATCCGCTATCAATGCACATTTTACAAGTCTCAAAATCTGGTCCATGGTCCAAATGAAGTGCAATTGGAATATTCGTACTTTCCACCGCAGCTTCCACCATTTTAATCAAATAATTCATTTTCGCATATTTAATCGCACTTGAAGAAACCTGCAAAATAACTGGTGATTTTGCCTCATTGGCAGCCTCTGTAATGGCTTGAATAAATTCCATATTATTGATATTAAAAGCTCCAATGGCAAATTTCTCTTTCATTGATTTCTCAAACATTTCCTTGGTTGTAACTAATGGCATAATAAAATCCTCCTTTATTTTTATTCTAAATTTATTTTATGTTTTATCCAATAGAATGTCAAGCAAAATTGCAGTAAATTTATTGTTTCTGTTCCACTTTCTTTTTGGGAACTCGCTCTTTTTTCTTCACTTTGGGCATCTCTACAATCAAATTTTTAATCAATATTTTTTTCAAAACATCTTCCCTTACATCAGCAATTAAAGTTCCATCTTTTGCAATAGACACTTTGCCCGTTTCCTCTGAAACCACAACAACTATGGCATCTGATTCCTTCGAAATCCCAATTGCAGCTCGATGACGCGTTCCCAATTCTCTGGCAATATCTTTATCGTCCGCAAGTGGCAACATACAAGACGCTGCCGCAATTTTATGATTGCTAATCACAACTGCGCCATCATGAAGTGGTGTCTTGGGTTCAAAAATATTCACTAAAACTTGTGGCGAAATTTCGGCATTCATCGCAATTCCTGTTGCCGTAATATCTTGAATTTTGATGTCTCTTTCAATCACCATAAGTGCTCCTGTTCCAGCTTTTGAAAGTTCCATCGCAGCAATTGCAATTTTATAAATATTTTCCTTAGTTCTGGCATTATCATCTTGGTCAATTCCAAAATATTTGCTAAATTTACTTGTTCCAAGCTGTTCTAGTCCTCTTCGAATTTCGGGCTGAAAAATAACAATCAACATAAAAACGCCATAAGTCATAACAGAAGACAAGATATAGTTCAAAATATTCAAACGAAAAACTTCGCTCAAAAAAGTCGCCAAAATCAACAGTAAAATTCCTTTTGACAATTGCCAAGCCCTTGTTCCTTTTAGCATTTGAAATAATTTATGCAATAAAAAAATTACAATCACAACATCCAAAATCGACATCATCAGCAACATTGGATTATTGCACAATTCCTCTATGTACCTGACAATCACATTTTCGTATATCTCTTTAAAAGTATCAAACATATTTCTACTCCTTCATCGATTTAGTAAATAAAATAATAACGTTCCACAAGCTGAAAATAGCATAATAATAATCACTGCAATTGCAAAAATCCTTTGTGCTAATTTCATTTTATCGATTGGTTTCTTTTTTTCAAATACTTCCTCATTCTCTCTCATTTTCTACATCTCCTTTCTAAATTACCATGTCATTCATTGAATATAAGCCATTATTTTTATGCAATACAAATTGTGCCGCCTTAATTGCACCTCTTGCAAACACACTTCTTGAAGTACAATTATGTGTAATCTCCAAACTTTCATTCTCGCCAAAGAAAATCACAGAATGCTTCCCAACCTCTGTTCCTCCACGAATCGAATGAATGCCGATTTCTTTTTTGCCACGTTTTTCGCGTTTACTGTGCCTATCATATTCATAAGTCATTTCATAATTCAAAGCCTCATTCAAGCTATCCGCTAAAATCAAAGCTGTACCACTTGGGCTATCAATTTTTCGATTATGATGTGTTTCCACAATTTCAATATCCGAATTTTCCAACTTCAAAGCAATTTCTCGAATAACTTTTGCCATCAAATTAATTTCATAAGACATATTCGCAGACTTAAAAATCGGCAAACTTTCGGCGTATTTTTCAATTTTCTTCATCTGGCTATCCGAAAAACCTGTTGTCGCAATCACAATTGGAATCGTGTTCTTTTTCGCAAATTCCAAAATCTCAAATGTTGCCTCTGGTACTGAAAAATCAATAATCACATCAGGAATCACATCAATTTCTGATACTTTCGTAAAAACTGGAAATGGATTATCCCCAGTATCCGTTCTATCAACACCACAAACAACATCCATGTCTTGTGCAAGTTTCACTTCTTTGGAAACAACTTGTCCCATTTTCCCATTACAACCACTTACCAAAACTTTCATAAAAACTCCTTTCTCATTCTAAAAAATTCTTTTGTTTCTTTGCATTCTCTGCCTTTTTTAATTTTTTCAAATATTTTTTATACTTCAAAAACTCAAAAAATTCCTTTGCCGCACAATATTTATCCACAAATGTGACAATATAACTTTCCGAAAACCTTGGTAACCTTATGGTTAACGGCCACATATGTTTCAAAATAATATCTTTTTCCACTTCATTTAACTCAAAGTTTTCACACGCATTGTGAAAAGCAATGCGGGGGTGTCGATATGCATGAAACTTCTTCTGCCCTTCAACCCCTTTATTTCTCCAATCATAAAAATAAAAATCATGCAGCATTGCTCCTCTCGCAGCTGAAACATAATCCAATCCGCACTTCTTGCAAATTACATAAGTGTAATACGCAACACTATAGCAATGCTCATATCGTGAACTTTTCATATGTTGCAAATGTTCTTTCAAAGAAATCACACTCGAATTCTCCACAATATCCTGAATAATCTCATTAAATTCCTGAATATCCGCTTCAACCTTTATCAAATTTGGTTTTGGTTCTTCTGGCTTCACTTTTTTCCTACTCCCTTAAACGATTTTCATTTTATCCATTTCTTTTTTCAACATATCTTGATTTTGTCTGCTCATCGCTACCAATGGCATCCTTGGCACGCCACAATCATACCCTTGCAAATTAAGCGCTGCCTTCACTGGAATTGGGTTGACTTCTGAAAAAAGAACCTTAATAAGTGGAATTGCTTTGATTTGAGCCTCTTTTGCTTTTTCCAAATTTCCACTTAAAAAATCTTCTACCATAGTATGTGTAAATTCAGGCATAATATTAGAAAGAACCGAAATAACCCCAATACCACCAACTGACAAAACTGGCAAAATCTGGTCATCATTTCCTGAATAAATATTTAATTCATCTCCACACAAATTCGCAATTTCAGCCACTTGTGATAAATTCCCACTGGCTTCTTTAATCGCTACAATATTTTTTAACTTTGAAAGTTCTTGACAAGTTTTCGGTAAAATATTCACACCCGTTCTACTTGGCACATTATACAAAATAATCGGCAAATTTGTCTCTTTTGCAATTGCCTTGTAATGTGCCACTAAACCATCTTGCGTCGTTTTGTTATAATACGGAGTCACAACCAATGCGCCATCTACGCCCACACTTTCTGCAAATTTCGTCATTTCAATCGCTGATTTGGTACAATTAGAACCAGTTCCCACAATCACTGGAACCCTCTTATGTACTACTTCCACCGCAAATTTTATCGTCTCTTTTCTTTCCTCTGGCATCATGGTAGACGATTCGCCAGTCGTTCCACAAACCACAAGCGCATCGATTTTGTTCGCAATTTGGTTTTCAATCAATTTCTCAAATTCTTTAAAGTTCACACCTTTTTCCGTAAATGGCGTTACAATCGCTGTTGCACAGCCTTTAAAAATAATTTTTTTCATATTTTTCACCTTTTTCTTTTCAGGTCCCGAAAATGTTAATCAACAATTTTCTTATTTATTATATGCCAGAACGAAAAAAAAATCAATTAAAAATTTCATTTAATTCATATTTTCTAATTTCACAATTCCTAATGCCCATTCTCGGCACTTGACCATCTTCCTCAATTCCCGTAAAATACGCTTGAATAGCTTGCGCCGTTCCTCCATGTGTCACAAGCAAAACATTTTTGTCTTGATACTGTTCCTTCACTTCGTCCAAAAATTCGCTCACTCTCTTGCAACACTCTACTACTGGTTCTACATTATCTGTTTTCACATTTAACGAATAATTCCAAGCATCCTGAAATTCGGACTGGCAACTTTCTGGATTTTTCCCTTCTAACTCGCCAAATTCCCTTTCCCTCAAACGAGCATCACAAATCACAGGAACTTTTTTATCTTGATTCACAATTTCAGCCGTTTTCTTAGCCCTTTTCAAAGGCAAAGAAAAAATAACATCAACATCACATTGATTAAATTCCTCTCTGGCTTGTTGAGCCTGCTCAATTCCTGTTTCATTTAATTCAATATCTGTGCAACCTTGCACTTTTCCTAAAACATTCCAATTCGTCTGTCCATGTCGCATCACATATAAATTCATCTTTTTCTCCTCCTCTTACTTATGTTTTGTACACATTCCAGGTTCTGTTTCGCTCAAAAAATATTCGGTATACGTATTTTTGCAACTACTTTTTGCTCTCAAAAAAGTATCTTTACAAATTTCCACAGAAACAACTTCTTCAGATTCCTCAAAACTACTATTTTGCAATTTGGCATGTACTTTTTTCATCACATCAGCCCACATCTCGCCAGCCGGATTTTTCCCTTGATACTCAATTCGCTCACTCAAATCAAATCCAAACCAAGCCACAGCCGTATAATAATTCGTAAAACCACAAAGCCAACGGTCATAATCTTCGTTCGTAGTTCCCGTTTTCGCTGCCACTTCCATGCCTTTTATTGCACAATAAGTTGCTGTTCCATTCGCTCCTTTCACAGGTTCTGTCAACAATTTTTTTGTCACAAAAGCAACCGCCTCTGAAAAAGCTCTCTTTTTCTTCTGTCCCGAATTCATAACAAGACTACCATCACTAGACATAATCTTGGTAAAAAAAGTTGGCTCAAGATAAACTCCATCATTCGCAATCGTGCTATATGCACCTGCCATTTCTAACGGCGAAATTCCGTTTGTCTAGTCCACCCAAAGCAAGTGACAAATTTTCATCTTTTTCATTCAAAGTCGTAATTCCCATTTTTTTCAAATATTTAATGGCAACACTTGGCGTAAGCTGCTCTATCATTTTCACAAATGGAATATTTTGCGACGACTCCACGGCACGCCTAACTGTAATATTTCCTAATTCATCATTATAATTGGTCGGCATATATTCCTCTCCATTATAATCAATAAACATCGTCGCTTTATCTTCATATTGGCTCACTGGTGTGATAATTTTTTCAGAAAGCGCAGGAATAAGAACAGCAATCGGCTTACTACTAGAACCAGTTTGGCGTATACCTTGCGTTGCTCGATTAAAACATCGATTTTCTGTTTTCTCGCCAAGCCCGCCAACACAACCTACTACATAACCATTTTTATGGTCAACCATAACCATTGCCGCCTGCGCTACATTTTCGCCATCGCCAGATTTCAATTTATATTTATTTTTCTCAAATTCTTTTTCCATTTCCTCTTGAATTTTTGTATCTTGCGTGCTATAAATCTTGGCGTTTGCCATATACAAATAATTCGTTACAAATGTTTGTGTCATCTTTTTTTCTTTTGCCAAATCTGCAATCACTTCTGACAAAAGAGCATCCACATGGTAAGAATATACCCCTTGTTCTTCGGTTTCTAGTTTCCCCTTTTTGAAATTCAAACCATTCTCCACATGAGCCACAGCTGTATTGTATTCCTCTTCTGTAATGTTCTCTAATTCCAACATTTTACGCAAAACTGTTTTTGTTCTTTTCTTGATTTTTTCAGAATTATCCTTCTCATCATGAAACGGATTGTACGCATTTGGCGCATGATTAATTCCTGCCAAAAAAGCACATTCTTCCAAACTAAGTTGCGCCACATCTTTATTAAAATAATATTGGCTCCCTGCCCCAACGCCATAAATATTAGGACCTACATAAATCGCATTCAAATACGTTCCTAAAATTTCGTCTTTACTCATAAACCACTCAAGCGAAACTGCTTTTGTCCATTCTTTGACTTTTCGAGTAATCGAATTCGAGTCGTCTCCTGTTAAATTTTTAACCAATTGCTGTGTAATCGTACTCGCCCCAAAAGAAGCCTTTCCAAAATGAATAATATAAGAAAAAATAGCCGCGCCCGTTCTTTTAACATCTACTCCAAAATGCTGATAAAAACGTTCATCTTCTATGGCAACATAGGCATTTTTTAAATTGGTTGGCATGGCAGAAAATCCCACATTTTTACGTTTTCTCTCTACCCCAATTTTAGCTACCAATTCTCCATTACTATCAAGCACTTGTGACGGTTCATTTGCTGTCATGGCTTTGACAATTTCTTGCCAATTATGTACATCAATACCTGTTTTTACAGCTAAAATAACGATTAAAAATGCGATTAAAATCAAAAACACTTTTATTATTTTCCTCAATTCACAAGCCTCCTTTTGAAAATTATATCATGTCCTACACAAAAAGTCTACTATCCATAAAAAACAAATACAATCTTCATAAATTCTTAATCGTTTTGCCCCGCCCGTTTTCTTAACATCGCCTTTTTCGCTATGCAAGCTAAACCTTACATGACATTTTATGTCGCGTACGTAAACTTAACATTGTTATTTCTATCTTAAAATAATTCCTATTATCATTAAAATCAAAATTAGAGTTCCCATTATCGTGATATAATTAGCTAATTTTTGTGCCTTTTTGTTAAGTATCTCTAATTTTTTAAATTTATCTTCTTCCCCTTTGATTAATTCGTCCAAAGTCACTTCAAATAAATCACTCATTTGTACTAACCTTTTCATCGATGGTGTTGTCTCACCTGATTCCCATTTTGAAATCGTTTGTCTTGCCACTTTTAATTCTTTCCCCAATTCATCTTGCGATAAATTCTTTTGTGTTCTTAAATTGATTAATTTTTGATTAAACTTCATATTTCTTCACTTCTCTTTCTTCTACAATCCCCCAGCGTTTCTCTCCAAAAAAATCATAATTTCCTTTGTTCTTCCTTATCATAACACAAAAACAGATAACTTTCAACAAAATTATCTGTTTTATAAATTTTTTATTCTATTTTATATTTAAAAACTCCTGCCCGTTTTGTTAACATCTATTTTTTATCACGCAACTAAACTTTACATTTTATTTTTTACTTTTCTTTTTAGGCAATGGAGTGATTCTTTCTAAAATTGCCAAAACTTCCTGACATAAATCTTTTTCATCCATATCTAAAACATAATGCTCTTTTGCCCCTTTATATGGAATTCCACACTCGTTATTTTTCATCAAGTCTGCTATCTCATCTAGCTTCTTCACAAAAACCGTATTATCACACACCAAAAGAATTGGCTTTTCATTCACATATATCATGTATTCTCCAAACATCTTTCGATATCTAACATTTTCAAAACCTTCGATTTGTTCACAAACATATTCGATATATTCTTGCGTTGTTGCCATTTTTTCCTCCTTCTATTTTACTTTTACTCCCAATAAATAAAGTAAATCAATTGCTTGAAATTGCTCAATCGTTGCGCCTTTTATATCTTCTATGGAAACTGCAATTTTTTCAATATTACTACTCGACAAATCAACTCCATTTAAACTGGTTTTAAAAAATTGTGCTCTACTCAAGTCCACTTTTTCGAAATAAATATTCTTTATTTTTGTTTCTTGAAAATAGCAATTCCTCATTTCCATATCTTGAAATAAAACATGCTCCATACTAGCCAGTGACAAATTCATGTAATTAGCATTATTTTCCAAAAAAGTCACATGATAAAAACGATTTTCAGAAAAGTTAGTGCCCGCTAATTTACAAGCCTTAAATTCGCATTTTAAAAAAGCACTTTGAATAAAATTGGTATTGGAAAAATCACAATTTTCAAACTTTACTTCTTTAAAAGTCATTTTTTCTAAGATAGCATTTTGCATTACGATATGGCTCATTTTACATTTTTCTAATTCCAAATTTTGCATATATTTTCCACTGCAATTCTCATTTTGAAAAGAACTATATTGAATACATCCTTCTTCAAAAAGATTTTCACCTACATCCTTTAATTTTTTTACTTCTAGTTCTTTAAAATGTCTTTCTTGTGGTTTTAAAATATTCATTTTTTATACTCCAATTTTGGTAAACAAAACCTTATCTACAAAACTTTTGTTTGTATTTTATCCTATATTAAAGAATTTGTCAATAATTTTTTCATAAAATTCCTATTTTTTCTTGCGCCCGTTTTCTTAACATGTCATTTTTAACAATGTAAGCCAAACCTTACATCATATTTTTTCATTTTTCTTTTTTATTTGTATAATTTTTTTTAATTTGGAAATATTAATATTAATCTTTATAAGGAGGTGCCTTAAATTATGGAAAAAAACGAAAAGAAAAATAATAAAAACAGCAAGAATAATCAAAACAACCAAAATAATGAAAATAATTAGATTATAAAAATCCCCAGGTTTTACCTGGGAATTTTTATAATCTATGTTTAATTTACATTCAATCCATTTCATTATGCTACTTTTATTCCAGTATCTACTATTTCTTTTATAAATGAATTGGAAACTTTCTCAAAGTCTTTTGTAGTTATAGGATGAGGTTCTATTCTAGCATCTATATCCCAAGTCATTCCCATTAAAATTGCCATACAATCATAAATATCTTTAAAATCTTCTGAAACAACTGCAATATCAATATCACTATCTTCATTTTCTGTTCCTTTTGCATAAGATCCAAATAATATAATGGCTGTAATATTATATTTCTTTTTTATTTCTTCTATAAATTTTTGGATACTATCTTCAATCTCCTTCTTTATTGTTCTTTCAACCATTTTTGAACCTCCTCAATATTTTTTACTTGTTCTAATGTATACTCATCTGTACATTTTCGATCAAAACTCTTTTTATAATCATCATACCTACTACTAATATTAAAGGTATTTATAATTTGTATCTTTTCTCTAATTTGAAGTGGTACTTCTAAATTTGCTTTTTGAGAAAGTAATATCAAATTATGAATTTTAGGCGCTACTGGATTGTCAATATTACTTTTGGCATACAATCCCTTTAAAAGTTTTTCAATTACCAAATGCCCTATAAATAAACACCATGTATTTTTCTTATTATCATATAATATTTTCATCGTTTCATAATCATTATCTGCACTTTCAAACCAATATTTAGCTAAATCTACATTATCCATACTATATATCTACCTCTTTTCAGTCTTTCTTAATCATAGCTATTTCTATTATAACACAAAAAATGAAACATTTCTCACACTTTTTTATAATCCTCTATAATCTTCTTAGCAACCATTTTTCCCAAGTACTCTTCTGGAAAAATAATTTCATCCACACCAATTTTTTCTAGCACTTTTCTATGATTTTTATCTCCCACTTTTGCAATAATTTTTCTTACCTTATTTTCCTTTAAAGTTAAGCACGAAACAACACTCATTGCAATATTTTCAGCCATTGCCACGACACCAACATCAAATTCTGCCAATGGCAAACTTTCAAACACATCCGAATTTCCGACATCCAAACAAACCGCTTTTGTTGTGAATTTGCCAGCCTTTTCCACCAAGGAAATTTCTTTATCAATCGCCAAAACTTCAAACCCTTCTTCTGATAATCGTTTGGCAACATTCATGCCAAACCAACCTAACCCAACAACAATACATTGTTTTTTCATATGTTCCTCCTACTTTTTCTTTCGCTTTTTCTTACCTTGCGGCAATGCCAAAACTTCTTGTTTTTGATTAAATTCAAAAACTTGCTTTATTTTTTGAATCATAATTTCCAAATAAGAACCAAATAAACTTTCTTTATATAAGCCTGTTTTGAAAAACACATTTACCAATTTCTGATTAAAATTTTCCGCACAATAATGATTTTTGCCAGCTTTGGGCACATGAGTTTCAAAAAACTGATCATTCCCCAGCAAACAATACTCCGCCTTATTTTTTTGAAGATTTTCAATATCGAGTGCCAAATCAACATGATACCATTTGCCTTCCAATTCTACCTGATTCCAATAATGCTGCTTTTCATTTTCCAATTCTTTTCCAGCAATCATGTTTGACTTTATGTGTAAGCATTTTAAACTATTTTGCAAAACTTTACAAAGTTGTGGCACTGTATAGTCCCTGTCCTTTATATATTCTTTCCCCAAATATTGGTATACACCCAAAAATTTCTCAGGCTCACTTTCATAACCAGAAACATGGGCAATAATTTTCTCTAACTCTTGGCGCATCCTAATATAATGCTCTAAATCGCAATTAGTTTTATGTTTTTCACTGAGCACTTTAATTTTTTTCAAAGACAACCTTTTTCTTAATTTATGCGCTGATTTCGTATCTAGGCACGAAAAGTCTTTAACCATAACATGCAATTTGTTTTTTTGATGTTTCAAAAAAGGCATATATTCTGTAATATCGGTCATTTGATTAATGTTCAAATTCAGATTTTCAATTTCTTCCAAATTTACCGCATGGGAAATTTCCTCTAAATCATCAATTGAAATCGTCAATTCTGAGCCTTTTTGTGTTATTTTTAAGGTTGCTCTTAAACTTTTGATAGAAACATCAATATTTTTTTTACCTTTACAATCTAACAAAGAATTTATTTCGCGAAGTGGAATTTCGTTATTCATAAGATTGATTTGCACTATTTTTTTATTGTTCTCCAAAAACGAAAAATCATCCAATTTTTCATTTTGAAGATTGTCCAATGTAATGTATTTTAAATTGGGAAACAGCCCCAAAATAGAAATCGAAACTTTTGCCATGTCTGTATTGGAAATAATGATTTCCTCTATTTTTTTAGGCACCGAAATCCCTTCCAAAAATTCTCTGATATTACAAAAACGAATATTTTTCAGAGAAATTCTTTTCAAATTTTGAAATCTTTTTAATCCACTTTTTGTGGGAACTTTGACATCGTTTAAAACCAAATTTTCTAACTTTTCTGGCTTAAAAATATTCATTAATATTTTGTCTGCATTCAAACGGGCATCGCCTTCTAAAATCAAGGTTTTCACATTGGCACAAAGACTGATAATATTCAGCCACTTGGAACCCTTGTCAAACCCCATCACTTTTAGCTCTTTTACTTCATCCAATTTGACAGACATTACTTCATCAAAATTTTCCAAAACTTTCGTATTTAGTTCAAATTTTTGAGACACTTTTTCCATCAATCATTTCTCCTAAATTTAAAATTCTTTTGTAAAATTATTGTATGCAGTTGCTCTGCAACTGCATAAGCTATCCGTAATTCGTTTTACTCAAACGGCTAGCTTAAGTATATCATAACCTTCCCAAAAATGCAAAGAAAATTTTATAATTCTTGTTTAATTTTTTGTGCCAATTTCAAATTGATTCCCTTCACTTTAGCAATTTCCTCTACTGTGGCTTCTTTGATTTTTTTCACACTGCCAAATTTTTTCAAAAGTTCCTCTCTTTTCTTTTCGCCAACCCCTGCAATTTCGTCCAACTTTGATTTCGTCATTTCTTTGTCACGCACTTTTCTGTGATACTCAATCGCTGTTTTATGCACCTCGTCTTGTAAATTCGTAATAAAATGAAACAACTTTTCCGAAATCTCAAATTCCTCTCTTGCTTCATTAATCAAAGCTCTTGTGCAATGTTTATCATCTTTTACCATACCAAAAACAGGAATTTTTTCCACTAAATTATATTGTTGCAAAGCATTTTTAATTGCCCTAATTTGAGTAATTCCGCCATCTGCCAAAATCAAATTTGGCAATTTGCCAAAACCACCTTTTTCATTTTCCAACGAATGCTTCAAACGACGCGACACCACTTCTTCCATGCAACGCGGGTCATCTTGCCCAAACACAGTTTTAATTTTAAAACGACGCGACAAATTTCGTTTGATAACACCATCTTGCGCAGCACACATGCCAGCCACAATAAAATTGCCCGCAATATTGGAAATATCAAAACTTTCAATTTTTCGTGGCAATTCCGCCAAATCCAAAACGTCTTTGAGCTCTTCCAAAATGTCGGTTTTATCTTTCAATTTATTTTCCAGCGTAATTTTAGAATTCATTTCCGCCATTTCCACAAATTTCAATTTTTCGCCTTTTTGCGGACTTTTTAATTCCACTTTTCGAGAAGCCTTGTCAGACAGCCACTTTTCCAGCATTGGCTTATCTTCCAAATCATAACGAAGCATAATTTTGCCTGGCAAATCTTTTTTGTCAAAATAATATTGCTTCATAAAACCAGAAATGATTTCCGCCTCTTCCATGTCTTTTAAGTCATCAAAAAAATAATGCTCTCGCCCAATCATTTTACTACCTCGAATAAAGAAAATTTCAATGCAAACCGTCATTTCATTTTGGTACAAGCCAATCACATCAATATTATTTTCTGAAATATTGGAAACTTTTTGTTTTTCTGAAACACGTTCAATTCCCAAAATTCGGTTACGCACTTCTGCTGCTTTTTCATATTCTTGCTTGTCCGCGTATTGCTGCATTTCCGCCTTTAACTCTTTTAAAATTTTATCGATTTTTCCTTCTAAAAGAAGCATAATTTGGTCAATTTGCTTTCTATAATCTTCCTTGCTGACATAGCCCATGCAAGGCGCCAAGCATTTTTTGATATGATAATTCAAACATGCCCTTCCTTGATTACGAAAATTTTTGCATTGCCTGATTTGGAATTTTTCCTTAATAAAACCAATCATTTCTTTGGCACTTGCCGAACTGGCATATGGTCCAAAATATTTGGCTCCATCGTTTTTCAGGCGCCTTGTCAAAAAAATACTCGGATAATCTGATTTTACGTCAACACAAATATAGGGATATGTTTTATCATCTTTTAGCAAAACATTAAAACGCGGGCGATATTTCTTGATTAAATTGCATTCCAAAATTAGCGCCTCATCCTCGCTGCTGACCACAATATATTCAAAATGGTCGATAAGCGAAACCATTTTTTCAATTCTTGCTGTTTTATTATTTTTGCGAAAATACTGACGCACGCGATTTCTCAAAACCACTGCTTTTCCTACATAAATCACGGTATCGTCCTTGTCGCGCATAATGTACACACCCGGACTTTGCGGCAATTTCTTCAATTCTTCTTCAATGATAAACATTTATTTTGTCCTTTCTATGTCTCTATGTAGCCAATATATGGCAAATTTCTGCCAATTTCATTATAATCAAAGCCATAGCCAATCACAAATTTATTGGGAATGACAAATCCAGTGTAATCCAATTTTACGTCTACTTCTCTTCGTTCTGCCTTGTCCGCCAAAACAGCAATTTTTACCGAATTGGGATGTTTTGTTTGCAAATATTCTTTCAAATATTGAAGCGTATAACCAGTATCAATGATGTCTTCCACAATCAAAACATCTTTGCCTTCAATACTGTGGTCTAAATCCTTTTTTACATTAATTTTTCCCGTTGTTTCTGTCCCCACATAACTCGAAACTTGCATCATTTCTAGCTCAATTGGCGTTTTCATTTTTTTCACTAAATCCACTGTAAAAAAGACTGCACCTTTTAGCACACAAACAATTGTCACTGTTTTGCCGTGAATAATCTCGGTCGATTTCTTGGGCAAGTTCCAAAATCCTTTTTTGAATTTTCTCTTCTTCGTATAATACTTTCACATTTTCTACCATTTTTATTTCTCCCAAAATTTTATTTTAGAATAATATGATTATAACATAGTTGCATTATTTTTTTCAAGAATAAAAACGAAAAAACACAGCAAAGAATATCTTTTTACTGTGTCTTCCGGTTTCTCCAGAAATTACCAAATTTCTTTGGAGTAAGAATTTTCCTTTTTTCCTTTAGCAATCTTTCTTCCCCAATACGTTTCTAATTGCTCCTCAATTTGTTCAATTGCCTCATCTAACATTTCAAGCGTCTCCTCTTCACCATTGATAAGAGCCACACTCTCTCTTAAATCCTCTACACATTTCAGATGATGCTGCAATTCGCTTATTGAGTCAGCAGCACACTTGTATACGATTGTATACAAGGCAAGAATTGGTGTGCCAATTGCCAAAAAAATCAAAATTGCCATTCCTATGTTGTCCATATCATTCTCCTTCCTTTTTTCAAAACAACACCTCTGTTATATGATATATTTTACCACAAATTTACATAAATGTCAAATACTCATAATAAAAGACTTGACGAAATGATATAAAAGATGTTATAATATATTTGACATAATTTTTGAATGTCGCAAGCGCTTTCGCTAAGAAAGCATCAGTAAAATTCAGGAGGATTTAAAATGGAACCAAAAACTTGGGCAGTAACTATTCGCAACAACCGGATTTTTTTAACCGATCCGGACTCAGAAACAACCCTTGAAGAAACTCTCTCTGCATCTAGTGTGCAAGATATTCTACAATTTGCAGAAAACAATCGCATTAAATTGCGCAGTTTAAAAATACAAACAGCACAATTTTCAAGAATGCTTGATGTAACTTACTGGATAGGAGAACATGAAAATCAAATTACCATTAAACGAATAAAAAATGATGAAATTATTATTAATATTCGATTTTAATTCGGTTTCATAAACCAAAAACCCTGCGCCAGCAATTTCGGCACAGGGTTTTGGTTTTTACTTATGGATTAGCAGCATCCTCCTCTACCACCATTGTTTCCACAACAACAGCATATAATCAAAATAAGAAGTATGATCCAAATACAATCACTGTCGAAACCGAATCCGCAGCCGCATCCACATCCTCTATTCTCTGGCATATCAATTCCCCCCTTTCCTCTTGCTCTCTCTCAAAAATCATTTGTATGTTATATATTATTCGATTTCTAAAAATTGGTTACAATTTTGAAAAAAATTTTTAAAACTCTTGACAAAATTTAAATAATGGTTTACAATAGAATAGCATTATGAAAAAAGTGCAAAATAAATGGTGGATGTGGCGTAGTTGGTTAACGCGCCAGTTTGTGGCACTGGAGACCGTGGGTTCGAGTCCCATCTTCCACCCCATTAAAAATTATGGAAAATTTGTGAAACAAATTTTACTCGATAAAAGTAGGAGGTTAACTTCCTAGCAATCAGTAAAACATAGAATATTGAGTAATTTGCAAAGCAAATTATACCATTTTTCAAAGAAAAATTGGGCTGTAGCCAAGCGGTAAGGCACCAGACTTTGACTCTGGCATGCGTGTGT
>CAOKFZ010000010.1 GCA_948467875.1 uncultured Clostridium sp.
ATCACCCAATTACAGTTGGCGTGATGTATATGTTGAAACTTCACCATTTGGTTGATGATAAAATTCATGCGCGTTCAACTGGTCCATATTCATTAGTTACACAACAACCTCTTGGTGGTAAAGCGCAATTTGGTGGACAACGTTTTGGAGAGATGGAAGTTTGGGCATTGGAAGCATATGGCGCAGCATATATTTTGCAGGAAATTTTGACGATGAAGTCAGATGATGTGGTTGGTAGAGTGAAAACGTATGAGGCGATTGTAAAAGGCGAGAATATACCTGCTCCGGGAATTCCAGAGTCATTCAAAGTGCTGATTAAGGAATTGCAATCTTTGGGCTTAGATATTACATTGTATAGTGATAAAGATGAGGAAATTATTGTCAAAGAAAGTGCTGAGGAAGGTAATGTCGAATTAGACGAAGGATTTGTAGAGGACGAAGAACTAGCAGAGGCAGAGCTGGCAGAAATCACAGAAGGCGAATTGGAAGAGTCAGAAGATGAATTTTATGAGAGTATATTAGATGAAGATATTCCAGATGACAAGATTTTTAAAGAGTTAGAAAGTAAGTCAAATGAAGAATTATTTGATAGCGATTTGGCAAATGATAATTTAGATAATGATGACGATATTATTGAGTAGAATTAATTAAATAAATTTCAAAATCCATTGGTTTAGGGCAGAGAAATTTGCACCAGCTGTGGCGAATGGCCAAATGTTGATTTTGAAATTACCCAAAAATAGACGAGAGGGGTTAGGTTTAAAATTGGAAGAATTAGAAGTTTTTAATAAATTAAAAATTGGTTTAGCTTCAGATGATAAGATAAGAGAATGGTCACATGGCGAAGTAAAAAAGCCTGAGACGATTAATTATAGAACCTTAAAACCAGAAAAAGATGGTTTGTTTTGTGAGAAAATTTTTGGTCCAACAAAAGACTGGGAATGTCATTGTGGAAAATATAAAAGAGTGAGATATAAAGGAATTGTCTGCGACCGATGCGGTGTTGAAGTAACCACTTCAAAAGTAAGAAGAGAAAGAATGGGTCACATTGAATTGGCAGCGCCAATTGCGCATATTTGGTATTTCAAGGGAATTCCAAGTCGAGTGGCTTTGTTATTGGATATTTCGCCAAGAAGTTTGGAAAGAGTCATTTATTTCGCTTCTTATATTGTAACAGATAAGGGCTCAACAGATTTGCAAAAATGCCAAGTTATCAGTGAAAAAGAATATCATGAAACAGAGGAAAAATTCGGTAGAGGTTCTTTTAAGGCTGAAATGGGAGCAGAAGCAATTCAAAAATTGCTTGCCGAAGTGGATGTTGAAAAATTAGCAGAAAAGTTAAAAAAGGAAATTGCGAAAGCAAGTGAGCAAAAAAAGGCCAAACTTGTGAAAAGATTAGACACAGTAGAAAGTTTCAGAATGTCTGGAAACAAGCCAGAATGGATGGTTATGAATGTTGTTCCAGTGATTCCGCCAGAACTTCGACCAATGGTTCAGTTAGATGGTGGTCGTTTTGCGACATCTGATTTGAATGATTTATACAGACGTGTGATTAACAGAAACAATCGTTTGAAGAGATTGTTAGAATTAGGCGCACCAGAAATTATTGTTAGAAATGAAAAAAGAATGCTTCAAGAATCAGTGGATGCTTTGATTGATAATGGCAGACGTGGAAGACCAGTAACAGGTGCTGGAAACAGAGCTTTGAAATCATTGTCTGATATGCTAAAAGGAAAGCAAGGTCGTTTCCGTCAAAACTTGCTTGGAAAGAGAGTTGACTATTCTGGACGTTCTGTTATTGTGGTTGGTCCAGAGCTTAAAATTTATCAATGTGGTTTGCCAAAAGAAATGGCAGTAGAATTGTTTAAACCGTTTGTTATGAGGGAATTGGTAGGTCGTGGTTTGGCACATAATATCAAAAATGCGAAAAGAATGGTAGAAAAGCAAAGAGCAGAAATTTGGGATATTTTGGAAGAAGTCATTCAAGACCATCCTGTTATGCTAAACCGTGCGCCAACGCTTCACAGACTTGGTATTCAAGCTTTCCAACCAATTTTGGTAGAAGGTAGAGCAATAAAACTTCATCCACTTGTTTGTACAGCGTTTAATGCCGATTTTGACGGTGACCAGATGGCTGTTCACGTTCCGCTAACACCAGAAGCAATTGCAGAAGCTAGATTTTTGATGTTGTCTGTCAATAACTTGTTAAAACCACAAGATGGTAAACCAGTGACTGTTCCAACACAAGATATGATTTTGGGTGCATATTATTTGACAGTTCAAATTGATGGCGAAAAGGGCGAAGGCATGTATTTCAAAGACGAAGATGAAGCCATGATTGCTTATCAAAATGGCGATGTTGGTTTGCATTGTAAAATTAAAGTAAGAAGATTTAAAGAGGACGAAGAGGGAAATGTTCGTTCAAAAACCATTGAAACAACGGTTGGTCGTTTGATTTACAATCAAGGAATTCCACAAGATTTGGGATTTGTGGATAGAAGTGATCCAGAAAAAGAATTTGATTTGGAAATTGATTTTCCAGTTATCAAAAAGAATTTGGGAACCATTGTTTCAAAATGTATCAATGTGCATGGTTTGTCTGAAACGGCAGATGTGCTAGATTACATCAAAGCAACAGGTTACAAATATTCAACCAAAGGTGCGATTACAGTGTCAGTTGCGGACGTTGCTGTGCCTGAGGCGAAGAAAGATATTTTAGCAAAAGCCGATAGCGATGTTGACCACATTTTTAAGCAATATCAAAGAGGTATGATTACAAACGACGAGCGTTATGATGCGATTATCAAAATTTGGGAAAAGGCAACAAGTGATGTTACCAATGCAATGAAAGATAATTTTGATGAATTGAACCCAATTTACATGATGGCACAATCTGGTGCCCGTGGTAATATGAACCAGTTGAGGCAAATCGCGGGTATGCGTGGATTGATGGCGAATACGTCTGGTAAAGCGGTTGAAATTCCCGTAAAATCTTGTTTCCGTGAGGGACTTGATTCACTCGAATATTTCATTTCTGCCCATGGTGCGAGAAAAGGTTTAACGGATACAGCGCTAAGAACAGCCGATTCAGGATATTTGACAAGAAGATTGGTAGATGTTTCACAAGATATTATCATTCGTGAGGACGATTGTGGTTCTCAAGATGGTATTGAAATTGAGGATATCAAAGATGGAAATCAAATTATTGAAAGTTTGGAAGAAAGATTAGTAGGACGTTTTGTGATTGATGATTTGAAGCATCCTGAAACAGGCGAATTATTGGTTGACACCAATACAATGATTACAGAGCAATTAGCAAAGAAAATTGTGGATAGTGGCATTACAAAGGTTTATGTGCGTTCTATTTTGGGCTGTAAGGCAAAACAAGGAACTTGTTCAAAATGTTATGGTATGGGCTTGGCGACAAGAAAACTTGTCAATCAAGGTGAGTCAGTTGGTATTATTGCTGCTCAGTCAATTGGTGAGCCAGGTACGCAGCTTACAATGAGAACGTTCCATACTGGTGGTGTCGCAGGTGGCGATATTACACAAGGTCTTCCAAGAGTGGAAGAATTGTTTGAAGCAAGAAACCCAAAAGGTGTTGCTGTGATTACAGAAATTAGTGGTACAGTTAAGATTAATGATGAAAAGAAGAGAAAAGAAGTAATTGTTACTTCAAAAGATAATAGCAAAACATATGCGATTAGTTTTGGTTCAAAATTGAAAGTGAAAAATGGCGACCAAGTAGAAGCTGGTGATGCTTTGACAGAAGGTTCTATTAATCCAAATGAATTGCTTGTGATTAAAGGTGCTGAAGGGGTTTACAATTACATTATTTCGGAAGTTCAAAAAGTGTACCGAAACCAAGGTGTTGATATTAATGATAAACACATTGAAGTCATTGCAAGACAAATGCTTAAAAAAGTCCGAATTGAAGATCCAGGAGATACAGGATTGTATGGAGCTTCATTGGTGGATTTATTGGATTTTGAAGAAATCAACAAAAAAATGGAAGAAGAAGGAAAACGTCCTGCAACAGGAAAAAGGGCATTGTTAGGTATTACGAAAGCTTCTCTTGCGACAGAGAGTTTCTTGTCAGCGGCATCTTTCCAAGAAACAACGAAAGTTTTGACAGAAGCGGCGATTAAAGGAAAAGTTGATTCACTGATTGGTTTGAAAGAAAATGTAATTATTGGTAAGCTAATTCCAACAGGAACAGGACTTAAAACTTACCAAGATATTGAAATTAATACAAAATTAACACCTCCAACTTCAGTTGAACCAGAAAGAAAATACGAGGATGAAGAGGAAGAAGACGATGACGATTTTGCAGAAGAAGATGATGAAATGATAGAGGATGAAGAGTTTGACTTAGAAATGCAAGAAGATGAAATAGAGGAAGAGACGGAAGAATAGTACGTAAGAATAAAGGAGAAAAGATGGCGGAAAGAAAAAGCAAAAGAAAGAAAAAAAAGAGTAAAAGTGTAAAAATATTGCCGATTTCTATTATATTGTTTATACTTCTTGCAGTTTGTGCTTTGCTCATTATATTAAATAAGGGAAAAGTGGCAGGTTATTCATTGGTAAAAATAGAAACACCTTTAGAAGCAGGGAATACGATTCCAGAAGAAGAACCTAAAAAAGACACAATGGAAATTTCAGTAGAGAAAAAGTACTTGTCAACGAAGAAAAAAGAAATAACTCCGATTAGTGTTTTAATAAATGGCGAGCCAGTTGATTTGAGCGAAGTAGAATTGGTATCTTCCAATGAAGATGCGATTGAAATAGAGGAAGGAATTGCCAAGGCTGTGGCAGCTGGAAAATCAACGATTACAGCAACAAAAGGGGATTTGACAGCAAGTGTTGATTTACGTGCAATTCTTCCGATTAAATCAATGACTTTTTCGGCTCCAAATGAGACATTTAGAGTGGGGAAAACAGTGCAAATGAAACTGATTGCAACACCTTCTGATGCAAGTATTGAGTCACTTAAGTATGAGTCAAGTGATGAAGAAATTGCGACTGTTAATTCAAATGGAATTGTAACAGGTGTATCTGTTGGGAAAGTTACGATAACGGTAACAGATACTTATTCTGGAATTGAAAAAAGTGTGAATGTAACCATCAAAAAATAAGGGCACAGGCAAAGTGCCCTTCTAATGAAAAAGGAGAGTGAAGAATGCTAGTAGTACATCCCGAATATGCATATCTGATTTTAGATTTAAATGATTTAAAAGAAGAAATCGCAGATTTGATTGTAGAAAGAGATTTGTTGTTAAATTTTGTGTGTATTGAAATTCAAATGGATTATATGTTGAAAATAGGGGCTTTAGAGTATAAATTGCTGGTTTGCGGAAATCAGTATAAGAAGAATTTGAGAAGATTAGAGTTAATTGAAGAAAAGTTGTCAAAAAAGCAAAAAGTCAATATGACGACAATTAATCGAAAAATTGATACGGAATTTAAAGAGAAGACGATGTTTGAAGAAAAATTATCAAAACGTATTGATTTGGCGATAGAGGCTGCTGGTTTAGAATTGAATGATTATGACAAGATTGAAGAAATGAATGTTGATTATTTTAAGTTGCAAAAATTGTATAATCCAATTTTTGATTTGGAATTTTCGGAAGAAAAGGAAAAATTTTATCAAAAAATTGAAAAATATTATGAAAAATGTAATTATAAAAAGTTACATAGATTGGCAGAAGATTGTAATGACGAAGAAATTTTTCAAGATGAAATTTCTAATTTGAAGATTTTGAGGGAAAGATATAATGTCATTTTGGAAAAATGTCAGAAGCAAATTCGAAAAATTAAAAATAGTTTTCCGTATAATCAAAAAGTAATTTTGGAAGATGAAAATTTGTACAGACGTAAAAAAGACAGCTTAAATCGCGAAATTATTCAGATGGATATTGAAAATAAAAAAATTGAAAAGAAAATTAATAATAAGTTGAAAAAATTATAAAATTTGCCTTGATAAACTAAAAAAACTGTGATATAATATTATAAATAGGAGTGAATTTTATGAACCAAATTCTGATTTCTGAAAAATTGTATATAACACCAGAATTGAAAAAAAAGAAGAAAATGTATAAAATTGATTTTTTTATTTCAGTTTTTTTAGTATGTATTTTATTTTCATATTATATTTATGCAGAATATGACAAAAATAAAAATGAAGCAATATCACAAGAAATTTTGTCTAATATAGAATTTGAAGATGGTGTTGCAGATGATACAACGATTAAATTTTCAGATAATTCAATTGTGGTGGTTTTGAACGAAGATGATTCGAATGAAGTACTGTATTCAAATCCGATTCAAGAGGAAGATGAACCTGGAAATGAAGTTTTGCCACGAAATGAATCAGTTGCGCCAAGCGGTCAAAAGTATCATACAGTTGCTATTATTGACATTCCGTCAATTGGTGTTCATTATCCGATTTTAAACACAACGACCGATGAATTGCTAAAAATATCGCCATGCTATTTTTGGGGACCAAAACCAAATCAAGTAGGAAATTATTGCATTGTTGGTCACAATTATCGAAATAGTAAGTTTTTCAGTAAAGTTCCAAATTTGGAAAATGGGGACATTATTGAAATAACAGATATGACTGGCAAAAAACTTAAGTATTCTGTTTATGATAAATATTTGGTAGATCCAACCGATGTTTCTTGTACATCACAAAGAACAGACGGTAGAAAAGAAATCACAATTATTACTTGTACGAATGATAGTGCCAAAAGAGTGATTGTAAAAGCAACAGAAGTATAGAATATAACACCTCTAAGTTGAAAAATTTAGAGGTGTTTTTGTATATAAGGAAGTTATTGACTGTAACCAAGCTATTGTTTTTTTCATATGATATTAGTAGAATATGATAGGAAAGGAGACAGTATGGCAAAAATTTTAGTGTATAATAATAATGCAAATCGTATGGAAACGTATTATAGAGGATTATCAGAAGCGATGCCGTATGTGACCAATAGAACATTGACAGTGCGAGAATTTCGTTCAAACAGCAATACCAACATACTATGGACAACGCGAAATGCCATGAACTCATGGAACAATTTTAGGAGATTGTATGGACGTTCGATTTATGTGGGATTTGCTTTTAAAAGATCTTGGGAAGGCGGACACGCTAATCAGTCACAGCATTATGCAGGCGTTGCATTTGATGTAGGGCAAAACTTGTCCGCATCTGGCAGACTGGCAATGAGAAATTTAGCAGCAAGCTCAGGGTTCTGGACGTATGTAGAAGATGCAACACAGGTTTTGAGCAAGAAACGATAATCGAGGAGATGCTTACAGTAAGGTGCGTTCAAGGGTTAAAGAAAAAATAAAGGACAAGCTAAAAAGAGTGAATTAATTTGAAGTTAATTTGCTCTTTTTTTATATTGCAATTAGAAAGGAGTGAAGGTGGAAGAAAAACAAAATATTGGATATTATTCGATTATACCAGCGACAATTTTGTATAATAGGGATTTAAAAGCCAATCAAAAAATTTTGTATGCAGTAATAACATCACTTAGCAATAAGGAAGGATATTGTTTTGCATCCAATAAATATTTAGCGGGCAAACTGAATGTTGGAGCAAATACAGTTTCTAGTTGGATAACAGATCTGCGAAGAAAGAATTTGATTCAGGTGGAGCTGATTAGAAATGATAAGCAAGAAATTATTCAAAGGAGGATTTATATAAAAGATATACCGTATCCTTTTTATAAAGAATGCCCCTATACGAAAAAAGAAGAAGAGGGTATTCTTCAAAAATCGAAAGAGAATAATATAATAAATAATAATATAAGCACACACACCTTATCGAAAATCCAGTATCAAGATAAGGTCTTTTTGTATGCGTATGAATATGAAGATTTGATTGAAAAATACGGACAAGTTAAAGCTGATAAATGTATTGAAGAGTTGTCTTTGTATAAGAGATCCAAAGGTGTAGAATATGCAAGCGATTACGATACAATTAAAAGATGGGTAATTGATAGAGTGGAAGGACAAAAGAAGAAGCCAAATAAGTTTAGAAAAGCATATTTTGAGCAAAGAGATGAAGAATTTTGGAGTAATTTTTATGATAATTAGAAAGAGGTGGAATGTATGAAGAAAAATGAGAAATTTAATCTTCCTACACTAGATGATTTGTTTGAAAGAACGCATGGAAGTTATGTGGGAAGAATTGAAAATATTGAGACGAAAAAATTGAATGAATTTAAAGGGCATCCATTTAAAGTGAAAGAGAATGCAGAAATGGAACAGTTAGTCGAAAGCATAAAAGAAAATGGAGTTTTAAATCCTGTTATAGCAAGGGAATTGGAAGATGGAAGTTTTGAGATAATATCAGGGCACAGGAGAAAAAGAGCAGCAGAAATTGCAAATATGGAAGAAATACCTTGCATTGTAAGAAAGTTAACAGATGAAGAGGCGACAATTTTAATGGTCGATAGCAATTTGCAAAGAGAAGAAATTTTGCCAAGTGAAAAGGCTTTTGCTTATAAAATGAAAATGGAAGCAATGAATAAACAGGGACAACGAAATGATTTAACTTCGCGACCAATGGTCGACAAGTCAAAAAGTGTTGACCTAATAGGAGAAGAAACAGGAGAAAGTGGTAGACAGATTCAAAGATATATAAGACTAACTGAATTGATACCAGAAATATTAAATATGGTAGACGAAAAGAAAATCGCATTTAGACCAGCAGTTGAAATTTCTTATTTGAAAGAAGATGAACAATATACGTTGTTGGACGCAATGCAATTTAATGATTGTACGCCATCATTGGCACAAGCAATTAGTTTGAAAAAGAGAAGTCTTGAAAATAGTCTAACGGCTGAAAAGATAGATGAAATTATGGAAGAGGAAAAGTCGAACCAAATTCC
Organism: uncultured Clostridium sp.; assembly: GCA_948467875.1. GTDB lineage: Bacteria > Bacillota > Clostridia > TANB77 > CAG-508 > Scatovivens. The sequence goes on from CAOKFZ010000010.1 coordinate 8,901, forward strand.
TAAATTTAAAATGAATATGGAAAAGATAGAAAGTGTACTCCCACGAAATGTGGTGAGTCAGAAGGATAGGGAAGATTTTATTATTATGTGTGTGAAGGAGCATAATAAAAGGCAAAAACAAAAAGAGTATGACAGGTAATGTATATACAAAATCAAATGTGCAAATTGAAGAAAAATGAGTGATTTTCAGTTTTGAATCGTGAGAAATAAATGATTAAAATTTAAGTGAATTTATTTTAGAAAGGGGATTAAAAATGGATATCACTTATACAAAAGTTGGGGATTATTTTGTGCCGAATTTGGTTGTTTCGGAGAATGTAAAAGACTTTCGAATAGGGAAATATGGGAGACTAAGGTTGAAATATTTGAAAGAAAATAGGAAAGTAGAATATATCATTTTAAATATGAATGGGGAACTAAAAAAGCATTTGATGGAAGTCGATAAATTAGCAAAGGAAAGAGTAGAATTTTTAATAAAACAACAAACTGAAAGGCAAAATGTTGATGAAAAATTGAAAGAAAAAGACCAATCAAAATGGGTTGGAATGATGAATAATATAAAAAATTCTGCTGAAGAAATTGTGATAAATGAGTTGATTTTTGATGAAAAAGTGGGTGAAAATTATGGGGAAAAATGATTTGTTTGATATCGATTCTGTGGACTTATATGAGTGCATAAATGGTATGAAATTTGAGTTGCAGAGCAAAAATTTTGAGTATAAAAAGTTGCAAAATCAGGTTGAAAATATGAAGGAAAGATTTCCGAAAATTAGAGATATTTTGGAGGATGAAGAACCGAGTGAATTGACGATTGAGGAAAGTTCTATGTTGATAAAAATTGTTAATTTGTATCGTGAAATTTTGAGAATTGAAGAGTATGAAATCTTTTTTCTGGGTGGTGGACAAGCCTATAAATATTTTAGAAAAATGGAAATAATTGAATAGAAAATGTAGAAGAAAGTGTTTAGTTTTTGAAAAAAATGTAGCATTTTCTTTTGATTTTTTATACTGATTTGAAAAATATTTATGCTTTTTTATGTCCTAACAAGCATGGCATTTGTATGTACACAAATGCTAAACTATGGGGAACACCCCAATCCCCTTTTTAAGAAAAATTGTAAGGAGGTAAAATGATGGCGATGATAAGTTTATGGAGTGTAAAATAATGAATCGATCATGTAGTGAAATATATTACCAATAAATCGAAAACGAAAAATAATAATTTTGGAGATTGGAAATTAAACTTTGATTATGTAACAAATCGAGATAAAATAGAGAAGCAATTTTTGTTGCTTAAAAGTTTTAAATGAGATAGCTTGTAAATCAGGAATTAATTTTGAGAATTTTTATAAAAAGAGTTTTGCAAATTCGAATTATTATGTTTTTGCAAAAGAAGATTAGGTTTTGTGGAGAGATTGAGAAAAGAGTTTCTGAGATGGGAAGTGAGATTAGGAAGTTTGAGGAGAAGAATAGAAAGAAAAAGCGAAAGAATAAAGCTAAAGATAAAAAACTAGAAAGATAATTTTTACAAAACATTAATAAAAAAATTAACTATAAAAAGTATTCTCCACAAAACTTGATTCTGAAAAATAGAATTATTTTTTTATGAAAAAATAACCAATTTTTATTGATTATTTTTAAAAAATATGATATATAATCTATAAGCTTATAGTTGATATAAAGAAAGGCAATAAAAAATGAATAAATTTGGCAAATTTTTAAAAAAGGAAATTTCCCAAAATGGACTGAGTCAAAATAAATTTGCAGAGAAAATAGGTGTTTCTTCGTATTATGTAGGTCAAATGATCAAAGGAGAAAAAAGGCCACCAAGTAGAGAGTTACAAATAAAAATTGCGAACTCATTAAATTTTGATGAAGAAAAAAAAGTGAAATTTTTTAACATGATTGCAAAAGAAAAAAAAGATATTCCAAGTGATATTTATGATGGAGTAATAAGTGATGAGGCTAAATGGGATAAAATAAGAAAAGTATTAAATAAAGGAGAAAATAATTATGATTAGAACTGATATGATTACTACAGTAGGCAGAAAATATTTGACAAGCAATATTGAAAATGAAGAATTTAGTTATGGAAAAGCTTTAAAATCAATAGGAAAGGATTATACGGAATATCTTTCAGAAGATGCGAGAAGAACATATAAAGACTTAGATATTAGATTTGCTAATGAAAGGCTTTCTATTCTTATTGAAACAAAACAAAATTTATCTGGAACAGATTTAAATAATGGAATCATTCAATTGCAAAATTATATAAACTTTGAAAGAGAATTTTCTAATAATAAGATTATAGCTATTTTAGCTAGTACAAATCAAGATAAAGTCTATGTATGGTATAATATATCTGAGAGGATTACTATAGAAAATTATCAAAAATCCGAGAAAAAATTAAAAACTTTTAAAGAGTATGAAAATATATTTTTTGGAACCAAAAATGATAAGCTAAAAATAATACAAAATACATATGATTTAAACGAGTTGCTTCATAAATATGGAATAAAAGAAAAAGTAAGAAGTCAATTTGTTGGAACATGTTTATTAGCTTTGAAAAATGGACTAGTATACAAAAATTTAAGTACCAATCAAGTAATTGCAGGAGTAAAAGAAAACTTATCAAAATTATTAAATAATAATTTAAATAAAGCAAGAAAATTAGTACTATTAGATAATAATGTTTTGAACTCACAAGATGTAACCGATTTAAAAAATGAACAAATGCAGGAAATATTGGAGACAATAAAAAATAACATTTTACCATTTATAAATGATGAAAGTACACAAGGACAAGATTTATTAAATTTGTTTTTTACAACTTTTAATAAATATGTTGGAAAAGCTGATAAAAATCAAGCTTTCACGCCAGATCATATAACACAATTTATGTGTCATGTTTTAAATGTAAATAAAAATTCTAGAGTATTAGATCCATGTTGTGGAAGTGGAGCATTTTTAGTAAGAGCGATGACTGAGGCGATGGATGATTGCGATACAAAGAAGGAAAAGGATGAAATTAAAGCTAGTCATATTTATGGTATTGAATATGAAGATGTTGCTTTTGGATTATCTACAACAAATATGTTGATTCATGGTGATGGAAATTCAAATATTATACAAGGAAGTATGTTTGAAAAGCAAGAATGGATAAAGGATGCAAATATTGATACAGTTTTAATGAATCCACCGTACAATGCAACAAGAAAACAAAGTTTACCAGAATATGTAGCAACTTGGAATCCTAAAATTACGACAGATCCATCAAAGGGATTACATTATGTACACTATATTGCCAATTTATTAAAGCATGGAAGATTAGCTGTATTATTACCTATGCAATGTGCAATTGGAGCAACAGGAGATGTAAAAATGTTTAAAGAAAAAATGCTAGAGGAAAATACGTTAGATGCAGTATTTTCGTTACCATCGGATATGTTCTATCCTGGAGCAAATGCAGTTGCTTGTTGTATGATATTTAATTTAGGGATAAGGCATGAAAAAGCGCCAATAAAGGAAACTTTTTTTGGATATTATAAAGATGATGGTTTTGAAAAAAGAAAGAATTTAGGTAGAGTTGAAAAAGAGGATGGATTATGGAAAGTACTTGAAAAGAAATGGTTAGATTTATATATAAATAGAAAAACTGAAGTTGGATATTCAGTAACCAAACAGGTTAATGCTTCGGATGAGTGGCTAGCTGAATCTTATATGGATACAGATTATTCGAAATTAAAAGAAGAAGATTTTCAAACAGTTCTAAATCAATATTTAGGATATTTGATAAGTAATGGGAGAATGTAATGATTGTTGATGATTTATTTTATGTATATAGTGGTAGTAAACTTGACTATGGAAAACAAACAGAGTCAGCAAGTGGTATAAATTTTGTGTCTAGAAATTCAAATAATAATGGTGTTGTTGGAAGAGTTATATTAGAAGAAGGAATGAAGGTTTATAAAAAAGGAGATATAACTGTTCCATTAGGTGGGTCATATTTATTATCTGCTTTTGTACAAGATGAAGATTTTGTTACAGCACAAAATGTAAACGTATTAAGACCAAAAAAAGAAATGAAGGATATCGAAAAATGGTTTTATTGTTATGCTTTAAGACTTAATAGATTTAAATTTTCGGCTTTTGGTAGAGAAGTAAATAAATATATAAAAGATATAGAACTACCTGAAGAGATACCAAGTTGGGTGTATACAGCAAACTTAAAAGTTCATAACACAAATAATAAACCTAATAAAAATGTTCTAGATACAAGTAATTGGAAAAAATTCACAGTAGGTGATGAAAAAATGTTTAATGTTTCAGCAGGAATTTATCATTATAGTTATGAATATGAAAACGGAAATACACCATATATAACTGCTACAAATAAGAATAATGGAATTAATGAGTTGATTAATATAGATCCAGAGTTTAAAGGAAATGTATTAACTGTAGAAAAAGTAAATGCATGCACTTTTTACCAGCCAGATTCTTTTTGTGCAACAAGTGATGTTAATATTTTAGAAGCAAATTTTAATATGAATAAGTATGTTGCTTTATTTATTGCTGCAGTAATAAATTTCAATGAAGGTTTTAGATGGAACTATGGAAGACAATGTAGAATAAATAATACAAAAAGGATGCAAATAAAATTACCAGCTAAACTTAACGAAAAGGGAGAATATGTTCCAGATTTAGAGTATATGGAAAATTATATAAAATCTTTACCATATGGCGATAGGATATAATAAATAATGAAAATAAAACTAGAAGAATTATAAAAATTTTCTAGTTTTATTTTTTTATTAATATTAAAGTAAACCCCAGGTTATACCCGGGGTAACGGAAAGCTTAAAGCTATGAGCAAAGTAACAAAAAATACCCACCTCAAACATGATATAATATTTAAAGTTTGACGGCTGAAAATATGAATTATGAAAGGAAGTGGGACGTATGAAAAATACGTATATAGATAGTTTAGCACATAGTACATGGGAATGCAAGTATCATATGGCAATCGCTTAAAAATTTGCAAAGTATTGAAGTTACAGTATTCTTATATTTTGACCAATTTTATGTTGATTTTTTAAATTGATTGAAGCTGTAAGGATACAAAATTTAAAAATTTTTTAAGCGATTGCCATACAAGTATCATATAGTATTTGCCCCAAAATTCAGAAGAAAAGAAATATATGGAAGATTGAAACAAGAAATCGGAGCAATATTAAGAGAGTTATGCAGAAGGAAAGAAGTAGAAATAATAGCAGCAGAAGCATGTCCAGACCATATACATATGTTTATAAGTATACCACCGAAGTTATGTATATCAAGCTTCATAGGATATTTGAAAGGAAAAAGTACATTAATAATATTTGAGAGACATGCAAATTTAAAATATAAATATGGAAGTAGAAGTTTTTGGTGTACAGGATATTATGTAAGTACAGTAGGAAATAACAAAACAGCAGTACAGAGATATGTAGAAAATCAATTAAAGGAAGATATGATGAGTGATCAATTAACAATAAAGGAATATAAAGACCCTTTTAAGGGTGGTAAGTAGCAAAAACGCGACTGAAAGTGGCGAAGCTGTCAAACAAAAGCCACTTAAGTGTCAGCTAGTAACAAGGCCTTATAGGCCGATAAGTAAATCCCCGGGTTTTACCCGGGGATTTTTATATATTTAAATTTATAATTACACTTGACAAAAATAAAAATATGTAGTACAATAATGTTGTACTAGTACAAAAGGAGATATTTTATGGGAAATAATTTATTTAAAGAAAGAATTAAAAAGTTAAGAAATAATAGTAATCTAAGCATGGATGCTTTAGCAGAAAAGCTAGAAACAAAAAAAAGTACCATTAGTATGTGGGAAAACAACAATATTGTTCCTAGAGAAGAAATGCTAATAAAAATTTCTAAATTATTTAATGTATCAATAGATTATCTTTTAGGAAATGATGAAATGGAAGGAAAAGAACCAGATAATAGGAAATTAGCTTATTTACAAAGAAATCTAGAAAAAATGGATGCAGGCAGACTAGAAAAAGCTGAAACAATATTAAAAACAGTATTTGAAGATATTTTTGAAGATGAAGAAGGTGAAGATGATGATAAATTCTAAACCTAATTTTCAAAAAGCATATATAAAGGCTAATGAAATATTGGTATCTTCTAGAATTATTACAGGTTTTCCGTATAGTGTTTCAAAGTTGATAAAAGAGCAATCTAATATTGTATGCAGATCTTTTGATAAAGCACATAAGTATAATGTTGATATTGAAGCGTTTGGCAGTGAGTCAGCAGTAATTATGAATTTAGAAAATAGAGATATCATTTTTTATAACCAAAATGAAATACCATCACGTGTAAAGTTTTCTATGTTGCATGAATTTGGTCATAGAATAAATCGACATGAATTCAATATTACTAGTGGCGAAAATTATGGAATAGTTGAAGTAGAAACTAATTATTTTGCAGCACAACTTTTAATGCCAGAACAAATACTAAAAGAGTTTCGAAAACGTGGAAAACGAATTGATAAATCTTTTCTTGTAAAAACATTTGAGGTATCTGAACAAGCTGCAAATAAACGAATAGAAAATTTAAATCAAATAACATGGGAAAGAAGTCAACTTGAAAAGGAATATGATGATGTCATAATAAATAAGTACTTACCATGGATTAACTCGATTGTTCCTAATAATATAGATTATTTATTTGTTGATGAAGAAGAAAAACAAAATGAAAGGGAACAGTGGAGATATAATTATTAGAATATAAAATTAATATAAGAAGAAAAATCGCCCAATGTTAGACACTGAACGAATAAAAAAGACCTTGCTAATCTTTTATTCATTTAATTATAACAATTTCTTCTTAAAATTACAAGAGGGCAGAAAGGAAAAATTAAAAAAACTTGTGATTTAATTTTATATAAATAAAATAAGGAGGAAATTAAAATGAATAAAAAAGTTGAAGAAGCATGGAATAATGCACATAAAATTAGAGGAAAAAATCCAGATGTATATAGAAAGGATGATTATGGAAATATCATGTATAAATCATCATATGGAAGACAAAGTGAGATGGGGTGGGAAATAGACCATAAACATCCAATATCAAAAGGAGGAACGGATAATCCAAATAATTTGCATGCTGTGCAATGGAAAGAAAATAGACAAAAGAGTGATAAATATCCATACAAAGGGTAGAAAGGAGAAGAAGATGGATAAGGAATTAAAAGATAAAATAGAGAAAATACAAGAAATTGTTCAATTAGATTTTGAGCATGATAATAAATTGTTCATAGATCCATATAGAATAGATGAACAAAGAAGTGAGATTTTAAAGAAAGCAAAAGAAAAAATATTAAAATACTTTGACTTGTTCTTTTATTCAGTAGAACACAATCTGAGAGATAATGTAGAAAAAATGGGAGAACATCTACACGAAATAAATGCAACAAAGTTAGGATATTCTAGTAGAGAGAATAGACCAAAAGGAAAAGGATTCTGCCAAAGAGATTTATTAGTTATATTTGATGAAGCAATTAAAATTAAAGATTATATAGAGGACATGCCAGATATACTTGTGCTGGCAGAAAATGTTGGACCAGATAAAGTATCTGATTTAACAACAAATATAATATATGAGGAATTACTTGAATTTACAATGGAGATAATTGCTAAGTATAACTTAAATATTGAATTAACCAATAAAAGAAAATGGATATTTGATGTTGATGAAAAAGAGTGGCAGAGAAAAGAAATACTAGTACCATGTATAGAGAATGAGGAAATACTGTTTATACCAGATAAATTGGTTTCATCATATGAGATATTTTCTTACCAAAATGTTTATAAACAGTTAGTTTATCCATTTTATAAAACAAATACGGCAATACATGGATTGATTAGGCTATTGAAAAATGGAGAAAAAAGACCAGATTGTGGAAAAATTAAAGCTAAATATCCATTAAGAAGAGATACTGTTAAAGAATTTAAAAAAGAACATCCAGATGAATATAAGAAGTATAAAGAAGAAATGAAAAATGATCATTGGAGACAATAAAAAGTAATTGAGGTGCTGATTTTAATATTAGCATCTTAATTTTTCATTAAAAAGTATAGATAAATTTTAGAAGTGCAACTATTACCATATTAAAGTGCAAAAATTGCACTTTAAGTATTGATATTATACCTTATAACTGATATAATATATTTAGGAGGTATTTCTAATGGGTAACAAAAAGGATTGGAATTTAGAATTATCAGAATATATTAAACAAGGTGAACCAAGTCAAGTTGAGAAAACTAAAACATGGGAAACAGCGATTGGTTTGCAAGATGTTGATGGATTAAAACCTTCAAAATACTTAATAAAAACTGCTAAAGAACATATTGAAGGCACAATAGATATTGAAGAAGTAAAAACAAGAATAGATGAATATTACGAAGTTCAAGGTAGCAGAAAAAACTTTGAAAAAGAAAATGAAGAGGCAGATAAAGTTGCAGTAAGAATAACAGAAATATTAAGTGAAAAAGCATTTAACTTTGCACCAACAGAGCTATTGAATATTCATAGAAGATTATTTAAAGACATATTTGATGGAGCAGGAGTATATAGAGATTATAACTTCACTAAAAAAGAATGGGTATTAAATGGCGATACAGTAATATATGCACCATTTGACACTATAAAAGAAACGCTAGAATATGATTTTGAGCAAGAAAAAACCTTTTCATATAAAGCTTTAAGCTTAGATGAATCTATTAAACATCTATGCAAATTTACATCAAATGTCTGGCAAGTACATCCATTTTGTGAAGGTAACACAAGAACAACAGCAGTATTTATGATAAAATATTTAAGAACTTTTGGATTTAATATTAAGATGCAAGTATTTGCTGAAAATTCATGGTATTTTAGAAATTCATTAGTAAGAGCCAATTACAAAAACTTTGAAAAAAATGTATTTGAGGATACATCATTTTTGGAAAAATTCTTTTATAACTTACTTACAAATGCTAATCATGAATTAAAAAATAGATATACACATATCGATAATATTCAAAGTGCAGATAATAACAGGTTAAAGTGCAATAATTACACTTTAGAAGAGCAAGCAATTATAAACATATTAAAGACAAATCCAGCCACTACACAAGAAGAAATAGCAAAGCAAATTAATAAGTCTTTGAGAACTGTAAAAACATATATGGCAGAAATGCAAGAAAAAGGGTTGATAGAAAGAATAAATGGTAAGAAGAATGGCGAATGGGTAGTGAATGAGTAATCTTATAATATAAAGCAAAAGTGTGAAAACGACTTTTAATCTAAAGAGTCAAATTTCACACTTTTTTATAATTTTACTACTGATAACGGAATGCAAGAATAAAAAAATTAAAAGTACATATAATATTATAAAACTTGACTAAGATGCAAAAAAATTATATAATGCGTCTTAGGAGGAATAGAGATGGTACCATATATGGCAAGAAAATTACCTTTTGATGAGGAAATTAATTATAATAAAATTACTAAAAAAATGATATCTGCTAGTTCTAGTGTATCTAAATTAGATGGAATGCTTGAAGAGGAAAATATTAGTAGAGAATTGTTTATAAATCCTTTAACCAAAAAGGAGGCTGTATTAAGCTCAAAAATAGAGGGAACACAAGCTACTTTAACAGAAATTCTTGAATTAGAAGCTGATGAAGGAAAAACAGAATTAAAAAATAAATATGACGATTTTGTTGAAATTACTAATTATAATAGAGCTATTGAATATGCAGAGCAAGAAGTATTAGATAAAAATAGTATATCCTTATGGATGTTAAGATGTATTCATAAATTATTATTAAGTGGAGCTAGAGGAAAAGACAAAAATCCAGGAGAATTTAGAAATGATCAAAACTGGATTGGAAAGCCTGGAAGTACAATTGAAACAGCATCATTTGTACCGGTTTCACCAGAAAAATTAATAGAGAATCTTGAGAATCTAGAAAAATATATAAATGAATATGAAGAACAATCAGAGTTAATTCAAGCTGCGATTATACATGTTCAATTTGAAAAAATACACCCATTTAAAGATGGAAATGGAAGAATTGGAAGAATATTAATACCTCTATTTTTATATTATAGAGGTGTTCTAAACAGACCAGTATTGTATATTAGTGAATATTTTGAAGAAAATAGAGAGGAATATTATGATAAGTTAAATGCAGTTAATGAAAATGATGAAGGATGGATGGAATGGATTGAATTTTTCTTAACTGCTGTTGAGACTCAAGCAAATAGAAATATTGAAAAAATAAAAAAATTACAAAATTTATATGCAGAATATAAATTTAAAATAAATGAAATACTAAAAAGCAAAAATAGTATTTATGTTCTAGATGCCCTTTTTAAAATACCAATATTTAAAGCAACCAAATTACATGAAGAAGTATCAAAGAATATTAAAATAAATAAGGCAACTATTAATAGATTCATAAATAAGTTAGTTGAGGCAGATATTATTGTGCCAGAAGAAGGAAAAGATAGATATGTAAAATATTATTTTAAAGCTTTAGTAGACTTGATTCAATAAAAATAAGGCGCATCTATGCAATTTGAACAAAAATAAGACGCAAAAAAACAAAAAAATGCGTCTTATTTTTACTTAAGGCGCATCTATGCAATTTAGAATTCTAAATTTCACACTTTATTTATTTTTAAGAATTAATTGTTTTAGTAATTAATTCTATTCCATCGGAAAATCTATTCTTGAAATACTTTTAATTCCAATAAATGATCTATAAGTTCAAAAAAGTCATTATTGAACGGACTTTTTTGAACTTATAGGTAAATTTTAGATTTTGAAATTTCATTTTTTATGAAAAATTTCTTCACTTTTCCCAAAAGCACAAATTTTTCACAAATTAAAAATCATATAAATAACAAGTGAAACATAGAAGAAAAATCTTTTATGTTTTATTTTTTTGCAGGTTTTTTAGAAAAATGAGTTGTAAAATAGCTTTTAAGTGAGGAAATAAATGAGAGAAGAACTAATTAAATTAAAATTTTTTTGAAAAAGGGGGTCGTAAAATAGCATTTGAGTAAGGAAATAATTGAGGGGGATTTAAAAATTACAAAAAATTTCAATTTACTAACAAGAAATGCTACCCTAAAGTGCTTTATAAGTAGAGGGGTATTTTTCAAAAAAATAAAAAAATTTCTAAAATGACCTAAAAAATGGTGTGTGAAAGTGCTTTACAAGTAGGGGGAATATATTTTTTTCTAAAATATATAAAAAATTTCAATTTACTATCAGAAAATGGTACCCTAAAGTGCTTTATAAGTAGAGGGGTATTTTTCAAAAAAATAAAAAAATTTCTAAAATTACTTAAAAAATGGGGGGTGTGAAAGTGCTTTACAAGTAGGAGAGATATATTTTTACTAAAATATATAGAAAATTTTAAATTAGGGGTAAAAAACGTATGTCTAAATTGCTTTACAGTTAGAAGGGTAAATTTTTTTAATAATTTGAAAAATACTTTTCTACAAAATGCACATTGAAAACTAAATAAAAATCATTAAATACACTCAAAGAAACTCTTATTCAGTCATAGCACGAGCGAGATAAAACCGTCCCACGTAATGAGAATAAGTCTGATGATCAGACAGGTGAAAGTCCTGAGGAGCCTAACATCCGTTTAATGATTACAGTAATTATTATTTTTATTTTAAATATATTTGAAATAGAGGTGTTTCATTTGAAGAAAGAATACAAGCTAGAAACGAATGAAAATGGGAAAAAAGTCATAAAAAAGTTTTGCCAAGAAAATACCAAAGAAATCAATATTATTTTTGAAGAAAATGAAACAGATATTATGTCCGATATTTTAAAGCAGTTATCAAAATATTATATCGAAGAAATCTTGAAAATGGAAATGTGAAAATAGCAATAAAAGAGAAAATTTGCACATTTCTAAAAGTGAAAAATAAATGTTATTCTAAAAGAAAGGAGAGGAAACAATGAAAAGAGTTCGATGTTTATATAGAGTATCAACTGTCAAGCAGTTGGACAAAAACGATATTCCAATGCAACGAATTGAATGTATGAAATATATAGAAATGATGCCAGATTGGGAATTTGACAAAGAATACATTGAAAAAGGTGTATCAGGCTACAACAAAAAATTGGAAGACAGAGATGTTTTGCAAGAAATCAGAACTGATGCGATTAATAAAGAATTTGATGTCTTGCTAGTATTTATGTTTGACAGGCTTGGAAGAAGAGACGACGAAACTCCTTTCATTGTGGAATGGTTTGATGAACACGGTATCGAAGTATGGTCGACACAGGAAGGTCAGCAAAAGTTCGAATCGCGAGCTGATAAATTAATCAACTATATAAGATATTGGCAATCTGGTGGCGAAAGCGAAAAAACCTCGATAAGGGTTCGAACAAAGCAAAGGCAAATGATTGAGCAAGGCATTAATATCAGTTCTGTTCCTCCTTATGGTTATAGAATGGTTAAAACAGGAATCTTTACGAAGCGAGGTGTAGAAAGAAAAACGTATGAAATCGTACCGACTGAGGCAGAAATTGTAAGAAAAATATTTGATTTATTTACAGAAGAGGGCTATGGCGGAATGCGAATTGCCAAATACTTGAATGAGAAAGGTTACAAAACGCACAAAGGGTGCGAATGGAGTTACAGCACAATTAATAATATGCTTCGAAATCCGATTTACACAGGCTATTTGTGTTTTCACAAAACAACCGTGCCAATGGGTGGTGGAAAGCGAAAAAGAGTGTCTAATAGAGAAGATTGGATTTATTCGAAGGATAAAATTCCAGAAATTCAAATTATCTCAGAAGAACAATTTGAAAAAGTGCAAAAAATCAAAAAGGCAAGATGTGATAAAAATAAACAATGTGAAGAAGAAAATAAGGAATATTTCAGTTATCAAACCAAAGGAGATATGCTTTTTACTGGGTTTATTGTGTGTGGTGGCTGTGGCTCAAAACTAACGACTAGAACTTCCAAAAGAACAATAAAATTGGAAGATGGAAGCAAAGGCTATACAAGATATAAATATTATATGTGTAGTAACAAGGCTTGTGGCAGAGAGTGCAGTTGTCAGAAGAAAAGTCATAAAAATAATTGCGTAGAAGAACCTGTTTTGAATGAAATTTACAAATATTTTGATTTACTAGAAAAAAGAGATTTGTCTGAATATGTGAGAAAAATTCATAAAAATACAAATGACAACGAAGGAAAGCAAATTAGAGAATTGGAAAGAAATATCAAAGAATGTTCGAATAGAAATGATTTGCTAAAAGAGGAAATTATGAATGTGATAACAGGGAAAAGTACTTTAACGAGAGAGTTAATTTCTGATTTAATGGAAGAAAATAAACAGAAGATAGAAGAGTTTCAAAAACAAAAGATAAGATTAGAGCAATTAAAAAAGCAAAAAGAAGTAGATTTTGAGCAAATGCTAAAAATGAAAAGTATGATTCCAGATTGGAAAGAAGTTTTAAAAAATTGCAGTATAGAAAGGAAAAAAATGATATTATCAGCAATGATAAAAGAAATTGTCGTTTATGACAACAAAATTGATATTCATTTAAGAATTAGTTTTGACGAATTCTTGCGAACAGCACAAAAACTGGGTTCTGAGAAGAATAGCAAATTTGCTAGAAACCTGTGTAACACGAGAACCAATCAACTTAACTCCTCGCTGGGTTCATTTTGATGATAGAACGACAGCTGCTGGATTTCCCACAATTCGCTATGGAAGTAAAGGAAATTACGTGTGTGTGGCACAGGATGCATTAAATGCGTTAGGGTTATCAACAGGAGGGTTAGATGGCGTATTTGGAACCAATACAAGAAATGCTGTTTTGACATTTCAAAGCAGAAATGGATTATCAGCAGACGGAATTTTAGGCCCAATGTCATGGAGCAGGCTAATGTCACAAGTCAATGGAATTGGCAGAACGCCAACTGTAATCGACTAGAAGAAGAATATTAAAAAAATCAAGCAAATACAGACATTAAAAAAGTAGTACACAATATTTGAAAGTGTACTACTTATTTTTTATGCAATGAATTGTTCTGCCCTTTTTCTAGCTTTGCCGTCTAGTGTTAAAACTTCATCAATTGTTGCAATTTCTAGTGTTTCATAGGAATTTAGTGTTTTTTCTAAGATTTCTGGAATAGCAGTAAATTTTATTTTTTTCTCTAAAAAGCTAGCGACTGCGATTTCGTTTGCAGCATTCAAAATAATTTGTTGACTTAGATTTCCAGCACAATCATAGGCTAATTTCAAGCACTTAAACTTCTCAAAATTGGGCTTTTTGAAAGTAAAAGTTGGCAGATTGAAAATGTCTAATTTTTCCACAGTGTTTGCCATCCTGTTTGGATAATCAAGTGCATAGGCAATTGGGATTTCCATGGATTTTGGACCAATATTTGCCATAATCGTTCCGTCCTCGAACTGAACCATGGAATGAATTAAACTTTGCGCATGCACAACAACTTGAATTTTTTCTTTCGAAACACCGAATAAATACATTGCCTCAATTACCTCAAATCCTTTGTTCATCATAGTTGCAGAGTCAATTGTGATTTTGGCTCCCATGCTCCAAGTGGGATGATTGAGAGCTTGCTCAGGAGTAATATCTTCTGTCATTTCTTTGTCGAAAAACGGTCCACCAGAAGCAGTTAAAAGGATTTTATCGATGGGGTTATTGGTTTCGCCATTGAGACATTGCATAATCGCGCTATGTTCACTATCAACAGTCAAAAGCGTGGCATGGTACTTTTTAGCTGCTTCCATGATAAGATGTCCACCTGTAATTAAGACTTCTTTATTGGCTAGAGCAACGGTTTTGCCTGCTTTTATCATATGATAAGTTGGCTTTAAACCCGCAATTCCGACCAAAGCAGAAACACCAATATCATAATCAGTAAGACAAGATATTTGTTCCATGCCAGTTTCGCCAGAATAAATGTCTAAGTCGGCAAAAGTGCTTTTTAAAATTTGAGCATTTTCTTCTGACGAAATATAGACGTGTTTTGGTTTGAATTCCTTAATCTGTTCAATCAATTTTGTGATATTTTTGCCAGCAACCAAAGTGGAAACTTCAAATTTATCTTGGTGTGTGCGGATAACGTTTAAAGTGTTTGTTCCAATCGAACCGAGTAGAGCCGAAAATAGCAATTCTTTTTAACATAGAAATTCCTCCTTTAAAATTTATAGATAAGTAAGGCTTTGAGCCCCAGCATTAGAAAGTTGATATGAACTTAATAGCTTGTTAATATCGGTTTTCCATTTAGATGGAATTCTTAAAGATTTTACATTTAGAAATGTAGCAGTGGTAGTAGTTATCATAGAACAACCAAAATCAATAGTTGTAACAGTTGTTGGAATAGTTAAATTTAAATTTGAACATCCAGAAAAGGCAGCAAGACTAATTGATGTTACTTTGTTTGGAATGTTTAAAGTTGTTAAACTACTACAATCTCTAAAAGCATGTGGACCAATAGAGGTTACAGTATCTGGGATAATTACGGTGGTTAAATTAGTATCTTGGTAGAATAATGCTTTGCTAATAGAAGTTAATTGGCTAGGTAAAACAACAGTTTTTAAATTTGTAGCTGCTTGTAGGCAACTTTCGCTAAATGTACAAGTAGTTCCTTCAAAAGTAATATTTTCAACAGCACTTGCAGCAAATACAAACATATTCATACTTTCAAGACTAGCAGGCAAGGTTATACTTTTAATTCCAGTTTGAAAAAAAGCTTGCATTTCAATGCTTCTTAAATTAGTTGATAAGGTAATTTCTGTTAATGAACTGCATCCAAAGAATGCTCTTGCTTCAATAGAAGTAACCGTGTCTGGCATGGTAATTGTTTTTACTGTTGTATTGCTTTGAAAAGCATTGGCACCAATCGCAATAATGGGTTTTCCTTCTAATTGATCTGGAATGGTAATGTCTGTTAAAGAAAGAGCAGATTCTGCTAGCCCAGTTACAGTTGCGCCATTGTCAGCAATCGTATATTGGAATAATGAGCCAGGTTGTTCTTCGCCTGAGTTGTCTCCACCACCAGTTTCTCCACCTGTCTCTCCACCAGATTCGTTTCCTGAGTTATCGCCATCGCCAGTTTCTCCACCAGTTCCTTCGTTACCTCCAGGATTTTCAGTATTTCCTTGACCTCCGCCAATCAATAGCACCATTTTCTAGCAATGTTCCAATAACGATTTCTTGTGCATCGTCTTTGTTTTTAAATACTTTAACACGATTTGTAGTTTTGTCCACTTTAAACCAGTAATTGGCAGCTGGCTCTCCTAGTTCTGGAGAGTTTGCAGTAATGTATTCTCGAGCAGTTGGTTGCATAACCCTTTCTTCGACATATTTTTCGTTAAGAAAATCAGTTACATAGGCTGCTGCTAAAAGTTCAGCATTTTCCTTGGCGCTTGCAATTTCTGTGATGCTTACAGCATTAGTGGCTTTTTGAAGAATTCCATTGCTTCCTGCAATTAAATTAATAGAAATTCCAGCCAAAATCAACAACACAATAATTGTAACAACAAGCGCGACTAAGGTAATCGCATTGGATTTGTGAAGTTGCAAAAAGTCCTTTTTGACAGAATATTTTGTACACATTGAATGTGAATTTTGTTTTTGACTTAAGTGTTTCATTAAAATTTTCCCCCTTTGTATTTTGATAGATGAATTATATAATATAATCATTCTAATTGCAAGGTTTCACTTTAAAATAGTCTAGAATTTTTTTTCACGCATAAATTTACTGTGTGGAGGGATTTTTATGCAAAATAATATCTTGAAATTAAAAAGACGAATGTTGGTTGTTTTAATTGGTGTTGTGATGGCGAGTATTGTTTTGATTGGGCAAACCGCGAATTTGCAATTTGTAAGGGGCGAGGAATTGAAAGCAAAGGCATATGGGCAACAGAGTTCAGACCGAACCATTACTGCCAATCGTGGCACGATTTATGATAGAAGTGGCGAGAATATTTTGGCGAAAAGCAGCACTGTTCAAACAGTGACAGTTAATCCTGTGAATATTGCGCCAGAAAATAAAGAAAAAGTAGCGCATGTTTTGGCAGATATTTTTGAACTAGATTATGAGAAAATTTTGAAAAGAGTGAGCAAGAATAGTTCGATTGAAACGATTGTTAAAAGAGTGGAGAAGGAAAAAACGGATGAGCTGCGCAAATGGATGCAGGAAAACAATATTTATCAGGGAATTAATATAGACGAAGATACCAAACGATTTTATCCAGAGGCGAGTTTGGCGTCTCACGTGATTGGTTTTTGCGGAAGTGACAATCAAGGCTTAGACGGAATTGAGGCAAGGTATAACGATGTTTTGACAGGGCAAAATGGTTCGATTTCTAAAATGATTGATGCAAAAGGAAATCAATTTGGGGAGGAAGGCGAAAATTATGAAGAGCCGACAGTTGGCAATGATTTGGTTTTGACGATTGATAAAAATATTCAGGCGATTGCGGAGAAATATTTGGAAGATGTTTGTATTGACAATGTGTGCACAGATGGTGGAAATGTGGTTATTATGGATCCACGAAATGGCGATATTTTGGCAATGGCGACTTATCCGTTTTATGATTTAAATCAGCCATACGAGATTAGTAATCCAGAATTGAAGCAGGTTTGGGAGCTGATGGACCAAGCGCAAAAGTCGGAGAGCTTGCAGGGAATGTGGAGAAATAAGGCGATTGCGGATACCTATGAGCCGGGTTCGACTTTTAAGTTAGTCACAGCATCCAGTGCAATAGAAGAGGGAATTGCAGAGCCAGACAGGGCAGGAGCTTTTTGTTGTACAGGTGGAATTGAAATTGCAGGTGTTCGTATCAAATGTTGGCGTTATTATAGACCGCATGGTTCACAAAGTCTGCGAGAAGGCTTGATGAATTCGTGTAACCCAGTGTTTATTGGGTTGGGACAGAAAATTGGTGTGGAAAAATATTATCATTATTTGGAAAGATTTGGCTTTTTGAAAAAGACGGGAATTGATTTGTATGGAGAAGCGAAAAGTATCTTTTTGGCAAAAGAAAAAGTGGGCCCTGTGGAACTTGCGACGATTAGTTTTGGGCAACGTTTTGAGGTAACGCCAATTCAAATGATTACAATGGTTTCGACGATTGCGAATAAAGGCGTGTATGTGCAGCCGCGTTTGGTAAGGCAAATCAAAAATTCGGAAACTGGCGAAATGCAAGAATTAGAGCCAATTTTCGGAGAACGTGCGATTTCGGAGCAAACAGCGGAGAATGTTTTGAGCATGATGACATCAGTTGTGTCAGAAGGAACTGGAAAAAATGCAAAAGTGTTAGGTTATAAAGTTGGAGGGAAAACAGGCACTTCAGAAGATGGCGTAAATACTGGAAAATATGTAACGTCTTTTATTGGAGTGGCACCAACGAATGAACCGCAAGTCACAATTTTGGTCACTTTGTATAACCCAACAGGAGAAGGGGGACACCAAGGAGGTGCGTGGGTAATTTTGACAACATTTCTTAGATGTACGAAGCAAAGCGAGTTACAGATAAGTTATACAGAGTACATGAGGGAACTATTGAAAAGTCAAGGGTTAAAGTGAACTAGGAAATTGAGAGAAAGTGAGTTGCTTTCTCTTTTAATTATGATATAATAATAACATTACAATAAAATGATACTCAAATTAAATTATTAATTATAAGAGAAAAGACAATGAAAAATAAAGAGAGATATGGAGGAAAAGGATTATGAATAAAATTATACCAAGCAAGTTAAGTATAGGCGACGAAATAAGAGTAATTGCACCATCGAGGAGTATGAAAATTCTAAGTGAAGAAGTAATTGAAATAGCAAAAAGAAGATTAGAAAAAATTGGATTTAAAGTTACTTTTGGAAAAAATGTTATGAATTCAATCAATGATGATTTCGGATGTGCAAGTATAGTAGATAGAGTAGAAGATTTACATGAGGCATTTAAAGACAAAAATGTGAAAGCAATTTTAACGGTAATAGGTGGTTATAATATAAATCAATTATTAGATTATATTGATTATAATTTGATAAGGGAAAATCCTAAAATCATATGTGGATTTTCAGATATAACAGCACTTAGTAATGCAATTTATGCAAAGACAGGATTAATTACTTATTATGGACCACATTTCTCTAGTTTTGGAATGAAATATGGATTTGATTATACTATGAATTATTTCAAAGATATGCTAATGTGCAATAAAGATATTAGTATAGAAAGTTCAGCAGAATGGAGTGATGATTCGTGGTATAAAAATCAAGAAGATAGAGAATTTATAAAAAATGATGGTATGAAAATAATTAATTATGGAAAAACTGAAGGGAATATAATAGGTGGAAATTTATGTACTTTGAATCTATTACAAGGAACAGAATATATGCCAAATGTGAAAGATATTATTCTATTTTTGGAAGATGATGATTTGGTAGGAAATGAATTTATAAGAGAATTTGATAGAGATTTGCAATCTTTATTGCATAATTTAAAAGAAAAAAATATAAAAGGTCTTGTAATTGGAACAGCAGAAAAAGGAGCTAATATGAACGAAAAAAAGTGGAAAGAAATTATTGAAACAAAGAAAGAACTTATAGATATACCTGTTATTATAGATGCAAATTTTGGTCATACAACTCCAATTTTTACATTTCCAATTGGAGGATATGCAACAATAGAAGCTAATGAATTTATAAAAATAAAAGTAAAAGATTAAAGGAATTTCATAAAAAAGTTGTTATATTTTACATTAAATATAGCAACTTTTTTATACTAATTTACAAATAATTACAACAAAAATTTATCCCTCGGAGAGCAAAAAAGGGTTTTAGGGATTTTCCCTAAACAGCAAAAAGGGGGTCTGTACCCCAAGCTGGCGAACTTTGGGCATTAAAAATGCAACAAAGTTAACGCATATAATCACAGATTTCGACTGTGATTTAATTTCGGAGCAAAAATTTGGCTTTTTTATTATGCTCCGCTTAGCATAAATATTTTTAAAAAATTTCAAAAAGGGCGCTGACAAAATAAAAATTATACGTTATAACATGATTAATAATTAATTATTAAGTGTATACACATATTAAAAAATGGAGGTAAGAAATGAAAGAATGTTTTTTGTATGACGTGGATTCGATAGAATTTTGTGAGGCGATAAGTCAACTAAAATGCGATTTAAAAAATAATAATCAGGTGTATAGGGATATTTTTTATAAAATTGAGAGAATGAAGATGAAATATCCAGTTGTTAGAAATATTTTGGAGGATGAAGAAACAAGTCAAATGAACTTGGAAGAAAGTTTGGCATTATTAAAAGTGATAAATTTGTATAGAGAGCTATTTAGAATGGAGGAGTATGAAATATTTTGTTTGGGGTGTCGAGAGAATTTTGGGTATTTGAGGAGAATTGAGGTGATTTGAGATTGGTAGAGAACTAAAAAAATATAATAAAATGGTTGAGAAAAATATTTGGATATGATATAGTACTAATGAAAAAATAAATATAGGAGAAAATATATGGGAGTATTAGATCAGGAAGCAGAAGTACACACAAGGATTATGAATAATGTAGTTATTAAAGACGGAATAAGAAATGTTTTAGGGATAGACGGTGAATTTCAACTTATACATGAAGATGAATACATTAATGGGATAGTTGCAGATTTTTCTATTATAGTAAATAATAAAATTAGGGCTATTATGGAATGTAAAGGAGGGCATATAGGTGTTACTGACTATGTAAGAGGAATTGGACAAATATTTCAATATGAATATTTTTCAGAAAAGAATATAACTCCAAAATCTTTGGAATACGAAAGAAATTTTAATGCTGTATATATTTTCCCAGATTCAGTAATTAGAAATAATATGTTTAATATTGCGAAATTTAAATATCCTAAATCAGTTATGCTTTTAGAAATAAACGAAAATAATAATGCAGTTAGACTAATTTCTGAAAAAGAATTAAAAGAATTAGAAGAAGCATATGAAAGCAATTTGGTTACAATATCTCAATATTATTTTAGAGATAATAGAATATTTGAATTATATATATTATTAAAATATTTATTATATTTAGAACAAAGAGGAATTACAGAATGTAATAGAAGGGAACTAGAAATTCGATTTTTAACTAAAATTGGAACTATTAATAATGGAAATTGGAGAAATGCTTTCATTAGTTTATCTAATCTAGGTCTAATAAATAATAGAAATATGCTAACTCAAGCAGGAAAAAATATGGCAATTATGAATTATGAAGAGTTTGCTGTAGAAATGTATAATTCATATATAAAGGTTTATTTTGAACAAATATATAGGATATTTGAAGGTAATAATATTTTAACAATGACGAATCAAGAAATAACGCAGAGGATAAAAGAAAATTATAGGAATAGAGATGTTTTATATTTAACTCAATCTAATGGAAGATATATTTCTAGTTGGATGAATATTATGAGGGATGACTATGGATGTATTAATTTTGAACCTAGAAATAGTTTAAGAAAAGTTATATATAATCCAGTTGATTTAAATATAGAAGCATTTAAACGAAAAATATTAGAAAGTAGCATTGCATATGAATATATAGATAAATATACAATGTTAATACAGAAGGGAGAATTTTAATGTATACAATATATGAAACTTTTGTTGGTGTTGGAGGTTCACACATTGGATTTAAGAATAATGGTTTTGTATCTAAATATGTAAATGATTTTAGTAATGAATGTTTAGAGACATTGATATATAATAATCCAGATATCAAGGAAACAGCATTTGTAGATAATACTAATATTGTAGAAATAGAACCAAAAAAAATATTAAAAAAAACTAATATGAAATCAGAAGAATTAGATGTACTGTTTGGTGGTATAGTTTGTAAGGGATTTAGTTTAGCAGGAGAGAGATCACCAAATGATGAACGTAATTACTTTTACAGGAAACAATTAGAAATAGTAAAAGAAGTTAGACCTAAAATAAGTGTTATAGAAAATGTACCTGGAATACAAAATGCTGAAGTATTATCACCAGACGCTTCAGAAGGAGTAGCTCAAAAAATTGATGAGATTTGGCAAAAATTAGAAGACTATAAAGGAATGAAAGCAAAATATAGAAAAGATAACAATATAACAAAAGAGCTTGAAGAAGAAGGAAAAAAATTGAGAAAAAGTAAAGAAGAAATGCTTAATTATTTAAGAAAAAATAATTTATTAATTTCTGTTATGGATGATATTTATAGCCAATATGAAAAATTAGGATATAAGGTATATAGGCAGGTTTTAAATTCAGCTTGTTATGGTGCAGCAACTAAAAGAGAAAGAGTTATAGTAGTTGCTATTAGAAAAGATATAAATGTAGAATTTGAATTTCCAAAAGCAACATACGGAAATGAATATTTTGTTAGTAAATATCCTTATTTATATATTGATAAAACAGATTTTAAAAAGATAAGAACAGTTAATGATGCTTTTAGTTGTATAAATTATGATGATAAGGAGGATATTGATAATTTACCTATGCAACATACTCAAAAAACAGTTGAAAGATTTAAATATATTCCAGAAGGAGATAGTATTGTAAATCATATAGATAATTTGCCAGAAGAATTAAAAATTAGTAAGTTTTATTCAAGAGGTAATACAATGAGATTAGCTGGCAATTTGCCAAGTCCTACTTTAGTTCCAGGACATAGTAATTTTCCAGTACATCCAACTGAAAATCGAAGCATTACAGTTAGAGAAGCAGCTTGTATAACTGGTTTTCCAAGTGATTATAAGTTTTTTGGTAGTCATACTAAAAGATGTGAAGAAGTAGGAAATGCTGTACCACCTCCATTATCAACAGCAATAGCAAAATCAGTGAAAGAAGTTTTAGATACATATTATAAAAATAAAGATGCTATTTAATATATTAGCATTAATGTTTAGAAGTATGTATGATATTTTAAAAATAAAAAACCATAAATAACTAGAAATGAAAAAGCATAATTTCTAGTTATTTTTTTGCACTTTTTTAATCAACTCATCTGCTCTTATATATAAGATAATTAAAATTTCAGTAAAGTATTAGAATTTTTAAAACAAATTTACAAATGAAACACCAAAGAGAATTTTTATTCTATTAAAATAAAAAATCATATAATTTTTTGCTTCTACCCCATAACGTTTTCCAAACTCATTTGCTATTATATATGGATGATAAATTTGAGCAACCTATTAAATTTTCCCATAAACAAACAGTAATAAAAAAGCTTTCTCCTAATAAACTTAAATAAATCATCCTAATATTTTGCGAAAGGAAACAAGACTTGAAAAAAAATCAAAAAATCATTCAATATTTATCAAATGCCCAAAATCCATATCAACTAAAAATTGAAAATATAACTGTAAATATGGACTATTCTCAAAATAACAAAACCTTAAATAACTGCCTATTAAATATTTTAAAAATAAAAACAAGAAAGTAAAATTGCTTTGCAATTTTACATACTGAAACTGCAGAAAATAAATTTTAACAGTTTCAGTAAAAAGGGCTGACATTTCTTTTTGAACACGTTACACTATAGAAAGAAAGGAGGTAAAACTTAATGGCAGGCAGAAAATCAAAATATTTTTCTACCGAAAACATCACTCACAAAAAGATTTGGTCTGTTGCACAATACATAAGACTTTCCCAAGAAGACGCCGATAATGGACAAGAAAAACAGGAAAGCAACAGTGTAACAAGCCAAAAAACATTGATTAATGAATTTGTAGAAGAACATGATGATTTGCTAGTTTACGATACTTATATAGACGACGGATTTACCGGAACTGACTTCAATCGTCCTTCCTTCCAAAGGCTTTTGGAAGATATGCAAAATGGAAATATCAACTGTGTAATTGTCAAAGATTTGTCAAGGCTTGGCAGAAATTACATAGAAGTCGGCAACTACATCGAGCAAGTTTTTCCGTTGTTTAATATAAGATTTATTGCCATTAATGATAATGTCGATAGTTTCAAAAATCCAGCCAGTACTAACACAATTTTAGTGCCATTCAAAAACTTAATCAATGACGAATACTGCCGAGATACATCTATTAAAATTAGGTCAGCATTAAATGGAAAAAAGAAAAAAGGAGAGTTTATCGGAGCGTTTCCGTCTTATGGTTACATCAAAAGCCCAAAAGATAAGCATAAACTTATAATTGATGAAGTTGCAGCTGAAATTGTAAGAAAGATATTTCATTGGAATGTTCATGAGGGACTTGGCAAAATTGCGATTTGCCACCGATTAAATGAATTAGGAATTCTAAATCCAACAGGACACAAAAAACTAGAATTAGGGCAAAATTACAATAATTATGCAAGTAAAGACAACTCGTATACATGGACACCTTCGACGGTGCGAAATATTCTAAACAACGAAGTTTACATTGGAAACACGGTGCAAGGCAAAAGGCGAATGAAAAGCTACAAAGTCCATAAAGTGGAAAATGTTTCACCAGAAGAATGGGTTAGAGTGGAAAATACGCACGAGCCGATTATTGACAAAGAAACTTTTGAAAAAGCTCAAGAATTAAGCAAAAAAGATATGAAAGTTTCGCAAAAAACAGGAGAATTATCTATTTGGGCGGGACTTCTAAAATGCAAAGATTGTGGTCGAGCCATGAACAAAAAAAGTAGTACCAACAAAAGTGGAAGAAAATACGAATATTACATTTGCAGTACATATCGAAAAAAATCCAATCAGTTATGCACAAAACATAGCATAAAAGTGGAAAAGTTGGAGAAGGCAGTTTTACAAGCAATCAATTTTCACATCGATTTGTTAATTGACACAGATGAAATGATAAACGAAATTATCACTGTAGGGGCAGATGCCCACATCTGCCCTGCAATCGACGAAATGATTTCCCAAAAACAAACCGAAATTTCCAAAATCTCAAATTTCAAACGAACCTTATACGAAGATTGGAAAAACGAAGACATCACACGAGAAGAATATTTAGAATATAAGCAAAAATATGAAAATGACATCGAAAGATTAAATCAAAATATAAAGCGATTACAAAATGAAAAACAAAAATACGAAAATCAAAGTGAGGCGCATAATGAATGGATAGAAAAATTTAAGGAGCAAAAGGGGATTAGCGAGTTGTCAAGAGATGTGATGCTGGAATTGATTGATTGTATTTATGTGCATGAAAATGGAGATATTACGATAAAATTTAAGTTTGAAGATGAATTTAAGAGGTGTTTGGAATATATAGAAAACAACAAAAGCGCTTTAAAACTGGATATAGAGGCAGTCTAAAAAAGTGTTGTTATTGCTAACGCATATAGCCAACACTTACGAAATTTTTTCAAAATTTCGAGTGTTGCTTAAATTACCCAAGGAGGTGGTGTTGCAGCACCAGTAGCAGGAAAAATATTGAATGAGGTAATTGGGTATTTAGAAATTGAGCCAACAGAAGAGGTAGAAGAAAAAGAAAGCAATTAAAGCTTTCTTTTTTTCAAACTATAAACAAAGAAAAGAGTGTCGATTTTTTTGTCAACACTCTGGGGCTGTAAAAATCAAATTTTACCGCTTTTTTGATTGGATTAACGATTAAAGAAATCGAAAATAGAGCCATTGTTTTGCTTGTTATTTTTGTTTAGTAAAGCATCTTCAATTTCTTGATTGGTAGCATTCGTTTTTTCCTCATCTTGCGAAGGTGTTTCGCCTAGGGTAACTGGAAACTCTGTTGTATTGCCATCTCTGTAAACAGTAAGTGGAACGGTATCTCCAATTTTGTAAGTATTTCTGGCTTTATTTAATTCGTTCACAGAGGTCACTTCTGTATCGCCAATTTTGGTGATGACATCGCCTTTTTGAATGCCAGCTGTTTCGGCTGGAGAATTTTTTTCAACTGTATAAACATAAACACCATTTGGCAAATTGTAACGTTTAGCAGTGTCTTCATCGACTGGAACTCCTGAAATTCCAATATAAGGTCTTTTTACCGTTTTAAATTCAATTAATTGTTCAATGACATCAACTGTTGAGCTAATTGGAATAGCAAATCCCATGCCTTCTACACCAGTTCCAGAAAGTTTTAATGTATTAATTCCAATGACTTCTCCATTGCTGTTGACCAAAGCGCCACCACTATTTCCAGAATTGATTGCGGCATCTGTTTGAATGCAATTATATTCCGCGCCATCATCGGATGAAACAGTTCTATTAACCGCACTGATAATGCCAGATGTAACAGTAATTTCAAGTCCTAAAGGACAACCAATTGCCATGGCAAATTCACCAACTTTTACATTTTCGGAATTACCCAAAGTAGCAGGGGTAAGTTCCAAATTAGAACTGTCGATTTTGATAACTGCCAAATCTGTGTAAGGATCTGTTCCGATAATCGTTGCTTCGTATTCTTTAGTGTCATTGTAAAGAGTGACAGTCATTTTAGATGCTTCTTTTATGGTATAATAAGAAGAGGAACTTTCTGTAGAAACAACATGATTGTTTGTGATAATATAACCATCTTTACTGATGATAATTCCAGAGCCAGTTGCTTCTGCTTCACTTGCGCCAAAAATAGAATTGACAGAATATTTAATTTTGATACCAACAATAGAAGGCAATACTTTTTGGGCAACTGCCACAGAAGTGTTAGAATATTCTACTAAATCCACTAAGTCTGCTGAAATACTAGAACTAGACGTGCTTGTGTTTAGCTCAATAGGAGCAGTTTTTTCATTTGTCTGTAAGAATTTGTTTTTGACATTGGGAACTCCAAAACAAACACCTAACACGAGAGAAGCTCCCAAAACGCCAGAAAGAAAAGGGGTTAAAATTTGTTTGGAAAAACCAGTATCATTTTTTGGAAAATTTGATTGTTTAAAACCATCATTAAAATTATCCATGCTTTCGCCTCCATATTAATTTTTTAATATCTTAATCATAATGCAAAATTTTATAAATTACAATAGAAATATTCATAAATTTTTGAATATTCTATTGAAAAATTTTGATTATATATATATAATACATTTGATAAATTAAAATAATCTTAAAAAAAGAGAAGTTTTTTGGGAGGCCATATGTTGAAAAATAATAAGGGAATAACAACTTTTTCATTGATTGTTGTGATTGTTATTTTGTTGATTTTAGCAGGAGTTTCGATGAATTCTGGATTTTCTGTGGTAGATGACATGCGAGTTGGGCGCATTATGACGAATATGAATTTGGTACAAGCAAAAGTTCAAGTGATTCATGAGAGTTATTCTTTTGATAAAAACCAAGATGTTTTGATAGGTGCAGGACCATATAAAATTAGTTCTTCTAATCAATTAGAGAATATCACACTTTCTCAACAGGAAATGCAAATGATAGCAGACCAAGCAGAAGTAAGTGTTGCTGATATATTAAATTGGGATTGGTACAAATGGAGTCGCGATGATTTAGAGACACAAAATTTGGCAAAAGATATGTTAGGCAATCATGAATTTTTTTATGTAAATTATGAACATGATGAAATTTTATATTCGAATAAAACTTCAAAAAATAATCTAAATTATTATTCTATGACAGGTTTAAAAAATAGTAATAAGTGATGGGAGAAGATGTTGAAAGAAAAAGAAATTGAAAGATTAAATAGATTAAAAGCAGAAGAAAATAAGTTGTATGAAAAGGAACAAATCAATTTTATTTGTGGAATTGACGAAGCAGGGAGAGGACCACTTGCTGGGCCAGTTGTGGTTGGGGCAGTGATTATGCCCCAAAAATCATTCATAGAAGGTGTCAATGATTCTAAAAAAATTGCTGAAAAAAAACGTGAAAGAATTTATGAGCAAATTGTGGAAGAGGCGATTGCCTATAGTGTTGGGATTGTTGACCAAAGAAAAATTGATGAAATCAATATTTTGAATGCGACAAAGCTAGGTTTGAAAATTGCAATAGAAGGTTTGAAAACAAGACCAGATGTAATTTTAGTAGATGCACTAAATCATATTGATACATGTGGAATTCCATATATTTCTGTTGTCAAAGGCGATGCGAAAAATTATTCGATTGCAGCAGCTTCCATTATTGCCAAAGTGACCAGAGATCGAATCATGCGTGAGTTGGATGAAGTGTATCCTATTTATGGATTTGCAAAGCATAAGGGTTATGGGACTGCTGAACATATTCGAGTTTTAAAAGAAAAGGGACCATGTGTGCTACATAGGAAATCATTTATAAAAAACTTTATGTGAAATACAAAAGAAGGGAATTTTTATGGATATTAAATCGATTATTTGTAATAAGCGAAATAGAAAGGAACTTTCAGAGGAAGAGATAAAGTTGTTTGTGAATAAATACCAGAAAAGCGAGGTAACAGAAGCACAAGCAGGAAGTCTTTTAAGTTATATTTACAAAGATGGGATGACGATAAATGAAATGAGGTATTTTGCTGTTGCAATGGCTGATTGTGGCGAGAAAATCAATCTAGAAGAACTTGGTATGGATGTTGTGAATGAATATAGTACAGGTGGTGTTGGAGACAAGGTTTCGCTAATTTTGTTGCCAGTTATGGCAAGTTTGGGAGTGCCAATTGCCAATATTTCAAGTAGAGGTATGGGAGTTTCCATTGGAATTAGTGACAAATTGGAAACCATTCCAGGATTTCGCACAGATATTTCATGGCAAGATTTTAAAACAATTTTAAAAGAACATAAGGTAGGAATTTTAAGTCAGCTAGCAAATTTAAATCCAGTAGAAAGCAAAATATATCGATTGCGAAATGAGATTGCTTGCCAAGATTGTGTGCCAATTATAGCGGCAAGTTTGATGAGCATTAATTTGTCAATTGGCAGTAAAAAAGTAGTTTTTGAAATTATTTATGGAAATGGCACATATTTAAAGACAAAAGAGCAAGCCAGAAGATTAGCTAAGATTTTGAAAACCGTTGGAAAGCAGTTAGAAAAAGAGGTCAAATGCGTGATTATTCATGCGCAAGAACCTGTTGGCTATTCAGTGGGACATAATTTAGAAATGGCAGAAGTGATTCAGGCTTTGAAAGGAAAAATGTCAGAAGATTTAGGAGAATCCGTTGTGACAACAGGTGCTGCCATTCTTGGGTTAAATCGTGATACGAAATCTAATGCTGAAACTATTAAGGAGGCTTTGCAATCTGGAAAAGCCTATGAAAAATTTGTAGAAATGGTAGCAGCGCAGCGGCGGTGATACAAGTTACCTTGAAAATCCTGAGAAATTTCAAAGAGCAATATTTAGGATGCCAGTTTATGCACAAGACTCAGGTTATATTCAAACCATTGATGCGGATATGGTTGGTTCGATTGCTCGTTATTTGGGAGCAGGACGAATGAATGATGAGAACAAACTTGACAAATCTGCTGGGATTGTGCTGAATAAAAAAATAGGAGACAAAGTGGAAACTGGCGAAATTGTGGCATATATTCACACCAATGAAGAAAGTAAAGTAATTGGTTCAACGAAAAATTTGGAAGATGCCTTTAAAATCAGCAAACGAAAAATAGCAACATTGCCACGAATTATCGAAGTGATGTAAAGAAAAATAAATTTACAAAAGAAGGAGAAAATTATGAATATGATTGAAATAATTGATAAAAAACGAATGGGCAAAGAATTAACAGAAGCAGAAATCGGCTATTTTGTAGAACAATATACAAAAGACCAAATTCCAGATTATCAAGCGGCAGCGCTGATTATGGCGATTTGTATTAACGGAATGAATGAAAAAGAAATTTTAGCACTTACTATGGCGATGGCAAATTCTGGCGAAAAATTGGATTTGACAGGCATTGCAGAAAATATTGTAGATAAACATAGTACAGGTGGCATTGGAGATAAAGTGACATTAATTGTTTCTCCGATTATTGCAAGTTTAGGTGTGCCAGTTGCTAAAATGAGCGGAAGGGGCTTAGGGATTACGGGTGGAACAGTGGATAAATTGCAATCCATTCCTGCCTACAGAACCGATATTTCAATTGAAGAATTTAAAGAAAATGTGAAGAAAATTGGAATTAGTTTGATTTCGCAGACGATGGATTTGGCGCCAGCGGATAAGAAAATCTATGCTTTGCGTGATAGCATTGCAGCAGTGGAGAGTATTCCACTGATTGCGTCAAGCATTATGAGCAAAAAAATGGCAGCAGGAGCTAAGAAAATCGTGATAGATGTGACATATGGCTCTGGGGCGTTTATGAAAGATAAAACACAGGCGAAGAGGTTGGCAAATTTGATGAAAAATATTTGGCAAGGCGAAAACCGAGAAATGTCTTGTGTGATTTCAAAAATGGAGCAACCGCTAGGTTATAGTGTAGGAAATACATTGGAACTCATCGAAGCAGTGGAAGCATTGCATGGAAAAATGGCGGACGATGTCAAAGAAATTGTTTTTGCAATTTGTGTGCAAAGTTTGAAATTGGCGGGACGAAAAGAGTCTGCACAAGAATTAGAAAATCAGATTTGGGAGACAATCCATCAAGGAAGAGCTTTTGAAAAATTCGCAGAATTAGCGAGAAATCAAGGCGCAGACAGCTCGTATTTATATGATTTAAATAAATTAGAAAAAGCACCGATTATCATTCCTGTTATTTTGGGAGAAAATGGTTATGTAAAGGAATTAAATGCGGAAAAAGTGGGTAAAATTAGTATGGATTTAGGAGCTGGAAGAAAAAATAAGGAAGACGAAATTGATAGACGAGTTGGTTTGATTTTAACGAAAAAAGAAGGAGACAAAGTAGAAGAAGGCGAGATACTTGCTTTCATTCATGCGAATAGTTCTGAAATGATACATGAGCATGTGGAAAATTTGCAAAAAGCATACACAATTGTGAATGAAATTGTGGAAAAAGAATCCGTGATTGATGAAATTTTATGATTTTGTACACAAAAATTATGTTTTGTCAAGAAGGTACAAACGTTTTATAACGCTTGTGGACAACCAAAAGTAAAGAAGGGAGAAAGATATTATGGAAAGAACAGAAGGTCAAAAATTAAAAGAGGAATTATTTAATTCACACAAAACAGGTTGGGAGGGAATGACAGAAGAAGTAAAAAATGCTGTTTTTAAATTTGCAGAAGAATATATGGATTATTTGAATACTTCTAAAACAGAAAAGGAGATTGTGAAAAATTCAAAAGATATTTTGGTCAAAAATGGTTTTGTGGATTTGCTTGAAAAAGAAGAGTTGAAGGCAGGTGACAAAGTATTTTTTGTTAATCGTGCGAGAACCATTTATGCGGCAGTGATTGGCGAAAATGCTTTAGAAGATGGAATTCGAATGGTGGCAGCACATGGCGATTCGCCAAGAATTGATTTGAAGCCAAAGCCATTGTATGAAGATAGTGGATTAGGATTATTCAAAACACATTATTATGGAGGTATCAAAAAATATCAATGGACCAATATTCCGCTTAGCATGCATGCGACTTTTGTCAAGTCAAATGGCGAAAAAATGGAGGTAACAATTGGGGAAGACGAAAATGATCCAATTTTTACGATTTCAGATTTATTGCCACATTTGGCGGCTCAGCAAATGGACAGAAAGCTAAAAGATGGCGTACAAGGCGAAGAATTGAATGTTGTTGCAGGAAGTATGCCTTATGATGATGAAAAAGTTTCAGAAAAAATTAAGCTTAATTTGTTAAATTTATTGCATGAGAAATATGGTATCAAAGAAGTAGATTTTGCAAGTTCAGAGATTGAATTTGTGCCTGCTTTCAAGGCGAAAAGTTTGGGGTTAGATAAAAGCATGGTGGCAGCCTATGGGCAAGATGATAAAGTTTGTTGTTATACAGCGTTAAGAGGAATTTTAGATATTGGAACTCCTAAAAATACAGCAGTTTGCGTTTTAACAGATAAAGAAGAAATCGGTTTTTGTGGCGTAACAGGAATGGAATCAAGAACTTTTGAATATTTTTTAACAGAAGTTTTGAACAAAGCAGGTCAAAATAAGCCAAATGCGTTGGAAAAATTATTGCATCATTCTAAAGTGATTTCAGCAGATGTAGATGGAGCTTATGATCCAACATTTCCTTCTTCATTTGATAAAATGAATAGTTGTTTTATTGGAAAAGGACCAACGATGGTAAAATATACAGGTTCAAGAGGAAAATCAGGTGCTTCAGAGGCGCCAGCAGAATTTGTGGCAGAAGTAAGAGGCATTTTTGAGAGAAATGGTGTGACTTATCAATCTTCAGAATTGGGAAAAGTAGACATTGGCGGCGGCGGAACAATTGCGGTCGTTTTGGCAAATCGCGGAATGAGCGTGATTGATTGCGGTGTTCCAGTTTTATCCATGCATTCGCCTTATGAAATTACAAGCAAATTTGATGTTTATCAAGCATACAAAGCATATGAAGCATTTTATCGCGGATAACATTGAGAGAGGAAAAAATATGGGGAATATTAGAAATTTGCTCAGTCAAATTAATTTAAGTGATCTCATAAAATTATTTAATATTCAAATAGCAATTGCGATATTTTTAATTTTTCTAATTTTTAGAAAATTATTTTCGCAAATTGTTTTGAAAATTGTGTTTAAAATCACGAAAAATAAAGTGAAAGTAAAAGAGAGTGGAGCCTATAAAATTTTGAACAACTTTTTTATCTTTTTGGGTTTATATTGCTCCATTCGAATGCTAGATTTGAAGTATGAGGTCATGGCTTATATCAATCAAATTTTTGAGGTTATTTGCATTATTTTTATAACTAATATTATCAATTCTAATATTACAAAAGATGCTAAGTGGCTAAGGCATTCCAACAATGACATCGTGAATAATTTTATTTGTAAAATTATTCGTGGTGTGATTTGGATTATTTCAATTTATATTATCTTAAAAGTAAGTGGTTTTGATTTGACAGGATTGGTAGCCGGTTTTGGAGTGGGAAGTGTGATTATTTCTTTGGCAGCGCAAGACACGGTAAAAAGTTTGCTGAGTCGGTGCGATTATTATGACAGATAAACCATTTGATATTGGCGATTTTATTGAAGTTGGTGTACATAAGGGAAATGTGGTTGATATTACCTTTCGAAGTACACGTATTAAATCTGCCAATAATACGATTATAACGATACCAAACTCAACTATTACGTCTACGTATATTGTTAATTGGAATCGATTGGAAAGTCGCAGACTGGAATTTGTACTGAATTTGAGTATGGAAACTTCATCTGATAAGATTATGGATGTGATTTCCAAATTGAAATTAATTTTGACAAACAATCCAGATGTTTTGCCAGAAACGGTGCAAGTCAGTTTAGATGCGATTTCAAGTTATAGTTCAGATATAAAAATATTTTTGTACATAAATGAAACCAATTATAATAAATTTTTATCTGTGAAAGAAAAGATTTATTATGACATATTGAAATTAGTAGAAATGGAAAATATTGATTTGGCGTATCCAACACAAACCGTTTATGTGAAAAATACGCCAGAAAAAGAAATAAAGGAGACCGAAGAATGAGAGCTTTAATCACAGGTGCTTCTTCTGGAATTGGACGTGATATGGCAAGGTATTTGTCGAAGCTAGGCTATGATTTGGTAATTGTTGCTAGAAGGCGCGATTTGTTGGAAGAATTAAAGCAAGACTTGAAAACTGATGTAAAAATTGAGTGCATGGATTTGTCAAGTCAGGAAAATTGTGAAAAATTATTTGCGGCAAATCAAGAAATTGATTTGCTGATTAATAATGCAGGGTTTGGCGATTTTGGAAAATTTGAGGAAACGAATTTAGAAAAAGAGTTAGCCATGATTGATACCAATATTAAATCACTTCATATTTTAACCAAATTGTACGTCAAGCAAATGAAACAGAAAAATCATGGGAAAATTTTGAATGTGGCTTCTATTGCAGGTTTTATGTCAGGTCCTATGATGGCGACTTATTATGCGACGAAAAATTATGTGGTGTCGCTTTCAAAAGCAATTAACAAGGAATTGCAAAAAGATGCTTCAAAAGTGAGCGTAAGTGTGCTTTGTCCGGGTCCAGTCAATACCAATTTTGATAAAGTAGCAAATGTCAATTTTTCGCTGAAAGGATTATCTAGCGAATATGTAGCAAAATATGCGATTGACCAAACTTTGCGAGGAACGAAAATCATTATACCAGGAACAATGATGAAATTGATTTATTTGGGAAATAAATTGGCACCTGCTTGTATTTCATTAGAAATCGCATATCATTCACAAAAGAGAAAACAAATGTGAGGGCACGGTGCACTGTGCCCTTACAGAATAAGGAATCATTCAGAAAGGAACGAAAATGAAAACGCAAAATAACACAATGATGCAGTATTTTGAATGGTATTTGCCAAATGATACCAAGCATTGGGAACGTTTGGCAGAAGACAGTGACCATTTGAAAAATTTAGGAATTAATTATGTGTGGCTTCCACCAGCTTATAAAGGTTCTGGTGGGAAAAACGATGTTGGATATGGAGTTTATGATTTGTATGACTTGGGAGAATTTGACCAAAAAGGTTCTGTTCCGACAAAGTATGGCACAAAAGAGGAATACATAAATGCAATTGAAGTATTAAAAGCGAAAAATATAAAGGTAATTGCCGATATTGTTTTAAATCATAAAATGGGGGCTGACGAGACAGAAGAAGTTTTAGCCATTCAGGAAAATGCGGACAATCGAAATGAGAGTATGTCAGAAGCAAGACCAATCAAAGCGTGGACGAAATATAATTTTCCGGGCAGGGGAAATACCTATTCAGATTTTAAGTGGAATTGGACGCATTTTCATGGCGTAGATTGGGATGATAGCACTGAAACGGCATCGATTTATAAGTTTTATGGCAAGCATTGGGATGAAAATGTGGATAAAGAAAAAGGTAATTTTGATTATTTGATGGGTGCTGATATTGATTTGAATAATTATGATGTTGTGGCAGAGTTGACGAATTGGGGAAAGTGGTATTTGGCTGTAACGCAAGTGGATGGCTTGAGGCTCGATGCCGTCAAGCACATTAGAAGCGAGTTTTTTCCAGAATGGCTGAAAGATGTCGAAGATAGTGTGAATAAGGATTTGTTTGTGGTTGGCGAATATTGGAGCGCCAATATTGATACGATTAATCATTATCTGGAACAATCAAAAGGTTGCATGAATTTGTTTGATGTTCCATTGCATTATAATTTTTTGAAAGCAGCAACGAGTAATGGCGAATTTGATATGCGAACGATTTTTGACGGAACGTTGGTACAAAGTAATCCACAGAAAGCGGTAACATTTGTGGATAACCATGATACGCAAATAGGGCAAGCATTGGAGTCGTGGATTCCAGATTGGTTTAAGCCAATTGCGTATAGTTTGATTTTGCTCCGAAAAGACGGTTTGCCTTGTGTATTTTATGGAGATTATTATGGAATTCCAGAAAAAGGAATGGCAGGCCAAAATGAGATTTTAGATGAGCTTTTGAAAGTGAGAAAATTGTATTGCTATGGAGAACAGCAGGATTATTTTGAAAATGAAGATTTAATTGGATTTGCTCGAAAGGGTGATTTTGAACATGAAAATTCTGGTGTTGCAGTTGTTATGACAAATGAAAAAGCAGGAAGCATTTGTATGAACATGGGAATGGATTTTGCTGGGAAAGAATTTCAAGATTGTTTAGGAAATATACAAGAAATTGTTGCAATTGATGAAAATGGAAATGGCGAATTTAAGTGTCAAGATGGAAGTGTGTCAGTATGGATTTTGAAAAAAACATAAAAAAACTATTGACAAAAAGAAAAAAAGAGTATAATATAAATAAAGCTTAGGAAATAAGTTTTAAAAAATAAATTTCTTAAGATAAAAAATGTGTTTTATATAAAATAAAAGAAGCTGTAGTGAGGTGGCAGATTCACTACAGCGTTTCTTTACTCAGAAAAAAATACTTTAATGTGCACAATAATATGTATTCTTTTTTTGAATAATTTCTTTAGTACATTAAAAATGTGTTTCATATAGTATCACCTCCTTTCAATTAAAACTTAGAAAATAAGGCTAGTATATGAATTAAATTTAATTTGGAAGACATGTTTTTGAATAAAAACATACTTGAAAACAAATTTTGTTTATTTTATAACAATTGTAGTGTATTGTCAATGTTTTTATTAAATAAAAATAGGAAAAGACCAGATAATTTCTGGTCTTTGTTTAATAGTTAATAAAATGATTATGCTATTTCTGCTTCCATTTCATTTTCAGTTTTAATTTGATAAATTTCATTTGCTCTCTCCATTTCTTTTTGAGCGAGTTTCGATTCGATATCAATCAGAGAATGGATGTTTTCAAGAGTAGTTGTTTCATTTGGATTGTGGCTTCCACCTGTGCTTGCACAAAATAGCAAAATGGTTCGAACAAGTTCATTTGAAGTAAGTGTTGCTAAGTCGTGCCCCGCCCATGATTTAAGAACTTCATAATCAATCTTATTTTCGGTGCAAATTTGTTCTGCTAAATCTACCAAATCTGCATTTGTGGCATAAGGAGTTCCTTTTGACGTAATGCTCATATGGCAATTTTTACCAGTTGTATGGATAATGTCTTTGATGCAATACCAAATCATGTCACTTGTTAAACTAGGCTCCATTCCAATTTGTTGACGAACATCGATAAATAATCCAGTTTTCTGATTAAGAGGTTCTCCCTTTTCGTCTACTTTTTGAATAGCAGGAATGTGTTCAAAATTGACATTCGCAATATTCTGAGCATGATTTAGTAATTGCATGATTTGGCTATAAGGCAAATTTTTACTTACAGCAAACTGCAAATCGCAACAATCGGTAATACCATTGTTGTTATAACTTGGTGTATAGGTTTCAAGAAATTGGATATCTGGCACATCAGATAATAGCTGGATTAGTTTTGCGGTGCCATAAACAGCGTCTTTTCTTTGATTCATAGGAGTTGAGCCAGAATGATTAGCTTTGCCTTTTGCACGAAATGTAAGGATTTGTTTATCTTGCAAATCTTCTGGATTGATTTCATTTTTAATTGAAAAATTTGGCACAGTAGCACGATATTTTTGTAAATTTTCAGGCTGTTTGGCATTGTGTGTTAAATCACAAATGAAATCTGCAGCCGTTTTAATATCAGAAATATCAGCATTTAAACGATAGGGAGCAGTGATAGAAGTACAAATGCCAATATTATTGTGGTGGTCATGAAGTGTATTAGCTTGCTCGATATGACCTTCTATGGCTGTGATAATTTCGTTATTGCTGTCAAGTACTTTGTCAACTTCTTTAAGCGGTTTTAAGCCAACTTTTTCCACTGCTTCCAATAAATCTGCTTTGTATTTCGTAACAATTTCTTGCAGAGAAAGTCCATCACGAGAAATGGTTTTGTCAAAATCTAGATTGTCGCCACGTAAATATTTGCTTCCAATACAAGCTTTTCCGTCAAAACGATAAGATTCTTCGCAAGCACAAATAACGATTTTCAAATTAACAGGATTTTGGGTATTATTTTGTATCATCGTTTCAGCCGTTTTTAGACCAGAAAACACACCCAAGGGACCGTCAAATTGACCACCGTTGTCAACAGAATCGGTATGGGAAAGCAAAACAATACTTTTATCGGTACGAATTTTTCCGGGAATTGTACCACAAATATTTCCAGCTTTATCAATTGTGACTTCCATACCTAGCTCTTGCATTGCCTTGATATATTTTAATTTGTAGTCAATATCTTCTTTTGTATAAGCAATTCGATTAATTGGCTTTTGAACTGCAATGCCATTTTCATCAAACTCAAAAAAATCATAAATATTTATCATTGTTCTTTCTCCTTTATTTTATTTTTCTTTGATTTCTTTGGCTTTTGTGGATTGTTCATATAGAAAATCTTGTTTGAAATATTAATGCAGTTTGTGGCAACAAGAGCTGTAAAAAGTGAAGTGCTTTCAATTTCAGACAAATTTTGAGTGTCGGATTTTAAGTGATTTGAGCAAGTTTCCAAAATGATGTGAAAAGTTGCGTCATATAAATTGCTATAAAAATCTAGTATTTCGGCAATGGTATTGGAAGAAAGCTCTTCGTCAATCATGGCTTTGATATTAGAAATGGGCATAACTTGCTTTAAACTGCATATAATAATCAAGTAAGCTAAATGTTCACGGGAATATTTTTTCTTCTGGGGAGGAGGCAAAATTCCTAATTTTACATAATTATTAATCATGGAAGGAGTAATCAATTTGGAATCTGGAGTGGAAATATCGGCAAGATATTTTTCCATGAGAGCAATGACTTGGTCCATGTATAAATCTAGTTCTGGTAGGTCATTCCATTTAGGAAGGGAATGATTGGCTATTTTTGAAAACATATTTTTGTCCATAAAGTAACTCCTTTTATTTAACAATAAAAATATTTTATCACAAAATATAGGAAATTTCAATAAAATAATTGACTTTATTTTTTAAATGACATATAATCGTTTTGAAAACTAGATAACGAGAAAGGGAGATGTATGAAAAATACGGAGTATTTTTATGATTATCCAAAGTATTCGAATTTAAAAGAACTAATTCAGGCATCCATTGAGAAATACGCAGAAAATCCAGCTTTTATATTTAAAGATAAGCGAAAAATTACGTACCGAGAATTTGGCGAGCAAATAAAATTTTTCGGAAATGGATTATTCCAGCTTGGAATGAAAGGCAAAAGAGTTGCGATTATTGGCAAAAATCGTTATGAATGGATTTTGAGTTATGTGGCAGCTTTGCTGGGAGATATAACGGTTGTGCCGTTGGATAAAGGCTTGACGGACACGGAAATTGAGAATTCTTTAAAACAAAGCAAAGCAGATGCAATTATATTTGAAGAGAAATATTTTGAAATCGTGCAAACTTTAAAAGAAAAAACAAATTTGCAAGAATTGATTTGCATGGATAAAATCGAGGGCGTAAAAAATATAGAAGACATAATTGAACTTGGCAAAAAAGCGGATACAAAAGAATATGAAAATCAAGAAATTGCATCAAGCGAGATGCGCATTATTTTATTTACTTCAGGAACCACTTCTAGTTCAAAAGCAGTCATGTTAACACAAAAAAATATTGCAGAAAATATTTATTCGATGAAATGTGTGGAGCGATTTTTGGAAACAGATGTCAATTTGGCATTTTTGCCGTATCACCATACGTTTGGCTCAACAGGGCAAATGATGATGCTAGCAAGTGGCGTAGCAACAGCATTTCCAGATGGCTTGAGACATATTTCAGAAAATTTTCGAGAATATAAAGTTTCAGTTTTTGTAGGAGTGCCATTGCTAATTGAAGCGATTTATGGTAGAATTCAAAAAGAGCTTGTCAAACATGGAAAAGTGAAAACTGTTGAACAGGCGAAAAAAGTGAGTAACTTTTTGTTAAAATTTGGAATTGATGTGAGAAGAAGATTATTTAAACAAATCATTGACAATTTAGGTGGCAGCATGAGAATGATTATTAGTGGCGCAGCAAGTCTTGACAAAGAAGTGGCAAAAGGTTTTAATGAGTTAGGAATTAAAGTCATTCAAGGATATGGACTAACAGAAACGTCTCCTGTGATTGCAGCGGAAAACGAGAAATATAGCAAATATGGTTCAGTTGGTTTTCCGATGCGAAATGTGGAAGTCAAGATTATTGACAAAGATGAAAAAGGCATTGGTGAAATTATAGCAAAGGGACCAAATGTCATGCTTGGTTATTATCAAAATGAAGAGGCGACCAAGGAAGTGCTAAAAGATGGTTGGTTTTATACTGGCGATTTGGGATATTTTGATGAAGAAGGATATTTGTTTATAACAGGGCGCAAGAAAAATGTCATTGTTTTGAAAAATGGAAAAAAGGTTTTTCCAGAAGAATTGGAAGAATTAGTCAATCAAATCGATGTCGTAAAAGAAAGTATGGTTTTTGGTTTTCCAAAGGATGATGATGTAGACGTTTCTGTAAAAATTCAGTATGATGAAATCGTTCGCAAAGAGAAATATCCAGATTTGTCTGACGAGGAATTTGAAAAAATAGTGTGGAACCAAATTAAAGAAATTAACAAAGAATTACCCAAATATAAATACATGAAACATTTGATTTTGACAACAGAGGATTTTATCAAAACAACAACTGCTAAAATAAAACGATTTGAAGAAATGAAAAAAATATTAGAAAATAAAAAAATTTAGGAGGTATTTATGATAAAATTTAATTTTGAAAATTCAAGTATTACAGAAAAAATGTTGCAAGAATACAGTAGTAGGGTTGCTAAAATTCATGGGGAACTTGGCGCAAAAGCCAATGACGAAAAAGAATTTTTGGGATGGCTAGAATTGCCAACTAATTTTGATAAGGCTGAGTTTGAGAGAATTAAGAAAGCGACTGCGAAAATTCAGAGTGATTCAGATGCACTGATTGTGATTGGAATTGGTGGTTCTTATTTGGGAGCAAGAGCAGTGATTGATGCGCTAACGAATTCTTTTTACAATTTGCAAGACAAAGCCAAACGAAAAACGCCACAAATTTTTTATGTAGGAAATAATATTAGTCCGGTTTATATGAATGATTTGCTTGACTTAATTGCTAATAAAGATGTTTCCATTAATGTGATTTCCAAATCTGGAACGACGACTGAACCTGCGATTGCATTTCGTATTTTCCGTGAGGCATTGGAAAATAAATATAGTGTGAAAGAGGCAAAATCAAGAATTTATGTGACGACTGACAAAGCTAAAGGGGCTCTAAAGACATTGGCAGACAAAGAAAAATATGAAACGTTTGTCATTCCAGATAATGTAGGAGGAAGGTTTTCAGTGCTTACGGCAGTTGGATTATTGCCAATTGCGACAGCTGGAATTGATATCGAAAAATTGATGATGGGTGCTAAACTAGCGCAAGACAAATACAACGATCCAGAAGTAAAATATAATGATTGTTACAAATATGCATTGGTTCGAAATTTGTTATATAAGTCAGGAAAAACAATCGAAATTTTGGCAAATTATGAGCCAAAACTTCACTATTTTACAGAATGGTGGAAACAACTTTATGGAGAAAGTGAAGGAAAAGATAAAAAAGGAATTTTTCCAGCAGGCGTGGATTTGACAACAGATTTGCATTCGATGGGGCAATATATCCAAGATGGTCAGCGTAATCTTATGGAAACGGTTTTGAAAATTAATCAAAATTCTTCTGAAATTGTTATTCAAGAAGATGACCAAAACTTGGAGGGTTTGAATTATTTAGCTGGAAAGGAAATGGGTTATGTAAATCAAAAGGCAATGGAGGGCACTATTCAAGCACATGTGAGCGGAAATGTTCCAAACTTGCTGATTGAAATTGAAAAATTGGATGAGGAAAATATCGGAGAATTAATTTACTTTTTTGAAAAAGCGGTTGCCATTTCTGGAAATCTTTTGGGTGTTAATCCATTTAATCAACCAGGTGTGGAAGAATATAAGAGAAATATGTTTCGACTTTTAGAAAAACCAGGATATTAAAATAATATAAAGTCATTATACTAGAAAAAAACTAGTATGATGGCTTTTTTAGTAAAACTTGACAATTTTATGTAAATATGGTACAATATAGTTAGTAGTAATGTTATGAATATATCTGATAAGACCATACCACGAATTAAGGATGGCACAGAAAGGAGACTAACTATGAAAACGACAACAACATATAACAAAACTCAAGATGCAGCAGACAAAAGCCATAAATGCTTTCGGGTTATGGGCATCATATTCGAAAATGGTGCAAGCGATGAAAAAATTGAAGCGGCAATAAATGAAGTCTATACGATGGAGGAATTAGCACCGGGACTTATGACAGCAAAAGCAATTTGCAATTATATGGAGATTCTGGATGATTATGTTCTGCAACGTATGCTTAACCTGCCAATTGGCGGAAGTTTTAAGTATATGGGAACGCTTATTACCCGCTGGTCTGATCTCTTGTATAATGGTAAGGCAATCAAAATCGAATAAAATCGTAAGTTATAGTTATGAACCAAGCGCACTCTTTATAGGGTGCGCTTGGTTTTGCCATTAATAGAAGGTATAAAATTCTATATTTTTACAATTTTATAGCACAAAATGTATGAAAAGTCAAGAATATACAACTGTTAAACAACGCATACACACGGTTTTAAATGGCAAATTCTTCTGTTAAATCCTGTGTAGTAGTGTTTTCTTGAGTTTTTTCTATTTCGCAGTCACTTTTTCCTGAAATGATAATTCTATTGTCTCTTATATTAATGATAAGAGGAACCATATCTTTTAAATTTTTATAACATTTTGTAAAAGTATCCATTTGTTGTCTGATGCTAGTTGGGTCTAATAAACTGGTATCAATAGTAGAATATCTATCTGCTTCAAGGTAAGAATAACACAAATTTTGGTAAGGTTTTGCAAGTTCTAAAGAAGCAGGGGCTGTTTCTTTAAAAGAATGGCTAGACTTCATTCCAGTACTATCTAAAAGTGTTAAAGTGGTTTGATAAGTTTTTTTCGAATAATTGGTTGTGTCATAAGAGATTTGCATACCAGTAACTGTTTGACCAAAGGGTTCGAAATATTGTTGAAACTTATCTTTTCCAAAAGCGCTGACAAGATTTTTAAAGTGTGCCGAAAAATCCCTAAATTGTGATGGCGACATGTTATAGGGTTTGTGATTTTCAAAAAGTTTTTGAAAATCATTCATGGTAGAAGTTAAGTTACCATCGGTGTTTGGGCTAGGCTGTTGCTGCTCCTTCTTGTTTTCTTTGAAATCAGAGTAAAAAGCATCTTTGAATCGATTAAATTTTTTTTCATCATAGGTATTCGTATCTAACATGGATTGTTTGACAATATTTTCGTATTTTTCCAAAATCTCTTCTGGTGGCGTAGAAAGCATATAAGTGCCTAATTTTGCCAAATCTCCAATTTGACTTTGCAAAACATTTTCAGCGTCAGCTCTAATTAAAAGGTGAAAAAGGTTGGTATAGTTATTGATTTTATTTTGCATTTCCAAACTTTCACTATTGTCACTATCTTGAATTTTTTGAATTTCTATTGCAATACAGTTACGCAATAGTCGAATATTTTCTAAAGAATTTAAATCCATAATTGCCACAATCCTTTCAAAATGTAAATTTTTATATGATTAGTCCGTTTTTTTCAAAATTTATAATCTTTATGGTAAACGATACATAATATCCCTACCATAACAAATTATACCATAAAAAAAGTGGTTTGTGTTAAATGTTACAAAAATGTAATATAAAATTTTAAATATTCCAAAAAACAATTGACAAAATAACCCAATTAAAATATAATGATAAAAACAAAAGAGTGTTGAAAATTATAATTTACAAAGGAGGAATATATCATGTATATATTCAATAAAATCACAGTTGTTCCACAACTTCCCGATTCGATTAAAAGACTAAATGAAATTGCCAATAATTTGTGGTGGTCATGGAATACAGAGTTTTTAAGATTATTTCAAATGATGGATATTGATTTGTGGGAGCAAACCAAAAATCCTGTCAAATTTCTAAAATTAGTGGACCAAGAAAAAATTGAAGCGATGTCACAAAATAGCAAATTTTTGGAAGAATATAACCAAAACGTCAAAAATTTTGATAGCTATATGAAAAGCAACGATACTTGGTTTGATAAAAATTATTTCAATAATAAAAAAGATTTAATTGCTTATTTTTCAGCAGAATATGGTTTAGATGAGACAATTCCAATTTATTCAGGTGGACTTGGCATTTTGTCAGGGGACCATTTGAAATCAGCGAGTGATTTGGGGTTGCCATTTGTGGCTTGTGGGTTGCTTTATAAAAATGGATATTTTCATCAAAAAATTAATGAATATGGGGAACAATGTTCAGAATATCACAATATTGATTTGTATAATTTGCCAATTAATCCAGTCAAAAATGATGCTGATGAAGATGTAGTGATTGACATGGATTTGGGAGACAGAAAAATTTATTTGAAATTATGGCAAGTGAATGTTGGTAGAATTAAGCTTTATTTGATGGATTCTGATATTGAGCAAAATGACGAAGATTTGAGAAATGTGACCATGACGTTGTATGGTGGCGATAAAGAAATGAGAATTCGTCAAGAGATTGTACTAGGAATGGCAGGTGTTAAGGCGCTTAAAGTATTAGGCTATAACCCAACTTTGTATCATATGAACGAAGGGCATTCTTCTTTCTTGATTTTAGAATTAATTAAAAATATTATGAAAGAAAAACAGGTTTCTTTTTCGATTGCAAGAGAAATGACAAGTGTACAAACAGTGTTTACAACACATACACCAGTTCCTGCTGGAAACGATATTTTTGACATTAATTTAGTGGATCGATATTTCAAAAATTTGTGTGAAAAACTTGGGATTTCAAGAGACGAATTTTTGCGTTTGGGAATGAAGGAATGTAGTTCGCTAGAGCCAGGCTTTAATATGGGAATTTTGGCGCTGAAAATAGCAGGCAAGAAAAATGGTGTGAGTAAACTGCATGGAGAGGTTTCAAGAGAATTGTTTAG
Source organism: uncultured Clostridium sp. (assembly GCA_948467875.1). Lineage (GTDB taxonomy): Bacteria > Bacillota > Clostridia > TANB77 > CAG-508 > Scatovivens. The sequence goes on from CAOKFZ010000010.1 coordinate 53,488, forward strand.
CGAAGTTTGGCCGGAAATTGCAGAAGATGAATCGCCGATTACGTATGTTACAAATGGAATCCACACATGTAGTTGGCTGGCGCCTAAATTGAAAGAGTTATATAATGAATATTTGCCAGCTTATTGGCAAGATAACCTTCACTTGGATACAACTTGGGAGGCGATTGACAATATTCCAAATGAGAAATTGTGGGAAGTGCATGTTGAAAGAAAAAGAAAATTGATTCAAGTGATTAAACGTAATCTAATGAAACGTTTTGAAAATACAGAAGTCGGTTATGATAAAGTTATGGAAATGGTCAACAGCTTAAATCCAGAGGCTTTGACAATTGGTTTTGCAAGAAGGTTTGCAACGTATAAAAGAGCAACTTTGATTTTTAAAGATATTGGAAGATTAACCCAAATTTTGAACAATGAGAAAAAGCCAGTTCAAATTATTTTTGCAGGAAAGGCGCATCCACAAGATAAAGAAGGGCAAGATTTGATAAAATATATTCATGAGATGTCATTGATGCCACAATTTAAAGGAAAAATTTTTATTTTGGAAAATTACGATATTGCGATGTCAAGATATTTGATAAGTGGTGTTGATGTGTGGCTAAATAATCCAAGAAGACCAATGGAGGCATCTGGAACAAGTGGCGAGAAGGCATCTGTCAATGGCGTTCTAAATTGTAGCATTTTAGATGGTTGGTGGGCTGAAGGATACACTGGCAATAATGGTTGGGCAATTGGTACCAATGCGACGTATAATTCCTATGAAGAGCAAGATAAGGCTGATAGTAATAGTTTTTATCACATTTTGGAAGACAAAATTGTGCCGATTTATTATAAAAAGAACCAAGAAGGGATTTCAGACCAATGGGTACAATTGATGAAAAATTCAATTAAAACCACAGGTGGAAAGTATAGCACTTCAAGAATGGTGGTGGACTATATTAACCATCTGTACATGCCGCTATGTAATTTAAATAGGAAATATTTCCAAGATTTAGAAAAGGTGGCTTCTTATGAAGAATGGAAACGAAATTTGAAGATGAATTGGAATCGAATTTCAGTTTCGCAAGACAAAAATATTGATAACGAAAAATTAATTGCAGGTAGTAGCATTACAGTGAAGTGTCAAGTGAAGTTGCCGAATATTGCTGAAGAAAATATAGAAACACAAGTGTATTTTGGACAGATTCAAGACAATGGAACGGTAAAAAATGTGTTTACACAAAGCATGAAAAAAGTTGGCGAAGATTTAGGGGAACATGTATATTGGTACGAAGCAACAATAAAACTTACAACAGGTGGTAATTTTGGCTATACCTTTAGGGTTGTGCCAAAACATGAAATGTTGCTTGACCAAGAGAATCTAAATCTTGTAAAATGGATAGAAAAATAAATATAAAAAGAACCTATGCAGATAGGTTCTTTTTGTATGGTGGAGTAGATGGTTTTGTATCGTCTGTCAACTCTAAAATATAATCTGTTGAAGTATGGTAATATTTTGCCAAAGTTTGTAAGTAGCGAGCTGGAATTTCACGTTTTCCAGTTTCATAAAGACTATATTATTGTCTTGTTATTTTCAATAGTTCTGCGAGTACTGTTTGATTTAAATCATTATCTTCTCTTAAATCTCTTAATCTTCTCAAAAAAAACATAATTAACCATCCATTATACATATTAAAATTCACTTCTTATATCATACTATAAATTTAAATTTAAGTAGAAAAATGCATTCAAAGAGGCGAAAAAGCATTTGAATAAATGAAATATTATTACAATTATGTAACAAAATAATTAAAAAACAAGAATATACAACAAAAGTGTTGACTATCATTCAAACGAGTGCTAAAATTAAATTAACCGTTTGAGCAAAGCGAATTACGGATAATTTGGTTCATATTTTGTGAAAAATATGAACTACATTAAAAATGAAAAAGGAGGAAGCAAATGAAAAAGCAAGAAAAAAGGCGAATAGCGG
>CAOKFZ010000011.1 GCA_948467875.1 uncultured Clostridium sp.
TGGCTCGGGTGGTTAGATTCGAACTAACGCATGTCGGAGTCAGAGTCCGATGCCTTACCGCTTGGCGACACCCGAATAAATGTTAGGTGCAGACATTCGCATACTGACGTTGTAACTCGCTTACGCTCGAACAACCTCAGCAGCTTGGCGACACCCGAATATTTAAAAATTCACACAATTTTCACAAATTCTCCATTCAAAATTCATAATTGTGTGTCCATTTTTGGTAAATTAGGGTTGATATAGGCATCAACCCACACTTTTTTATTTTTATCACAAATTTTACAAATTGTCTATACTTTTGACACATTTTTTTAGTTTTTCTGCATTTAATTCAAAATAATCCAACAACTCTTCTGCTTTTCCAGATTTCCCAAAAGTGTCCTGCATGCCTAAACGCATTAATTTTGTTGGATATTCTTCTGTCAAAACTTCTGCAATCGCTGTTCCTAGACCACCAATCACACTATGATCCTCAATGGAAATCAATTGTTTCGTCTCTTTTGCACATTTTACAATCGTTTCTCTGTCAATTGGCTTAATCGTATGAATATCAACAACTCTAACGTATTTTCCCTCTTGTTCCAACATTTCCTTGGCTTCTAACGCTCTGGATACCATAATTCCTGTAGCAAAAATTGTGGCATCTGTCCCTTCTCCATGCACAACTGCTTTTCCAAATGTAAAATCCTTTTCCTCATAAATCACGGGACTAGCCAATCGACACAATCGAATATAGACTGGACCAGCTATTTTTGACGCTTCTTCAATCGCCCATTTGGTCTGCAAATCATCTGATGGACACATCACTCTCATATTCGGCAAACCTCGCATCAAACCAATATCCTCTAGCATTTGGTGTGTCGCGCCATCCTCTCCAACTGTTACTCCTGCATGCGTTCCTGCTATTTTTACATTCAAATTGGGATAGCAAATACTATTTCGGATTTGGTCATAACTTCTACCAGTCGCAAACATCGCAAATGTTGCTGCAAAGGGGATTTTGCCACAACTTGCTAGTCCTGCTGCAGTTGACATCATATCTTGTTCTGCAATTCCCATATCAAAAAAGCGCTCTGGAAATTCTTTTGCAAAAATACTTGTTTTTGTGGCAGCCGACAAATCGGCATCTAAAACAACAATTTTTTCATTTTCTTTTCCTAATTCTGCCAAACTTTCTCCAAAACTTTGACGAGTTGCTATTTTTTTATTCAATCTCATAATCTTCTCCTTTATAAATCTTTTCAAATGTATTTTTTATATTATCTCCTGTTACACAATAACCATTTATTTCACAACTTTTTGCACTTAATATATTTTCGCTGTTATCATCAAAAAAATAGATTTGATACGGCGATATTTTTAATTTCTCTATTACTGTTTCGTATATTCTCTTATCTGGCTTGTTCATATGCATTTCATAAGACAAAAATAACTCATCAAATTTCGATACATCGTATATGGTTTTAAACCAATCAAAATCAATTTTTCTTAAATTAGATAAAAGGCATACTTTCTTTCCATCTTTTTTCAAATTTTCTATCACATCAACCGTTTCTTTAAAAAGTCCATTTTTGGCATCTTTATAAATTTTTTTATATTCTTCTATTGTTTTTCGACTTTTGGCAAATGCTAACAATTTTTCAATATGCGTTTCGTCTGATATAAGCCCTTTGTGGGCATCTATTACAGAATAATCTTTCTGAAAAAACATAAGAAATTCTTGATAGGAAATCCCACATTCTAACTTTTCATAAAGCTTTTCCACATTCATTGGTATGACTAATACATTTCCCAAGCCAAATATATACACATCATCCATTTTAACAAAATCTTTTTTCTAAATAGTACACTTAAATTTCAAGCTCCTTCATTGCCATTTCATATTCTTCTCTTAAAGGTGCTTTTCCATGCCAGCCAGCTTGATTTTCCATAAAAGAAACACCTTTGCCTTTCACTGTTTTCGCAATAATTGCTGTTGGTCTACCTTTTGCAGTTCTCGCTTTTTCAAAAGCCCCTAAAATTTCCTCTATATCATGTCCATCAATATTGATAACATTGAAACCAAAACTTTTGAACTTTTCATCAATTGGCACAGAATTCATGACTTCCGTAATTTTCCCGTCAATTTGCAAATTGTTATAATCTACAATCGCACATAAATTATCTAACTTGTAATGACTTGCTGTCATAGCTGCTTCCCAAATTTGCCCTTCCTCAATCTCGCCGTCACCCATAATGCAATAAACGCGGTAGTCTCTTTGGTCCAATTTAGCAGCCAACGCCATACCATTTGCCGCAGATAAACCTTGTCCCAAAGAACCAGTCGACATATCTACACCTGGAATTTTTTTCATATCAGGATGTCCTTGCAAAATACTGTCAATCTTACGGAAACCTTTCAAATCTTCCTTTGCCAAAAATCCTTTTTCTGCCAAAGTAGCATATAAAGCAGCGGACGCATGTCCTTTTGACAAAACTAGCCTATCTCGATTTTCATCTTTCGGATTATTGACGTCCACCCTCATCTCCGAAAAATACAAACATGTCAATAAATCCACGCATGACAAAGCTCCTCCAGGGTGACCTGAAGAAGCCTCATATATCATTTCAACAATATTTCTTCTAATATTTAACGCTTTGCTTTGTAAATCCTCCATTTTTTCTTCCTTTCTTCCTTCGTTTTTTATAATAAACCTACAATACATAACCAACCAAGTCCGTAGCCCCACCATGGAATGCTACTTAAGAAAAATACACTCCAATTCCAGAAACTACTTCCTGCACTTTTTACATTGGTCCAGCTAAACATATCTGTTAATTTGGTTCCAAAAATAGTAACATCTGTTAAATCAATACCAAGCCCGAAAACATTACTCAAATCAATTTCCCAACCTAAAACATTAACAATATTGGTTTTGTCTGGCAGAGTTGTTGCTATTGAAATGGCGTAACTATCAATATTGTTTGCTTTAAATTTGATAGCAAAATTTTTGGTACTATCTGGTGCCATTTGACGAATTTCTACATATTCTGTATCTGCTAACAAATCTCGCTCATTATATAATTCTATTTTTAAATAACATTGATTGACTGCAACACCTGTTGAATTTCTCAAATCAAAACTCATATAGCCATTCACATTCGAGGCTTTTGTTGTCATATTTTCGAGCTGAAAATAATTGCCTGTCCTTGTATAATAGCCATCAAACTCGCCATGAATACTAGAATACATGGCGAGTAATAATCCATTTTCCAATACCATAGATAGTGCGAAAAATCCTACAATCAATAAGACATATATAAGAAAAGTTTTCATTCTATCCATAATTTTCCCCTTTTGGTTTATTTTTTAGTATAAATAATCTTCTGGATTAAGTGGTGTTCCATTTTGTCTAATTTCTAAATGCAAATGTGGTCCTGTGGAATTTCCTGTCGAACCAACTGCTGAAATAACTGTATGACAATCAACTTGCTGTCCAACTGCTGCATAAATCACACTACAATGTGCATAATAGGATTCAATTCCATTTCCATGGTTGACAATGACTAAATTTCCATACGAACCCTTTCTTTGTGCACAAGTAACAGTTCCAGGTGCAATTGGCGTAATCGGCGTTCCAGAAGATGTCGCAATATCAAGTCCTGTATGACTACCTGAACGAATGGAACTTCTGCTACCATATCTTGATGTAATACTACCACTTACTGGTTTTGCCAAATTAATTCCTGCAATCGTTCCTACACTTTGTACTGTTTTAGTTGAAATGATTTTCTTTTTTGCTTCCTCTTGTGCCGTTTTACGTTTGGTTTCTTGTGCTTCATTGTATGCTGTGATTTTGGCTACTTTAAAGGTATTTAAAATACCAGAAGCCTCCTGCGCTGATTGTAATTGTAAATTATCTGTGTATTCCTCAATAATTCCTATATTGAAACCAATCCTGTCAGCATCAATATCTGATTTTAAAGTTTCTACAATATTTTTGGCTTCTTCTTGTGTAGAAACAGATGCCTGTTTTACACCATCGACTGTTACTGCATAGGTTCTATACGTTGTTTTCACGGTTGCCTCTAAAGCCAATAAAATTTCTTCTTCTTTAGTTTGTTTGTCCCTATTAATTAGTTTTAATTCATATTCTGGCATTGCTGTCTTCTCTCGAAAAGCTACATTTCCAGAAATATTCTCAATATAGTTTTTATATTCTAATTCTAAATTTTCTTTATTTTCAATATAACCTAACTTTTCACCTAATAATTCTACTTCATAAGCTGGCTTATATTTAATCCATACCACAAGGCTTATGATTAAGGCTCCAAATATTGTTATTTCTAGGGCTTTTGCAATCTCTTTTGTGTAATGTTTAACCCATTGTAATAAAATAAACTTCACTCCTTTTCTTTGCGGTTTTACACACATATATATTAATTATACCATATTTTTTCAAATTTTGCAATTCAAAATTTATGGTTTTAACCTATTTTTTGCATATTTTTGTAAAATTATACTTTATTTTTATTGGATTTTTTTGCCATTACTCTATTTTTCTTACGTTTTCTCTTTTTTTCTTGTTTTTTGTTAATTCAGTTGCATTGATAATAATTTACTAATTCCTTTTTCCTCCATTGTGATACCATAAACCGTATTGGCTACTTCCATCGTTCCTTTTCGGTGTGTGATGACTAAAAATTGCGTTTTTTCGCACAATGTTTTCAAATATTCTGCAAATCTAGCTACATTGACATCATCTAGCGCTGCCTCAATTTCGTCTAGCACACAAAAAGGAGAAGGATTGATTTTCAAAATAGCAAACAACAAGGCGATAGCAATAAAGGCTCTTTCTCCTCCTGAAAATGCTGCCAAATTTTGAATGGCTTTACCAGGTGGCTGTACTTTGATTTCAATCCCGCCTTCTAAGACTTTTTCTTTATTTTCTAGTACCAATTCTGCTCTTCCGCCACCAAATAATTCTTTAAATACAATATCAAAATTTTTGTTAATTACTTTAAACTGCTCTTCAAATTGAACTTGCATGGTTGCTGTCATTTCTTGAATGACTTTTCGCAATTTTTCCATGGAATTTTCCAAATCCAGTCTTTGCTCACTTAAGAAATCATATCTTTCTTTAGCTTCTTTATAACGTTCAATCGAATCAATGTCAACACTTCCTAAATCGCGAATTTCATTTCTTAAATTTGTCACTTGTTTTTGCACTTCAACAGGATTTTCAATTTTTTCGACATTTTCTACTGTATTTGGCGTCAGTTCATATTCTTCCCACATTTTGTTAATTAATTGATTTTGTTCTAATTCAATTTTAGACTTTTTCATTTCCAATTTTGTCATTTGTGTTTTTAGTTCCTCTACTTTGCTACTTTGCTCTTCACTTTCTTGCTCTAGATTTTTTAATTTTTCATTTTTCTGAGTTCTTTCGCCTTTCAAATTTTCTACCTTTTCTGTGGCATGTTCTACTTCTTTTGCTAACAACTCTATTTGATTCTTTAAAGCTTCAATTTTAGCAGTTAATTCTTGATTTTCTACTTCAATTTTTTGCATCAATTCTTTTTTGGTCTGAATGGCTTCTTGGCTTTCTTTCATTTCTTGATGAATTCTGGCTAGTATTTCATCTAGCGAATTTTCGCCTTCGTCAAAAGATGATACCGATATTTTCAAATTCGTTATTTCGCTATTTAAACCATCCATATAACTCTGATTATCCTTGTTTAAATTCGTATATTCCTCTATGATAACTGTTAGTTCATTATTTTCTTTCTCTATCTTATTCACTTGAGTTTCAAAATGTTCCTGTTTTTGCAAATTTTCTTGTTTTTCTTTTTCATTTATTTGCAAATTTTCTCTTAATCCCGCAAGTTTGGTCTCTAATTTCTCAATTTCTAAGCCAAGCGTTTCTTGTTTTTGTTTTTCAGTAGCATACAAAATTTCTACTTCTTGGAACTTTTTTTGCTTTTCTTCAAAAGAATTCAAAATTTCTGTAATACTTTTTTCATACGCTTCCTTTTCTTGCTTGATGGCTGCGATTTTCTCCTCTAAATTTTTCAATTCGACTTCTAATTTTTTAATTTCCGTCTCTCTACCTAAAATACTAGCTGTTTTAGGTGCCACAGAACCACCAGAAATCATGCCTGAAGGATTAATCACATCCCCACCAAGTGTCACAATTTTGAAACTATATTTATTCTTTTTCGCCAAACTAATTGCAGCATCCATATTTTCAACAATGACGGTTTTGCCCAACAAATTAAAAATAATTCCCTCATATTGTTTGTCAGCTTTTACCAAATCTGAAGCAATCCCAATATAGCCCTGCATTCCAGTCGCATTAATATTGCTCAATTTATGACCTTTCACAGACTGAATTGGCAAAAATGAAGCACGACCAATTTTATTTTCTTTTAAATATTCCACCAATTTTTTGGCATCTTCTTCCGCATCTGTGACAATGTTTTGAAGACTAGCCCCCAAGGTCATTTCAATCGCAGTTTGATATTTCTCCTCAACTGAAATCAAATTTGCGACCACACCATGAACGCCTTTGGCAAGAGCTGTATTATTTTCAATCGCCTTCATCAAAGTTTTTACACTTTTGCTGTAACCTTCTTTTTCCTTTTCCGTCTCAATCAAAAATTTGCATCGAGAATCTTTCATACGAAACTCTGTTTGTGCCTGATTTATCTTTTCATCAAACTCTTTTAACTTTTCGCCACTTTCCTCTTTTTTTTGTTTGATTTCTTGCAAGGATTTTTCTAATTCATTTTTTCGTTTTTCCATTTCGTGAAACTCTTTTGCCAAATCATCTCTCGTGGTACGCGAAGCATCCAAATCCGAAATCGTATCTTGAATTTGATTTTTTAGCGTATTTTCCTGTTTATTCAAATTCTCAAAATTGGCCTGTTCCAATGCTTTATCATTCAAAATTTCATATTTCGCATCTATATTGGCTTCGACTTTTTTCTTTTTTTCCTCTATTTCAAGTGCTTGAGCAGAAAGAGTTTGGCTATATTTTGCTAATTCCTCTTCTTTTTCTTTGAGCTCACTTTCATATCTCTCACGATTAGATAGCATATCTTCTTTTCGCTCTAATTTTTGCGTTTTTTCTTCTTCTAATTGGACATTTTTCTGTTCCAATTCTTTGATGTCTATCTGATAACGTTCTGCATTGGTAAGATTATTGGAAATTCTTTCTTGATTAATTCCGATTTCGCTATTGATTTGTTCCCTTTTTTGCGAACTTTCAAATCCACTATTTTGGATTTTTTCAATTTCCTCAATTAATTGGTCAATCGTTTCCTTTACCGCTTCTTTTTCTATTTGAATCTGGTTTGCCTTTTCCTCTTCTCTTACTTTCTGTGTCTCAAAAATGTCCCCATTTTCTTCCAGCTCTTTGATTTTCACTTTAAATTCCTCAATATTATGAACAAACAAGCCAACTTCGATTTTCTTTAGTTCTTCTCTCAAATTCAAAAATTTCTTTGCCTTTTCGGATTGACCTTTGAGTGGATTTAAATTCGTTTCCAATTCTGTAATAATGTCATTTACCCTTAGCAAATTGAGTTTCGTATTTTCCAGTTTTTTCTCAGACTCTTCCTTGCGCCTTCGATATTTAATGATGCCTGCTGCCTCTTCAAAAATATGCCTTCTGTCTTCGGATTTGTTACTCAAAATCTCATCAATTTTGCCTTGTCCAATAATCGAATAACCATCTTTGCCAATTCCCGTATCCATGAACAATTCCTGAATATCTTTCAGGCGACATGGTGTTTTGTTGATAAAATAGCCTGATTCGCCACTTCGGTAAACTTTTCTTGTCACAATCACTTCATTATACTCAATTGGCAATTTCCCATCTTGGTTATCAAAAACAAGCGAACCTTCTGCAAAACCAAGCGATTTTCTATTTTGGGTTCCGACAAAAATAATATCTTCAATTTTAGCACCACGCAAAGTTTTCATACTTTGCTCCCCCAAAATCCAGCGAATGCAATCCGAAATATTGCTTTTTCCTGAACCATTTGGTCCAATCACAGTCGTAATTCCTGGCATAAATTCCAACACCGTTTTATCCGCAAAAGACTTAAATCCATACATCTCTAATCTTTTTAAATACATCTATTTTTCCTCTTTACCTTATTTCGCCTTTGGCGGCTCCAACTTTTTCTTGTTTCCCATATACTTCCATAAAACTTCTGGAATATCCACACTTCCATCTTGGTTATAATGATTTTCCAAAAAAGCAATCAACATTCTTGGCGGCGCAACTACTGTATTATTCAGCGTATGTGGATAATAATTTCCTTTTTCGCCTTTGACACGAATCCCCAAACGACGACTTTGTGCATCTGTCAAATTTGAGCAACTTCCTACCTCAAAATATTTTTGTTGCCTTGGGCTCCAAGCTTCCACATCCACGCTTTTCGCCTTCAAATCTGCCAAATCGCCACTACAACATTCTAATGTCCTAACTGGAATATCGAGACTTCGGAACAACTCAACTGTAAATTGCCACATTTTATCATACCATTCGTAACTTTGTTCTGGCTCACAGACAACAATCATTTCCTGTTTCTCAAATTGATGAATTCGATACACACCGCGCTCCTCAATACCATGTGCGCCTTTTTCCTTTCTAAAACAAGGAGAATAAGAGGTCATGGTATATGGCAAATTTTCTGGTTTCAAAATTTGACCTTTGAACTTACCAATCATTGAATGCTCGCTAGTTCCAATTAAGTACAAATCTTCGCCTTCAATTTTGTACATCATAGCATCCATTTCTTCAAAACTCATCACGCCAGTTACCACATCACTACGAATCATAAATGGTGGCACACAATACGTAAAACCTTTCTCAATCATAAAGTCACGTGCATACGTAATGATTGCAGAATGAAGCTGGGCAACATCGCCCATCAAATAATAAAAACCGTTTCCTGCCACACGGCGTGCACTATCCAAATCAAGTCCAGACAAACGTTCCATAATTTCCGCATGATACGGAATTTCGTAATCTGGCACGACTGGCTCGCCATATTTTTGCACTTCTACATTTTCGCTATCGTCTTTTCCAATTGGCACAGAGCTGTGCATCATATTGGGAATTTTCATCATAATGTCTGTTACTTTTTGGCGATATTCGCTTTCCAATGTTTCATTTTCTGCCAATTCTTGATTAATTGCATTTACTTTTGCTTTCTTTTCTTCTGCTTCGTCCTTTTTTCCTTCTGCCATTAATTTTCCGATTTCCTTGCTAAAATTGTTTCGCTGACTACGAAGTTCGTCGCCTTTTACAATCAATTCTCTACTTTTTTGGTCAAGTTCTAGCACTTCATCTACCAAATCTAATTTGTGCATTTGAAATTTCTTTTTTATATTTTCCTTAACCGCTTCTGGATTTTCTCTCAAAAATTTAATATCAATCATAGTTTTCTCTCCTTAACTAATGTAATTTTTTTGCAAATCTTCACATAATTCAAAACGATGTTTTTGCCCTGTTATATTATCTGGGCGCTCTGGAATTTCTTCTAAAAACATTGCTTCACGCCTTACCCAAATCCCACAATCAGTTCGGTCATAAATTGGTTTATAAACAACCATTCTTTCTTTGGTTTCCGAGTCAAAAGCAATATTTTCCACAAAATAATAATTTCCTTTAAAATGACGATACACTTTTCCAATTTTTACTTCTTCCATATTTTAAACCTCCAATTTCTTTTTTATCATTTTGAGAGCTTTTTCTCTTGGCACAACAATCACATGTTCGCAGCCGTAAGCACTTAAATTTGAAATCCACTCCCACGCGAGTAATCTCCCATTTTTTGCTCCCGACAGGGATGTTGTTTCTTCATTTCAATCTGATCTCCAACTTGATATTCCATCTTCACTCCTTTTTTGATAGGATAAATATATCATTAAAAACCATAAAATGCAAGATAAATTAAAAAATATCTTGACTTTTTATGTAAATTGTTATATAATAATTTAGTAAATAAAATATTTCTTAGGAGGACAAACTTATGTATGAAAGAATTTCAAGAAGTGAACGGATTCGGGCATACCTCGAAAAATTAATGGAGGATGAATGCAGTTCTGAAATCACAAAGAATCTGTATAACAGTGAAATTGCTTGGATTAGAAAAAACTTTCCAAGTGTTGAGGTTACCGTTATTAACGACTGCGGAAAGCTGAAAGCATGCAAAATTAAAAAGTCCAGTAACACAGCAGAGTCCTGATTCTGCAAAAAAAATGGGCTGTGCCAAAAGCACAGTCCATTTTTTAATGCTCATACATATTCCCAATATCATTTCTATAATCTAAAACACTATCCACTTCCTCCTGAATGACCTGATAAACTTGCTTTTTGATTTCTTCAAAATCGTCCCCCGTTTTTTCAATCGCAAACAATCTCGAATTGCTCACAGAAGTATATTGATTTTCTCCAATTTTCTTAGCATTGGCAAAATAAATTTTCACGCCTTTGCTCTCCACACTTTCTTTATTTAAAACAAACTCCACAGGCGGAACCTTTGATTTTAGTGCATATTCCTTGCTTACCACATAAACCAAAAAACTATTTTTGCCATTAAATTGGCATTTTTCTGGTGCCAAATTTCCTTCAAACACGCTGGTTACCACTTCTGCAAAAGGCGTTTCAAAAGAGTTAATCACATTCATAGCTTCTGGGTCTCCAAAACGCGCATTAAATTCAATAAACTTAATTCCTTCCTCTGTTTTGAAAAATCCACCATATAAAATTCCAGTAAATTCTTGGGCGTCTTTGTTCAAATAGTCCACTGTTTTTTGGATTAGATTACTACAAACCGCAACATCTTCTTCGTTCAAAAACGGCAATAATCCATTTGTAAAACCAATACATCCCATGCCACCAGTTCCGGGACCTTTATCTTCATCAAAACGATAGGGATAATCAAATGTAATCGGAAGAGGAACAACTGTTTTTCCGTCTGTGATGCACATAACGGTAAACTCTTTACCTTTGACTTTATCTTGTACAATCACTTTTCCGCTCTGCTGCAAACATTCTTTGGCATAACTTTCTCCTTCTGCCTTTGTCGCAAAATGCACACCACCAACTTTCACGCCTTTTCCGCCAGTCAAGCCTTCTGGCTTAATCACGAAATTTTCGTCTGGATAATGTGCTAAAGCCTTTTCCAAATCTGCCAAAGAAGCAACTTCAAAATTTTTTATAATCATTTCTGGTGCCAATTTTTCAACTACTTCCAAAGCATAGGTTTTACTCCATTCGATTTTGGAACCTTTGCTCGTTGGACCAAAAGTCTTAAGCCCCATTTCCTTCGCCAAATCAATCAAACCATCTTGCAACAAATTATCATTACTGATTATGCAATATTTTAGCTCATTTTCCTGAATAAACTTTTTTACTAATTCTTTGTCAAACGGATTCCCAATCTCAAATTTCCCATTTGACTTTTCGACAAACTCTGAAATAGACGGATTTTCAAAAGGCATCACGCAATACATTTCATATTTCTTGCTCATTGCTTCTGCAATTACCGCTTCCCTTGCGCCATTTCCTAGTAACAAACATTTCTCCATAACTTTTCCTCCTTATTCGTTAAAAATAGTATATATGATTTTTGGGATTTTTTCAAGATTAAAATAAAATTTCACAGAATTTTTAGAACTTTAAATAATTACGTTTTCCATAATACATATGAGAAATATATGTAATTTTTTTATCTTTATCTACTGTATATAAAACTATAAAATTTTTTATAACAATTCTTCTATAATTACGTTTTAAATCATCAAGTTTTTCGATTTTCGTATATATTTGAGGCATCTCTTTTAATTTTAATAAATTGTTTTCTAAATTCCTCATCAATTCTTTTGCAGCTTTCTCAGCATATAAATCTTCTGCAATATATTCATAAATTCTATTGATTTCTCTAGCAGCTGTTGATGTAATAATTACTTTATAACTATTAGTAGTCATATTTTTGCCTCAACTCCTTAAAAAATGCATCTGCATTAATCACTTCTCCCTTTTCAATTTCTTCTTCTGAATTTTTCAATTTATTTATAATATCTTCTTTCATTTTATATTCCTCCAAACTCATAATCATGATATTATTTTCCTTATCTTTACTAAGTACTATGTCCCCATATTCATTAATCGCAGTTTCTATTTCTTGTATGTTTAATCCTTCCATAAAAACTCCCCCCCTTATTATCATAGTGTATGAAATCAATATATATCATTTTACACAAAAATGCAAGAGAAAAATAACAAATGTCAAGAATTTTTTCATTTTTACAGACTTTTTCCAAATTTTACATAATTTATTTAAAATAATATTGACAAACTTCACATAATATGGTATAATGATATTATAGATTAGTATATTCTAATTTATAAGAACATTGACAATTTTTTGTCAAGAGCTCAGTTCGTCCATATCTTTTGGTTGAAAAGATATATACCAAAAAATGGCGAAATACTTAAGCTCAAGACAGCTATTTAAAGCCTACGGGCAGGAGGAAAATTTTATGAATACAAAAATTAACATTACTCACTGTGATGCTTCTTACACAACAGAACTTAAAATAATACAAGATATAGCAGAAGCTACTGCTATTACTCATGCTGAAAAGTTTTACATTTCTGATGTAATGGCAACTCTCATCTTAGCAAAAACTTTAGGTAATTTGACATTATGCCGGGCATGGCAACTTCCAGAATGTCTGCCATCCAATGTCATCGTTTATGACATTCAGCCCGGTCAACATCATCATTCGGTTTCAAAAATTGATTACGGTTTCCGCAAAAATAATATCCCCTACTCAATCTGCGGCATTATATGGAAAAAGTTTGGCCATCAGTTCTTAGAAACAGAAATTGAGCAAAAAAATGAAGCTATAGTGTCCACAGCATGGGAGATTATGGATTCAAAATTGATGCAGAAAATTGATCTTGATGTCAATAACCAGCTGAACCATAAGTACTCAACAGATGTGCAGCCATTAACTGCTGCACAGATAATTAGCTTCTTCAATCCAAAAAACAACTGGTATACTGATGAAGCCTTTCTGGAAGCCGTACATTTTTCAGAATATATTTTTGATAACGTTTTAAAATGTGCCATTTCCCAGGCATGGAATGCTTTTGAAAATAATCGGTTTTAAGTCAGGTGATTAAATAGCTACAGCAAAAAGGCAGATTTTCCATGATTGTGGAAACTGCCTTTTTGCTTTCTCTTCTACCCTGTCTTGCTCAAAATTTCTTTTTTCATTTTCTTCATGATTTTCTTTTCCAATCTGGAAATATAGCTTTGCGAAATTCCCATCATATCAGCCACTTCTTTCTGCGTTTTTTCTTTGCCCTCGCTGGTCCCAATCCCAAAACGCAGCTGCATGATATCTTTTTCACGTTCATTCAAATGTTCAATGGCAATTTGCAACAGTTTTTTATCCACTTCATCTTCGATGCCTTTGGAAGTTACATTGTCTTCGGTTCCCAAAATATCTGAAAGGAGCAACTCATTTCCGTCACTGTCTTTGTTGAGCGGTTCATCAATCGAAACTTCAGATTTCAACTTCGACGTACGCCTTAATTGCATCAGAATTTCATTCTCGATACAACGCGAAGCATAAGTCGCAAGTTTGATGTTTTTTCCTGTGTTGAACGTATTGATGGCTTTCATGAGACCAATGGTTCCAATGGAAATCAGGTCCTCTAAATCCATTCCCGTATTCTCAAACTTCCTAGCAATGTAAACAACCAACCTTAAATTTCGCTCCACTAATATTTTTTTAGCTTCTTCATCATTCTCATCCAATTTTTGAAGCAATTTTTCCTCTTCTAAAATGCTTAAGGGTGGCGGCAAAGTTTGGCTGCCATTAATGTAAAAAATTGGAAACTTTTCTAATTTTTCTCTGTCGAAATATTTTCTTAAAACCTTCCCTAATTTTTCTTTGATTTTTTTCCAAAAATTCATTTTCAATCCCTCCCATTTTTATTTTTAATGAATAGAATTTTCTTTGGCTAAATGTTTTCTATTCGTTAATATATTTAAACCAATTAAACTTGTATATAAATTCGATTTGCAAAGTCTGCCATTGTAAATTCCGATCATAACATCATCACGAATGCATTCTTCTTCATCATAAATCTTGATATAATCAGGCTTAAAGCCGAATAAGCAGTCCATTCTCATTTCCTAGAGACGAAAACGGAATGACTTTAAATTTATACGCATAAACGTCCTCTTTGGAACTCAGCCACTTACCTTGCAAAATGTCGTCTAAGTTGTCTAAAATTTCATCTGCAATCATTCCTCGGAGACTATTTTTTTCTACAATGATAACATCCGTTTGGCTAATTGGCTCTTTCAGGAGATTGCCTGTGTCAATCATGGTTTTAAGTTTTTGGTATTTTCCTTTATAATAAATTTCCAAGTCGCAGAGCATTGATTTTACTCTTAACCTATCTTTAATGACGTACGAGACAATAGCAATTACAATAAATCCCACTATTCCACCAATAATTGTCATTTTGACAGGATAACTTCCAACCAGTAATCCATTTTTGAAAACAATATGAGAAGGATTTATTAAAAATAACAACATAAACGAAATCCCACCAAATGTAAAAGAAACAAGGTAAAATAAAATGAGTTGTTTCAAAATCGTTTTTCGTTTTCGATTATCAAAAGAGATTAAAATAATCATAATTGAAATCAGAAATTTCACACAAAAACTTAAAACGCTTTCTAATTTCCAAATGTAGGCTAATATGCTGTAAAACCCCGCTAGCAAACTTGCTAGGCTAATACGAAAATAATGGATTTTCGACTTCGAAATGATGGCTGTGGAAAATATCATCATATAATTCATAATAAAATTTTCTATTAATACAACATCTAAATAGATTTTCATAATTTGTTCCTTCCGCAAATTATCTTATCATATCAATCTCAAAAAATTTGTCACTTTTTCGGAGAGAAAAAAAGAACTAATCTACAAAAATAGATTAGTTCTTTGAACTTTCGACAATAAGTTAGCCGTTTGAACAAAGTGAGTTACGGATAACTACTTACTTCCTAAGCCTTTGTTTTTTCTAAGGAAAGTTGGAATATCTAACTCGTTTGAGTTATTGTTCTCGTTATTAGAAGAGGCTGATGTATTTGGTGTATTTCTCTTTTTCCAAGCCTCAGCCACAATGTTGTCATAGCCTGAACTGGTTGTTGTTCTTCTTTCTTCTTCTTTTTCAAAACCAGTCGCAATGACTGTAATTTGAATTTCATCGCCTAGACTATCGTCAATCACTGTACCAAAAATAATGTTTGCTTCTGGGTCTGCATTGCGTTGAATTAATTCGGCAGCTGTGTTTGCTTCATGCAAACCAATATCAGAGCCACCTGTGATATTGATAATAACACCTCTTGCCCCTTCGATAGAAGTTTCAAGCATTGGACTTTGAATCGCTTGTTTTGCAGCATCTTCTGCTCTATTTTCTCCACTCGCATTACCAATACCCATGTGTGCCATTCCTTGATTTAACATAATTGTCTTAACATCTGCAAAATCTAAGTTAATTACACCTGGAATAGCAATCAAATCAGATATACCTTGTACACCTTGTCTTAGCACATCATCTGCCATACGGAATGCTTCTACAATAGAAGTTTTTCTGTCAATAACTTGTAGCAATTTGTCGTTTGGAATCACAACCAATGTATCGACTTTTCCTTTTAAAGAAGCAATACCACGTTCTGCTTGTGCTAGCCTTTTTTTCCCTTCAAATGTAAATGGTTTTGTCACAACACCAATGGTTAAAATGCCCAATTCTTTTGCTGTTGCGGCAACAATCGGAGCTGCACCAGTTCCTGTTCCACCACCCATTCCGAGCTGTAACAAATACCATATCAGCACCTTTTAACACTTCTGCAATTTCGGCTCTACTCTCTTCTGCAGCTTGTGTTCCAATATCAGGATTTGCACCAGCGCCAAGACCTCTTGTCAATTTTTCTCCGATTTGGATTTTGGAATTAGCTTTTGAATAATCCAGAGCTTGTCTATCTGTATTGACTGCAATAAATTCAACATTTTTGATGCCACTTTCAATCATGCGATTGACAGCATTATTACCAGCCCCTCCAATACCAATTACTTTGATTGTTGCTGCTCCATCCATCATATAATTTAATTCCTCATTATTATCCATTATCATAGGGTATATCCTCCTTTTTATATTTAAAACCTATATCATTTATATCTATTTTATGAATAAAAAAAATCTTTTATTTTTTCTAATATCCCTTTTACAATGCTTTTTTCTGTTTTTGTGCCAATACTACTTGACACTGTTTTGGCATATGGTCTTGCTGCCACATATCGAACTAAAGCAAAACTTACACGATATGCTGGTTTGACTGTATTCATCAGTCTTCCTGTTGCCACTTTCACAGGAATGTTTAAAATGATTTTTCCAGCCATATCACTTTTGTTGATATTCACAATTCCTTCTCCTGTCAAAATCACATTATTGATATTATTTTTGGCTCCATAAGCAGTAATATCTTTATTGACTAGACTGAAAATTTCCTCTATTCTGGCTTCAATAATTTCCACCAAATCAGAACTTTTGATTGTTCTATTTTTTTCATCTCGGCAAGTATTTAAAACAATATTGTTGTCATTATCAATGAAAGATTTTAGCGCCAAGCCATATTGCCTTTTGAGTTTATCTGCTTCTTCTGTTGAAATTCCCAAAACATAACCAATATCACTTGTGATATTATCTCCCCCCAAAGCAATTGTATTGGTGTACACAAAAGAAGAACCATTAAAAATCCCAATTTCTGTATTACCTGCCCCAATATCCAAAATCATGATATTATCTGTCAGCTCATTAGTATCTAAAATCAAATTTCTCTCAGCAAGTGTTGTTGGCACAACTCCGTCAATATCAATTCCTGCTTTTTTGAAAATTGATGTAATTTGTTTCATATATTCTTTGTCTGCTAAAATAATTTGAGCTGTTAGTGTAAAATTTGAACTAAACTTACCAACAGGATCTTGCACTGTTTTGCCGTCTTCGAGTATGAACTTATCTGGTACTATGTCTATTAGTACTTTATCTTCTGGGATTTCTATATCTCTTACCTGTATAATAGCTGAAGCAACATCTCTTACGGATATGCCAGCAAACTTATCTTTTGCTTCTTTTACGATACTGTTTTGTACAATTGTTATATACTTGCCAGGTATGGTGGTATAAGCAGAATTGATGGTTAAATTTGAAATTTCTTCTACTTCTTTGATGGTTTTTGCAATGGCTATACTCAGTTCTTCTTCCTCTACAATAACACCTTTTTTAATGGCAGAGCATTTACTTGTTGTGCTACAAATAATTTCAATTTGGTTGAAATTATTGACCTCACCAACAAATGTACTTACCTTGGAGGTTCCAATATCGATACCAACGATTATATCCCCTATTGCCAAGTTACATTCCTCCATTTTATTTTTTACTTACTATTTAATTTTTTTCATTTCCCTTTCTTAAATCGGTAGATTAAGAATATTACATTTTTGAAAAAAAGTCAAGACTGATTGACACATTTTTGTAATATTTTTGTTACAATTTTGTAATATTTTTCTTGACCTCCTTATTCTGCCACATTTTCCTGTTTTTTATGATTTTCATTTTTTATTTTATCTTGAAACGTCGTTGTCCATTTTTCAATATAGTATCTTCGGATAATTCCCAAATTATTAAACATTCTCCAAACAAACACAAAAATAGCGGCCAAATAGATATCAACATTTAATTTTTGCCCTAAGTATGTCAGTAGCATTGACAAAATCGCATTTCCAAAAAAACCAGATAAAAATATTTTTAAATCAAAATTCTTTTTAATAACTGATGAAATTCCGCCAAAAACAGTATCCAAAGCCGCAATAATCGCAATCGACAAATAAATCGAATACGTATAGGGAATGACTGGCGCATTCATGCCAACCAAAGCTCCTGCAATACAACCAATCAAAATGGAAATATAAATCATTTTTTCTCCTCCTTTTTCATATATTCTAATGGCATTTCCCCTTGGTATTTGGTAATCACAATATTTTCCTCAACACTATAACCAACGGTCTTTTCTTCCACTTTTCGCATTTCATCTAAAAAACCACCTTTAATCGTAATCGCACTTTCCAAATGTTTGCGGTCTCCAATTGCTTTTACAATATAAGGAGTTGAGGTTCTGCGACCATTAACCAAAATCATTCCATAATTTATCGAAGCAACATCAGAAACAGAAACCATGCGTTCATCATTAATCGAAATCGCTTCTGCCCCTGCAATTTTCAATTCATTGATTAAATTAATCAAATCTAATCTTACAATTTCCTTTTTACTATTGTCTTCTAATGTTACAATAATACCTTCGCCACGCACATCTGTATTTCCCAAATATTTTTGTGCCTCTTCTACTTCCTGCCTTAACAAATTGGTCGCATCTTGCTCTGAAGACATCTGACTTTTATATTCTGCAATTTTAGCATTAGTATCCATTAATTTTGTTTCGACTTCAGCATATTTTTCTTTCCATTCTGCCAATTTCGTTCGGAGCTCTGTCTCACGCATGGTTTCCATAGCAACAATATCGGTATATTCAATTGTTTTAAATTGAGTAAACATGACCATTGTCAAAATAAAAGCAGCACAGCCAATAGAAATACTCAAAATTCCTTTTCCCTTCAAACCAGTTTCCTCCTATTCTATATTTTCAGCATATTGAAAATTGTAAATTCCTTCATATTTAGGAATAACCACATTGTTCGATTCTTTGATATCCACTTGCAATCCAAATTCATTTTCCAAACGATATAAATATCCACCAGGCATTGCCAAAGCACCTTTTAGTCTTTCCACCAAACCAATGGCACGAATCACAAATGGAGAACTTTCTTTTCGATCATTAATTTTGATGATATTACCAGCACAAGTAATCGCTGTTTGACCTACAATACGTTCATCATTAATCGAAATCGCTTCTGCCCCTGCTTCCCTTAGTGCATTTACAATTTCTAATAAATCGCCATCATGCACCAAATAACTTGCCAAATCTACTTTTCCAGCCAATGTTGAATTATTCGCATCTTTGACTGTAATAACCAACCCTTGTCCTGTTACTTCATTAAGCCCCAGTAACATATTATAATTTTCCAATTGTTTACTCAAATCCGCAGAATTCGTATCCTGTGTCGAAATCGTTTGTCTTAAATTTTCTAATTCAGTTTCTTTATCAGTTTCCTCTTCATACAAACGTTCATACTTTTCTTTCCATTTTAAAACACTATCTCTTAACTCATTTTCTGTATGTGTTTTCCCAACTCCAGTGGAAGAATCATTCACAGTTTTAATTTGAATACAAATTCCAATGGTCAGTAGCATACAAATAAATCCTAACAAAATTGCGATTTTAAATTTACTCATGGCTTACTCCCTTCTATACAGTTTCTCTAAAATAGACATATTCTGAATTCAAATCCACATTCACTATAATTTCGCCAGATTTTCCTTGATAATATTCCATCATTTTCTTCACATATAAAAAACGAATATTCAGCTGATTGCCATCCCCCAAATAAGCAATTTTATTTTCTGTATCTAAATAAATAGTATAATTCATTTTATTAGAAACGTCAATCCTTGTAATCAATTTTTCTAAATTTACATTTTGAGCCATCTTCATAATTTTAAGAACCATATTCATTTTTTGCAAATCTTCTTGCACTAATTGGTCATTTTCTTTGATATTACTTAAATCTGTCGTAAAACCAATAATGACAGGAACTTGCAAAGACTGTGTTGAAACTTCTAAAACATACCCTTGCTTATCAATATAGACATAACTATTAGCCAGCTGCAAAGCAAAATCCACAGTTCTCTCTTCCACTTCTAACTCGATTTTATTGGGCCAAATTCTTCTAATTTTCACATCATTAATATAAGAAAGCTCCTTCAAACGATTTTTGACATTTTTTTTGGAAACAGCAAAAATATTGGTTCCCTTCTGAAGTCCAGAAAAACTAATGATTTTTTCTGCCGAAATTGCTTGATTGTTTTCTACTACAATTTCCGCCACATCAAACGTTCCTGAAACAAGCACAAAAACAACTGCAACCAATATGATTACAATTGTAATCATTATTTTCGCAAAAGGATTCTTTTTTTCTGATGTTCTTTTTGACAGTTTGTCCTTTTTCTGTGAGGCTGTAGAATTTACAGCCATTCTTGTTTTCTTCAAATTAATCTTCAACTCCTTCTTCTCGCACAATATGTGCCCCTAAAGAATTTAATTTTTTATCTAAATTGTCATAACCTCTTAAAATATATTCCACTTTTTGCACTTTGGTCGTTCCTTTTGCCGCAATACCTGCCATAACAAGAGAAGCTCCTCCACGCAAATCCGTACTTTCCACATTCGCACCATGTAGTCTCTTCACGCCTTTAATAATCGCTGTTTTTCCCTCAATGTTAATTTTAGCGCCCATTCGTTTGAGTTCTTGGGTAAATTTATAACGATTTTCAAAAATATTTTCTGTCACAATCGAAGTCCCTTTGCAAATTGTCAAAAACGTTGTGAAAAGTGGTTGTAAATCAGTCGGAAATCCTGGATATGGCATGGTTTTGATTTCAGTTCCCAACAATTTCCCATTCGACTTTAAAGAAACCGCATTTTTCTCAATTTCGATTTTGCATCCGCATTCTTGCAATTTATGTAAAATCGGACTAATATGCTCTGGGCATACTTTATTCAAACGTATCTCTCCTGTCGCCATGGCTGTAGCAAGGACCAATGTTCCAGCTTCAATTCGGTCTGGCATAACAGTATACGAAACTTCTTTTAATGACTTAACTCCTCGAATTTTGATGATATTCGTTCCAGCCCCAATTACCTTTGCTCCCATGCGATTTAAAAAACATGCCAAGTCCACAATTTCAGGCTCCATTGCTGCATTTTTAATGAGTACTTCATGATCGCCCAACACTGACGCTAAAATCAAATTTTCTGTAGCGCCAACACTTGGAAAATCCAATTGAATTTCAGTGTCTTTTATTTTATCACACTTGCATATAATATTGCTAGTGTTTTCGTCAATTTTTATCCCTAATTTTTGAAAACCTTTTAAATGCAAGTCAATTGGGCGACTTCCAATATCGCATCCACCTGGATAGGAAAAACACGTTTGACCAAATCTCGAAATTAGCGCTCCTGCAATAATCACAGAAGAACGTAATTTGCGCATTAATTCTTCTGGAATTGCTGTCAAACTTACATTTTTACTATCAATAACCAATTTTTTCTTATCTTTCTTTATTTTGCAACCAATTGCCTCTAAAATTTTAAGTGTCGTCTGCACATCCGCGATATCTGGCACATTGTACAATCTTGAAACTTTGCCATTTAAAATCGTTGCTGCTAAAATCGGTAAGCTAGCATTTTTGGAACCAGAAACATCCAATTCTCCGAGACAATCTCGTGCCTCCTTTTATTATGTAGTTATACATTTTATTTCACCTCTCATAATTTTTGTAATTGTTTTGTCTATCTACAAGACATATTCTTTATCTACTAAACATATATCTAGTAAATACAAATATGTCTTATAGATAGCGAGCGAAATTTTTCTTCGTAAAATTTCTCACGCTTTTTATGTTACATATTATGAAAAGTTGACGTAAAATGTTACTAATCCTTCACCACCATTCTTTCAAACTTTCCTCGAATATATTTCTCCAATTTTCCCATAAAAACAGTAGGCTCAATTTCTTTTTTGGCGACCATATCTAACCCTTTTTCCCAACTTGCTGTCAATTCTGGATTGAGCATATCTGGCATCGACTGCAAAATCACATCATAAATCGCTTCTCCTTTGACAGTTGGCGTAATAATCTGTGTTTTACTATGAATCGCCAAATACTGAATTCTCTCCAATTTTTCAATAATGGCAGCCCTTGTCGCACTTGTTCCAATTCCTGCTCCTTTGATTTGTTCACGCAAAGCCTCGTCTTCAATCAATTTGCCCGCATTCTCCATCGCCAAAATCATAGAACCAGAATTGTAGCGACTTGGTGGCGACGTTTCCGCCTCTTTTGTCTCAAAATTAACAATTGGCACTTCTGCATTTTTCTTCAAATTTGTCAAAATGTCAAGATTAGAAGTATCCTCGTTTTTGACTTTATTTTTCAGCACTTCCAAAAAGCCCTGTTTCGTGCAAACTTTTCCGCTGGTCATAAAAGTTTCGTTTTCAATATTCAGTGTTAGCGAAACCTTGTTATATTCTGCAGGCGGATAAAAAATCGCAATAAAACGTTTCACAATCAATTTGTAAACATTTTTCTTCAGTTCTGGCAATTTCTCATAATTCTCCAGCCCTTGTCCTGTTGGAATAATCGCATAATGGTCCGTGATTTTGCTATCATTCACATATTTTGTTTTGACCAAATTCGTAGGATATTTTTCATCAATCATTTTTTTGATAAAACCGCTTACTTCTTCATCTTTGAAATTTTTGTACAAGCCATTCAAATTCTTGCCAATTTCTTTTGCCACCGCTGTTGACAAAACACGTGCATCTGTTCTTGGATAAGTCACCATTTTTTTCTCATACAATTCCTGAATGATTTCCAATGTCTCGTCTGGCTTAATCTTGAAATTTTTCGTACACTCATTTTGAATTTCCGCCAAATTGAACAAAAGTGGCGCATTTTCCTTCTGTTTGGACTTCTTAAGTTCTGTCACAATCGCCTTTTTACCTGCAAAACTGCTAATTAATGTTTTCGCATCTTCCTCTTTTTTAAACCCATTATCATTGTACAAAAGCCTACTTTGAAAAAGTTCTGATTTTTCGTTTACCTTCCATTCTGCTTTAAACGAAGAAGTTTCCTCGCCAAATTCTCCCACAATTTTATAATATTTCGTTTTCACAAAATTGCGAATTTCTCTTTCTCTCGAAACCACCATACCAAGCACGCAGGTCATCACGCGCCCAACTGACACCGAAACGCGCTCCTCCTTAATTTGTTTCGCAATACGCCTGCCAAAAATAATGGACAACAATCTCGAAAAATTAATCCCAATCAAATAATCTTCTTTAGCACGCAAATACGCAGAATCAGACAAACTATTGTATTCATCCATATTTTTAGCTTCCTTAATGCCACGCAAAATTTCCTCTTCTGTTTGGGAATCAATCCACACACGCTTCATTTGCGCCTTTGGATTAGGCTTTGCCATCATAAACACAAGTCTTTGAATGTATTCTCCTTCACGCCCAGAATCGCCTGCATTGTAAATTTCGAGAACATCTTCTCTTTGGAGCAAACTTTGCACAATCTGGAATTGTTTTTCCACATTCGGAATAACCTCATATTTATATTCCTCTGGCAAAAAAGGCAATGTCTCCAAACGCCACTTTTTCAAATTTTCATCATACTTTTCTGGATACGACATTGTTACCAAATGGCCCACGCACCAAGTAATAATCCAATCGTTCCCTTCCAAATAGCCATTTTTTCTCGTCGTATTGATTTTCAAAGCTTTCGCAAATTCCATGGCAACCGACGGTTTCTCTGTAATGATTAACTTCATTTGTTTCTACGTTCCTTTATTTTTTCTTCTATTATATAAATCGAAACTCATTTTGTCAATTATTTATTACGACTTTTCCATTTTCAGTATCTAGCCAAATTTTTCCTTTCACACTACCTTCCAAAATTTTTTCCGCAATCCTATCTTCCACCATATTTTGAATGGTTCGGCGAAGCGGTCTTGCACCATATTTATCGTCTCTACCATTTTCCACAATCAGGCTCTTCGCCGCTTGTGTAATTTCCAACTCAATTCCCTGCTCCTTCATGCGGTTTACGATTTTTTGTAGCATTTTATCAGCAATTTTACCTAACTCATTTGATGTTAATTGATGAAAAACAATTAATTCATCAATACGGTTCAAAAATTCTGGCTTAAAAATCATTTTCGTCTCATTTAAAACATCCTTCTTAATTCTGTCATAATCCCTTTGTGCGTTTTCTTCTTGATTTTCAAAACCAATCGTCTTTTTTTCTGTAATCAGCCTTGCACCAACATTAGAAGTCATAATTAGAACCGTATTTTTAAAATCAACCAATCTACCTTGGCTATCTGTTAATCTTCCATCTTCTAAGATTTGCAACAAAATATTCATCACATCTGGATGGGCCTTTTCAATTTCGTCAAACAACACAACCGAATACGGATTTTTTCTCACTTTTTCTGTCAAAAAACCAGCTTCATCATATCCCACATAACCTGGCGGCGAACCAATCATTTTAGAACTCGAATGTGCCTCCATATATTCTGACATATCCAAACGAACCATTGCATTTTCTTGGTCAAACAACACTTCTGCCAGCGCCTTTGTAAGCTCAGTTTTCCCCACACCTGTTGGGCCCAAAAATAAAAACGAACCAATTGGACGATTCGGATCTTTCAGCCCCACACGACTTCTTCGAATGGCTTTTGAAATCGCTTCAATCGCTTCATTTTGCCCAACCACTCTTTGATGCAAAATCGTTTCCAAATTTCGCAACTTTTCATTTTCATCTTGACTCAGCTGTGTAACAGGAATTCCAGTCCATCGGCTAACGCATTCTGCAATATCTTCTCTAGCAATTGTAATCAAGTTTTTAAGGCTCTCATTTCTCCATTCTTGCTTTTGATTTTCCAGATGATTTTTCATTTTCAATGATTCATCACGGAGCTTAGCCGCCTTTTCAAATTCCTGAGTATTAATCGCCGCTTCTTTTTCCGTATTTAATTTGTCAATTTGCTCTTCCAAGTCCTTCAAATTTTGTGGCTCCATATACGATTTTAGCATTGCTTTGCTAGAAGCCTCATCAATCAAATCAATAGCTTTATCTGGCAAAAAGCGGTCTGTGATATAACGGCTCGATAACTCAATCGCAGCTTGAATAGCTTCATCTGTAATTTTTACATCATGATGTGCCTCATATTTGTCACGCAGCCCATATAAAATTTGGCTACACTCCTCCAAACTTGGTTCCTTAATCTGAATCGGTTGAAAACGCCTTTCCAGCGCAGAATCTTTTTCAATATATTTGCGATATTCTTTCAGGGTTGTTGTTCCCACTACCTGAATTTCTCCACGTGCCAGAAGAGGCTTCAAAATATTGGCTGCATCAATCGCACCTTCTGCCGCCCCTGCTCCAACAATTGTATGAATTTCATCAATAAACAAAATAATGTCGCCTGCTTTTTTAACCTCATTCAAAGCCTTTTTAATGCGTTCTTCAAAATCGCCACGATATTTGCTCCCAGCCACCATTGACGTAATATCCAATGAAACCACTCTTTTATTTCTCAAAATTTCTGGAATATTGCCAGAAACAATTTTTTGCGCCAATCCCTCAATCACAGCTGTTTTTCCAACACCTGGCTCGCCAATCAGGCAAGGATTATTTTTCGTCCTTCTTGATAAAATCTCAATCACTCTTTCTGTTTCCAACCCTCGTCCGAATCACTGGGTCCAGATTTCCCTCTTTTGCTTCTTTGGTTAAATCATTGCTAAATTGATTTAAAAATTGCGTTAGTGAATAACTTCCTAAATCTTTTTCGCTTGCCAAAGAATGGTCACTGATTGAATGATCAAATTCATTTACAACCTTAGCAATATCTTGATAAATCGTTTCTGGATTGACCTTTAAACTGCTCAAAATGCGCATAGCAATACTGTCATCCTCACGCATAATGCCAACCATAAAATGTTCGGTTCCAATATAATTGGAGCCAACTTTTTTAGCTTCCACATAAGAATTTTCAATCACGCGCTTGGTTCTTGGCGTAAAACCCAAAACAGCAATTTTCTCTTGTGTATTTTTTCCAATCAAATCTTCTATTTTTTCCAAAATAATTTCTGGCGTTATATTTTGCTTTTTCAAAATTTTGCTTGCCACCCCATTTGGCTCTTTGGCCAATCCATACAAAATATGTTCGGTTCCAATATAATTATGTCCAAGCTCAGCTGCCACCTCTTTGGCTATTTGCAAAACTTTTTCACTACTAACTGTAAATTTATAAACCATTTTTCACGCACCTTCTAAACCTTTATTTTATTTCTAATTTTTCCCATTTTTGTAAAAATTTATTCAAGTTTTTGGAAATAAGAACAGACTTATCCTTACACACTATTTTCAAAATGTAGACTTAATATTAGCCATTTTAAAGCACATTTTTAGAAAAATTGACTTTAAACTCAAATTTTCTCCAAAACTGGCTAAATTGAAACTAGAAGCATTCTAGATTTTGTATGAGACTTTTCACTTTTTTAGTGATGCATTTTAAGCCCTAAATAGGCCCCTGAAATTCAAAAGTAGACATAACTATCATCTCAGACATAAAATGCCTTAAATCGAATTTTAGGCATTTTTCCAGCGATTTAGATTTTTGTAATATTTTTCCACCAGCCACTTATCTCCTGCAAACAGAGATAGCTGGAAAATACAAGCAAGGGCACGGTTCCCCGTGCCCCTCTAATATTTGTCAAAATTTCTGTGTTGGCTAGCGGGTCAGTCAAGACCGCCCCCCTACACCTTAATTGCTCAAATCCCAAGCTGTACCATTCCAATTCATTTTTGCATTAGCAGGCAGACGAACTAAGGGACGAACAGCATTCTGTGAATATCCAGCTACAGCATAGTTAACATGTCCTCTATAGCTCATGTCTTCTACCATGTCTTGATAAGTTGTATTAGGTGAACTAAACCAATAGCCATTTATATTATTCCATGACTCCTTATGAGGGAAATACAATATATCATTATAACCAGTTTGGTCAGATAAATCTATATGTTCCTCTGAGTAATTTATTCCATAAACACCATTATAACTTGCCCAAAATTGTTGCAATGTTGGACTTCCTGTAGCAATTGCTCCACTAAAACCAGTTGCATAAGCACTCCAATTTGATGTATTAGTTAATGCACTTACTAATTCATCTCGACTATTTCCATATATTGCATAATTTCCTAATTTATTTAATGCGTTTGTTATTCCGCTATTAGGCACGTAATCACTTGAAATCAAATAAACACTATTTCCATCATTCAAAAATACTTTCCAATCATTTACTCCATTTGCCGAATAATTTACCTTGTCTCCATAATATTCTGGCTTAATTGCTGCTGTTCCAGCTAATTTTTCCCATACAGCATACAAAATCACACTCTGGCTCCCCATTGTAAAACTTCCTGAAGTCGTATATTCTGGCGTTGTCGCTGTGCTGCTTGTTGCCCAACCCAAGAAATTTGCACCTTTTTTCGTTGGTTTTGTTGTAAAATCAACACTTACACTTTCTCCTGCTGCGTACTTTTTGCTTGAAGGACCTCCTTGTCCGCCATTAGCATTATACGAAACTGCATATTTTGAAACAATTTGATTGCCGCTTAATTCGCCATCAATTGTCACACTTCCGTCTGGATTTAATGTTCCAATTTCTAAGCCTTCATAACTTAATTTTCCACTGCTATCTACTCTAATTTCTGCCCCATTAGACAGCTCTACGCCTTTTTCTAATTCTGCTTTCACATAATCATTCACGTTTGCAAAATTGTTATCTTTCATGTAATAATCCATTTGCAATTCTGCGATTTTTAATTCAATTTCTTCCTTAATTTGCGCCATATTCGTGATGTCAACTGCCTTTGTCGCTTTTCCCAAAATGCCATTACTTCCGCGCTACCAAATTGATTGATACCCCTGCTAAAATCAATAAAACCATGATTGTTACTACAAGTGCAAGTAATGTAATCCCTGCTTTTTTCATTGGGTCGCTGTTCACATCGACCCCTACGATTTGTTTTTTCATTTGAATTCCTCCTATAATTTTTATTTTTTAACTTGTTTTAAGTTGTTCTATAATATGATAACTTATTTTAAGTTAAATGTCAATAACTTATTTCAAGTTATCTTATAATTTTTTAGGAGGTACAAAAATGTATCAAAGAATTCGAGATTTAAGAGAAGATAGAGATTTAACACAAAAACAAATTGGAACTTTGCTAAATATGTCGCAAACTGGCTATAATCAATATGAAATTGGAAAAAATGATATTCCCACTAAAGTACTTATCCAATTAGCTAGTTTTTACAATACTTCAATCGATTACTTGTTAGGCATAACCAATGAAATCAAACCCTATCCTAGAAATAAAAATCTATGATTCAAAAAAAAGAGCTGTCAAAAAACTCAATATCTTGCATGAAAAATTTGGGGCATTGCCCCAAATTTCTCTCTCTTCTTTGAGAAGATATTGTTTTTTACAGCTCCTTTTTGTGTGAATATGATGCTGCCTTAATTTTAAATATACTCAACACCATACTTATCGCAAAGTCCTGCCATTTCCTCATTGTACCCTTCGCCAACAGCCTTAAACTTCCAAAAGCCATTGTGACGATAAATTTCTCCAAACACAACAGCAGTCTGAATGGAAAAATCCTCGCTGAGATTATATCTTAAAATCTCTTCTTCTTTTTCAGCATCGACAATGCGTATATAGGCATTGTCCACTAATCCAAAATTCTGCCGTCTCTTTCGAGCTTCATAAATCGTGACTGCAATTACAATTTTCTCAACTTTTTTGGAAATTTTGCTAAAATCGAGAAAAGCTGTTTCGGCATCATTTTCGCCACTGCCTTGTTTGTTATCTCCCGAATGTACAATTGCTTTTTCAGGGTCTATTAACTGATTGTAAAAAATCACATATGGGTCACCCAGACAGTGACCATTTCCGTCACACATAAACATGACCAGATCTAAATCAGCATCTTCTTCGCCCCTAGTAGCAATATCCCAGCCAAGTCCAAGCATAGCTTTTTTGAGTCCTGTGTCTTTGGTAAGATTAATCCGATTTCCTTTTGTCACTGTGATTGGCATAAAAAATTCCTCCTGTCTTGTTCTATTTGCATTTTTTGCTAATCATTTCAGCAATATTTCCAACTTTTACGCCTTCTCCAATTGCCTTAAAATGCCAGTCATCGCCAGAACGCTCCAAGTCTGCCACAAAAATTCCTGTCATTCCATCAAAATTTCCATCAACATCATATCGTACTAATTCTCTGTGAGTAGCTAAATCAGTCACATGAACATAACAGTTTTTTATCTCTCCAAAGTTTTGTCTCTTCTCATAAGCACGGTAAATATTGATAATGATGGAAAGCGTTTTTATCTTTTCTGGTATTTCATCCAGCCGGATTTCAATCTGCTCGTCATCCGCACCTTCTTCACCTTGACCGGTTAAATTATCGCCATAGTGCTTAATAGCTCCATGATGATACTCTAAATTTCCAAAAAAGACTAATTCTACATAGCAATTTTTTTTATCAATGCAAATAACGCTGGCATCAACATCAATGTCTGGGACCTCTGTGTGAAGCTCATTTGACGGAATTTCATCAGATACCCCAAAAAAATCCATTAACCTACTTAAAAACGTAGGTTTCTCATCGGTCTTGTGCTTTACAGCCACTTGCTTTTCCACGGGATCCCAGCCTAAACCAACAAGCACCCGTTTTAAATTTGGGTTATCTTTTCTGAGATTGACTTTCTGTCCTTTTGATAATCTTACTGCCATTGCAATACCTCCTTTTTTTCATTGCATTCAAAGAAAAATATCTACTAATTTTGTAACACAATTAGTTTATCATAATTTACATAAAAAGTCAATATTTTTTCCTAAATCTCACTTTCAATTTGTATCAAACGATTATATTTTGCGACACGATCTGTTCTACAAGGTGCCCCAGCTTTGATATAACCGCCATTGACTGCAACTGCTAAGTCACTAATAAACGTATCTTCTGTCTCGCCTGAACGATGTGAAATCACTGCTTTATAGCCGTTTTGTTTGGCGATTTCGATGCAGTCTAATGTTTCTGTCACAGTCCCAATTTGGTTTGGTTTAATCAAAATTGTATTGGCTATCCCATTTCGAATTCCTTTTTCGAAACGTGTTCGGTTTGTCACAAAAATATCGTCTCCAACCAGCATAATTTTATCTTTTAACTCGTCACTTAATTTTTTCCAGCCATCCCAATCTTCTTCAGCTAAACCATCTTCGATGGAAATAATCGGATATTTTTCCACCAAACTTTTCAAATATTCAATCATTTCGTCTGTTGTTTTAAACTCCCCTGTTTTCCAAAATGCATAACCGTTTTTTTCTTCTTTTTGAGCGGCGTCAAACATTTCGGTTGCTGCCACATCAAGAGCTAAATGAACGTCTTTTCCTGGCTCATAACCCGCATGTCTAATTGCCTCCAAAATATATTTGAATGCTTCTTCTTCATTTTGCAAATCAGGTGCAAAACCGCCTTCGTCCCCAACTGCTGTTCCATAACCATTAACTTTCAAGATTTTCTTGAGCGCATGATATACTTCTGCGCCCATTTGTATGGCTTGTTTTACGTTACTTGCACCAGTTGGCATAATCATGAATTCCTGAATATTAACATTATTTTCGGCATGCTTTCCGCCATTTAAAATATTCATCATGGGAATTGGCATCATTTTGGCATTAATGCCACCAATGTAATTATATAAAGTTAGCCCCAAAGATTCCGCTGCCGCCTTACAGACCGCCATGGAAACACCAAGTGTCGCATTAGCGCCCAATTTTGTTTTATTTTCTCCTGCCAAGTTAATTAATTCCTCATCAATATGAATTTGGTCATATACATTCATCTCTTCGATTTTTTTTGCAATTTTTTTGTTGACATTATCAACAGCATTCAAAACTCCTTTTCCACCAAAACGTTTTTCATCGCCATCACGTAGTTCCAATGCTTCAAAAGTTCCTGTTGACGCACCAGAAGGAACAATTGCCTTTCCACCAAACCCACCTTCTGTTACAACTTCCACTTGCACAGTTGGATTCCCCCTCGAATCCAAAACTTCCAAAGCCTTCACACTAACAATCTTTAAACAATCTTTCATATTTAACCTCCTATTTTTCTTTTGGTTATTATTACCAAAAAAATGAAAAATATGCAAAAAGCCCTTGCCATTTTTACATAGCAAAGGGCTTTTCTCATTAGATAAAACAACGTTCTTTTACTTTTCTTTTTCAATTACCTGCTGCTGATTGTCTGCAGTTTTCTCTGTCTTGACACAAGTTCTGCAAACATTTGAACACTCATATCTTTTCTCACACACAGAACAGCAAATATTCCGGTTGCATTTTTTCTCGCATTTACAATTTCCCATAAAGTCTCTCCTTTCAAAAATTACCACCAAAGTTTTAAGAAAAATATTGTTCCTTTTCGATCTGGCGAAATATTCATCGCCTCATGCTTGCTGTTGCTACATATCGATAATCTTCGATATTTGCCATTTACCAAAATTTTTCTGGATAAGGTAAAATAAATTTCCGCATGCCGCATAAACTTTCCATCATACATTCCATCAAAATGACCATGTTTATCTATTGTTGCATTAGGAGACAAAACTAAGCGTCCGAACTCTGTTTTTATGATTGTCCGAACTACCTCTCCTAATCCAAGATCTTGACGAACTTCCCTCATGACCTTTCCTCCTCTCTATCAAATATTGTTTATTATATCACACTTTCCATAATTTGTCTATCCAATTTTTTTCACGAATTTTTTCATTTTTCATATTCTATTTTATAAAGGAGGTTTTATGAAAAAAAATTTTTATTTTAATAGGAAGTTAACACTACTTTCTCTTTTCTTTATCTTATTGTTCTTACCAATTTCTTGCTTTGCAGCTACTTATTCACGGAATTGATGTAAGTGATTGGCAAGGCTCTATTGATTATGCACAAGTCAAAAACGCGGGCGTTGAAGTGGTTTACATTAAAGCAAGTCAAGGAAATTCGATTGTTGATGCTTATTTTAGAACCAATTACGATAATGCCAAAGCAAATGGACTAAAAGTTGGACTTTATCATTTTTTAACAGCAAGAAGTGTTGAAGAGGCTCAGCAGCAAGCAGAATATTTCTCTTCTGTCATTTCTGGAACCTCTCCAGATTGTAAATTAGCCATGGATTTTGAAGTTTTTGGCAACTTAAGTGTAGATGAAATCAATGCGATTTCCCTTGCTTTTTTGCAAAAAGTGCAGTCTTTGACGGGAAAAGAAGTCATTATTTATAGTGATGCTTCTAATGCAAGTAACACATTTGGTCCAGGACTTGCAAGTACGTATCCTCTTTGGGTTGCACAATATGGGGTCAGTCAGCCCAATACTGGAAATTGGAACCAATATGAAGGTTTTCAATATAGTGATACAGGAACCATTCCTGGAATTCGTGGCTATACTGATTTAGACACATTTACAGAAGGTATTTTTCTAGGGGCGACAGATACTATTTCCACTCCTGAAAACACCAAAAATCAAATAACAACTTATACTGTTCAAGCTAGTGATACCTTAAGTGAAATTGCGCAAAAATACCGGTACAACTGTTCGCGAAATTGCTGGTCTAAATAGCATCGCAAATCCAAATTTAATTTATGTTGGCGAAATTTTAAAAATTGATACAACACATGATATTTCTGTCATTACAAGCGACAAATATGAGACCAATCATATTGTTTACACCGTTCAATATGGGGATACTTTAAGTCAAATTGCACAAAAATACGGTGTTCCAATTCGATGCATTGTGCAATTAAATCACATTAGCAATCCCAATTTGATTTACGCCGGCGAACGTCTTAGAATTGAGTTGTATTAAAATTTAAAAAGAGAGTGCACAAAAAGAAAAATTTCTTACGTGGCATTCTCTTGATTTTTAAATTCTTCAAAAAATTCATAATATCGATTTTTGGATAAATATTCTTGTACAATAGCATAACATAAATAAGCAATCCATACTCCTACAATTCCTAATGGTGTATATGCCAAAATAATAGCTACAATAATTTTTATCAAACTTTCAAAAGCAATTTGTAACGATATTCTCAATTGTTTTTTTACATTTATTTCTTCATTCATTATAATACTTTCCTAAAAAAGTTCCTATTCTCCTTTTATCGTTTCCAAAATCAATTCATAGGTAAATTGTTGTGCTTTCAAACCAGTATTTCTATCATAAGGTTCGTTTAAAATTTCGTTATTTGAAATCACTCGAATTCCTAGCACAGGAATTCCAAAATCATTTGCAACAGTATACACTGCAATTCCTTCTGCTTCTTCGCAAAGCGTTCCATATTTTTGATGAAGCATCAAAATCTTATCAGCTTCTCTGTTCCAAATATCTCCGACTACCAATGGTTCCAAAATGAACTTTGCTATCTGTATATTCCAGTTTTTTGGCAAGTTCTATCAAATGTTTATCTCCATATTGGTAAATCAATCTATCCTCTTCACCTTCTATAAAATTTACTAAATTCCACTTTAAACTATTGCTTCCTTCGCCTTCCTTTCTACGAGGTGTTTTCGCACAAACAATATTCACACATTTTTCACCAACAATAATCTCTCCTGTATGAATTTCTTTTCCATGTGCCCCCGCAGTTCCTTGATTAATAATCGCAATTGGATTGTATTTTTCAATTCCAATATATGTTGCCACCCCAGCATTTACAGTATGAATATGACAATGGCAAACAACCACAGGATAATTTTCTATTGTCCCTTCATAAAAGCTATATTTCCCCACTTTTTCACAAACTTTATTTTCTAGTTTTTCGAATAGAAATTCTGCTTCAACCATCATTGCAGCAATCACTAAAATTGGTCTTTTTTCCATCTCTTCCTACTTTCTTTTCCAATTTAAAATTTGATTATTGACTAATTCCTCTTCTTCTTCATCATCCATTTCAATAATATCTTCCATAATTGGCTTTTTCTTCAAAAAATGATGTTTTTTTTCTTTTGGAAGTTCTGGCATTTTCTCAGCCCTTGCCAACGCTTCGTCAACAGACAACGTTTTTTCATAATCTACAATATTTTTGACTGGTTGTTTATAAATGCCTTCTAAGTATAAATCCCTTTTTGGTTGCTGATGATTAGTTACAAATTCCATATATTTTTTTATAACTTGTTGCTCTTTTTTAGAAAATAATTGCAAATCTAATTTCAAATATAAATAGCGCCAAACCACATGCCTTTCATAAGAGTCAAATTGCGATAACTTCAAATTTTGATAATCATATTCTATTTTAAATTGATGATTTTCAACTGAAATTGTCAAATTCGTCCATTTTTTATGATTTTTATGAAACCAAATTTGTCTTAGCTTTTTTATTTCATTGTACAAATCTGTAACAAGTCTAGAATACACATCTTCATCAATATTAAAGACAGCTGGAATTTCATAACCGATTCACTGCTTTTTTCTTAATAATACCTTTCGGAAAATAATAAAAATACATTTCTCCAATCGGTCTTTTATGTGGTTCTTCTATAACAGAAGCATACAAATAAATACTTTCCCATTTTTCAGGTATAATATAAAATAACTTTTTTTGTATTTGTGAATAAATTTCTTTTTCCTCTGATAAACCTGTCATAAAATTTCTCCTATGTGCTAGTTTGCCTCAATTAAACTCTCGCCCGTCATTTCCTCTGGTTTTTCTAACCCCATAATATCTAGCATAGTTGGTGCTATATCAGCTAATCTTCCTTCTTTTAATTTTTTATTTCCAATTCCAATAGCAGCTAATGGTACTGGATTTGTTGTATGAGCTGTATGAGGTTCTCCTGTTTTGTAATCTATCATTTGCTCTGCATTTCCATGATCAGCTGTAATCAACAAACAACCCTCAACACTTTCTACTGCTTCTACTACTTGATTGACACATCCATCTAAGGTTTCTAATGCTTTAATCGTTGCTTCAACATTGCCTGTATGCCCTACCATATCTGGATTTGCAAAATTCAAGATAATGACATCATATTTTTGAGATCTAATCGCTTCTACTACTTTTTCTGTCACTTCCAAAGCACTCATTTCTGGTTTCATATCATATGTCTCCACTTTTGGAGATGGCACTAATATTCTATCTTCGCCTTGATATTGCTTTTCTTCTCCACCATTAAAGAAAAACGTAACATGTGCATATTTTTCTGTTTCTGCAATACGCAATTGTGTCTTTCCTAGTTTGCTAATATATTCCCCAAATGTATTCTTGATTTCATCTTTTCGAAAAGCAATTTGGGCATTTGGCATAGTTTCATCATAAGGAGTCATGCATACAAAAAAGGGATGTATTTTTTCTGTTTCAAAGCCATCAAAATCCTCGTCAACTATGCTTCTTGTTAATTCTCTGGCACGATCTGGTCTGAAATTAAAGAAAATAACAGAATCATTTTCTTCAATTTTGGCTATTGGTTCCCCATTCATATTTGTAATAACGGTTGGCACAATAAATTCATCAAAAATTTCTTTCTGATAAGACTCTTCAATCGCCCTTGTCGCAGAAAGAGCTTTTTCTCCTTCTCCTCTAACAATTGCATGATACGCCTTTTCAACTCTTTCCCAACGTTTGTCACGATCCATTGCATAAAATCTCCCTGCAATTGTTGCAATTTGCCCAAGACCTTTTTCCTTCATTTTACTTTCTAATTCAGAAATATAACCTTCTGCTGAAGCTGGCGGCGTATCTCTTCCATCTAAAAAACAATGCACAAAAACATCTTCAAAATCTTTCCTTTTAGCCATTTCAAGCAAACCATATAAATGGCGATTATGGCTGTGAACACCACCATCTGATAATAATCCCATAATATGTAGCTTAGAATGATATTTTTTACAATTTTCAATTGCAGCCACAAATTCTGGTTTACTAAAAAAGTCACCATCTTCAATTGATTTTGTAATTTTTGCCAAATCTTGGTAAATGATTCTCCCTGCCCCAATATTGGTATGACCAACTTCAGAATTTCCCATTTGTCCTTCTGGTAACCCAACATCTGTGCCACTTGTATGAATCACTGTATTGGGGTTTTCTGTTAATATTCTATTTAAGTTTGGAATATTGGCCATTTTAACTGGGTTCCCTTCTTCTTTCTCATTCATTCCAAAACCATCTAATATCATTAGCATTGTTAATTTTTTGTCCATTTCTTTAACTCCTATTCTTTTTATTCTATCTTATTCAAAATTGACAATTTTCGCGAATTCATCTGGCTTTAAGCTTTATGCAAGTGAAATTTTCGCTATGCAAAAATTTCACATGAGCCAGCTTATACATTTTAAAATATTTATAGAAACATATCTATTTGTCATAATTTACTATTTTCGAAAATTCATCTGGCTTTAAGCTGGCTCCACCTACTAATCCGCCATCAATATCAGTTGTCGTAAATAATTCTTTTGCATTAGAAGACTTCACACTTCCACCATATTGAATTATAATTTCATCTGCTATTTCTTTTCCATAATTATTTTCTACTTCTTTACGGATTTCTTTGATACTGTTGTTGGCATCTTCTGAAGTTGCCGTTTTTCCTGTACCAATTGCCCAAATTGGCTCATAAGCAATTATCGTATTTTTTACTTGCTCGCTACTTAAACCTTCCAATGCCAATTTTGTTTGACGTGTTATAACTTCTACCGTTTTTTCTGTTTCTCTCTGTTCTAGAGTTTCTCCAACACATACAATTGGCTTTAAGTCATTTGCAAAAGCAGCTTTTACTTTTTTATTGACTGTTTCATCTGTTTCAGCAAAATATTGTCTTCTTTCAGAATGCCCAATAATCACATATTCTACGCCAATCGCTTTTAACATTTTACCAGACACTTCTCCTGTATAAGCTCCATTTTCCTCCCAGTGCATATTTTGTGCCCCAATTTTAATATTCGTGTCTTGTGCATAATTTAAGCAATAAAACAAATCTGTGTAAGGGACACACAAAATCACTTCATTTTTTGTGTCTTTTACCAATTTCTCAAATTCCTCGATATAGGCAATCGCCTCATTAGGAAGCATATTCATTTTCCAATTTCCTGCAATTACTTTTCTACGCATACACATTTCCTCCTTTTATTTTATAAGTTCTAAAATTTCTGCCACATCCGAAATTCTTGCTAAATAGCCATTTTTGAAATGCACATCAAATGTAACATCTTTTCCAAACCATTCTGGTGGATTAAAATTTGCTGCATCTTCCTCAGATTTAAACTCAACTTCAACAAATTTTAGTCCATCTAAATAGCCCTCAAAAATATCTAATTCAGCTACTAAATCATCCTGTAATGGAATTAAATAGCGATTTTTTTCGACAACTCGCCCATCAATTTTTTTCATCAAATGTTCAAACGATTCCTCTACCAAAGGCAGTTCGACTTCTCTTGCCACATTTGCTGCTTCTTTTTGCGTTTTTTCTTTAAATTTATACGATAATATGTATTCATCCCCATATTTTCTAACACGTAAAGAGGGCATACCAGAAGCACTTAAATATCCTTGTACAACATGAATTTTTCGATACTGATTTAAGTCTCCTGGCAAACTTTTTATCAAAAATTTCTTTTCAATTTCTTTTTCGTTCATATATTTTATTCCCTTTATTTATTCTGCAAAGCTTCAATTCCTGGTAATTTTTTGCCTTCTAAGAATTCCAAACTTGCTCCTCCACCTGTTGAAATATGAGTAAATTTCTCGGCTAATCCTGCTTTTTCAACAGCAGCTGCTGAATCGCCACCGCCAATAATTTTAACAGCATCAACATTTGCTAATGTTTTGGCAATTTCATTTGTTCCAACAGCAAATTGGTCAAATTCAAATAATCCCAAAGGACCATTCCAGACAACTGTTTTTGCATTTTTCAGCTCTTCACTATACATTTTAATTGTTTCTGGACCAATATCAAATCCTTCCCAACCATCTGGAATTTCCGTATATTTTACATTCTTGCTTTTAGTATCTGCCGCAAATTCCTTACCAACTTTTGTATCCACTGGCAACATGAATTTTATACCTTTTGCTTTGGCTTTTTCCATCAATTCTTTTGCCAAATCCAACTTATCATCCTCACAAATTGAATTTCCAACAGAATATCCCATAGATTTAAAGAACGTATATGCCATAGCGCCACCAATCATTAATGTATCAACTTTTTCAAGCAAACTATTGATAACACCAATTTTATCTGAAACTTTTTTTCCACCTAAAATAGCAACAAATGGTCTTTCTGGATTTTCCAATGCAGTCCCTAAAAAGTTTAATTCTTTTTCAATTAAAAAGCCTGATACTGCTGGCAAATAACTTGCCACACCTGTTGTTGAACTATGCGCTCTATGTGCTGTTCCAAAAGCATCATTGACAAAAATTTCTGCTAAAGAGGCAAACTTCTCAGATAATGCTTCCTCATTTTTTTCTTCACCAGTTTCATATCGAACATTTTCAAGAAGCATAACTTCTCCTTCTTTTAAATTGTTGGCCAATTTTTGCGCATCTTCCCCAACAACATCTTTTGCAATTTTTACTTCTTGACCTAATAACTTTGAAAGCTCCTCTGCCACAATATCCAAAGAAAATTCAGGTTTTACCTCTCCTTTTGGACGTCCCAAATGAGAACACAAAATCACTCTGCAATGATTTTCTATTAAATATTGAATCGTTGGCAAAGCAGCTACAATTCTTCGATTATCTGTAATTTTTCTGTTTTCGTCATAAGGCACATTAAAATCACATCTAACCAAAACTTTTTTATTTTTAATATCAATATCTTTTACAGTTTTTTTGTTCATGCTATTTTCCCCTTTTTGTATTATTTGTATAATCGTTAAGGGTAATGTAAGCATTACCCTTACAATCTATTTATCCTAATTCTGCGAAATATTTAATTGTTCTAACCATTTGACTGGTATAAGAATTTTCATTATCATACCAAGCAACTACTTGAACTTCATATAATCCGTCAGCTACTTTTGTTACCATTGTTTGAGTGCTATCGAATAGCGAACCATTTGTAATTCCAATAATATCTGAAGAAACTAATGGTTCTTCTGTATAGCCAAATGAAGCACTTTCTTGTGCCTTCATAGCACGATTAATTGAATCAACAGTTATATCATTTCCTTTTACAACAGCAATCAAAATTGTTGTAGAACCTGTTGGTACTGGAACTCTTTGTGCTGAACCAATTAATTTTCCATTTAATTCTGGAATAACTAACCCAATTGCTTTTGCAGCACCTGTTGAATTTGGAACAATATTAACTGCAGCTGCTCTAGCTCTTCTTAAATCTGCTTTTCTATGAGGTCCATCCAATACCATTTGGTCACCTGTATAAGCGTGAACAGTTGTCATAATTCCTGATTGAATAGGAGCATAATCATTTAGTGCTTTCGCCATTGGTGCTAAACAGTTTGTTGTACAAGAAGCCGCTGAAATAATTTTATCTTCTGATGTTAAAATATTTTCATTAACACCAAATACAACGGTTGGTAAATCATTTCCTGCTGGTGCAGAAATAACTACTTTTTTTGCCCCTGCTGTAAGATGTGCAGATGCTTTTTCTTTTGTAGTATAAAAACCAGTACATTCTAAAACAACATCAACACCAATTTGTCCCCAAGGCAAATTGCTAGCCTCTTTTTCTGCATAAATTTTAATGGTTTTTCCATCCACTGTAATAGAATCTTCTCCAGCCACTACGGTATCTGCTTTCTCATATCTTTTTTGTGCTGAGTCATATTTCAATAAATGGGCAAGCATATTAGGGCTTGTTAAATCATTAATGGCAACAATTTCATAACCTTCTGTTCCAAACATTTGTCTAAATGCAAGACGTCCAATACGTCCAAATCCGTTTATCGCTACTTTCACTGACATAATAAAATCCTCCTCTTCTTAGGCTTTTTAGCCTCTCTTTAAATTTTAGTTTTTACAACTATTGTCATTTTATACCAGTTTATACAAATTTTCAATAGATTTTCTCAAATTTATTTGATTTTTATATAATACACTGTCGAATTTCCTGCTGTATCACTTGCCATTACTTGGTAATTTCCACTTTGTGTTAATTCATTTTCTACCGACTTAACTTTATCTTTTTCATAATTTTCCACAATTTTTTCTAATGAACAACTTTCTAGCACATTTCCCAATTCATCCAGTGCCTCCACTCTAATTCGTGCATTCTCCTTTAAATTTACAAATGTGTATTCTAAGTTTGTTACTGTTGCATACATTTTATCATCCACATAATAGCGATATTTACTACTTCCTAATGGATGTTCATCAATATGTACTGTAAGATTGGAAGGATTTTCTAAATCTCGACACCCCACAATTGCCAACTCATAACTATATCGGTCAATTTTAATATTTTCTATTTCGTGGTTATCTAGAAAATCAAACACTATAGGTGCCTCATAAA
Source organism: uncultured Clostridium sp. (assembly GCA_948467875.1). Taxonomy (GTDB): domain Bacteria; phylum Bacillota; class Clostridia; order TANB77; family CAG-508; genus Scatovivens. Next base: position 40,422 of record CAOKFZ010000011.1, read on the forward strand.
TCCCGCCATTTTCCAGCCCTATTATTTGAGGTGGCTCTTTGTCAATATTATTTACACTATACTCTGTTTCTGTATAATTTCCAGATAAATCTCGAATAACAATTTCCCCTTTTTCGTTTTGTGAAACTTCTTTTGACAAAACTTTTTTATTTTCCGATAGCAAAAATCCACTAACTGGCTCAATTTCTTTATTCGCTTCAATTGTCACAATGACGTTTTGATTTGTCAATTCACTTTCTGAGTAAAAAACACGACAAATTGGCGAATTGCTATCTCTTGTAAATTCTACAATTTCTTCTTCTAAATGATAGGTATATTTGGCAACACAACAATTTGAAATCATCCATAAATTTATCAAAAATAGTAATATAATTTTTTTAATTTTCATTATTTTCCTCCTGTTTTTGCACAATATTTACTTTCAACTTTAGCTGAAATTCATCTGCCAATTCTTTATTCAATTCTTGCCACTGAAAAACAATCTTAAATTTTCGACTTTCTTTAGTATCTTTGCCAATTTTTAGATTTTCACTTTTACCATCTATTAATCTAATTTCTTGATTATTTTTCAAGTCCACCAATTGATAACTTACTGGAAAATTTTCTGTTGAACTTTCTAACTCTATATTATATTCGAATTCAACTTCATTGATTTCTTCATCTTGATAATTATTAATACAAAAATAATATTCTATTGGAAAAGAATTTTCTTTGATTTGTGTTTTCAAGTGATTATCTCTTTCAATAACAATAATGGGTTTAGCTGTTTTAGCCTCCACTTGATATTGCCAAATTTTTCCTCGTCCAAAAAGTGTTTTTACATTTATTAAAACAACAATTATACATATTCCCACTAGCACTTTCCTAATTTTCCTCTTCTTCATTTTCTTTCCCTTTCATTACACTTTTTATCCAATACACAGCCACTAATACAATAACATATAGCAAAATCAAAAATTTCAAATAGTATAAAATAAAAATCCCCAACTTTTCGGAATGAAAAATAACTTTTCCTTCTATATTTTGCAAGCTCTTCTTTTCATCTGGCACAGCATTTCCATCACCTTTTGCTACAAAATGATACGTATCCTTTTCAATCATTCTATGCGTAATTAAAACATTATCATAATCTCGATAAGTAACAATATCATTTAAACTATACTCTTTTTCTTCTTTTATTAATACCAATTCATTGCCCTTTATCGTTGGCTCCATGCTATCTGTCAAAACAATCAAAATAGCATACCCATATAATTTTACAATAGGCTCTTGTTTTATATATTTGACATAGCAAACAAACAACAAAACCAACACTAAAAAAATTAAAATAACTTGGTTCAATCTGTTCATTATTTTTTTCATTTACTGCTCCTTTCCTTAGCTTTCTACTAAGAACACTTCATGAATATCCTTAGCAGAGAGCTAAAACTCTCTGCTCAATTTTATATAAGGTTTTAAATTGGATATAATTTTCATTCCTGGAAAATGATTTTCCAAATTATGTAGTAGCCTTTGCCTGTGTTCCTACTACTTTTAATGCAAATGTATAATTTTGCAAATTATTTTCTCCATCTTGTGTATCTTTTTTATCATTCTCTAAAATATCAGCTTCTGTGTTGCCTGTTTCATATGGCCAAATTGCGAAAATTTCGATTGTTCTTTTTTGATTTTTATCTGATTTTAAAATTCTTCCTGTTAATTCATTTTGTGCTAATTCTTGTAGCGTTGCATAAGAAACAGTTGAAACACCATCTACTGTGGCTTGGAAAAATAAATTACTTGGTTTATTTCCATTTTCCGTTGCCTCAATATGATACTCAACATCAACCTCAGATTCTGTTGCATCAAGTTCTAATTCTGCTTTTCCAGAAAATCCTGGCGCCATTTTTCCATTTTCCAAATTTACTTTTCCTTCATGATCTACTGTATCTAATAAAGAAATTTCATTTGTTTCAGATGTACTCCAACCATTTACTTTGAAGCTCCACTTAGCAACTTGAAGCGAACCTGCTCCTTGATAATTCGTATAATATTTTGCAAATGTAAAACCAGCTAAAAACACCATTAACAACAATACAATTAATATTGAGAATAATAACGTTTTTTGTTTTTTATCCAATAGGCATCCTCCTTCCTTAAAAAAATTTAAGCTAAATATTCTCTAACGTATCTTTCCTTATATATTACAGATTGCTGGGGGCAATGTTATTACATATAATTTAAATGAACTATAGAAAATTACAAATTATTTTCTTTTCACATCACGTTTCTTGGGGGATACTAATATGAAAAAATTAATTAACTAAACATATTTTTATTTTTTTCTGGATAATGTAAATTTCGATATAAAATTTAGTGAAATTTACTTTTCTAAAGATTTTTGATTAAAATATACGTCTTCAAATATTTAACTTGAATGTATTATAGCACATCAAATTATGTTTGTAAAGTATTTTTTGCAAATTTTTTATATTTTTTTGCAAAAAATCCTGAACCCCTTGATTTAACTAAAAAAGAAACTTTTTATTTTTTCAAAAAAGTTTCTTTTTTACTATTTAATTTTAATTATCTTGGTAATTTTACCGTAAAAATGGTTCCTTTCGGCAAATTATGTGATGCTTTAATACTTCCATTATGGGCACTCACAATGGTACTTGCAATCGAAAGTCCCAGTCCACTTCCACCTGTTTCACGGCTGCGCGCTCGATCTTCTCTATAAAATCGGTCAAATACATGTTTTAACCCTTCATCACTAATGCCAATTCCCGTGTCAACCACTTCAATATTGCATTTATTATCTTTGAAAAATGTACGAATTTCAATCGCATCACCTATTTCTGTATATTTTATGCTATTATCCAACAAAATTACCAGCAATTGATGAATTTTATTTGTGTCAATAGCGATGTCTTTTTGAAAATTCAAGTTCAAAGTAAGCGTTTTTTCCTGCGCCAAAACAATTTCCTGATAAGGAGCCACTATATTTTGAATAAATTCATCCATTTTAACATCCTCTTTTTGCAATTTGGCACTCTTATTTGGCACAGAGCCTCGTAGCAAAATCATCAAATCTTTTGTCATTTTGGATAAACGTTTGGTCTCACTTAATGTCAGCATAATTTCCTCTGATTTATCAATGATTTTTGCATTCGGCTCACGAAGCAACAATTCTTGTTTTGCCTGAATAATCGTCAGTGGCGTCCTCAATTCATGAGAAGCATTTTGCACAAATTCTGTCTGTTTTTTCAAGGTTTCTTGAATTGGCTTTAAAGTTTTGGTTGACAAAATCAAACTTGCCACTCCAGACAAAATAATTCCTACCATTACCGCTTGAATGATAATATTTTTATAATTATGAATCAAACTATTTTCACTATCAACATTAATCAATAGCTGAACATAGCGTTCCTTAGAAGGTTCTGCAGATTCCAGCAAAAAATTTAAACAGCGATAATTATATTTATCATTAATTCTAACTCCATAAATTGTATCCAATTTATTTTTGTCAAAACTCAAATCAGAGGCATACTGAAAAAATTTCCCTAATTCATCTGCATTTAAAATTTTCTCATTTTTATCTCGAATAATACAACTAACCTGCGGATTATCTACTTTTTGCGCCAAACTATAATCAAAATTAAGATTGCTATCTAAAACACGATATTGTTCCATCCCAAAAATATCGTACAAAATTTCCAATTTTTCGGTTATATTAACAAATTTATTGCGTGCTTCACTAAGCTGATTATCACTAGAAGTAAACGTAATATTTTTTACCATTAAAAACATCAGCATCCCAAAAATGATAAAAATAGTTGAAAACGCAATCATATTGTACATAATATGTAAAATAAATTGTCTTTTTAAATTCTGTTGTTCTCCCATGATTTTTCCTTTCGTTTACTTTTTAAGTTTATTCTGACCAAATATAACCAACGCCCCTGACCGTTTTAAAATACTTATCATAGCCAATTTTTTTGAGTTCCTTTCGCAAACCACTCGCATATACTTCAATCACATTGGTACTTGTCTCAGAGTCAAATCCCCAGATTTTATCAAAAATTTGGTCCTTTGTAATAATCGTATTTTGCGAGCCTAGCAAATACTCCAAAACATCAAACTGCTTTCCTTGCAAAATAATTTCTTGTCCTTTTGCCGTCACTTTTCGACTATTCAAATCAAGCACCAATCCTTTAAATTCCAGTGTTTTCTGAATCGTATAACTCCCTTTTGAGCGGCGAATAATCGCATCCAAACGAGCTAACAATTCATCACGATTAAATGGCTTTACCAAATAATCATCTGCTCCTACACGAAAACCGCGCAATTTATCTTCCAGAGCATCTTTTGCTGTCAAAATCAAAACTGGCGTAAAATTTTTTTGATTTCTTAATGTAGCCAAAACCTCATAGCCATCCATAATTGGCATCATCAAATCCAAAATAATCGCATCATAAATACCTTGTTCCGCATACAAAACGCCTTCTTCACCATCATAGGCACAATCCACATCATAGTCATTTTTCACGCACTGCTCAATGGTTCTTGACAAAATTTTGTCATCTTCAATAATTAAAACTTTCATTCTCTACCTCACTTTTTTAGGATAACACAGCAACCTTAAATTTACCTAAAAATTGACATCAAGTCCCATCACAACAGTGGCTATTTTGAAAAATATTAACACAGAACACATATCTGAAATAGTTGTAATGACTGGCGTTGCCATTAAGGCTGGGTCAATTTTTAGTTTTTTTGCGAGCATCGGAAGTGTACAACCCAAAAATTTCGCCAGCACCACAGTCCCCAAAAGTGACAAAGATACGACAATCGCTAAATTCACATCTTGGTATTGGAACCAAATTCTTACACTATTCGCAACGCCTAGCATAAAGGCTACCAAAATGGCTACTCGAAATTCCTTCCAAACTGCTTTCAAATAATCTTTCAACATGACCTCATCATTTGACATACCGCGGATAATCAGTGTCGAAGTTTGAGAGCCACAATTACCCGTTGTTCCCATAATCATTGGAATAAATGCCACCAATAACGGCACAGTTGCAAAGGCTTCTTCATATTTGGTAATAATCGAACCTGTTACAATGGAAGATAACATCAAAACCAAAAGCCAAATAATTCTACTTTTGGCATGTTGAAATACGCTTGTCTTAAAATACGTTTCTTCATTTGGCGTAATAGCAGCCATTTTCTCAAAATCCTCTGCCACCTCATCTTGCAAAACGTCCATGGCATCATCGACTGTTACAATGCCCACTAATCGATTTTCTGTATCCACAACAGGAATTGCTAAGAAATTGTATTTATCAAACATTTTGGCAACCACTTCTTTGTCTTCTAAAGTAGAAACTGTAATTACATTTGTCTCCATAATGTCTTTAATAATGGTATCTTCCTCGGCAATTACCAAAGACTTCAAATTCACAATTCCTCTGACTTTTCTATGAATATTCAAAACATAACAACTATAAATTGTTTCTTTTTCTAGACCAATTTTTTTTATTTTTTCCAATGCCTGCTTGACTGTCATATTTTCTTTTAAATCAATAAACTCGGTTGTCATAATACTTCCAGCACTATCTTCTGGATAATTCAAAAGCTCATTGATAATTTTTCGATCATTGGCACCAATGTTCTTTAAAATTCTTTTGACAACATTAGAAGGCATTTCTTCAATCAAGTCAACTGCATCATCCATAAAAAGTTCTTCCATGACATTTTTCAATTCTTTGTCCGTAAAACCATTGATTAGCTGTTCTTGGATGTCACTATCAAATTCCGCAAAGGCCTCTGCCGCTTTTTCCTTAGACAACAAACGATAAATAATTAAAATATATTCTTTATCCAGTTCATCAAACAAACTCGGTAAATCGGCGGAATTCACACTTTGCAAATAAATTCTTAAATCATTAAATTTTTTCTCTTCAATTAACTGTAACACATTTTCTTTCATTTTTATTCCACCTTTCTTGATTTGATGTTATTTCAAGCCAATAAAAAGAACGAGAAATGGTTTCTCGTTCTTCGTTTGCATTATAAATAATACTGATTTCTAGTCCTCATCAGTAAAATTAAATTCATCTTTGAATTTTTCTTTGAAAATTTCAAAAACTTGATTTAAAGTTTCTTCATCATCAACACTAACATATGATTCATCTTCGTCATCTTCAGAATCTTCTACTTTTAAAATCACAACTTCTCCGTCTTCTTCTTCGCCTTCTTCAATGACAGGTAATAAAACCACATATTCTTCTGAATCATATTCTATTAAATCCAAAAATTCAAATTGAACATCTTCACCATTTTCATCACTTAAAATTATTATATTATTTAACTCTTCTTCTTCAAAGTCATTTATTGAATCCTCATCCATACTTTTTTCTCCTTTCTTTTGTCATGTGTCTACCACATTTATTATCATACACTAAATAAAATTATTTTGCAAGTGTTTTTTGATTTTTATTCTGATTTATTTTTTATTCATATACGTTTCTAAAATATAAACTGCTGCAAGCGTGTCTTCGATTTCCTTTTTTTTGCGCTTGTTGACTTCCAAAAAATTCAAAGTTTTATTCGCAGCAATCGTCGTGTATCTTTCATCTATTGTTTCTATTTTTATTTTATTATATTTGCATTTTAGTTTATGTAAGAATTTTTCTGTTACCTCTGCTCTTTGCGTTTTGGTGCCATCCATGTTGTAAGGCATCCCTACAACAATCGTGGAAATTTCATAATGTTCCATCAATTCATCCAATTTTTTAAGCAATATTTTATCATTGCCCTTATGCACAATCGTATATAGCCCTTGCGCTGTAATTCCAAGTGCGTCTGTGATGGCTAATCCTACTTTTGCATCTCCATAATCAATTCCTAATACTCTCATTCTTCTAATCCTATATAATACTTCACTAATTTTTCCAAAAGTTCATCTCGCTCTACCAAACGAATCAAATTTCTTGCATCATTATGGCTAGTAATATACGTTGGATCCCCTGATAAAATATAACCAACAATCTGATTAATTGGATTATATCCCTTTTCCACTAACGCCTCATACACTTTTTTCAAAATTTCTCTTGTACGCAAACTCTTATCTCTCTCCACTTTAAAACTCATCGTTTTGTCACTTGCCATAAGTCATTCCTCCTATATATAATTAATTTGGCTTTCCTCTGTTGGCGCCTGATCAATATACTCTTCCAATTTTTTATTTAGTTGCTCTAGCCCAGTTCCTTTATAATACGTTGATACTACAAAATTCAATTTAGGCGAAGCCACTTGTTTTGGTTTTACTTCTCGAACACGCACTTTTTTCCCTTTAATAATTCTTATGTTTTGAATTTCTTCCTCGTCCTGAATTAACTCTAAATTTTCGATTTCCTCTTTCAAACCACTCAAAAATTCCTCAACACTGCCTTCTTCTACTCCAGAAAAAACAATAATAAACTTAGGTCCCATATATCTTACAAAAACATATTGCGCTGCCATTTTCGATTTGATAATATTACTAATCTCTGTAATAATATCATTCCCCATTTCGCGATTAATATTTTTGTTAATTTCTTCAATATTCGTAATGCGAAACATGCAAACTGCAGAAGTCGGATATTTAGAAAAAATCCTTTTCGCATTTCCGTATAAATATTCCGCTGAATGAAGTCCTGTAAATTTATCAATTCGGTCAATATTTTCAATCGTTTCTTGATACGAAGTAGTTTGCAAAACAGAAATAATATTGTCCTTTACCACTTCAATAATCGTTGTATCTGTTTTGTCAAATGCATGCATTTGACCGCTTTCCATAATCCAATAACCAATATAAATATTATCTATGTAAAGCGGAAAGAACATTGCTGACCTTGCTCTTCCCATTTCAAATTTTTGATAAGGCAGTTTTTCGGTTTCTGAATCAATGGTAATGTACTTCGGAGTAGCGGTTGCCACACTATCTTGAAAAATTTCTTCTGTGTGAAGGTTAGACAATGTTTCATGATGCCTACTATCCACATTAGAGGCCTTTACCACATATTCTGCTCCGATTGAACACAACAATTGTGGAATATTTTATATCATATTTTTCTATAATAATTTCATTGATTTTTCTCAATTTTTGGTCAACTGTTTCTTCTTCGCCAGCAATGCTCATAAAGTCTTGCAGAACCGTCAAATTATTAATTTTTTGATTAATATTTTTAAACGCATCTAATTTTTTTTGTATATTCACATTTAATACAATCAAAATTACGATAGCCAGCACTAAAGCCAAAATAACTACTATTATCAAAATATTCACCTCTAAATTTGTTTTTAATATTTTTTCTTCATTTTGTTCAAAGTATTATTCATACTATTGGAAAAACCACCTTTATTTTGCCCATAATTTTGATTAAAACCACCAGAATACGTTTGTCTGCTTGTTAGCGGATATACCATTTCGCCTAAATTCTTCAGTTTATTCATAAAATTCTTAGGGTAACCCGCAATCGAAACTTTGCAATTTAGCATCGCTTCTAAATAATTTGAATACACTGTTTCATCAAATGGAATATTGCAATAAGTTACCGTATCTTTATTAAATAACTCTGTCATAAATGACATAGCAGGGTCATTATAAAATGACATTCCACCAATAATTGCTTTATTCGTAAGTCCCCTTACTTTTAACTCCTTATTAATAACAACTCTTACTTTTTCTGGCTCTAAAACGCCTTGTGTCTTCAAATCTCGCAAGAAAGAAGTCAGTGGTTGAATGGTTAAAATATCCATTGATTGCACCAAATAAATTTCTTGGCAGCTTGCAAAATAAGAAGGATTTGTATCAAAATCGCAATCAATCAAAACAAGTGAGTGATTTTGCACCAAAGTTGACAAAATCGGTTCTGCCATTTCATAATTTTTTCCATCATTTGGAAGTGCTGTATACACCGTCAAATTTTGCTTTACTTGAATGCCTTCTGCCACTCCGCCTTGCAATTTTTCCAAAGAAGTATACGCAATTTGTCTCAAAGCTTCCTCATTTTGGGTATAAATATAATAAGAATTTCGATTTTTCGTCATATCCAAAATCGCTGTGTCAATGCCTACAGAAGCAAATATTTCTGCTAAATTGTTTACCAAGAAAGACACTCCATTTTTCGTACTTCCTAAAAAAGTAACAATTTTCTTATCTTTCGTCATCAAGCTATTCAAATTTGACATCGAATAATCAATTGGCGATTTTATACTTTCTAAATTTTGATTACCATAATCAAAATTTTCTGACTCAGCATTATTTTCAAACTGAGGATAATTTGGCTCAGAAATCATTTCAAAATTCTCTTCTGGCATTATATTTTCTGGCTCAGCCGTTTCCTCTAATTCAGATAACAAATCTTCATTATCATTAAAATCTAACAATAAATTGCTATCATCTTCCTCATCTGCAACATCTTCTGCTGCAAAAGAATCCATGTCAAAACTATCGATATCCTCGATTTCTTCCTCAGGCATTTCTTGAAAATCAAATTGATTTTGCGCTGGCTCCAAAATATCTTCTTGATACAATTCTTCTACTGGAACTTGCTGTTTTGCCTTTGCTTTTGTTTGATAAGCCCCAAATTCATCATAATCATCAAACTCATCAAAAGCTTCTTCTACAACATCTAAAAATTCGTCATCTTCTGCATCTCCTACATCGTCTAATTCATCCAGCTCTGGAAGCGTAACTTCTTCTGTTGGAGCATCAAATTCCATATCAAAATCATCTGTTTCAATTGGCTCTTCATCTGCTTCAACAAAATCATCAAAATCCATGACATTTTCTTGATTCTCTAGAGTTTCAAAATTTTCATCTTCTAAATCACTCATATCAAAAAGTTCATCTGTATTTTCGTCAATTTCGTCAAATGCATCCAATTCATTTTCTGCAAAATTATCATTAAAATTCAATTGCTCTTCTGTGATTGTATCTAAATCTGGCAATTCATCTTGTTCGATTGGTTGCTCTATTTCTTGTATTTCCACAGTTTCTTCAATCGGATTTTTACGAGGTCTTCCTCTTTTTCCTTTTGGTTTGGTAGGATCTGGCAATGGTTTGGTACGAGGTCTTCCTCTTCCTCTTTTAGCCGGTTCTTGCTGGTTTTCCTCTGCTGCTGGTGTAACTGATTTTGGCACAACATCAAAGTGAGGCATTTCAATGTCATCTATTTCATCAAACGTCTCATCAAATGTTTGTACTTTAGGTTGTGGTTTTATCTGTGGTTTGACTACTTTTTTTGAAATTCTTTCCTCTGGAGTTGACATTCTACGTTCTGGTTTGACTGTTTTTATTGTATTTTCTTTCTTTAAAAACAAATCATCATTCGCATCCACTTTATTGGAAACCACCTTCTTAGCCACAACATTAGTGTTCGGCATTGTTTTTGGTCTTCTTACCATTTGGTCCTCACTTACTTGCAATGGATTTACTTTTGGTTGAACCACTTTTTTAGCTGCTACGGTTCCAGTCTTTTTCACTGAATTTGGTATCACAATCGATTGTGGCGTTTTAT
>CAOKFZ010000012.1 GCA_948467875.1 uncultured Clostridium sp.
ACAGTTGTGAAAGGTATCTGAACAATTGTGAAAACCCTATATTTTTGCCATTTTTCAAGGCTTTGAGAAAATAGATACCTTTCAGGATACTTTCACGATTGTTCAAATATGTTTCACACGACCGTACAACGACTGTACACATTTAGCAAAATCAAGGGGGAATTTACCTTGATTTTTTTGTGGGAGTTATATACTTTTTGGGGAAATAATGGTATAATAGAAAATAGTAATTGAAAGTGAGATAAAAGTATGGAAAATCAATTATCGTATATAATGATATCAGCAGGTTTTATAGTAGGTGTTTGTGCATTATTAACACCCATTATTACTGCGAAGCAAATAGAAGAAGCATCTAAAAGATTTAACAATAGAAAAAACTTATATTAGATTTTCAGATAGTATTATTATCGATGAAGGAAAAATCCATTTAGAATTTGAATACAATCAAATAAAGCAAATCTTAGAAACTAAAAATTTTATTGTATTGAAAACAAGTGAACAATCGGCAATTTTAGTTTTTAAAGAAGGTTTCATAACTGGAAATGCAAAAGAATTAATATATAATTTGTTAATTTACAAGTTTTTTGGTAACTCTTTTATTCAAAAAACAAGGGACTTACATCGCCTTGAAATTTTTTACGCCACCAATTTTAGAATTTTGATTAAATTAGTATCCTGCTTTTCATACAAATGTGTGACGAAGCATATGCTGATTTACATCATAGCCAAGCGAAATTTCATGTTTCTCGCACAATCTTTTAAAGACCATTTTGACCTGGGAAGTTGTCCAAAAAGTATTTTTCTTGTCATTAAAGAAAACGAGGTGCTCCTTATTTTTTTTGTAATAATTGTCCATATAGTCCTTTAAATTATACCTTATTTGTGTATCCATGATGAGCCGTGGTGGGTTTTCGTAGTTTTGCCCATAAAAAATTTTCATTTTCTACTTGTGTAAGGCTATTTTTTCTTATATAATACATATAGCTAAATTTGAATAAAAAGTGATGTAGTTAGCAAGGGAAAAAATAAAGATATGGATAAGAAAAAAGTAATTAAAATTATTAGAACGAGTATAATTGTTGTTATTGTAGTTTTGTTATTTATGTCTAGAGTAACAATTTTCAATAATATAGAAGTAGTAAAAGTTAAATTAGCTGTAAGATCTCGATATCGAAAACCAGATTATCAAATTGAGTTTATTAATAATATTGAGGAGTTTTCTAACAGATATAGATGTTATTGTGATAGACTTTTGATTTTCTTAAAAGACAATAAGATAATTTATAGTGATGAAGTTAATAAGAAGAATAAAATTTTTTTTACTATAGGAGATTATCCATATTATTGGAAAACTAAAGTAAAAAATTTAGACAAAAGAGTATTAGAAGAAGTTCAAAAATATGAAGTAAATAAGTTTTTGTTAACCCCAGAGAAAACACTTAATAAGAAAGAGCAGGTTGGAGATATTCAAATTTCAAGTGCCCAATATAGTGAAAACAATATAGAAGAAATAAAACTCTATTTTATACCAAAATCCAATAATACAGAATTGCATAATATTCTTATAGAAATTAAAAAGTAATTTTTAATTGCAACTTACAATTGATAGGAGAGCTAAAAAAGTTAGATATTAATTTTTTTATTAATGGTAATAAAAAAGTCAAGGTATATGCGTTATGCCTTGATTTTTTGTAGTAAAGTGATATCAGTAAGATATGTTCTAAAATTATTTTACTATAATTTTGGAGAAAAGTAACGAGTTTATAGAGAAGAAAAGAAGCAATTATTTTTAGAAGAAAATAGTGCGTATACATTTTGGCAATTAGAAAATGGGTTGTTAGTGAGGTAGAACAAAATAAATCCAGAGGAGGAGCCTATGGAAGAGTTAATGGAAATACTAAAAAAACTGAATTTACAAAGAAAAACGGAAAACTCTACGATAGCATCGAAAACGAAATCCTCTAAATGCAATAGTTAGCAGAAATAAAATTACATAAAAAATTGACATTTTCTAAAAAATGTGGTAAAATATTATACAGAAAATAAAATGGGGGATTTTTAATGAATTTATTTGATAAGATACCAGAGAATTTCTTTTCTATTTTGGTATCTAAAAATAAAAACATTTATGTAAATGCATTATTTATACTCGGTGAAGCATTTAGGCAAGAAATGGCAATTTCTAGGGATAATATTGTAGCAAGGTTAATTAATAATTTAGAGGAAGAATTTAAGACAGAAGATTTTTCAGAAGAGGATGATAGTCAGGAAATAAAAGATAATAATGTATCTAGTAAGGCATACTTTTTGCTCAGAAAATTAAAGTGGGCAGGTTGGATTGAAATGGAAACGCAAAGAGATTCTTTTGAGGAATATGTAATTTTGCCAGATTATGCTATTAAGTTTATCAATTTGTTATATTCTATTGTAGAAGAAAACCAGATTGAATATAATTCTTATGTGTTTGCCACCTATTCTAGTTTGAAATTAGCAAGTGTGGAGAAAAAGGAGACGTATAATGCAATTATTACGGCTTATAATAATACGATACAACTTATGAATGAATTAAAGTCCCTGTATAATAATTTGGGAAGATTTCATAAAAAAATATGTAATCAGGATAACATAAATGAGATTATCAAAGAACATTTTGTTACGTATAAAAAATATAGTGATGAAATGATATTTCCGAGATTTACGAGAGACTCAGTTCCTCGTTATAAGACACCAATCAAGGAAATGTTGAATGACATTTTAGCAGATAATGAGCGATTGGAAGACACGATTCATGTGGCTAGTAAAAATAGAAAATATGAGTCAAAAGAAGAGGCAAAAAATGATATTTTAAGTAAGATAAGAACTATATTAGAAATTTATGAAAATATTGATTGGACTATGAATCAAATTGAGCAAAAAAATACAGATTATGTGAGGGCGTCTATTCAGAGAATTCAATATTTGTTAACAAGTGATAAAGAGTTAAAAGGAAAGCTTGTGAAACTATTAAAAAATTCTACGAATCAAAAGGTGATAGACGAAATGGAAAAAGAGATAGATTTGTTCAAACAAGAATATGTTTGCAGAGATTCTATTTATATTAGAAATTCAAATGATAAAAAAAGACAAGGAATACCAATGTCGTTAAAAGAAGAGAAACCATTGGATACTCAAGTCTTTTTTGAGTTTGCAAAGACTTTGGAAAGGGTTTATGATGACAAAAAAATTAATGCCTTTATGGAAAAAAATTTTAGGAATAAACCATGTATTTATTCGAGTGAAATTATTTTAGAAACAACAGAAGATTTGATTTTACTAATTCTTGCAACGATAAAAGCAGGCAAATCTGGCAAAAGTTTTTATTTTATGGAGGACAATGATGAAGTAGTTGTCAATAATGGATTTCGAATACCAAATATAAAATTTATAAGGAGAGAAAATTAAAGAGTGTTTGTAGAAAAATATAATATGTTAACTGATACAGAAAAAGAAAATTTTAAAAGGATCTTAAGTATAATTCTTAGTAAAACTTTTTTGGTCAATAGAATGTATGATAAAAACCAAGGGACTTTTAAGTCTAATCGTGATTATCGATTTGTGGATAGAAATTTGGAATTATTTAGAGAATATTTAGAAATTGGCGGTTTTTGTTTGATGAAAGATAATCATTATGAAGTATTATACATAGAAAATGACTTTGGCTATAATAAGAAGAAACTGGATAAAAATACGACAATATTTCTTTATGGATTAAGACTGAAATTTGATGAAGTCAGAGAAAATATAAATTTGAATACAGATATTGTGGTGAGTGTAGCAGATATTATAAAAACTTTGATGGATGTAGGCGCCTATAGTAAAAAGCCATCTGATGTTGAAATAAAAAGTGCATTATCGAATTTAAGTAGTTTTAATATCATTCAAAAGGTGGATGGAGCATTCGAAAATCCAGAGACTAAAATCATTGTATTGCCATCGATATTGTTTGTTATTACAAATGAAAAAATAGCGATTTTAAGCCAATCGATTCATAGATTAGAAGAGGAAAAAGAGGAAAAGGAAGAAATAGAGGTAGAAGAATGAAAATTTTAAAAAGAATGTTATTAATTAATTGGCATTATATTAATAAACAAATGATTGATTTTGATAATATTACTTTTCTAACAGGGAAAAATGGCTCAGGTAAATCGACTATTTTAGATGCTATGCAATTAGTGATGTTAGGGGATACAAGAGGAAAATTTTTTAATAAGGCGGCCAATGACCGAACAGATAGGACGTTAGAAGGATATTTAAAAGGAGAAATTGGCGATGATGGTGATGTAGGGTATAAGTATTTGAGAAATGATAGGTTTTCTAGTTATATTGTATGTGAATTTTATGATAAGGTAACAAGAAAAAGTTTTTCCTTAGGTGTTGTTTTTGATGTTTATAAAGATAGTAATACAGAAAGTCATTTCTTTTCTTTTCAAGATAAAATACCAGAAAATGAATTTATTGGAGAAAAAAATATACCATTTGCTTATAAAGATTTGAAGAGTTATTTTGCAAGGAGTGGTGGAAAGAAAAACTTTGAAGTTTATAGTAGTAATAAACAATATCAAGATAGTATGAGAGGAAAAATTGGAGGATTAAATCAAAAGTTTTTCCATTTGTTTAAAAAGGCGGTAACATTTACACCGATTAATGATATAGAAAAATTTATTGTAGAATATGTTTGTGATGTAAAAAACAAGATTGATATTACTTCTATGCAGGAGAATTTAAGACAATATAATATTTTATTAAAACAAGTTGAGAGAATGAAAATGATGGAAAGTGAATTACAAGAGATAGAAAATACCTATCATCAATATATCGATGTGGTGGCGAAAGAAAGGGAAGAACAATATTTTATTTGGAGAGCAGAAAAGCAAAGTTTAATCGATCATTTAGAGAATTTGAATCAGCAAGTAAAAAGTCAGAAAGATGAAAGAGAGAAATTAAGAAAAGAAACAGAAGGTTTTGAACTTGAGAAAAATAAGCTAGATGATGAAATTATACAGTTGGTGGAAACTAAGAATAAATCTGATATTGAGATAAGGAGAAAAGAACTTACAAGTAAGAGCGATGAAATTAATTTAGCAATAAAAGGTATTGAAAGTTTAGAAGAGAAAAGTATCAATTCTTTTAGAAATCATAGTTTAAAATGGAATGCTAATATTTTTAAATTAGAACAAATTAAGAATAATATAGTTTCTGATGAAATGGAAGAGTTGACTAATATTAGAGATTTGTTAAGATATTTAGAGACGATTGATGAAAATAATTTTAGTGCTCTAGAGATATCAGCAATAGAGGAAATAAAAGCCAAAATAGAAATGTTAATAAAATTTGGAAATACGGTATTTTTTGAGACAAAGCAAGAATTTGAAAAAGATTGCCAGATAAAAGCGGAATTGGAAAATGATATTAGTAAACTAGGAAAAGGAATAAATCCATATGAACCAGAATTAATAAATTTTAAATCACAATTGGAAAATAAATTAAAGGAAAAAGTTGGAAAGGACGTTACCATTTCCATTTTAGCGGATTTATTGGAAATAAAGGATGTGAAATGGCAAAATGCAATAGAAGGCTATTTGAATACACAGAAAAAATATTTAATTGTAGAGCCTACTTATTTTGAAGAGGTATCGAAAATTTATAGAGAATTAGCAAAAAATAATGCTAAAATTCATTCTTGGGGAATTGTCGATATTGGCAAAATACAAAAGGAAAATAGTATATCGATTACTTCGAATAGTTTAGCTTTGGAGGTTACAACAACAAATGAACTTGCAAGGATGTATATTGATTATTTATTAGGAAGAGTTATAAAATGTGAGAGTATAGAAGACTTAAGGAAAAATAAAGTAGCGATTTTGTCAGATTGTATGTTGTATCAAGGATATGTGCTCAGAAAAATAAATCCTGCTTTTTATAAATATCCGATTATTGGAAAAGAGGCTTTGAAAAGACAAAAACAAATAAAAGAAGCGGAGTTAAAAGGTTTAAAGGAAAAGATAGATCATGAAGAAAAAATCATGGCTGTTATGGAAAATGTTAAACAGATGGAAAATTTTAGTGAAGATGATGTGATGAATTTTAACGATTATATCCAAAAAGCTAAGAGTAAGGATAAATATTTATTACAAAAACAAGAAGTACAAAAAGAATTAGATGGAATGGATATGTTTTGGTTAAACAACATAGAAGAGCAAATTGATCAGAAACGTAAAGAGAAATCGGGAAAAGAAGAAGGAATTAAAAAGAATAGTGAAAAAGTTGCAAGTTTGCAGATACAAATAAAGATAAGTGTTGATGAAAAGATACCGAATCTAAAGGAGCAACTTGATAAAAAATGTGCGCAAATTGATGAAAATTATGATGAAGAATGGCAAAAAAGCAAAGGAGAAGAAAAATACGGTATTCAGTTATTGAAAAGAACCCCAGAAAAGATGGTAGAAGTTTATTTGCGTAATATAAAAAATACAGTAAATAAAAAAGAGCAAATACAATTGAATTTAACGAATAAAAGAAGCGATTATAATGCGAAATATCAGATGTCTTATAATATTCTTGATGGTAGCAATGAACAATTTTCGGAAGAATTAAGAAAATTAAAAGAGATTGAGTTGCCACAGCAGTTAGAGAAAATTGAAGATTCTAGGAAAAAGGCATATGAACAATTTAGAATAGAATTTTTGGATAAATTAAAATCGAATATTGATGAAGTGCGATTACAAATAAAGGAGTTGAATAATGCTTTAGGAGAACATTGTTTCGGAACAGATACCTATCGTTTTAGGCTAACCCCAAAACAAGAATATAAAAGATTTTATGATATGTTACAAGATGAGTTATTACTTGGTGATTGGGGGATTGGTCAGGAACAATTTAATCAAAAGTATGCACAAGAAATAAAAGAGTTATTTGATAAAGTATCAGGGGTAGGGTTAAATAGTAACTTGATATCAGAGAAAGAATATGAAAAAAATATAAAAGAATATACGGATTATAGAACTTATTTGAATTTTGATTTGATTGTAAAAGATAAAACAGGAAATGAACAAAGATTGTCTAAAACCTTATTGAAAAAATCTGGAGGAGAAACACAAACACCTTTTTACATATCGATACTTGCGTCATTTGCTCAAGTGTATAGAATTAAAAATCAAGACAATACGATAAGGCTAATTTTATTTGATGAGGCATTTAGCAAAATGGATAGTGAAAGAATTGAGGAAAGTGTAAAATTATTAAGAAAAATAGGTTTTCAAGCAGTTTTTGCAGCACCTCCTGAAAAATTGAAGGACATTCAAGAATTGGTTGATTCTACTTTGTTAGTTTTAAATCCAGAAGACTATGAGATTGTTGTAAAACAGTATACGAATAAAAAACAACGGATTAGTATGAAAGTAAGGAAAGAAAATGAGTCATTATAAAAATATAATTTTAAACAAGTTATTAGATAAATATGAAAAAAGTAAATCTTTGTATACAAAATCTAATAGAAGAGTGATATTAAAGGCAAATGAAATCAAAGAATATAATATTGAAGATTATGAAACAAAGAAAGTATTTCATGATGTAGTGCAAGAATTGAAAGAAGAACAGTTAATTGATTATTTATGGCAAAAGCATGAAAAAGGAAATATTTTACAAGAATTATGGCTTAATAAAGAGAATGTAAAAAAAGCGTATGAAATGATTAATCGAATTGACGTAAAAAAAGTCAATGAAGTTTTGCAAAGGTTATTAGAAGAATATCAATTTAACCAAGATTGGATAGAAAGATATAGAAAAGATATGCTTAAAAGTCTTGCTGAAAAACATAAAATGAGTTCTTTATTTCCTTTTCAATTTGCAGAAGATATTTTAAAAGTTTTAAAGGAGATTGACTGTGGCTTTAAGCAAGAAATTTTAAAAAGAGTTCTTAGTGTTAAATGTTTTGGAAATTCTAAATATTTTGAACAGAATATAGAATCTATTATAGTTAGGATTATAAAAGCATATTTGTTAGATAGAGAAAATTATGCTAGATATCATAATGATGAGATTTTATTAGAAGTAGGTATTTCAAGATATCCTGAAATATTTGAGTTTTGTGGAGATTTAGAATATTTTATTAAAAATGAAAAAATAGAATGTAAAAAAGAAACAATGCGGAAGTTATGTTAATAGTTATTGCGTAAAGCAAATGCAAAGATTGAAGATAAAAAATGCAGATAAAATTATTTTTATAGAAAATAAAGCGAATTATATAGATTATATACAAAATAAAATAAATGATGATGAGTTTGTTGTATATCATGGAGGAATGTATAGTCCAGTGAAAGGCACCTTTTTTAGGAAATTATATGAAGCAGGAAAAGAAAAAAGTTTTTATCATTGGAGTGATATTGATATGGGAGGATTTAGAATTTTTGTAAGATTAAAAGAAATCATTCCCCCACTTAAGAAATATAAAATGAGTAAACAAGACTTTTATAAGTTTCAGAAGTATTGGAAAAAAGTGAGTGTAGATTATATCAATAAATTAGAAGAAATGAGGAAGGAAAAGAAATATATTGAATTTTATGATGTGATGGATGAAATATTAAAAAGTGGTTGTGTGTTAGAACAAGAGGCTTTTATATGAAATGCGAAGGAGAGAAATAACTTTATTGGAAAATCTAGAAAAAGAAGAATTAATGAAAATCATTCAAAAGCTAGAACAAGAAAATAAAGCACTAAAAGAAAAAATATATGGAAAAACAGAAGAACGAGAAAAATTAGAAGAAACAAAAGTTATTTCAAATGAAGAAAATAGGTAAACACATTCTTTAAATGATGCAGTAAATAAAGCACCAGTTTACAATGATTTGAAAGAATTAAGTGTTTCGCACGACCATACGCATTTGGAAAAATCAAGGGGAAATTACCTTGATTTTTTTGTGATTGTTATATACTTTTTTGGAAAATAATGGTATAATCGTAATATCAAATAGAAATTTATCGAGGAGGTTAAAATGAAAAAAATATTAATGATTATATTAATAGCCGTAGGAATTTTATTTATAGGTATAAGTGTTTGTTTTTTTTACAATAATCATAAAACAACATTGGAATTAGAGGATTCAAATAAATATATAATTATAACTGATTCTAAATGGAAAACAATGCTTAATGATGGGGGAAGCAATACAAATATATTTTACGAAATTTATCCAGATAATAATAGCGTAATTAAAACAACAGAATCTTATCATGCTAATCTGGGTGGTACTCCTAAAACAGATAAAAAATCAATTACTATAAAAATAGATAATGAACTATCTAAAGAATTATCTACGACTTTAAGTAAGATATTTCAATCAGATGATAAAAATAATTCAAATAATTATAATTTTTATACAATAGAAAAACAAAACGAACACAAAGAAATATATAATGAAGATACTATAAAAATATTGAAAGAATTAATAAATAAAATTGAAAGTAAGAGTTAACTTACAAGTTCTGTGGCAGATTTTTTATTCAAAAAACAAGGCGAGTTAATTCCTTTGAAAATTTTTTATGCCATCAGCTTCAAAATTTTAATCAAATGCGAGTATTGAAATTACGAATGAGAGAGGAATGGATACAGCAGTCTTTTCAAATTGTGAAGAGGCTGTTTTTTGAATATTAGCAAAAATTTTGTATTTTCGGTTGTGCTTCTAACATATATCTGATATAATACAAAAAGAGGTAAAAAATGGATATAAAATATGAGGAATTAGAGAAAGACTTAAGCACTGGCGCTTTGAAACCATTGTACTTATTGTATGGAGAAGAAACTTATTTAATTGACTTGGGCTTAAAAAAAATCAAAAAAAATTTTGGTGAGCTTGTGCAAGGCATAAATTTTGTTATGATAGACGAAAATAACTGTAATGAACTTATTGCTAACATGGAAGTTCCAGCATTTGGTTATGATAAAAAATTGATTATTGTAAAAAATTCTGGTTTATTCAAAAAAGATGGACGAAAGAAAGAGCCTACGCATCTTCAAAAAATAGTGAGTGAATATATATTAGAAAATTTGCCTAATATACAAGAAACGCTTGTTGTGGTTTTTGTAGAAAATACAGTTGACAAAAATGTTGTTTATGAGGTAATTTGCAAAGAAGGAATTGTCTGCGAAATAGCCGAATTGAAGGTTTCGCAGTTGGTGGCAAAATTGAAGCAAGTTTGTGAGTTATACCAAGTCAAAGTGGAAAATCATGTTTTGCAGTATTTAATTGAAATTTGTGGGACGAATTTGCAAATTTTGATGAATGAAATTAGAAAATTGATTGAATATGCAGGCGAAGGCGGAAAAATCACGCAAGATAGTGTGGACTGTTTGGCGATCAAACAAATGGAAAGTGTCATTTTTGAGCTGACCGATAATTTAGGGAATAAAAAAATCGACAAAGCCATGGAAGTTTTGGAAAATTTGATTTATCAAAAAGAGCCACTTCAAAAAATTTTGATTACTCTTTACAATCATTTTAAAAAGTTGTTTTTATGTAGCATTGCGTTAAAGCTAAATAAAGATATCACAAAGGTGCTGAGTTTGAAACCAAATCAAACCTTTTTGGTAAGCAAATATAAAAAGCAAGTTTCTTATTTTAAACAAACAGATTTAAGAAGGATTTTAAAAGAATTTGTAGAAATGGACTATAAATCCAAAAATGGTTTGGTGGATTTGAATGTGGCTTTAAAGAGCGTTTTGTGTACCTATTGCTCATAAAGTTTTGTTACAAAGGAGAGAAAAATGGAAGATAAAAAGAAAGTGATTTTTGCAGGCGTTGCAATTATGATTCTATTGATTTTGATAGGAACGATTGTTAGAAGTGCATTACAGGTAAAAATTGAGCCTGACAATTTTGAAATTATCGAAGAAACAGATCGTGATACATTAGTTGGCAAGCAAGCCGAAAAAGTGGCAGCTTATCATTTAGTAACCTATGCACAAAATGCCAATGAGCATAGTTTTGTCAAAAATTTAGAAGTGGAAGCCGCAAGTGAAGGACCTGTGAAATTTGTGATTGGCACGATTGATGAAAATTCTAGAATAGAAAAAAGAATGACATTTGAGCTAGATTGCAAACAAGGAAAAAATACTTTTGATTTATTACAGAATAGATATATGCTGAAAAAAGGCGAATATTTATGGATGGATATGGAGGGACAAGATACGCTTTATAAAGAGGAAGGCTCCTCTGCGAAATCACTTGTGCAAAGCGAAACTAATCAAGTCTTGGGAGAAATGCCAGTCCAAGAAAGTGATTATCTTTTGCCATTTTCTTATACTTTGCAAAAGGCAGACGAATATCGCTGTTTGGTCATTGGCAATGAAATCACAACAAATGCCAATGCACAAGGTTTGAATGCAACCGATATGGAACATGATTATTTTCATTTGACGAAAACAAGGTTGGAAAATATTTTTGAAAAAGTGAGCATGAATTGCATAAATATAGCCCCTTGGGAAAAAAGTTTGGAAATAGAAATCAACAAAAATATTTTGAAAAGTGATACACTAAAAAATTTAGATTTGGTCATTCTTCAATTGGGCGAAAACTTGAATCCTGTTTCTGACTTCGAAAAGAAAATGGAGAATTTGGTTAAATATATCCAAGAATATTCTCCGCATGCTGAAATCATTTGGATGAGTGGTTGGAATATGCAAGGAACTGTTTTAAATACAATTCCAGCGATTTGTGAGAGAGAACAAGTCCAATTTATGAGTATTGCAGATTTGTATGCAACAGATTATCAATCACTTGTAGACCAAGAAGCGTTGCTTTATTATCCGAATAATGAGGCCATGCAAACCATTTCCAATCGTTTGATGGAAATTTTGAAATTTGATTTCTAATTCTAAAAACAACATAAAATCTTGTGAAAGGAATAAATTTGAAATGAACGAATATGAATTAAAAGATTTGAAAATAGGTATGACAGAAGAATTTTGTGTCAAAATGACAGAAGAAATGCAAGCTGATTTTCGTAAAATCACAGGCGATGTTAACCCTATGCATAGTAGCAAAGAATTTGCAAAGCAAAGAGGTTTTTCGGACAAACTCGTTTTTGGCATGCTGACTGCTTCGTTTTTTTCAAAATTGGTGGGGGTTTATTTGCCAGGAAAAAATTGCCTTTTTCAAGAGTGCAAAGACATTCGTTTTCATAGTCCCGTTTTTGTGGGAGATGAATTGACCGTAAAAGGCGAAATTACTGAAATTGACGAAAGATTTGCGCGTATTGCCATTAAGGCAACAATTCGTAACCAAGAAAAGAAAAAAGTATGTTCTGCAAAATTAATGGTTGGTGTTTTATAAAGGAGGAAAAATGGGTAAAATTTATTTGTTAATTGGTGCAACATCAGAGATTGGAATGGCATATTTGGAAAAGTTAAATCAGCAAAATGAGAAAATGACTGTGATTGCCATGTATAATGGAAACAAAGAAAAATTGGAAGTACAAGCAAAATCTTGGGAGAACATTATCATAGATTATGTATCATGCGATTTGTCGAAAGTAGAAGAGGTTCAAAAAGTAGCCAACTATATCAAGGAAAAATACGAGGCGCCAACACATGTTTTGCATTTGGCAGCTAGGAAGTTTGAATATGTCAAATTCACAAAATTGGATTGGGAAAATGTTTGCTTGGATTTGGAAATTCAGGTGCACAGTTTTGCAGAACTTATGAAAACATTTTTGCCAGTGATGGCAAAACGAAAATATGGCAAAATTGTGGTCATGCTAAGTAGTGTGACAAAAGGAGTTCCGCCCAAATATTTGGCAAGTTACACAATGGTAAAATATGCATTAATGGGACTTGTTGCGAGTTTGGTTTCAGAATACAAAGAAAAAGGAATCAACATTAATGCTATTTCGCCAACCATGGTGGAAACGAATTTTTTAAGCGAAATTGATGAGCGTATTGTTGAAATGACAAGCCAAAATTCAAGTTTAAAACGTAATATAAAAGTCGAAGAAGTAGCCAGTGGAATTGAATATTTGATGTCAGATGAGGCGGCGTACATTAATGGCTTGAATTTGCCGATGACAGGGGGAGATATATGAATAAAGCGTTTTTTAAATTTATAGGAAAAATAATATTATTAATTTGCTTGATATGGGGCATTTTTGCAGTGATTGCGCGCAATTTTGGCATGTATATTTATGATGAAGAATATGCATCTTATCAGCAAACTTTAGATTACATAAATACAAGCAATGAATACAATCATACTTTGATTTTTGGTGATTCAGTTGCAAAAGCTGGTATTATTCCAAGTCTTCTTTCAGAAGATACGTACAATATTTCGATGGCGGGAGCGACGACCATTGAGCAATATTACATGTTGCAAGATTATTTGGAACATCATGAGCCACCAAAAACGCTGATTATGATGTATTTCATTGGTGCCAATGATTCCATTGACGATTTTTTCTGGCATAGAACGCTGTATTTTAATTGCTTGAAAACGAGCCAGTTTAAGGAAATTGTGCAAAATGGAGCCTTTGCAGAAAATGAAAAAACAGAAGCGATTTTGCGATTTTTGCAATATAAATTATGTAGCCCAAGCATGTATTATGCGGCGATCAAAAATGCAATGTTTGAAAATCGTTATGATGTCAACCGAACGGAATATGAGACATCAGCTCAAAACAAAGGGCAACATTATTTTGGGACAGAGGCTTCTTTTGCGCCAAACAATGTGACGATTACAGGAAAGCAGCATTTTGAGGTGCTTCCGATTATTGATGTGTATATGCAAAAGTGCATTGAGCAATGTGCTCAAAATGGAATTCAGGTAATCCTTGAGCAGCATCCTATCAATGCTTCCACTTTTGCCAATATGAGCAGCGAATATAAGCAAGAATATATGGATTATATAAAAAGTTTGGCTGAAAAATATCCAGAAATTATTGTCCACACAGATTATAATATTTGTGATGATGATTGGCTTGGCGATTTCTCGCACTTAAATGAAAATGGAGCCACCAAGTTTACACTTGAGCTAAAAGAAAAATATGGGGAATATTTGAAGTAAGGTTTAACCCAATTTGCCAAAAAGTAAAACAATAGCACACTATTAATAGTGCACTATTGAAATTTTGGGATTGAAATATTGATAGATATCAAGCTTAAATTGGAGAAAATATGAATATAGAAGATAAAATGAATTATGTATTTAGAAAAATTGCGAAAGATGAATTTGATAAACTACATGACTTATTTCCAGATAATGAACCAATGTGGTTAAAATATCGAGACATGAGATTAAAAGAATTTACTCATAAAGAAATTGATGTTTATGTGATTGAATTAAATAATACTTTTATAGGAGAATTAACAATTAATTATATCAGTCATGATTTGACTTCTGAGACGATACCAAATCAGAGAGTTTACCTTCAGGCTTTTAGATTAGATAAAAAATATCAGGGACTAGGACTTGGGCAAAAGTTAATCCAATTTGCTTTATCAGATTTAGAAAAGCAGGGCTATACTGAATTTACGATTGGTGTTGACGATGCTAATGAGAAAGCAAAACATATTTATTTTAAATTTGGGTTTACAGAAGCAATTGATAGAGGTTATGGAAATGAATTTGACCCAAGTGATTATACATTATATATGAGAAGGATTTAGAAAATAAATTTAAGAGATGCAAAAAATAACAAAATATTTAGATAAAAGGACGTGTTTTATGAACGAAAAAAAGAATGAAATTATTTTGTTTGAAAATCAAGAAGTAAAATTAGAAGTTAATTTAAAAGACGAAACTGTGTGGCTGAATAGACAACAATTGTCAAAACTATTTGATAGAGATATAAAGACAATTGGTAAACATATTAATAATGCTTTAAATGAAGAATTATTGGAAGATAATTCAGTTGTCGCAAATTTTGCGACAACTGCTTCAGATGGAAAAACTTATCAAGTTGAATATTATAACTTAGATATGATATTAAGTGTTGGATATAGAGTAAAATCTAATAAGGGAATTATTTTTAGGAGATGGGCGAACAAAGTTCTAAAAGACTATATGTTAAAAGGGTATAGTGTTAATCAAAAAAGATTAGAATATTTAGAAAAAACAATTCAATTAATTGATATAGCTAATCGTATAGATAAACGATTAGAAAACAATGATGCAAAAGAAATTTTGAAGGTAATAGGAGATTATTCAAAAGCGTTAGATTTATTGGATGATTATGATCATAGAACATTGAAGAAAATTTCTGGAAAGGTAGATGAAAGAAAAATTGAATATAGTCAATGTATAGAAATTATTAATCAGTTAAAGTTTAAGGAAGAAAGTTCGTTATTTGCAGTTGAAAGAGACAGGGGATTAGAATCAATTATAGGAAATATATATCAAAGTTTTGCTGGGCAAGATGTTTATAAAAGTATTGAAGAAAAAGGTGCAAATTTTCTATATTTAATTGTTAAAAATCATGTTTTTACAGATGGAAATAAACGAATTGCTGCAACACTATTCATTTACTTTTTGAGTTTTTACGGTATTTTATATAAAGCTGGAAAACAAACGATTGATAACAATACTTTAGCTGCTTTGACATTATTGATTGCAGAATCAAATCCAAGAGAAAAGGATGTGATTATAGATTTAGTAATGAATTTTTTAAATAATGAATAAAAAATAGAAAGGAGACTAACTATGGAAAATACGAGTTTTTTGACATTAAAGAAAAATGCGAAACAAGATATGTCTGGCTTAAAAGAATACAGAATTGCGATTGTGGGGGATTGTTCTACGCAGCATTTGGCAACAGCCTTGAAAGGTTATGGCTATCAAGAAGGCTATTATTTAAACATTTTTGATAGTGACTACAATCAAATTGACAGCCAAATTATGGACGATCAATCAGAATTGTATGCACACAATCCTGATGCAGTTTTGATTTACATGTCCACTGAAAAATTATATGAAAAATTTTGTGAAACGGCTTTGGAAAACAGAACCCATTTTGCGGATTTGACCATCGAAAAAATTGCTCAAAATTGGGCTATTTTGAACGGTAAAATCAAAACCAATATTTTGCAGTTTAATTTTGTAGAAAACGATGACCGCATTTTTGGAAATTATGGAAACAAAATTCAAAGTTCCTTTATTTATCAATTGCGAAAGCTAAATTTCAAATTAATGGAGCTTGTCAGTCAGACAAAAAATGTGTTTTTAATTGACCTAAGCTATCTTCAAAATGCCTATGGCAGAGAATGTATACAGGATGACAAATTATATTACATTGCCAAAATGCCGCTTTCGACAGCGATTTTGCCAGAAGTAGCCAAACAAACTTTGGATGTGATAAAATCGCTGAATGGGAAATTCAAAAAATGTGCGATTTTAGATTTGGATAATACGCTTTGGGGCGGTGTGATTGGAGATGATGGTTTAAAGTCGATTCAAATTGGGGAGTTGGGCTTGGGACATGCATTTTCCGAGTTTCAAATGTGGCTAAAAGAGTTGAAAAATCGAGGCATTATTTTGGCGGTTTGTAGCAAAAATAATGAAAATATTGCCAAGGAACCGTTTGAAAAACATCCTGAAATGATTTTGAAATTGGACGATATTTCGATGTTTGTAGCAAACTGGGAAGATAAGGCCAGCAATATTTTGAATATTCAAAAAACGCTTAATATTGGCATGGATAGCATTGTTTTTATTGACGATAATCCGTTTGAGCGAAATTCGGTCAGAGCCATGATACCAGATATTACAGTTCCAGAATTGCCAGAAGATCCAGCACTTTATTTGAGTTATTTGAAATCTTTGAATTTGTTTGAAACTGGTTCGTATTCTGAGAATGATAAAGATAGAACTAAGCAATATCAAGCAGAAGTCGGAAGAACAACGCTTCAAAGTAATTTTGAGAATTTTAATGATTATCTAAAAAGTTTGGAAATGAGGGCAACGGTTCATCCGTTTGAAGAATTTGATTTTCCAAGAATTTCGCAATTATCACAACGCTCGAACCAATTTAATTTGCGCACAGTTCGCTACACAGAAGCAGAAGTGGAACAGATTGCGCAAGATGAAAATTATTTGACACTTAGTTTTTCGCTAAAAGATAAATTTGGGGATTATGGTTTGATTAGTCTTGTGATTATGGAAAAGCAGAACCAAGAGACGTTATTTATTACAAACTGGCTCATGAGTTGCCGTGTTTTGAAAAGAGGCATGGAAGAGTTTATTGTGAATCAAATGATAGAAACTGCCAAGGAAAACGGCTTTTCAAAGGTGCTTGGAGAATACATTCAGACACCTAAAAATGCCATGGTAGAAAAAATTTATTCCAAACTCGGTTTTCGAGATTTGGGAGGTGGCACATTTGAGGCAGATGTGAAAAGTTTTAAAATGAATGAAACCAATATTCAAAAAGAAAGAAGAAAAAATGGTGGCAAATAAAAAGGAAATGGACGTCAGTTTGTTGTATATTGATATAGAGCAATTAAGGAGAATTACAAAATCGTAAAAAATTAAAAAATCAATACCATAACCTTCTATTATATCATATTTTGCGATATTTGTCAAGTTGACAGAAAATGGAAAATGTGGTATAATAAAAGATTGGGTAAAAATAAAAAGGAGGATAAAAGGATGAAAAGAGAGGAAATTTTTGAAAAATTGAATGAGATTTTTAGAGAGGTTTTTGAGGATGATGATATTGTTGTCACGGAGACAACAAGCGCAGCCGATATTGAAGACTGGGATTCGCTTACACACATTACGTTGATTTCTAGTGTGGAAGAGGAATTTGATATTAAATTTTCTATGAAAGATGTAATTGGCATGAAAAATGTCGGCGAAATGGTGGATATTATAATGGAGGATAAAGAATGATTTTTACAACCCTGAAATTTTTGGTGTTTTTTTGCCTAGTTTTTTTGGCGTATTATATTGTGCCAAAAAAACTGCAATGGCTTGTTTTGCTGGCAGCCAGTATTTATTTTTATTTATGTGCTTCTGTCAAATATGCGATTTTTGTACTTGCAGCAAGTTTGATTACATATTTGGGAGCTATCATTGTTGATAAACTTAAGCAAACACAGGCTATTTATTTAAAAGAAAACAAAGCCAATTTAGCCAAAGAAGAGAAGAAGAAATATCAAGCTAAAATGGAAAGGCGCCAAAAAGTAGTGATGTCACTTACGATTTTAGGAACGCTTTCTATGTTGCTTGTGATGAAATATACAGGTTTTGTGCTTGAAAATATTTCAGCCATTGCCAATGTATTTGATTTCAATTTTGAAAGTCCAGCATGGAAATTCATTTTGCCACTTGGCATTTCGTTCTACACATTTATGAGTATTGGTTATGCGATTGATGTTTACAGAGGCGAATATCCAGCAGAGAAGAATTTTTTGAAATATTTTTTATTTGTGTCGTATTTTCCGCATATTTTGCAGGGACCAATGGACAAATATAGTGATTTGGCAGAGGATTTATTTTCAGGCAAGAAATTCGATTATGAAAATGCGGTGCAAGGTGCTACAAGAATTGTAATTGGTGTGATTAAGAAAATGCTAATTGCCGACAAATTAGCAGAAATTGTTGGCATTGTTGTCACAAACCTTGACCAATATTATGGCATCAATATTTTGATTGCGATTGTGTTCTACGCTATTCAATTATATGCCGATTTTTCGGGCTATATGGATATTGCGATTGGCTGCTCGAAGATGTTAGGAATTCGCATTGCTGAGAATTTTGATGCGCCTTATTTTTCAAAATCGATTGCGGAATATTGGCGAAGATGGCATATTTCATTAGGAGCTTGGTTTAGAGATTATGTTTATTATCCCATTTTACGTGGAAATTTCGCACAAAAAATTAGGAAACACTTTAAAGACAAAAATAAATATTTAGCCAATCATTTACCAACCGTTTTTGCTTTAGCGATTTTGTGGATTTTAATTGGTTTTTGGCATGGTTCGACATGGGGCTTTATTTTGTATGGAATGTATCATGGGTGTATTATTATTGTTTCCACTTTGCTTAGCCCAGTTTATGATAAATTTCATGAAACATTTACGCCTTTTGTAAAAACAAAAATTTATGGGGCATTTCAAATTGTGAGAACATTTTGCTTGGTGCTAGTTGGCTATTTTTTGTTTTGCACAGGAGAGCTTCGGTCAGGCGATACAAATGTTTACCAACATGTTCAAAAATAATTTTGATGGTTACAAAATTATCATAAATATGAAACAAGAGAGCATTGTTTGTGTTGTAATTGGAATTGTGATTTTGCTTGTGCTTGACATTTTAACCATTTGCAAAATTGATATTTATGAAAAATTCAGAAAAGTACCGTTTATTTTTCGTTGGGCGATTTACAGTGTTACCATGTTTGCAGTCATTATGCTAGCAGGCGGTAAAGCGCAGGAATTTTTGTATTTTCAATTTTAAGTTAGTCGCTAGCGAGATGCGAGCATTACGGATAACTTAGGGATTGTAAAAACTCGATATAAGGTGAGGGGATTTTATGAAGAAAATTATTGGAATTTTAGTGATTATTTTAGTAGTCTGGTTTGTGTGGCATATCGAAATTGGGCAGGAGCATAGCGAAGTCGAGGATACCAATACAGTGGAAACTGTTTCCAATTCACAAGAAAACCAAGAAATCAAAATGCAAAAGAGAGTTTCTTTAGAAGGTAAAACCATTGGATTTTTAGGCGATTCTTTAATCAAAGGTTATGGAAACGAAAAAGGTGGATTTGCGAATTATTTAAAACAGCAATTACCAAATACGAATTTTGTGGATGGCTCAAAAAGTGGTAGCACAATTACGAGTAATACTGGCACAGACGATATTATTATGTTACATCAAGTTGAAAGTTTGATGGGAGAAACAAAACCAGAAATCGTTGTGCTAGATGGTGGCGCCAATGATATTATGGGATATAGCTTAGGTTTTCTAAATCGTGATTTGCAAAAAGAAATTGGCACTGTCAATCTAGAAACAGACGGTGTAACACAAGGCGAAAGTGTGATTGCAGATTTGGAAGCTGTGGTAGCTAAACAGAAAAACGAATTGCCAAATGCTAAAATTTGTTATGTGCAACCATTTTTATTAGATGACGAAACCATTTCTCATTTAACAGAAGACGAAAACGCAAAATCTGAAATCAAACTAAGACGAGATGCGTTTTTGGCAGAAGTTCCAAAAATGTGTACAAAATGGAATATCGAGTATTTGGATTTGGCGCAAAATTTTGCAGGCACAGGAAATACGTATAAGCAAGAAGATTGGATTCATATGAACGATGCAGGCTATCAGTTAATTATGCCGATTTTGGCACAAAAACTAAAGGACATGATGCCATTCGAAAAAGAAGAAAATGCTTATAATGCTTTAGTAATTGGCAATAGTATTACTTTGGAAAAAGGCGGAATTGGCATGGCTGCGACAGACAAAGAGCACGATTATTATTATTTGCTAGAACAAAAGTTGAAGCAAAAATATGAAACTGTTGCTATGAATCGTATTAGTGCGATTGATTGGGAGGAAAATCGTATTATTTCGAGCAGAACAGATTGGCTAAATGAACATTTAACAGAGAACTTAATCTCGAATCAGGATTTGGTGATTTTTCAGCTGGGAGATAATTGCGTGCCAACTGAAAGTTTTGAGCAAAGTGCTATTGAGATGATTGAAAAAGTGAAACAACATTCGCCAAATGCCAAAATGATTTGGGTGGCGATGTGGTTTATCAATGAAGAACGACTAGCCATGATACCAACGATTTGTGAAAAATATGGAATTGAGTTTGTTAATATTACGGACTTGGTAACCGAGCAATATCAATCACACATTGGTGAAAAGAGAACTGGCACAAAAGGAGAAGATGTTACAGTAGGAACGAGAGAAGAAGCATTTCATCCAAATAATGAAGGAATGAAAATTATTATGGAGAGAATTTATAAAAATTTAGAAAGTTAATAAGCGTGAGAAATTTTGCATAGCAAAATTTCGCTCGCTTACTTATATAATAGAAATTCTGGGAAAATTATGAGAAAATTTTAACAAGAAATTATGAAAGGAATTTCTATTATATGATGGGGGGACTAAGAAATGAAACGCAAAATGATAGGAATTATCATCGTAATAGTCGTAATTGTGATTGTCGTATTTTGTATGAAAAAGACAGACAAGGAACCAGCCGAAGAAGTACAAGAAATTTCGTCAGAGGCAATTAAAAAGGAGCCAGTAGAATGGCATGGAAATTATATTTGGGATGGTACAACAGAAAATAATCAGTGGATGTGTTTCCGAAAAACAGTGGATTTAAAGCAAAAAGATTTGGAGAATGTGGTGGCTCAAATTGCAGTGGATTCCAAATATTGGCTTTATATTAATGGAGAAATGGTGGTTCGTGAAGGTGGCTTAAAACGTGGGCAAACGAGAAATTCTACGTATTATGATGAAGTGGATTTGAGCCATTTTTTAAAGGAAGGCAAAAATACAATCGCGGTGTTGGTTTGGTATTGGGGCGATATTAGTTATTCTCATAATTCCAGCGGGCAAGGGGCGTTGCTTTTTCAAGCCAAAATTGGAGATAATTATTTAGTCAGCAATGAAACTTGGAAAGTTGCACGAAATCAAGCGTATTTGCAAGATGAGCTAAGACCTAACAAACGCTTGATTGAATATAATGTTTTTTATGATGCTAATTTGGCAAATGAGGATTGGTACAAACCAGATTTTGACGATTCTAGCTGGGCGAATAGTACAGTTTTTGGTCCTGCAGGAAGCGAGCCTTGGGGCGAATTGCTAGAAAGAGAAATTCCACAATTTAAGGATTATGGCTTAAAAGAATATGAAAATATGGCAGATTATCAAGGCTACACGACCAAGAAGAAAGAAAAATTGGCTTTGAAAATTCCATACAATGCGCAATTTACACCATATTTAAAAATCGAAGCTGAAAAGGACAAAAAAATTACCATTAAAACGGATTTTTATGAAGATGTTAGTGGCGATTCTGTGAAATGTACTTATCTTACAAAAGAAGGCGAGCAGGAATTTGAGTCACCTGCTTGGATGAATGGCGAAACTGTTTATTATGAAATTCCAGCTGGTGTCAAAATTATTAGCCTTGGCTATCGCGAAACTGGTTATGATGCAGAAATGACAGGAAATTTTGAGTGCGATAATGAATTTTTTAATAAATTATGGCAAATGGCAAATCGAACTTTGTATGTCAATATGCGAGACAGTTATATGGATTGCCCAAATCGCGAGCGCGCACAGTGGTTTGGCGATACGAGCACCGAAATGCTAGAAGCCATGTATGCGCTTGACACAAAAGCATACGATTTGTATGAAAAGGCAGTTAGAACGACAATCGGTTGGAAACGAGAGGATAATATTTTGCTGACAGTTGTTCCGAATTCGGATGACCTTTTGCATTTGCCAACTCAAATGTTAGCTGGCATTAATGCGATGTATGATTATTATGAATATACAGGAAAAACCGAGTTTTTGGAATATGTGTATCCACATGTGAAAGATTATTTGAATTTGTGGTATGTGAAAGAAGATAGTGGTCTGGTACATAGCAGTGTTTCGTACCCAATTTGGGAATGGGGCGATTCGAGCGGAAATGTGGATTATGAGGCTTTGGAAAATGCTTGGTATTATTTGGCGATGAGCAAAACTTGCCAAATGGCAGAAATTCTGGGATATGAAGAAGATACGCAAGATTTCCAGAAGCGTCTTAGTGATTTAAAAGAGAATTATCAAAAATTATGGACTGATAAAGGATACAAAACAGCGGATTGTGATTATATTGACGAGAGAGCTAATGCTATTGCTGTAATTTCTGGTTTGGCAGATAACGATAAGTATGAGACCATTTCGAATGTTTTAGAAAACTCTTTTGAATGTACGGTTTACATGGAAAAATATATCTTGCAAGCATTGTGTGAAATGGGAAAAATGGAAGAGGTGCAAGCGCGTATTCAAAAGAGATATGACGAAATGGTCGATGGAAAAGAGAGTTGTTCGACTCTTTGGGAAAATTGGAATCCAAAAATTGCTACAAAAAATCACGCTTGGGCAGGTGGACCACTTATTATTATGTCAAAATATTTTGCAGGAATTGAGCCATTGGAAAAAGGTTATGAGGTCATTTCAGTTAAACCCAATTTTGGCAATTTGACAAAAATAACAAGTGCCGTTACAACCATAAAAGGAGACATCAAATTAGAGGCTGAGAAGTCAGAAAATGAGCTTACATTGAAAGTTGATTTGCCAACAAAAACGAAAATAGGGATTGAAAAAATGTCGGATAATCCAGAAATTTTATGGGGAGATGAAGTGTTTTACCAAAATGGGAAAACTGAGAAAAACAAGAAAATTTCTTATGATTCAGAAGACGAGAAGTATATTTATTTTTATGTAGAAAATGGCGAGTATGAGTTTTGCTCA
Organism: uncultured Clostridium sp.; assembly: GCA_948467875.1. GTDB lineage: Bacteria > Bacillota > Clostridia > TANB77 > CAG-508 > Scatovivens. The sequence goes on from CAOKFZ010000012.1 coordinate 23,500, forward strand.
AAATAATATGAAAAAATAATTGACAAATCAAAATAAAAAGATTATAATGAAAGTATAAAAAGTAAATTAAGTGTAGATAAAACACTAATTTATAAAAAATATTGAATTTTAACAAAAAAGAAACAGGTAGTTGCAACTACCTGTTTTTACTTTTATAACAAAGACTTAATCCATTTGAAAATGTATGTAATTCGTTTATGTGATTTCTTTTCAAATGCTATTGATAATTTTTTGTGCTTTTCAGTTTTTGTTATTTTTTCTTCTGTACAAATATTGAATTTAATATTAGTTATTTTTCTCTTGAATTTTTTTTTGAATCGTGTTATAATGACATCGATTAAAGAGGAATAAAGGATTAAAAAAGAAAATTCGGAAATATCTATTATTAAAAGAGGAAAAATGATGAAAAAAGTTGAATTATTGGCGCCTGCGCGGTTCTTTTGAAAAAGCAAAAGTGGCATTTTTGTATGGCGCAGACGCGGTATATTGTGGGACACCTAAATTGTCGCTTCGCTCTCGTTCTGAATTAACGCAGGATGATTTGGTAAAAACGGTAAAATATGCGCATTCGATTTCTAAAAAAGTATATGTAGCAATCAACATTTTTGCTTGGGATGAAACGTACGAAGAAATCAAAGAGCAAGCTAAAATGTTAAATGACTTAAAAGTAGATGGCATTATTGTTTCAGATGGTGGTGTGGTTGACATTGTCAAACAATATGCGCCAGATTGTGAAATACATATTAGCACACAAGCCAACACAGTTAGTTATCATACTTGTGAGTTTTGGCATAAAAATGGTGCGAAAAGAGTGATTTTAGGGCGAGAACTAAATAAAAAACAAATTCAAGAGATTATGGAGCATAAATCAGACGATTTGAGTATTGAGATGTTTGTGCATGGTGCGTTATGTTTTGGTTATTCGGGACGTTGCTTTTTGAGCGAATTTTTGGCAAATCGTTCGCGGAAATCTTGGCGACTGTGCGCAAACGTGTCGCTGGGCGTTTAATTTGTATGCCGAAGATAGAAATCGTCCAGGAGAATTGATGCCAGTGGAAACGGACGAAAAGGGGACTTATATTTTTTCTTCCAAAGATTTGTGCTTGATTAAAGAATTGCCAGAAATTATGGCAATGGGTGTGGACAGCCTAAAAATTGAGGGGAGATTGAAAACGGAATATTATGTGGCAAGTGTGGTGAACGCTTACCGAAATGCGATAGATGCGATTGAACAAAATCCAGAAAATTATGAGCCGGAAATTTATTTGAAAGAATTAGAGAAGACAAAAACACGAGGACTGACGACTTTTTATTTTAATGATCGAAATAATACTGATTTTCAAGATTATTCAGGTCGCCAATATAATAGTGATTACGAATTTGGGGGAAAAATAATACGAGGTTTGGAAAATGGAAAAGTCTTGATTGAAATTCGTAATAAATTGTCTGTGGGAGATTGTTTGGAACTGATTATTCCGAGACAAATTCAGCCACTTGTATTTACCATAGAGAACTTATGGCATGATGAAACTGGAGAAGAAATTGATACAGTAAATCCAGGCAAGGCAGGACAAAAAGTGATTTTGCGTGTGCCATGTCAGGTACAAGAAGGCTGGATTTTAAGGAGGAAGAAGTAATGCAAATTATTTATATATTTTCGATTATTTTGTTGGCGGATGGATTTTTAGGGTTTAAAAAATCAGACGAAAAACTCAATATCATAAAATGGTTAACGATTTTTATTGTGGCTTTTATGGGATATAATATTACTGTTTGTATGATTTTAGGATTGCTAAAAATTACATGCCATTTATGGTTATTAGCAATTATAAATGTGATTTTTGCGTTTGTTTTAGCCTACAAAACAGTAAAAAATAAAGATTTTCAGCAATATACAGTTCGAAAACAGGAAGTAGTGGGACTTGCGATTTTGTGTGCCATTTTTGCAGTCATTGTTGTAAAGGAAATTAAGCCCCAAGATGGCGGCTTAAAATATGCAGCCATTGATTCTGCGATACATTACAGAGCTGCGAAACATTTTTCTGATAATTTAATGATATTTGTCAATTGCGAAGATAAAACCATTTATAATTTTAATGTGATGCAAACAGGAGCTTATATTAATGATGGACTTTTAATGAATGTTATGAATGGTTTATTTGGTATGTCCGAATATTATGTATATGAAATGTTTGATATTGGAATACTATTTTTAAGCAGCTTAGTTTTTTATGTGTTAATTATGGATAAAATTAAGGGAAAACTTGGCTTTATTTTAACCATGTTTTTGCTATGGCTGTTTATGTTTGCGTATCCTTATAATTCCTATCTATATGGCTTTTCGTATTTGTCACTTGGCGTGATGTTTGTAACAAGTTTACTTTTAGTCGTGCCAACTTTATATGGAGAATTAAAAAATAAATTGCCATTGGCAATTACGTTAGTTTCGCTACTTGCCATGGGCGTAATTTTTTCGTATTGTTTATTTGTGCCAGGCGTTTTTGCGGCAGTTTGTATCTATTTATTTGTTAAGGACTTTGGAGAAGAAGGCAAAACATATTTAAGATTTTTCAAGAAGAAAACATTGATTACGACAGGGATTTTGCTTGTGATTACAGCTTTAGGAATTGGCTATTTGTTTGTGCCAACTTTCTTTATTGCAGACCAAAGTAATTTGGTAGATGCCTTGAAAAATCCGGGTGGAATGTACACAGAATTGTTTGTGAATTTTGAATTCTATGTGTTGTTTGGAATTTTATATGTGATTGACATGATTTTGAAAATTCGCAAAAAAGAGTTTAAGCCAGAATTTTTAGATATTTTTTCTTGGGTATTTGGAGCGTATTTTGTGGTAATCTGGTTAGCTATGGTAATAGGTTTTGTGTCTGATTATTATTTTTTCAAACTTTACTATATTTTGTGGGTTTGCATTTTGGCAATTACCATAAAATTAGTAAACGAGTATGCACAGAAAAAAGTATGGAAATTTGTGCTTCCAGTTTATGAAGGTGCTTGGGTGCTGCTTGTGATTGGAACGATTATTTTTAAAGCAGGAACCATTTTACCACAAGAAAAAAAGGAAAAATTGCCTAACTATGTGGGGGTGTATTTTGAACAAAATTATGATTACAAAGGTTTGATTTTTGCGTTTAACAATTTTGCCAAAGACCAAATAGAAACGGCAGAAATTTTGAAAACAATAGAAGATGTGAAAGCAGAAAATGTTTTATTGATAACAGGAAGTAATTATGAAAGGGCTTGGACTTTGGCGATTAGTGATATGCAGTCAGATGGGATAAAATACAATAAAATTCTGGAGGATAGTACGCGATATGAATTAAAAGATGGTTTGGCTAAGGAAAATGTGAAATATATTGTGAAAATAGGAATGACGGATGAAACGGCAGATTTGGACGAATATTTAGCGCAGAACCAAGAACAAGACCAAATTGAGGTATTGCATCAATCCAAAAGATGTTATATTGTAAAGAAAAATTAAAATAGCTATTGAATGAAAAATAAGTTTATGATATAAAATAGGAGAGAATATTTGAAAAAAAATATACATGACTTTGATTTTGAAGATTTAAAGCAAGAAATGAAAAAAATGGGAGAAAAGCCATTTCGTGCAGAACAAATTACAAAATGGCTGTATCAAGAAAGAGTAGCAACATTTGATGAAATGACAAACTTGTCTTTGGATTTGAGGAAAAAATTGCAAGAGAATTATGAGATTGGAAAATTTCAAATTGAACATAAATTGATTTCCAAAGATGGTACAAAAAAATATTTATTCAATGTGTGTGATAGCCAAAATAATTTAATTGAAACTGTTTTAATGCAATATCATCATGGCTTTACAGTGTGTGTATCTTCACAGATAGGTTGCAAAATGGGATGCAAATTTTGTGCTTCAACAGGAATTCCGTTTGTGAGGAATTTAAGTTCAGGAGAAATTGTTCAGCAAATTTTGGAAATTGAAAAAGAGGAAAACATTCGTATATCAAATATTGTGTTTATGGGAATTGGAGAGCCATTGGATAATTTTGAAAATGTGATGAAAGCAATCGCGATTTTAAATTATCCCAAAGGTTTGAACATTGGAGCAAGGCATATTTCGATTTCGACAAGTGGCTTAGTTCCTAAAATTTACGAATTAGCTGACAAACAAATGCAATGTACGTTATCGATTTCCTTGCATAGCGCTAATAATGAAACCAGAACTTCTATGATGCCGATTAACCAGACATATCCAATCGAGGAACTACTAAAGGCTTGTAGGTATTATATAGAAAAAACGAATAAGCGAATTTCCTTTGAATATGCTTTGGCAAAGGACAACAATGATCATATAGAAGCCGCAAAAGAACTTGCGAAATTGTTAAAAGGAATGTTAGCACATGTGAACTTGATACCAATTAATCCCATTCAAGATGGAGATTACATAAAAAGTACAAATGAAAACATCATAAAATTTAGAGATTATCTAAATGAACATGGTATAGTAGCAACTATTAGAAGAGAATTAGGCTCAGATATTAATGCAGCATGTGGACAATTAAGGAGACAAAATCTGGGCAAAACTAGAAAGGAACTTCTAAGATAAGGGGTGATATAAATTTGAGAATTTTAGCAAAATCAGATATTGGTAAGGCACGAGACATGAATCAAGATAATTTTTATGCAGCACAAGAAACAGATAAAATCAAGTTGTTTATTTTAGCAGACGGAATGGGAGGCTATAAAGGTGGCGAAATTGCAAGTTCAGTCGCAGTTTATAGCGCACAAAATTATATTTGCAATAATTTTGAAGAGATTGCAAAAGATAAAGAAACGATTTTGAAACTCATTACTGATAGTATTGAATATGCGAATTTAATGGTATATGAGCGTTCTAAAGAAACAGAAGAATTAAAAGATATGGGTACTACTTTGGACGTGTGTTTAATATATAATAATAAGGCATTTATTGGTCATGTGGGAGATAGCCGTGTGTATCGTATTCGTAAAAAAATTATGCGAAGGCTGACAACAGACCATAGTTATGTGCAAGGTCTTGTAAAAGATGGAAAAATTACAAAAGAAGAGGCACAGACACATCCTAAGAAAAATATGCTAGTCAAAGCAGTTGGCTGTAATTCTTTAGTGGAACCAGATGTAATGTGCAAAGGATTTTTGGAAGATGATATTATTTTGATGTGTTCAGATGGACTAACTAACATGTTGAAAGATGAAGAAATTTATAAAATTCTGCTGGAAAATCCAGAAAATCCAGTAGCGGCGCTTATCAATAGTGCCAACCGAGAAGGCGGAATTGACAATATTACAACCATTATTATTGATGCAACTGGCGATTGAAAATTGACTTAAATAAAGAGGAAAAAAGGAGATAAAAAAATGAATCTTATTGGAAAAATGTTAGATAACAGATACGAGATTTTGGAAAAAATAGGAAATGGTGGAATGGCGACAGTTTATAAAGCAAAATGTCATGTGCTAAATCGTTTTGTTGCGATTAAGATTTTAAAAGACGAATTCACAACCGATACAGATTTTATTAAAAGATTTAACTCAGAAGCCCAAGCAGCAGCAAGCCTGACACATCCCAATATTGTGTCAATTTATGATGTTGGAAATGAAGATAATTTGTATTACATTGTTATGGAGTTAATCCAAGGAAAAACGTTAAAGGAAATTATTGTAGAAGATGGAATTTTGTCTTGGAAATGGTCAGTCAATATTGCCATTCAAATTGCTTCAGCCTTAGAAGTTGCACACAAAAATAACATTATACATAGAGACATTAAGCCACATAATATTATTATAACAGAGGATGGAATTGCCAAAGTAACAGATTTTGGAATTGCAAAAGCAGTGTCTAATTCAACCATTACCGCATTTGGTACAACAATTGGTTCCGTGCATTATTTTTCGCCAGAACATGCCAAAGGTGGCTTTACAGATGCCAAATCTGATTTGTATTCTTTGGGAATTGTGTTATATGAAATGTTAACAGCAAGAGTTCCATTTGATGCAGATACGCCTGTCTCAGTGGCGTTAAAACAGGTGCAAGAAGAGCCAGTTGAGCCAATCGAATATAATGAAGAAATTCCGAAAAGTGTGAATATGATTATTTTGAAGGCAATGCAAAAAGATCCAAATTGCCGTTACCAAAATGCTACTCAAATGTTGGAAGATTTGACGAGAAGTTTAAAAGAACCAAATGAGAATTTTGTCGTCATCCAAGCATCCTCAAGTGGTTCTCCAACACAAAAAATACCAACGATTTATGATATGGAATTAGAGAAAAATGGAGAACGAAAAGCCAAAAAAGTAGAAAATAACGAAAATGAAAAGCCGAAAGGCAAAATAGGAGCTTTTTTTGCGAAACATAAAATTTTGAAAATAGTCGTGATGATTGTCATCGCAATTGCCTTGTTTTTTGGCGCCATGTTTGGCACATTGGCATTGTTTTCAGGCAAGCCAGAAGAAATCCAAATTCCTAATTTAGTGACAGATGAAAGTGGAAATGCTATGACATTGGAAGCAGCCAAAGCGCTACTAGAGGAATTAGGGTTTACCAATTATGAGGTCAAATATGAAAACAGTGATGAAGTGGAAAAAGACCATGTGATTAATCAAAAACCAGTGTATCAAGAAAATTATAAAGTGACAACAGAAGAGCAATTTGTTTTGACTGTGAGCCAAGGAAGTTTGGATGAGGCTTTGGCAGAAAAATTGAAAAATACAAAAGTAAAATTGCCAAAGAAAATGATTGGCAAGAAAAAAGAGGACTTGATTAAGGAATTAGAGGCATTGACAGAAGATTTGGATGACGAAGATTTGGTGTTGAAATATGAAGTGAAAGAAGAGTTCAATGAGGAAGTCGAAGCTGGAATTGTAACAGATGTTGACCAAGAAGGTGGTACAGAAATTACATTGGATACAGTTGTAAATCTAACAGTTAGCAAGGGAAGTCAATTTAAGGATGTGACAGTTCCAAGTGTTGTGAATAAATCAGAAGCAGAGGCGAGAAGTACTTTGGAAGGATTGGGACTAAAAGTGGAAGTGACCTATGAGGAAAATGCGAATAAGAGTGATGGAATTGTTATTTCGCAAAACATCAATGCCAATAAAACTGTCAAAGAAGGAAGTAGTATTTCACTTGTCGTCAATAAACAACCAAAAAAATCAAAAGTAACTGTAAATGTAAACTTAAAATCATTGATGAATTATACAGAACCAGAAGCGCCAAGTGCGCCAACTACGACAGATAATACAACCAATGAGACGAACAATGCAGTAACAACAACACCAACAAAACCAGAAGTGAAATCTTCTAAAGTTGTTATTAAAGTGGGAGATGATACGATTTATTCAGAAACTAAGAAGTTGACAACAACCGATATTACGGCAAGTTACACATCTTCAGGAGTGAAAGATGTCAAAGTTTATGTGGATGATGTAGTCAAATTTAATAAATCTGTTGATTTTTCAGGCGGAGACCAAACAGTAACCGTGGAATAAAAAACGAATTAAAAGGAGAAAAATATGTCAGAAGTATCGGTATCTATTTTGTCTATCCCAAATGAAAATGCTGTTTCCATATTTTACAATCTGGAAACAGCAAAAGTAGATTATTTTCATATTGATGTGATGGACGGAAAATTTGTTGAGAAAAATAATTTAGAAATGATGAAAGAATATGCTTTAACGCTTTCTCATATTAGTAATATTGGTTTAGATGTGCATTTTATGGTGGAAAATGTAGAAGAATTGATTGATGAATATTTGGATTTAGAGCCTAAAATAATGACTTTTCATTATGAAGCAGTCAAAGAAAAAAATAGAATGATGGAAATTATTAACGAAATAAAAAGAAATGATATTCAAGTGGGGATTGCTATTAATCCAGAAACTCCAATTGAGACTATTCAAGAATTTTTGCCTTATATTCATCAAGTGCTTGTTATGACTGTGGTGCCAGGAAAAGGTGGGCAAAAGTTAATACCAGAAACGTTGCAAAAAATAAAAGATTTAAAAAAATATATGAAGGATAATAACCTAGAAATTGATTTGGAAGCAGATGGCGGAATTAATCGTGAGACAGTTGAGGCTGTGAGAAATGCTGGCTGTGATAGATTGGTTTCAGGAAGTTATATCACAGGTTCAGAAAATTATGCTGAAGCTGTCAAAATTATAAAAGGGGAAAATTAAAATGAAAAAAAGAATAGGAATTTTATTTTTACTAATGATGATGTTTGCAACGTTTGTGTTTGCAGCTTATCCAGAGGATTTGGAAAACCAAGAATTGGAGGATTTGCAAACCATTTCTGAAGAAAATACGGAAGCAGGAATTAATCCAATTTCGCTAGAAGGCGAAGATGAAAGAAATTTAAATATTACAGATGAAGACGTATATTTGTGTGAAAATAGTGTAAACATTAAGGAAGTGATTAATGGAAACGTGTACGTAATTGCTCAAAATGCAACTATTGATCAAGCAATGATTTATGGAAATGTGTATATCATTGCTGAAAAAATCAATATTTTGAATGCTGAAATTAATGGTTCAGTTTATGTGATAGGTGAGGAGATACATTTTTCTGGCTCAGCTTATGATGTGTATAGCTGTGGTGCCAAAATAGATTTTGATACAGAATCTTATGTGTTGCGAGATATTAGAGCGGTATCTGATACACTTAACTTAAAGGGAAGTGTATTTAGAAATGTCTATGCTGGTGTCAATCAGTTGACAGTTGCAGAAAATGCCACGATTCATGGCACATTAGATTATAGCTCAGAAAAGGAAGAAACGCTTCCAGAAGGAGCCCAAATTGGGGACGTCAAATTTCATTTAACACAAGCAAAAGAAAGTGGTTCTGAGGATGAAAATTATGTATTAGAAGCGCTTACAGTAGCTTTTAAAACTTTGATAATTGGCTTGGTCTTGATATTTGTAGTTACAAAATTCAAAAATCTACAAAGAACAGAAAATATTGGAATGGATTTATTAAAAGATGCGGGAAAAGGTTTTGCTGCTTTTGTAATTTTTCCAATTGTGATTGTAGTAATGTTTATTAGTATTATTGGAGCTGGACTTGGAGTTGTAGTATTGTTCTTATATATGGCGATTTTATATGTATCAAAAGCACTAGCTGCTGTTGAAATTGCGAACCGAATTTTAAGTAAAACCAAAACAGAAAGTCATCAAAAGGCGAAATTAATTGGAGTTTCTGTTTTAGTATCACTTGTTGTTTGGGGCATAGGCTTTATTCCAACATTTGGTGGTCTTGTACAAATCATTGTTGGTCTAATCGGTCTTGGAGTTTTTGCAAATCTTATGATACAAAGAAATAAAAAGGAAATTCAAAATGAAAACTAAAAAAGAAGCAGAAGAAATTATAGAAATTCTGAAAAATTATTATCCAGACTGTCAGTGCAGTCTGGATTTCAGAAATCCATTTGAGATGATGATAGCGGTTATGCTGTCTGCGCAATGCACAGATGAAAGAGTGAATAAAACGACACCAAGCTTGTTTGCTAAGTACGATACACCTGAAAAAATTGCAAATATGGACTTGGAAGAATTAGAGCAAATCATTCATCCATGTGGATTTTATAAAAATAAAGCAAAAAATATAAAGGCTTGTAGCCAAAAATTATTGGACGAGTTTGGGGGCGTTGTGCCAAATGATATCGATTTATTGCAAACTCTTCCAGGAGTTGGGCGAAAAAGTGCAAATGTGATTATGCTGGAGGCTTTTCAAAATCCAGTTGGTATTGCGGTGGATACGCATGCAAAGCGAATTTCCAACAAGGTTGGTTTTTCAAGCCAGACGGAGCCAATTAAAATTGAGCAGGATTTGCTGAAAGTGTTCTCAAAAAAACATTATTATGATGTGAATCATTTATTTGTATGGCATGGAAGAAAAACGTGTGATGCAAGAAAACCGAAATGTAATGAGTGCCCAATTAGTACATATTGCGATTATGCTGCGCGTTAATCGTGTAAGAAGATTAGTTGGTAAAAGAGAGGATAAAAGTATGGCGATTCATAATGAAGCGAAAAAAGGAGAAATTGCAAAAGTAGTTTTAATGCCAGGAGATCCATTAAGAGCGAAATATATAGCAGAGAATTTCTTGGAAGATTACAAACTTGTCAATCAGACAAGAAATGCTTTCGCTTATACAGGGAAATATAAAAATAAAGAAATCACAGTAATGGCTTCTGGTATGGGAATGCCAAGCATGGGAATTTATGCTTATGAATTGTATCAATTTTATGAGGTGGATACCATTATTCGTATCGGTTCTTGTGGTTCTTATGTAGAGGATTTGGATTTATTGGATTTAGTATTGATCAAGGAAAGTTATACAACAGGTAATTTTGCACAGAACTTTAGTGGTCAAAAATGTGACACAGTAGAAGCTTCAGAAGAAATTAATGCAGTTATTGAAAAAATGGCAAGAGACCAAAAAATTAGTTGTGTTAAAACCAATGTGGCTTGTACAGAATGCTTTGATGCTTATATGATAAATCCAGAAAGCTATGTCAAAAATTTGCCAAAAGATAAGAATATTACATGTTCTGAAATGGAGGCTTTTGCTTTGTTTTATACAGCTCAAATACTAAACAAACGAGCAGCATGTTTGCTAACAGTGGTAGACTCAAATTGCAAAAAGCAAGTTCTGACAACTGAGCAGAGAGAAAAATCATTAAACACAATGATACAATTAGCCTTAGAAAGTGCCATTAAAATTTAAAGGAGAAAAAAATGGATTCAAATATTTTAGTAGTAGATGATGAGCAAAGAATGCGAAAATTAATTAAGGATTTTTTAAAGCAAAAAAATTATAATATTATGGAAGCAGAAGATGGAGAACAAGCTTTGAAAATTTTTGATGAAAACAGAAATCGTGTTAACTTGATTTTGCTAGATGTTATGATGCCCAAATTGGATGGTTGGTCAGTTTTAAGGCAAATTAGACAAATGGATTCTCATATTCCAGTCATTATGTTGACAGCAAGAGCTGAGGAACAAGACGAATTATTTGGGTTTGAACTTGGTGTAGATGAATATATCGCCAAGCCATTTAGCCCGAAAATTTTGGTAGCTCGTGTGGAGGCGATTTTGAAAAGGGCAAATCCAGACAAAAAGGAACTGAAAGACCATGCTGGTATTGTAATTGATAATGATGCCAGAACGGTAACAGTGGATGGCAAAAATGTGGAGCTAAGTTTTCGCGAATATGAGCTTTTGAAATATTTGGTGGATAATGAAAATATTGCTCTGTCACGTGATAAAATTTTGAATACTGTTTGGAATTATGATTATTATGGCGATTCAAGAACCATTGACAGCCACATCAAAAAAGTCCGCCATAAGCTGGGAAAAAAAGGAAAATACATTCAAACCATTCGTGGGATTGGTTATAAATTTGAGGTAAAATAAATATGAAAAAAATTTTTCAATCTGTGAGAGGAAAATTATTTTTGACATTATGTGTTGTCATTATTATGATTATTGCGTTTCTAGTGATTATTAATAATTCGGTGCTAGAAAGCTTTTATTACTATTCGAAAAAAAATGCTTCTTTGGAAGCATTTGATTTTATTAATCAAAATATTGAAAATCCACAAATTCATGATTTTGGATTAGAGCTAGAAAAACTGTCACTAACCAATAATTTTGATATTATTATAAAAAGTGAGCAGGAAGTAGTGTATGCAACAAATCAGGATTTTTCAGGGGATTTTGGAGAAATTCCAGAAGTTAAATATGATGTGACATATAATGTTTTTAGGCAAGAAGATATTATGTTTTCCAACCAAAATGTCAGTATTCGCAAATTGCAGGATAAGAAAAATGGACTGAATTTTATTTTGCTTCTCGGAACTTTGGACAATGGCAATACTTTGTATATTCGTATGCCGATTACCTTGATTAAAGAAAGTGTGGAAATATCGAACAAGTTATTGTACTTGATTGCAATTATTGCGGTTGTGCTTGGTGGAATTGCGATTACGTGGATTACAGAAAGGTTTACCAAACCGATTGAAGAATTGAACGATATTGCGAACAAAATGGCAAATTTGGATTTTACTAAGAAGTATAAAATTCAAGACAATAATGACGAAATTGACGAGCTGGGAAACAGCATTAATATTGTGTCTTTGAAACTGGAGGACACGATTAGGCAACTGAGAAATTATAATATGGAACTAGAGCGTGATATTGAAGAAAAATCTAAAATTGATGAAATGAGAAAACAATTTATTTCCGATGTGTCGCATGAATTGAAAACGCCGATTGCCTTAATTCAGGGATACTCAGAAGGCTTGATTGAAAATGTAAATCGTGATGAAGAAAGTCGAAAATTTTATGCAGATGTGATTTTAGATGAGGCAAATAAAATGGACCAGCTTGTGAAAAAATTGTTGGAGCTGATGAAGTTGGAATATGGCGAAAGAGAATTTCATGATAGCCAATTTGATTTGGTGGAACTGATTCAAGAGCTTATCCGAAATTCCAAAGTTATGTTGGAGGAGCAAAATATTCAAGTGAAATTTAAGGCGAAAGAACCAGTTTTAGTTTTTGCGGATAATTTTTACATAGAGCAAGTGATGCGAAATTATTTTACCAATGCGATTAAAAATATCAAAAAGGTAAATGGGAAAAAGAAAATAGAGATTTTCTTGGAAGAAAAGAAGGAAAGAAATACGGTAAAAGTTTCGGTGTTTAATACAGGAGAGCGTATTGCGGAGGAGAATTTGAGTCGTATTTGGACCAGGTTTTATAAAGTGGATAAATCGCGTAATCGCAATAGCGGTGGAACTGGAATTGGGTTGGCGCTAGTAAAAGCCATTATGAATCAATATGGAACTGATTTTGGTGTGGAAAATAAAAAAGACGGAGTGGAATTTTATTTTGAAGTGAAAGTGGCATAAGGCAAAACTCCAGTGAAAACTGGAGCTTGCCTAAAATTATTTTGTTCGATAAATGATAATGATGTCCTTATCGAACACCTCTTTAGATGGGAGCATAACATCCACGAGTTCATGCTGGGTTTCATCGAAATTTTTCAGAAAAGAATGATATTCGTCAATGTTTTTGGTCCGAAACAGACGGAAATTTGTAGCTGTTTCTGTAAAAGCAATTTGCTTTTTATTATCAGACCGCTCAGACTTATTCATTAAAAAAATGATAGCCGCGAAAAAAATGATTGCTCCGATGATTACCCAAATGAAAATGATAGGTTCGGGTATAGGATATGTTCCATACATAGAAAGACCTCCTTTAGCAATGGAGAGACATAAGAACATCATAGGCAATATTTTTCTACAGGTAACATAAAAACATTGACAACTTGTGGCAAAATGTAGTACAATATACAGTATAATTTTAACAAAGGGGCGATGGTATGAAACAATATAGAACATATAACTGTTCAGAATTAAGAGAAAAGCAAGTAGGAGAAGAAATCAAACTGGCTGGCTGGGTCGATACAGTACGAGATTTAGGCGGCGTTTTGTTTATGGATTTAAGAGACCAATATGGTGTGACGCAAGTGGTTGTTTCAAGTGACGAGTCAGCTGTTGATTTTGCTGCTAGAATTCCAGTAGAGTCAACGGTTTGCGTGTCACGGAAAAGTGCGCTTGAGAGCAAGTGACACGATTAATGAAAAAATTGAGACTGGAAAAGTGGAATTGGTAGCAAGTCATATTGAAGTGCTTGGAAAAAGGACAAATCCATTACCATTTGAGATTTCAAATAGCAGAAATGTAAGAGAAGATTTAAGATTAGAATATCGTTTTTTGGATATGCGCTCTCAAAAAATTTTAGAGAATTTGAAGCTACGTGCAGAATTGTTGCAATTTTTGCGCCTTCAAATGATAGACCAAGGCTTTTTAGAAATTCAAACACCGATTTTAACAAGTTCTTCACCAGAAGGGGCACGTGATTATTTGGTGCCAAGCCGTGTGTATCCAGGGAAATTTTATGCCTTGCCACAAGCGCCACAGCAATTCAAGCAATTGTTGATGGTGGGTGGAATTGATAAATATTTCCAGATTGCGCCTTGTTTTCGTGACGAAGATGCAAGGGCAGATAGGAGCCCTGGTGAGTTTTATCAATTGGATATGGAAATGGCGTTTGCGACGCAAGAAGATGTTTTTGAAGTGATGGAAAAAGTGATTTATAATACGTTTACCAAATTTTCGAATAAGAAAGTGACAACTTATCCATTTCCAAGAATTCCTTATCAAGAAGCGATGTTAAAATATGGAACTGACAAGCCTGATTTGAGAAATCCACTGGTAATTGAAGATGTGACCAATATTTTTGAAAAATTGGATATCAAAGTTTTTAATGGGAAAATTGTGCGCACGATTACGCTTCCAAATGGCGCAAGCGAAACAAGAACATTTTATGATGGCATGACAGATTTTGCGATTCAAGAATGCAAAGCAAAAGGTTTGGCTTGGCTTAAGGTGTTAGAAGATGGAAGTTTGCAGGGTCCGATTGCGAAATTAATTCCAGAAGAAGCGCAAAAAAAGTTGCTTGTGCAAACTCATACGAAACCGGGAGACAGTATTTTTTTCATAGCAGAACAGAGCGGAATGGTCGAAAAATTGGCTGGCGACATCCGAAAGGAAATTGGAAATCGTTTGCATTTGGCAAATGAAAATGAGTTTTCTTTTTGTTGGATTGTGGATTTTCCAATGTATGAAATCAAAGAAAATGGCAAGCTTGATTTTTGTCATAATCCATTTTCGATGCCACAAGGTGGGCTGGAGGATTTGGAGAAAAAGGAGCCGCTTGACATTTTGGCATATCAATATGATATTGTGTGTAACGGAATTGAGCTTTCTTCTGGAGCGGTTCGTAATCATAATCCAGAAATTATGAAAAAGGCTTTTGCGTTAGCAGGATATGAAGAAAGCGAACTTGAAAACAAATTTGCAGCATTGTATCATGCGTTTGCATTTGGCGCGCCACCACATGCGGGAATTGCGCCTGGAATTGATAGAATGCTAATGTTGCTAACAGGAGCAGAGTCGATTCGTGAAGTGATTGCATTTCCAATGAATAGCAAGGCACAAGATTTATTGATGAAAGCGCCTGCCGAAGTCACGCCAAAACAATTAGAAGAAATTCATTGTTTTTTTAAGAAATAGTCATATTTTAAAAATTGCCTCATATATATAATAGAGGTGATTTTTGTGATTTATATAAAACTAGAAGAGGATATGGACAAGTTTATGAGCCATTTTAATGTGCCGAGAAGTTTGAAGAAATTGATGTTTAAAGCCAAATGTAGAAATGGAAAATTTGCACTAGAAAAAGTGGATGATATGGAATGTTTGATTGTGCCAGAAATCAATGATCGAATGCTGAAAAAACTGAAAATATTGGCTGATATTCGTTGTTGGAAAAATATTTGTGTTTCTAACCGTTTGCTAGAAAATCCAGATTTTTTGACATTTGCAAGTACAAGCTCATTGAAAGTCATGGATGGAAGATGGCTTTTTAAAAATATTATTGACCAAGTAGTCGAATTTATAGCAGAAACTAAACACGAAAAATTGGAAAATAAGGAAATTTCGATTTTGTGTAATAAATTAGATGATACGATGATAGAGAAAATCAAGGAACTTTGTGTGAAAGTGAAGGTTTGCAACATTTTGACAAGTCAGATGAAACAATTTCAGAAAATGGAGCAAGAAATTTATCGTAACCATGGTGTGATTTTAAATATTTCTAGCAATTACAAAAAAGCACTTTTGAAGTCAAGTATGATTATTAATTTTGATTTTTCGAAAAAGGATTTGGAGAAAAAGTGCATGTTTGCGAAAGATAGCATTTTGATTAATGTGAAAGAAGATGTGGCAATTTCAAAAAAGTATTGGGAAGGAAAAAATATCACGTTTTTTGAAATGGATTTGCCAGAAAAATATGAGGAATTTAAGGAGCAATTAAAAGGGTTTGATTCTAGTATTTTGTATGAGAGTTTGATTTATAAAAATACGAATTATCGAAATATCAAAAAAGAATTGGCGGAAGATGACGCAAAAATATTGTGTTTGTTGGATGTGAATGGAGAAAAAATGAAAAACCTAGAAGCAAATTTGCCAAAAACACTTGACAAAATCGTAATTTAATCTTATGATATTATCTAGTACTTTAAGGAGGAAATAAAATGGAAGAAAAAGAGTTTTTATTGACACAAGAAGGTTATGATAATTTGGAAAAAGAATTGGAAAAATTAAAAACAGAAACAAGATATGAAATTGCGGAGAGAATTAAAGTAGCATTGGGTTTTGGGGATTTATCTGAAAATTCGGAATATGATGAAGCCAAAAATGCGCAAGCTGCGAATGAAATAAAAATTGCAGAATTGGAAAATAAAATAAAATATGCCAGAATTATTGATGAGTCTGAAATTGATACCAAAACGGTGCAAGTAGGAAATGTAGCGAAAGTATTGGATATGGAATTTAATGAAGAAATGGAATATACGATTGTTGGTTCAACAGAAGTGGATTTATCACAAAATAAAATCTCAAATGAATCTCCAATTGGGCAGGCGTTGCTTGGCAAAAAAGTCAATGATGTGGTAGATGTGCAAGCTCCAGTTGGTGTTTTGAAATTTAAAGTTTTAGCGATTAAAAAATAGAAAATGAGAAGGTAAAACGATCAGTTTTGTCAGATTGATCGTTTCGTTTTTTATAAAAGTGAGGAGGAAACAGGTTGAATTTAATTTTTGGTATAGTGGGAACTTTGGAGTTTCAATTATTTTTTAAGTTGCTTTTAATTTTTGTTTTAGCAGGCTTAATTGGTCTGCAAAGGGCGGCACTGAGCAAACCAGCTGGATTTGGCACTCATGTGTTAGTTGGAATTAGTGCGGTTTTGGTTATGGAATGTGGCATTTATTTACAATATGAAATGAATGCAGATCCAACGAGAATCGCAGCGCAATTGTTGTCTGGAATTGGTTTTTTAGGTGCAGGAACGATTTTGCGAGATGGTTTTTCAGTAAAAGGATTGACAACGGCGGCTAGTTTGTTGGCAGTGACTTGTATTGGTTTAGTGGTTGGCGCTGGTTTTTATTTTGCAGGAATTGTTGCCACAATTGTGGTTTATTTCGTGCTGACGTATTCTAAATTTATTTCTGAAAAAGTTTCTCATTCTAATGAATTTAATTTGCAAATTCAAGTCAAAAATGAAAAACAAATTTTGGAAAAAATGCAAGGACTTTTAGCTGAATATAAAATTGAAGTGACTGAAATGAAACGATTAGAAGATAAAGAATACATAAAAATTTCTGGTTTGTATCGAGGCAAAATTAGCAAAAATCAAGTGATGACTGAATTAATTTCAATGGATGATGTCAAACAAGTAATTGAAATTTAATTGGAAAAAATTAAAAAAGTATTTTTTAGGATTTCGGATACAATAATCTTGAGAGAAATTTTGATGTTTCTCTTGAATTGGAGGTTATTAAAAATGTCTAGTAATAGCAAATTAATATCTGAAAAATTAAAATATGAAATTGCAAAAGAATTAGGTGTTTATGACCAAGTGAAAAAAGACGGTGGATGGGGAAACATTCCCTCTAAAACATGTGGAAATATTGTAACAAAAGCAATTGAAATTGCAAACCGAAAAGTGGAAGAAGAATAGGTAAAATGAATATAGCGAGAGAAATTTTGGGATTCCCACAAATTTCTCTCGCTTTTTTTATTTATAATTATTTTGTTAAATCTTCTAATATTTTGGGATAAATATTCGCTGCGTTGGTGTTCCAATTGTTTACGATTTGGCTGGCTTGTTCTTTAGAAGAAACCAAAATTTCTGTTTTAAACAAAACTTCGTGATTTTCGATAATTTTGCAAGTCACTTTAAATTCGTTGTTTGAGATAGGATTGTATTCTGCTGAAATCGAAAATTTATCTTGAATTGAATTAAAACTTTTTTTAAATTCACGATCAATTTGCAATTTTGTAATACCTGGAATTAAATCTAATGTAAGTTCTAATGCGCTTGTGCCTTCATTTGTCAATTCGTATAATTCAATTTCGCCATTTTTATTTTTTGTGATATAATGGTCTTCTAATAAGTCACTTAAAAATTGCTGAAAATAAAAATAATTGATTTCTGAAACAGCAATAATAAGCTCTAGCAATTCTTTGTAAGAAAGCGGTTTTCCAACTTTTTGCAAAATATATAAAATTAAGATTTTATCTTCTGCGAGCATAGTTTGATTTTCTGATTCATTCATTTTAAATTTCAGGCACCTCCTTTAACAAGTAAATATTATATCACAAAAATTGCGATATGTAAAATTTTTTTTAAGAAATTGTAACAAAAATGTTGAAATTATCTTAAGATAAAGATATAATAATATAAATAAAACTAGGGAAATGTTAGGAGGCAAATTTTGAGAAAATATTTTGGAACAGATGGGATCAGAAGAATTGCGAATTTGGAATTAACTCCAGATTTAGTTTTTAGAGTGGCAAAGGCGGGTGCTTATGTTTTGACAAAACATTCCAACCATGTGCCAACCATTTTAATTGGAAGAGATACAAGAATTTCGGGAAGTTTGATAGAAAGCGCAATGACAGCAGGTTTTTTAAGTTATGGAGCCAATGTGAAATTGCTAGGCGTTATGCCAACTCCAGCAGTTGCTTATTTGACAAAGAAGCTAAATGCGGATGCTAGTGTTGTAATTTCGGCATCTCATAATACTTTTGAATTTAATGGGGTAAAATATTTTAGTAAGCAAGGCATGAAAATTCCAGATGAAATCGAGGAAGAAATTGAAGAAATCATGGATTCTGAAAAATTATCTAGCTTGATGGCAGTGGGGGACAAAATTGGTGTTTCAGAAGAAGCAAGTCGTTATTTATATGAATATATTCAGTTTTTTAAAGATATTTTTGGAAATGACTTAAAAAACAGTGGTTTGAAAATTGGAATAGATACAGCAAATGGAGCAACTTCAAGCGTGGCTGGCATGATTTTTTCAGAATTAGGTTTAGATTTTGAAGTAATCAATCATAACCCAAATGGAGTAAACATTAATGAAAAATGTGGTTCTACTCATTTAGAAGAAATTTCTAAATATGTGAGAGAACATCATTTGGATTTAGGAATTGCGTATGATGGAGACGGAGACCGTTGCTTGGCTGTTGACGAAAATGGCGAAATCATGGACGGAGACATCATTATGGCGATTTTGACAGAACATTTGAAAAAGCAAAATAAATTGAAAAAAGATACCCTAGTTGTGACAGTTATGAGCAATCTTGGCATGAAAAAATATGCGGAGGAAAATGGGATTCATCTTGTTTCAACCAAAGTTGGAGACCGCTATGTGTTAGAGGAGATGCTAAAAAATGGCTATAATCTGGGCGGCGAACAATCTGGTCATGTGATTATGCTGGATTATAATCCAACAGGGGACGGAATTTTAACTTCTTTAATGCTGATTAAAGCGATTTTGTCTATGAAAGTAAAAGCATCTGAAGCAAGAAAAATCGTAAATATTTATCCGCAAGTTTTGATTAATGCTGTTGTTTCAATTGATAAAAAAATGGATTATGAAAAAGATGAAGAAATCAAGCAAAAGATCGAAGAATTAGAAAAAGAATTTGCAGGCAATGGCAGAGTTTTAATTCGTCCTTCGGGGACGGAGCCAAAAGTGCGTGTGATGATTGAAGGAGAAAATCAAGAATATATCACACAAAAAGCGCAGGAACTTGTGAATTTGATTGAGCAAAAGTTAAAATAAGGGGATAATTTTATGGAGAAAGCCGAAGAGATTAAGCAGAAGTTGCGAGAAACGATAGAGCGCGAGTCTGGAAAATTATATTTTCGTTCTGAGAAAGATAGAAGTATTTATCAGGAAAAACTTTTGGAGCAAGCTGGTCAAGAAAATTTGGAAGATTTAGAAATGTATGGAATAGAAAAGTGGGTAGGCGAAAGAGTGGTTCAAAAGGACCGAGAAAATGCAGAATTAGAAAATAGAAAAAAGCATAAAAAGGAAAATGACAAACCCAAAGAAGTAGAAATGGAAGAAAAGTCGGTAGATGCAAAGTCAGAAAAGGCAGAAACTCAAGAAAAAGAAGAAAAAATCGTAATGGTTGGCACAGAACAAAAAGAAGAAAGTGAGCCCCAAAGTCAAATTCCAGAAGATGTTGCAAAGGCTTGCCAAAAACTTGGTATAACCAGAATAAAATCTTATCTGTATGCCAAGGCGAGTGAATTTTCAAGCAAAACAGAAGTTCCTTATGTCAATAAAAATGGAGAAAATGTGTTGCTGATAAGAGCAGCGGATGACACAAAAAATACAGATAAATATTTTGTGTTTCAAGGGGATAAATTGTGTGTGCCAGGAAATAAGGATGAAGAAATCGACCAAGTGGTCGGAAGAAGGACGCAAAATACGCTTAATGGAAAATTGTTGCAACCTTTGGAAATTGATGATGAAGAACAATATGTGGAATACGAAGATAGCCAAGGTTTGGTCATCCAAGAAAAATTGGAAGAAACCATAAATTTATCGACTGAGGATTTGAAACAATATAAGGAAAAAATTCAGGAAGAATTAGAACGTTATTCCAACGAGTTGGCAAAAATTGAGGAGACGCCATTATTAGATACACAAAAAGAGGAATTATATAGGCAAGCCAATGAAAAGTTCAATAGCAATAACGAAAAAATGGCAAAAGAATACCATATTGATTTATCAGATGTAAAATCGATTAATTTAGCAACTGACGAGAAAACAAATGAGCAAGTAGAGCAGGAAGACGAAATCGAGGCATGGGAAGTGCCAGGTAAAAGAAAAAGAGAATTTTAAATAAATACAAAGGAGGAATATAAATTTGGAGGGGATATTTTTTACATCAGAACCATTGATTTTGATTATGATTGCACTCATTACAATACTTTTGATTGCGTTAGGGAGAAAATTGGAAACGCCGTATTTATCGATTATTGTTGTGATTTATGGTTTAGGTTTATTGGTGTATCACACAGTTAGTCTAAATAGTGCGCCGACAAATAGTAATGTATCGCCATTTTACTTTTCAATAGCAGTGGATTTAGTGATGTTGTTTTTAGGCTTTATTACGTATTTGTGGATTGACGATATGTATGCCAAAAATAAGAACCAGAAAAGTTATAGTGATGCACTTTCTTGGTTTTGGGACAAGTTGTAAATTTAGAAAATATAAAATTGAATAAAAGAAGAAAGGATAGAGTATGGAAAACAAAAAATTTTATCTAACAACACCAATTTATTATCCGAGTGGCAAATTTCATATTGGAACAGCGTATGCAACAACGCTTGCAGACACAATTAAACGTTATAAACAATTGCGAGGTTATGATGCTTATTTTTTGACAGGTTTGGATGAGCATGGGCAAAAAATTCAAACTGTGGCAGAAAAATGTCATCAAGAACCACAAGCATATGTTGACAAAATGGCAGAAATTTGCCAAACATTATGGCAAGAAATGGATATTTCATATGACGATTTTATTCGTACAACTCAGCCACGTCACGAAGCGGCAGTTGATAAAATTGTTGAGAAGTTTTTAGCCAACGGCGATATTTACAAAGGTCAATATGAAGGTTGGTATTGTATGCCTTGTGAAACTTATTTTACACGGAACGCAATTAGTGGATGGAAAATGCCCTGATTGTGGTAGAGAAGTAAAGCTAATGCAAGAAGAATCTTATTTTTTCAATATGAAAAAATACCAAGATTGGCTAGTTAAATTTTATGAAGAAAATCCAGATTTTATTGTGCCACTTTCTAGAAAAAATGAGATTTTCAGCAATTTCATTAAGCCCGGTTTAGAGGATTTGTGCATCAGCCGAACCACGTTTGATTGGGGCATCAAAATGAAAAATGACCCAAAACATGTTTTGTATGTTTGGGTGGATGCGCTGACGAATTATATCACGGCACTTGGCTATGGTTCTGACGACGATAGCTTGTTTCAGAAATATTGGCCAGCAGATTTGCATATTGTGGGAAAAGAAATTATTCGTTTTCATGGCATTTATTGGCCGATTTTCCTAAAGGCGCTTGGCTTGGCGTTGCCGAAAAAAATTTATGCCCATAGCTGGCTTGTTATGAAAGATGGCAAAATGTCAAAGTCGAAGGGAAACGTGATTTATCCAGAAACGTTGATAGAGCGCTATGGTTTGGATAGTTTGAAATATTATTTGCTAAGGACCATGCAATTTGCGACAGATAGCGTGTTTACGCCAGAAGATTTTGTGGACCGTTATAATTTTGATTTGTGCAATGATTTGGGAAATCTTTTAAATCGAACGATTGGCATGATGAATAAATATTTTGAAGGAAACATCCCAACGGAATTTGCAGAAAAAAATGAAGTGGATGATGAGCTAGAGAAATTTACTTTAAATGAAATTGCTGAATTTGAGAAAAATATGGATGAATTATATCTTGCCAATAGTTTGTCAAATGTTTGGAAAATTATTAGCAGAACGAATAAATATATTGATGAGACAGCGCCTTGGATTTTGGCGAAAGAGGAAAATAAAGAAAAGCTAAAATCAGTGATGTTTCATTTGGCAGAAAATTTGAGAAAAATTGCGATTTTATTGAAGCCATTTATGAACGAAACAGCAGAGAAAATGTTTGCTCAATTAGGCTTAACGGCAGAAGAATTAAAAACATGGGATTCGCTAAATTCCTATACACAAATTCCACAAAACACAAAAGTGACTGAAAAAGGAGAGCCATTGTTTATGAGAAAAGACAGAGAAGAAGAAATCGAATTTATCCAAAATGTAATGCATGCATAAAATTAATCGGAGCGATGTCTGTATCGAATCAAAAATAGGAGAGAAAAAATGAACAAAAAAATTGTTGTTATTAATGGCTCAGGCGGCGTTGGAAAAGATACCTTTGTAGAATTTTGCAGTGAATTTGCCAAGGTAAAAAATATTTCCTCTGTGGATAAGGTAAAGGAAGCAGCCGAAATTTTGGTGGGTTGGAATGGCGAAAAGGATGACAAGAGCAGGAAATTATTAGTTGATTTAAAGCAGCTTAGTATTGCTTATAACGATTATCCCATCACGTATATTAAAAATGAGGCGGACGATTTTCTGGCAAATCCAGACCAACAAATGATGTTTGTGCATATTCGAGAAATTTCGGAAATAAAAAAAGTCAAAGAAATTTTGAAGGCAAAAACTTTGCTGATAACGAGTTCTCGAGTGGAAAAAATTCTGACCAATCAGTCAGATGCCAATGTTGATCAATATAAATACGACATTTATATGGCAAATGATGGAACATTGGAGGAATTAAGAGAAAAGGCAAAACAATTTGTATTAATGGAGAAGTAAATGGAGAGAGTTGGTTTTTTTGGCGGTTGTTTCAATCCTTTAACAGTGGCGCATATTTTATTGATTAAACAAGCTATTAGGCAAGAAAATTTGGCAAAAGTATATTTTGTTCCAATGGGAGATTGGTATCCTAAAAAAGACTTGATTTCGTTGGAACATCGCAAAAAAATGCTAGAGCTTGCTTTGGAAAAAGAAGAGAAATTGGCGATTTTGGACCTTGCCAATCCAACGCAAAAAACGTATGCGATTGAAACTTTTCAAAAAATAGAGAAGCAATTTCCAGAAGTTGAGCGATTTTTTATCATGGGAACGGATAATTATGCTAAAATGCAAACTTGGAAAGACCAAGAAAAACTGCAAAAATACCAGTATATTGTATTAGACAGAGAAGCTGGAAAAACTAAAAATATAAGCTCTACAAATGTAAGGGAAAAGATAAAAAAACAAGAAAATTTTGAAGATTTTGTTCCGAGCCAAATTATAAACTATATCAAAGAAAATAATTTATATAAATAGAGGAGAGCTAGTGAGAGGAAAAATTGTTAATTTATGTATTGGTGGTATGAATATTGTTTTTGGCTTATTAATCCTTGTTTATACGATTCATATACCACAAGAATTGTTGGATTTGACAATGCAGGAATTGAGTGTTACAACAGCAATAAAAAAAGCGATTTATATTATTTTGGTCTTGGTTGTTGGAATGGATATGTTCCAATATCGAAATTGTGCGGATAATAGCAAACTAAAAACAGGTTATTTATTTGGCTTTTTTGCTTTGAGTTTTATTTTGATTAAAGAACCAGCCATTTCTGCTTTTACCATTATTTCAGGAATACTTGTTATCATTGAAACATGGAAAGATACTGTGGTGGAGATTGATAGCACCACAGGAATTTCGATTGTGGGTGTGCTCATTGTGACAATTGTCATTTTAATTGGGATTTCTTTTTTTTACCAGAATATAGGAGAATACATCAAAAACCAAGAAAACAAGAATAATCAAGAATATTCTAGCGATTATTTCAAATATGTCACAGAACTAGACATTACAGATGTTTACATTAATGTAAAAAAAGACGGAAAGTATGGCTATATCAATCAAAATGGCGATGTTGTGATAGATTTTATTTATGACTATGCAAGCCCATTTGTGAAGATTACCAAATTTGATAAGAATTTCCAAGTGGCGCTCGTATGCGAGAATGGAACTTCCAAAATTATTATGAAAAATAAAAGAATGGTGCTATCTTACCGCTCTGAGACTTCAGAAGAAAATTATGAAGCCAAAACCAAAGAATTAGAAGACATTTATAAAAATACATTAGATCAAACAGGAGATATGGAATTTGAAGTTATTCCGAAAACAAAAACGACACAAGTTGCGAAAAAGTATGATGAGGTACCAGAAAACTACACGTATCGTTATGACTATAATGAAGAATATGATATTCTTGTTACTCAGTCCAATTTGGGACTTGGCGATAAATTTGAACTTGCCAAAAAAGATGATTTGAATATTCGTCTTACCTTGGATTGCGAAAATATTGATTATGATGAAAATTATGTTTATTTATACAGCAATGGAACCATTCCATTTTTTGACGTTTCAAGCAAGGAGCAAGGTTGGTTTACGAGATATGGAAAGAAAAATGTCATGAAAGGAAAAGCTCACATTTTAGACTATAAGGAGGATAAAATTTTACTCAAAAACTACAATGATGATACGATTTATTGGATTGATGAAAATGGAGAGATGCTTTCTGATGTATACGAAGAAATTTATATTTTGGAAGACAGATATATGGCTAAAAATAGAAATCAAAAATATGTTGTGTTGGATCAGAATTTTAACAAAATTTTTGAAGAAGAATTTGATTGTATGGATCCATATTTGGCAGAACTAGGGCTTTATATTGTTGCTAATACCAACGAAGCTATTGATTTTAATGATTACAGTTTTGCCAAAATGAATTGGAGACTTTTAAATAACAATGGAGAAACCATTTTGGATGGAATTGAGCAAATTTATAAAAATTATTATTCAATTTCAAAAGATAAAGAAATACCTTATGTAACACGCTATGAACAATTTTTAGCTCAGCTCAAAAAGCTTGATTTTCAATTTGTGGGTAACAAATTTTATGAATAAAAGAGGGTTCCGAGTTTGGAATCCTCTTCAAATTTGGTTATTTTTGACATTTGCAACTATAACTTCCACACATAGACTCATCTTCAGGTGCACCATTAGAGCAATTTGGGCAAGCCTGTACCTCGATTTGCTTTAATTCGCAAACATTGTGATTACAATTATGATATTTACAGCTTTCTACTGTACAATTAATTTTTTGATTTTTTTCGTCCATCGTTAACCTCCATTTCTGTTATAAAATTAGTATGAACATTTTTTGAAATTTTAATCAATTTTTTTTAGCAGTAAAAATACAAATGTAAACATTATTCGACAAATTGTGACAAAATATTCTTAAAATACTGAAAATAGTGTTGAAGCATGGCGTACGAAACTGAGAAAAGTTGTTCTTTTTCTCTGGACAACGAATAGAATTTAATATAAGATATTTTTGTTCAAAAGATA
>CAOKFZ010000013.1 GCA_948467875.1 uncultured Clostridium sp.
GATATATGGACTGATTTTGTTCTTTGGGAAACAGAAGAAGATGCAAATAATGCAACAACAATTGGTAAAGGTAAAGAGGTAACTAATAATTTTTATGCTTGTATTCAAATGAATACTTGTAGGGCATTAATTTCAAAACTAATGAAAAAGTATTAGATTTATCAAAAGAATGATAAAAAGGAGAAAATTATGATAATAAAAAATCCGAAATTTGAAGTGTCGGCGGTGGGACCGAAACAATATCCGAAAGGGGATTTGCCAGAAATTGTGTTAGTCGGAAAATCAAATGTGGGAAAATCTTCTTTTATTAACACCATGCTGAATCGAAAAAGTTTGGCAAGAACGAGTAATACGCCGGGTAAAACGCGTCAGATTAATTTTTACAATATTGACGATTTGTTTTATTTTGTGGACTTGCCAGGTTATGGTTATAGCAAAATGTCGAAACACGAAAAGATTTTTTCAGGAAAATATATTGAAGAATATTTGCAAAAGCGCGAAAACATTGTGCTGATTGTACATTTGTTGGATATTCGTCATCAGCCAACAGAAGACGACTTGCATATGTATGATTATATTTTGCGCTCCAATTTGCCGTTTATGGTAGTGACGAATAAGGCAGATAAAATTGCTGTTACGAAAGTGGATGCAGAAGTGGAAAGAGTGAAACAAACATTAGGCATTTCTTATAGTACAATTTTACCTTTTTCGGCAGAGCGAAAAATTTATACAGAAAAAGTTTGGGAAGAAATTGAAAAAATGCTCAAAATAGAGATGTAAAGTTTAGTTTACATGCCCCAAATGGTATGTTAAGTTTACGGGCGGGGCAAAAAATGCGATGTTAAGAAAACGGGCATGGAAAAATCTGCAATTTAATACATAAAAAATTGGAAAATTTCATAAAATAGTAGCGGTGATTTTATGGAAGAAGAATTTATTAAAGAAATGAAAGTGACGAATCAAGCGCAAGCAAATTCGTATGAAGAACTCATGAGCAATCTTGAGAAAACAAAACGAAATTTGGAGGCTGACTATGCTAATTTGCAGTATATTGATGACCAAAGTTTGGTAGATTATTATACGTATAAAATCAAGTCTGACCAAGCGCAATATGATTATTTAATTAAGCAGGCAAAAAGGGTAGAAACAGGAACCTATTTATAAGGAGAAAAAATGGAAAAAAATTTTGAACTAGGATTAGTTTTGGGGAGATTTCAAACATTTCATAAAGGGCATAAACAACTGATTGATATGACCAGAAATTTATGTGAAAAGACACTTATTTTAATCGGTTCTGCGCAGGAAAGTGGAACCCCCAGAAATCCTTTTAAACTAGAAACAAGAAGAGAAATGGTTTCTCAAATTTATGCACAAGAAGATGTAATCATTTATGCATTAGATGATATGACAAATGAGGACGATATTTGTTTTGAATGGGGAAGTTACATATTGGAGCACGTGGAAAAAATGGTTGGTAGGTTGCCAGATTTAATGGTGTATGGCAAGGACGAATCACGCAAAGGCTGGTTTTCGGAAGAGGATAGTAAAAAGTTTTCAGAATTCATTGTAGCACGTGATAAAATCAATATTTCTGCTACAAAATTAAGAGAGTTTTTGGTGCAAGATAAAAAGCAGGAATGGCAAAAATACGTGCCAGAAGAGATTTGGGACAAGTACGAATGCCTAAGAGAAGAATTGTTGAAATTGAGAAAATAAGAACGAAAATACGAAGGAGAAAAATATGAGACAAGACATAGCAATGAAATATAATCGAAGAATTTATCCAGTTTATAAAGGAATTGGTTGGGATCCATTATTTTATTCGTCCATTATATTTTTGTTTTTAACGCAAGTAAAAGGAATTGAGGCGGCAAAAGTATTGTATGCAGAATCTGCGTATTCACTATTTGGGTTAATTTTGCAAATTCCATCTACTATTTTAATTGAAAAATTGGGAAGTAGAAAATCATTAATATTAGGTAATTTATTAGTGACAATTCAAGTTGCTATGATGATTTTTACCAATCATTTTGCTGTTTTATTGATTGCGTATATGATATTAGCGTTGGGGACTTCGCTAAAAGATATTTCGGAATGTAGCGTGTTATATGATGCCACCAAAGTTTGCAAAGGTAAGAATTCACTAGGAAAAATTGATGCAAAAGGTTCGTCAGCCAGTTATGCGTTAATGGCGATTTCGTCTGTTTTGGCAGGCTATTTGTTTGTGGTAAATCCGTATATTCCAATTATATTATCTACTCTTACGTCTTTATTGGCAGTTGTCATTGCGTATCGTTTGAAGAAATAGAAGAAGAGGAAAAGAAAAATATGACGATTGCAGAAAGTGTAAGTGACATGAAAAAAGGATTTACTTTTATTTTTCGATCCCAAAGATTAAAAGCGCTTTTACTATTTATGTCCATATTTGTTGGTGTTTTGATGATGATTTCGACTTATGAAAAAAGTTTGCTAAAAGACTTAAATGTACAGGCACAATATTTTGGAATTATTTTTGCTATGCTGACATTGGTGCAATGTTTTGCAGTACAATTTCAGGATAAAATACATAGAAAATTTAGAAATAAAACATTAGCTTTTTTGTCTATTCCAGTTTTTGTATCTTTTATTGTAATTGGCATGATTACTGGATTTGGAAAAAATGGAGTGGTTACGATAATAGTTGTGTTTAGTATGTTTTGCGTGCAGCATTTTTTGAGGGCTCCTTATTGGACGCTGGAAAATAAATATATGACCAATTTTACAAATCCAGCTATTCGCGTGAAAATTTTATCGGCTAGTAAATTTGTGCAAAGAGTGGCAAGAATGGCAATTTCTTTTTTAGCTGGTTTATTATTAGAATATTATAGTACAAGTGAGGCATATTTTATCATAGGGACTGTAGGGCTTTTGACGATTTTTCTTGTTTTAAATTATATGAAAAAAAGAATTGGTTTGGATCCAGAAAAATATAAGAGACAAGATATAGAATACCAAAAGTTAAATTAATTTTTAGGAGAGGAGTATTTTTTGGAACAATTAGATATTAATAAAATTAATTCAGGAAAAAGTAAAAATATAAAAATTGGAGAGTTATCGCAGGAAATAATTGAATTATTAGATTTGAATTTAAAGCCACAAAATATAAATATATGGTCAACAAGAATTCAAGAACATTGCGAAAAACATAAGAGAGAATATTCGTCACCAACTACATATAATCAGGCTGTGAAAAATATACCGCTTATATTGAAAGAACCTGATTATGTAGGGCTGCATAATAATGGAAATATTCAATACGTAAAAAGATTAAATGATATTTCTTTGGTTGGTTATTTGGTAGGACGGCGTACCCTACATCTACTTTTAAGACCATCGCTGGCGTGATAACTGCCACTTTCTATCCTCAAATAACCTGTATTATTATATGCGGTAAGCATATATAATATTCTAATGAAAATAATTAAGATAAAGATTAAAATTTTTACTTTTAATCTTTATTTATTATATCATTTTAGAAGGAGTTTGTCAATATCTTTTCTTTCGTAAAATTTTAGAAAGGACTTTCTTTTTTATGTTATTTGTGATATAAATATACAAAGGAGAAAAAATATGCAGGAATATACGAGTAAAGAAGTGTTTAATCAAAGATTTGTGGAAATGAATAGTGACGAAAAAGTGAAAAATAGAGAAACCACATATGATAATTGGTTGGCAGATTATGAGGCAGAAATTGAAAAGTGCGAAACTGCGATTGTTGACTTAGGTTGTGGTTTGGGGAATAATACTTATTTTTTAATCGGAAAAGGAAAAGAGGTTTTAGCTTGCGATTATTCGGAAGTGGCAATTGAGACATTGCAAAAAGATGTTCCACAAGTGAAAACAAAGTTATTTGATATGGCACAAAAATTTCCCATTGAAAATAATTATACAGATATTGTCATTGCTGATTTATCTTTGCATTATTTTACAGAAGAGGTAACTAAAAAAGTCATTGTGGAAATCAAAAGAATTTTGAAACCAAATGGAGTGCTTTTGTTTCGCGTGAATTCTATTCATGATGATAATTATATGTTAAAACAGAATACACTGGATAAAGATTTTTTTTGGGAAGAAACACAGCAAAAAAGTAAAAGAGTTTTTCAGGAAAAAAATATACGAGAGTTTTTTGCAGATTGGAAAATTGAAAAAGTGAAAGAAGAAAAAATGCTTCGTTATGAACTTGAGAAAATTGTTTGGAATTGTGCCGTTCGCAAAATGTAAAGTTTAGCTTACATAGCTAAAAATGACGATGTTAACTTTACGGGCGCGATGAAAAGTGGCATGTTAAGAAAACGGGCGGAGCCAAAATAGATTTTTGAGGAGGTTAAAATTATGAAAGTGTTGGTAGGAGGAATTGTTCAAAAAGAAAATAAAATATTAATGGTGCAAGAAGCACAAGAGAATTGCTATGGGCAATGGAATTTACCAACAGGGAAATTAGATGATGGAGAAAGCATTTTTGAAGGTGCCATTCGCGAGATTTTTGAGGAGACAGGTTGCAAAGTAAAATTGACGAAAGTTTTACCTATTTTATCATCTAGAAAACCGAGTCTTGTAAGAATTATTTTTCTGACAGAATTATTAGAGGAAAATATACATTTTGATAAAAGTGAAATTTTAGATGTCAAATGGATGGAAATAGAAGAAATCAAGAAAATGCCAAAAGAAAACCTAAGAGCATATGAGCATATTTTAGAAGACATTAGACAGCTAGAAGCAAATGAAATTTATGATTTAGATATTATCAGAGTTATGGATAGAAAGTGAGGAGGTATAAAGATGCACGTAATTGTAACAGTTTGTATTCAAGAGGAAGGAAAGTTTTTGATTGTACAGGAAGGAATTCCAAAAGCCTATGGTTTGTGGAATTTGCCAGGTGGTCATCTAGATGATGGCGAAGATTTGCTAGAAGGTGCCATGCGAGAGGCGAAAGAGGAAACTGGTTTGGATATAGAAATCACTGGAATTATGTCTATACAAAGGAATATGATACGTGGTTTAAATCATGTGAGAGTTATATTTAATGCTAAAAAAGTTGGCGGAAAAATTGCGTTTGACAAAAACGAGATTTTAGATGTAAAGTGGGTAACACCTGAAGAGGCGGAAAAAATGGATAAAGCTACTTTAAGGGAACAAGAATTATTTTTGGATAATGTGGAAGATGTCAAAAATCACAAAAACTATCCATTAGAGATGATTAAAACTTTTAGATAGGAGGTTTATATGGAAAAATTAGTGGTGCTAGGAACGGGTGGAGGATTGACGACAAAGTGTTATAATACATGTTTTTTATTGCAAAATCAGGACCAATATTTCTTGGTAGATACTGGAGCGGGTGCGCAGATTTTAAATCAAATACAGAAGGCAAATGTAACTTTGAACCAAATTCATGATATTTTTATTTCGCATAAACATGTAGACCATTTGCTTGGCGTGTTTCCATTACTGCGAGTCATATGTCAAGAAATATGGAAAAATAAATATCAGGGAAATGTCAATCTATATTGTGCCAAAGAAGTGCATGAAATGATAGAAAGATTTATTTTGGATACGTTTCATGGGAAGCATATTGATATATATCATAAGAACGTAATTTTTCATGAAATGGAAGAAGGTCAAGAATATTCTATCATAGGTTATCAGGTAAAGGTGTTGGACTTGTATCCAAAAGAAGATATTGTGCAATTTGGATTTCAAACGAAATTGTACAATGGAAAAAAATTTACTTTTTTAGGGGATGTGCCTTGTAGTAAAAAGAATTATGATAAAGTTAAAAATACAGATTGGGTGTGTCATGAAGTTTTTTGCCGTGAAGCAGAAAATGAGTTCTTTCATCCGCATGAAATTAATCATTCTACGGTCAAAGATGTGAGCCAAACAATGCAAGATTTAGGCGTAAAAAATTTGGTGCTTTGGCATACAAAAGATAATTGCATAGAAGAGAGGAAAAAGTTGTATACGGAAGAAGCACAAGAATATTTTCAGGGCAATATTTTTGTACCAAATGATTTGGATGAAATTGAATTATAAAGAGATGTAAGGTTTAGCTTACATTGTAAAAATGATGATGTTAACTTTACGGGCGCGATAAAAAGTGGCATGTTAAGAAAACGGGCGGAGTAAAAAATGTATTTTTTTAGATGTTAAGTTTAGTTGCGCAAAATTTTTAGTAGAAAGAAGGCAAAAAATGACAGAGATTTGGGAATTATTAGATGAAAATGGAAATGAAACAGGAGAGACAATGCAGGTAGGAGAACCAATTCTAGAAGGACGCTATCATAAAGGGGCTGATGTTTGGATTGTGAATGCTAAAAATGAAATTCTAATTCAAAAACGTTCGCCGAGCAAAAGGCTTTCTCCTAATGTTTGGGCCATGACGGGCGGCTCTGTTATAAAAGGCGAGACAAGTTTGCAGACGATTGAAAGAGAAGTTTTGGAAGAATTGGGAATCAAATTAAATGGGCAAGATTTGCAGTTAATTGCAACTTATCAAACAGGGGATGTGTGGCTAGATGAATATGTTATAAAGCAGGATATTGATTTGTGTGATATTGTGATGCAAGAAACAGAAGTGTCGGATGTGAAATGGGCGACGTATGAGGAAATTGACGAGCTTTTTGAAAAGGGGCAGTTTTTGAAAAAACGATGGGAATTTGTCAGAGATTTGATATTGACAAATTTTCTACATATTGGTAAGATAGAAGCAGAAAGGAAAAATGTATGATTTTTTATCCAGACTATTATTGTGATAAAGTCACAGATATTACGCTTGAATTATTAGAAAGAAACAACATCAAAGGTTTGATTTTGGACGTGGATAATACGCTGATTGACTATGATAAAAATTTGTTAAAAGGGGCAGATGAGTGGGTAAAATGTTTAAAACAAAATGGCTTGAAATTCATGATTTTATCGAATAGTAACCAAGAAGAAAAAGTCAAAAATGTGGCGAATATTTTGGAAATTCCGTATTTTTATTTTGCTACAAAGCCGTTAAAGCGAGGTTTCAAAAAGGCGCAAAAGGAGTTGCAGCTTGAAAAAAACGAAATTGCTGTGGTTGGAGACCAAATTTTTACGGATATTATTGGTGCTAATCGCTCGAAAATGTTTTCAATTTTAGTTAATCCAGTGGCGAAAAAGGACCTTTTGATGACGAAAATCAAACGACCATTAGAAGAAATGATTGTAAAATCTTATGTAAAAAAACAAAAGAAGAAAGAGGACGAAAAAAATGTATGATATCAATAATGTGCATATTTTAGTATATGTCATATTTGGCATGGTAGGAATATTCGTAGGAAAATTAGTAGCATGGATGAATTTAAGACTTCCAGAAGAGCAGAAGATTTTTTCCAAGGATTTTTTTGAGGAGAATAAAAAGGGGATTCCAGGAAGTTATATTGGTATGATTTTGATGGCGATTTTGTATGTATTATTGTTACGTCGATTTGGCATAGGCGACACTTTTTTGCAAAACTTAGATTTGATTAAATTTGTAGTTTTAATGCCAATGTTGTTGAGTTCTTTTATGATTGATTTGAAACATAGAATTTTGCCAAATCGCTTGAATTTGACGATATTTGAATTGGGATTGATTTTTACCTTTATTTATGGAATTTATAATCTTAATTTGGCGAAAGACATGTTGCTTGGAATGCTTGCTGGTGCTGGAATTTTTGGCGCAATAACAGTGCTTCGGAGGATTGATTGCCGGAAAAGAGGCAATGGGACTGGGCGATGTCAAATTTATGGGAGCCATTGGGTTGTACTTTGGTGTAAGCGCAATTGCTCAAATTTCGCTTTTGGCGTTTTTTGTAGGAGCAATTATATCCGTTGTTGTGCTATTTGTGAGGGCGTTTATTTTGAAAAGTGACGACCAATATATGCCGTTTGGTCCATTTTTGGTAATTGGCGCGGTTGCTTGTATCTTTTTGCCAGCCAATGCGGTTTTTGTTGCATTTATGTCCCTATGTGCTGCGATTAGTAATAAAATATTGAGCATATTTTAAGGAGGTTTTGTATGAATATACGAATTAAGTGGCTAAGAGATCAGCTAAAACCAATGGAACTTGATGGAATGATTGTTTCTAATCCAATCAATATTAAGTATTTGACTGGTTTGGATGCGGAGGGAATTTTGATTGTGGCGCCAAAGGAAAATGTGTTTATCACGGATTCGAGATATATTGAGGCAGTCAATAGTATGCTTACGATTGATGACGAAATTGTGGCTTATGATATTAGGTCTTTGAGTAAGTTTGATTATGAAGGCTTTTTTATGGATTGCAGAGAAGTTGGGTTTGAGGAAAAATATGTGACTTATGAGATTTACAAAAAGTATTTGCAAATGTATCAAGTGAGCCTTGTGGAGACGGACGGAATTATTGAGAATCATAGAGTTATGAAAGATGAAGAGGAAATTGAGCGAATCAAAAAAGCGTGTGAAATAACGGATTGTGCTTTTGAGCATGCGAAAAAAGTTTTGCATTATGATATGACGGAAAAAGAGTTGGCTTTTGAGATCGAAAGGTTTATGCTTGAGAATGGGGCAGATGGATTGGCATTTGATTCGATTGTTGCTTTTGGCGAAAATACTTCAATGCCACATGCGGTGCCAACAGAGCGCAAGCTAAAATCAGGTGATATTGTCCAATTTGATATTGGGGCGAAGTATAAAGGGTATTGTGCAGATTTTTCAAGAGTGATTTTTGTGGATGAGAGGAAAGATGAATATGCAAATCTGTATGATTTTGTTTTGGAGCAACAAAAAAAGATGGAGAGCTGTTTTAAGGATGGGACCAATATTAAGCAAGTGATTAAAGATAGAGATGTGGATTATCGTTTGAAAAATTGCGAAATTTTGCATGCTTTTGGGCATGGAGTTGGTTTATCTGTGCATGAAGAGCCGATTTTGAGTTCAAAAATGGAATTATATTTGAAGGAAAATGCGGTAATTGCGATTGAGCCAGGTGTGTATAAGACAGGGCGTTTTGGTATTAGAATTGAAGATACTTATCAAATTACGAAAAATTCTTGTATAAATTTGACTAAATCTGGAAAAGATGATACTATCATCAAATTAAAAAAGGGTATTGATTTATAAAAAAAATTGTGGTATAATAAAACAGTTAAATAAAATGAAGAAATGAGGTAAAGAATTATGGCTGATGTTTATATGGCAGGAGATTTAAGAAATGGAACCACCTTTGAATTAGATAATAATGTGTTTAGAGTTGTTGAATTTCAACATGTAAAACCAGGAAAGGGAGCAGCTTTTGTTCGTGTAAAAATGAAAAATGTGATTACTGGTTCGGTGTTGGAAAGAACCTTTAATCCATCTGAAAAATTGCAGGGTGCAGAAATTGAAAAAAGAGATATGCAATACTTATATAATGATGGCGAGTTGTATTATTTTATGGATAATAATACTTATGACCAAATGCCTTTAAATCAAGAACAGATTGGGGATGCTTTAAAATATATTAAGGAAAATATGAATGTGACGATGCTTGCTTTTAAAGGAAAAGTGTTTGCAGTTGAGCCACCAATGTTTGTTGAATTAGAAGTTACATATACAGAACCTGGATTTAGTGGAAACACAACAACGACTTCAGGAAAACCAGCTACATTAGAAAATGGCTTGGAAATTTCAGTTCCACTATTTGTCAATATTGGGGATAAAATCAGAATTGACACCAGAACAGGTGAATATATGGAAAGAATTTAATCATCTTATGGTGGATTAAGAGAGGAATGGTAGGCTGATGCTAAAAAATAAGTTTAAGGAAGTAATTAAAAATTTAGAGGAAAATATGAGTGATGAAAAAGATTTAACATATGCTAAATCGCAAATTACGGAATTAACAATGGGCTATTTGGAGGAAATTGGAGAAATTGAAAATTTGTATAAGCAAAAAGTGGCAATGTGTGAGCATAGACTGGATGGCTTGGAAGTACAGGTTCAGCGTTTAGACAATGAAATTTTTCAAGAAGTGGAAGTAAATGAGCTAAGCGAGGATTCAGACTTGGAACCAATTAAATGTCCGTATTGCAATACGAATTTTTTTATCGAGTTTGACCATACGAAAAAGGAGATTAAATGCCCAGATTGTAAAAATATGATTGAACTTGATTGGGGTAATTTTGAAGATGATATGTAGTTTAAATTTGATGGGAACGAAATAGAGTAACAGGATCGATGGCAGTGCCATCGATTTTTGTGCTGAAATGTAAGTGTGGACCAGTTGTTGCACCATTTGTAGGACGACCTTGAGAGAAATCAAGATAGGGATTTTTGGGGTCGTCATCTAAATATTTGGGACCAACATAAGCAATCATCTGACCTTTGCTGATGGAATCGCCGATTTCTACAATAAAATTTGGTGAAATGTGGGAATAGGAAAAAATAGAATTTTCGGTTGTAATTTTTAAAGTGTAGCCATTGGCACCGTTCAAAATCTAAAAAAGTAACAATTCCAGAACAGGCAGAATAGATATTGGTGCCTTCAGGGGCAGGAATGTCTATGCCAGAATGATAAGTGGAAGCACCTGTTGTAGGAGATATGCGTGTTCCAAATGGGGAGGAAATGGTGTAATAGTCTGGCAAAGGCCAAGTGAAGTCATCACTTGAGAAATAGTAATCTGTTGGAGAAGTCGTAAAATAAGCATTAGAATTTACTACAAAAGTAGTGATACATGTGATTAAAAAAAGGAAAATAAATAACAGAAAACCTAAAAAAAATTGTTTTTTCATAAAAACTCCTTATCATAATTGTTAATGAATGTGAAAATTTTGTGTGAACTACACATGAAAATTAAAATTATTATAGCAGGTTTGGGTTTGAATGTCAAGTGTAAAATAAAAAAATTTTTATTGCCAACTTGGAAAAAATGATATATAATATACACAAATGAGATTTAGGGAGAAATTAAATGAACAAGAAATGGGAGATTTGTGAATATGATAAAACATTAGTCGAAAAAGTGATGAAGGAAAATAATTTATCAGAACTGATGGCAACATTGTTGGTTAATCGAGGTATTACCTCAAAAAA
This sequence comes from uncultured Clostridium sp., assembly GCA_948467875.1. GTDB lineage: Bacteria > Bacillota > Clostridia > TANB77 > CAG-508 > Scatovivens. The sequence goes on from CAOKFZ010000013.1 coordinate 11,094, forward strand.
GGAAATTGAGGTGTTTTTAGAACCAACTAGAAATGATTTTCATGATCCATTTTTGATGCCAGATATGAAAGCGGCTGTGGATAGAATTGAACGAGCCATTGTCCAAAATGAAAAAATCATTATTTATGGGGATTATGATGTTGACGGGGTAACGAGTATTACGGTGTTAAAAAAATTTTTAATGGATCGAGGAATGACAAATGTTGGCTATTATATTCCAAAAAGATTGGACGAAGGTTATGGCTTGAATAAGGAAAGTGTCAAAAAAATAGCGGAAGAAGGCTATACACTGATTATTACAGTGGATTGCGGAATTACAGGCATGGAAGAGATAAAATATGCATATGAATTAGGCATGGAAGTGATTGTAACAGATCATCATGAACCGCTAGATGAAGTGCCAAATGCAGTTGCTGTGATTGATTGCAAAAAAAAGGATAATTCATATCCATTTAAAGGACTAGCAGGGGTTGGAGTTGTGTTTAAGCTCACTCAAGCAATTAGTGAGCGTTTGAATTTGGAAGAAAAAGAATATTTGAAATATCTGGATATTGTGTGTATTGGAACGATTTCAGATATTGTTCCTTTGGTGGATGAAAACCGTGTTATTTCTAAGCTAGGTTTGAAGTTGGTTGCGCAAACGCATAATTTGGGGCTAAAATATTTGTTAGAAGAAAATGTAGGGAAAAATAGCAATGTGAATGCTAATACAGTTTCTTTTGGTGTAGCGCCAAGAATTAATGCTTGTGGAAGGATTGGTTATGAGCAAGATGCTGTGAAACTATTTATGACACAAAATATTGTAGAAGCGCATAATTTGACTGAGCAACTCAATTCTTATAATAAAACAAGGCAGGAAATTGAGAAAAATATTTTTGAAGAAGCAAAAGAAATTATTGAAAAAAATAATATGCAACAAAAAAACACGATTGTTATTGGAAAAGAAGGGTGGCACCATGGCGTGATTGGAATTGTGGCCTCTAAAATTACAGAATTGTATTTTAAGCCAACTATCTTAATTGGGTTTGAAAATGGGATTGGAAAAGGTTCTGGCAGAAGTGTTCCTGGGTTTGATTTGCATGATGCCCTACATCGTTTGGGTGGCTATTTGGACAAATATGGCGGACACGAAATGGCAGTGGGCGTGACGGTAAGTCAAAGTAATTTTGACAAATTTGCGGAGGAATTGGAAAAAAGAGCGCAAGAACTTCACACAGAACAATTAGTGCCAATTATTTCGATTGATAAGGAAATTGCAGGCAAAGATTTGGAAATTGAAATGGCAGAAGAATTGATGAAATTGGAGCCTTATGGAACCTCTAACAAAGTGCCGCTTTTTCTGATTAAAAATTTGAAAATCGATTCGATTCGAACTTTGGTAGAAGGAAAGCATTTGAAGTTGACTTTGCAAGATGGGAATAATATTGTAAATGCGATTGGTTTTAATTTGGGATATCATGCAGAGAATTTCTTGTTGGGCGACAAAGTAGACATTATTGGTATGATAGAAATTAATGAATTTGCCAATAATCGTAATATACAGATTAATTTGAAGGATATTCGAAAATCATATTAAGTTTTAAAGGGGATGTAAAACGAAATGACAGAAGTAAGAAATGTTGCAATCGAAGAAATTATTGATAAGCAAATTGAAAATTATGGGGACAATGCTAATATTGAGCTAATCCAAAAAGCATACAATTTGGCGAAAGAAAAGCATGGAACCCAATGCAGAATGTCTGGCGAACCTTATATCATTCATCCTATGAATGTGGCATATATTTTGGCAGATTTGGGGCTAGATGACGAAAGTGTTTGTGCGGCGCTTTTACATGATGTTTTGGAAGATACAGATTTGAAACACGAAGATTTAGTCAGAGAATTTGGCGAAACGATTGCACAAATGGTAGCTGGGGTAACAAAATTGGGAAGTATTCGTTTTACAAGTATTGAAGAAAAACAAGCAGAAAATTACAGAAAAATGTTCTTGGCAATGGGAAAAGATATTCGTGTCATTTTGATTAAATTAGCTGACCGTTTGCATAACATGAGAACTTTGAAATATTTGGCGCCAGAGAGGCAATTTGCAAATGCCAGAGAAACCATGGATTTGTATGCTCCGCTTGCGAACCGACTTGGTATGTATTCGTTAAAATGGGAGTTAGAAGATTTGTCATTCAAATATTTGTATCCAGAAGAATATCATAAAATTGTGGTGGAACTTGACAAAAAAAGAGAAGAACGCTTGAAATTTATTCATAAAATAAGGGAAGATTTAGAAGAAAATATTGCCAAACAGCATATTGATGTTGAGATTACAGGCAGAGCCAAGCATTTGTATAGCATCTATAAAAAAATGCAAAGAGACAATAAAACATTAGACCAAATTTATGATTTATTTGCTCTTCGTATTTTGGTCAACACGGTACGCGATTGTTATACTACGCTTGGGATTGTGCATGAGATGTACACGCCAATGCCAGGGCGTTTTAAGGATTATATTGCAGTGCCGAAAACGAATATGTATCAGTCCATTCATACCACTTTGCTTGGACCAAAAGGGGTTCCATTTGAAGTGCAAATTCGTACTTGGGATATGCATAAAATTGCGGAATTTGGTATTGCTGCGCATTGGGCATACAAAGAAGAAAGCAACAAGGGAACTAAAAAAAGTGTGCTTGTGAATGAAGATAAGTTAGCGTGGCTAAGAGAAAGTCTAGAATGGCAGCAAAATACGGAAAACCCCAAAGAATTTTTGAGAACGCTAAAAACAGAATTATTTGAAGATGAAGTCTACATTTTTACGCCAAAAGGGACGATTAAAGAGTTGCCTTTAGGCGCGACGCCAATTGATTTTGCGTATAGCGTGCACCAAGAAATTGGGCATCGTATGGTGGGCTGCAAAATTAATGGCAAAATGATGCCAATTATTACGGAATTGCAAAATGGAGATATTGTAGAAATTCTCACTTCGGAACAACCAAAAGGGCCGAGTCGAGATTGGCTAAAATTTGTCAAAAGTTCCTCTGCAAAAACGAAAATTAATCAGTGGTTTAAACGAGAAAAAAGAACAGAAAACATTGAAAAAGGCAAGGAAATTATTGAACGAGAAATTAAAAAATTAGGTTTGAAAAATCAAGAACTTTTGAAGTCAGAATGGCTAGAAGGTATTTTGGAAAAATACCAATATGCCACTGTGGATGATATGTATGCGAGTATTGGGTTTGGAGGACTGTCTGACAAAAAGGTAATTGCGAGGCTTTTAAACGAATACAGAAAAGAGCATGAAGAGGAAGACTTGGAACAAAAAATAGAGGAATTATCACAAGCAAAGCCAGCGAAAATAAAGCCTTCTAAAACAGGAGTTTATGTCAAAGGAATTGATCATTGTTTGGTGAAACTTTCAAAATGTTGTAATCCGCTTCCCGGAGACGAAATTGTTGGCTATATAACAAGAGGAAGAGGCGTTTCTGTGCACCGCAAGGATTGTATTAATTTGAAGGATTTGCTGGGGCAAGAAGACCGCATGATTGATGTTTTTTGGTTACAAGACGTGAAGGCTTCTTATGCAGTGGAAATCGAGATTTTTGCGAATGACAGAACAGGACTGCTTAGAGATGTGATTAAGCAAATTGAAACCTATAAAATTAAAATTATGGGTGTGAATACAAGAACAAATCGAGATAATACAGCCATTTTGGACCTTAATTTAGAAACAGAAAATATCGAAAATTTAAACAAATTGATGAAAGCATTGAAAAGTGTCGAGAGTGTTTATGATGTTTATCGAAAGAGAGGATAAAATGATTTTAAAAAGATTACAAGTCAAGACTGGTCAGCCACGTTTACTGACGAATTCGTATATTATTTTTGACGAAAATACAAAAGAGGCAATGGTCATTGATCCAGGGGGAGAACCAGAAAAAATAGTTGAAATTTTAAATATATTAGAAGCAGAAAATCTAAAATATATTTTTCTGACACATTGTCATGCAGATCACATTGGAGCAATTGCAGAACTAAAAAATGCAAAAGGCGGAAAAATTTTAATTAGTCGTGATGATAGTATTGGTTTATATCAAAAAGAAATCAGTCTAGCAGATTATGTGAATATGGAAATTCCTGAACTAGAAGCAGATTCAAGGCTTGACGACGAAGATTTAATTCATGTAGGAAATTTAGAATTCAAGATTATTGCCACGCCAGGGCACACCAAAGGCAGCATTTGTGCCTATTGCGAAAAAGAACGTTTGATTTTTACAGGAGATACGCTTTTTTCAGGTACATGGGGCAGAACCGATTTGCCAACAGGAAGTTTTGTGGAAATTATGGGTTCTATTACAGATAAATTAATGACACTCCCAGATGAAACAATTGTCTATCCGGGGCACGGAAAAATTACCATGATACAAGATGAAAAAAATATCTATTTGGAATTGCGCGAAAAGGATATTTAAATGTCAGGAAAACGGTCATAAATATATTTGATGATGTCATCTAAATTGTTGTCTGTCACATTAATGAAAACACCATTATCTATGCTAATCCAGATGTTGATTTTAAACTTATCTTTATTATCAATAAAACAGCTCACAAGTTCAATCATGTCAATCGGATTTTCGTATTCAATTTCCCAAAATAAGTCTTGAGCCATTTCTATTTCTTTGGAATAGAAATGGTTCAAAAATTTTTGAATTTCCCCAACAGTTTCGCTATACAAATTAACAATACCTTTCATAAAAGCCTCCGAAGATAGTTTTTGAAATTTGGCGAAAAATATTCATGTATCACTCATATTTATGAATTTTTTCCGTTCTCCCCATTCTAAAAATTATACTAAAATCAGAGATTTTGATAATTTTTGAACGGTCCCCACAAGTCACTTCAAAATTAATAAATATGAGTGATACATAATTCTTTAATTATACCATAAATATGAGAAAAAGTCTACCAGCTTTAGCTTGCAATTTGTCAACTAGACTTTACATTTCATGATTGATCAACAATTCCAAAATTTGGATGGCATTGGTGGCAGCGCCTTTTCGAATATTATCTGCAACGCACCAAAAATTCAAACCATAAGGAATACTTTCATCACGTCTTATGCGACCAACAAAGACTTCATTATGCCCAGTCGCTTTGGTGGCAATTGGATATACATTATTTTTAGTATCATCTTGCAAAACAATTCCTTTTGTATGTTGTAGATGCTGAACGATTTTTTCCAAATCGAAATCTTGCTCAAATTCAACATTAATGGATTCGCTGTGTGAATTCAAAACAGGAACTCTTACTGTTGTTGCTGTGATTTTCAGTTCAGGTCGATGTAAAATTTTGCGTGTTTCGTTTATCATTTTCATCTCTTCTTTGGTATAACCATTTTCAAGAAATACATCAATGTGTGGCAAACAGTTATTTTGAATTGGGTAAGGGAATTTATTGGTGGTATTATTTTTTAAGTCATCAATAGCAGTTTTTCCAGCGCCTGAAACTGCTTGATAAGTAGAATAAACAATTCGTTTAATTGGATATAAGTCATTCATAATTTTTAAAGGAACGACTGCTTGAATCGTAGAACAATTTGGATTTGCGATAATACCATGGTTTTGGAAAGCATCTTCTGGATTGACTTCTGGAACCACTAAAGGCACATTTTCGTCCATACGAAATGCACTACTATTGTCAATGACAATACAACCTTTTGAACTCGCAATTGGGGCAAAATGTTTTGCAATATCGCCACCAGCAGAGAAAATCGCATAATCAAATCCACTATCAAATGAATGATCCGTTAATTCTTGGACGATATAGTCTTTTCCGTTAAAATTAATTTTTGTGCCAGCAGAGCGTTTTGAGGCAAAAAAAACATATTCATAAATGGGTAAATCAAATTCTTTTAAAACTTCAAGTGCGGTTCTTCCCACAACGCCAGTTACACCAACAATAGCCAATTTACAATCTTTCATAAATTTCCTCCTAAATGATAATTTCTTCCATATTATATGATAAATTAAAAAAAATGTATATAGGTTCTTGATTAATTATAAAAAAATGGTTAAAATAGAAATGAAAAATTTTAAAAGGAGAAAAGTGATATGAAGGTAGTAAAAAACGGAGAAGGTATCACACTGATAGCCCTGGCGATTACCATTATTGTATTGATGATACTAGCGGGAGTAAGTTGGACAATTTTAAATAGTTATATCATTAATAAAGCAGTGTTGGCTTCAAGTGAATCGAATGAGGCTTCGGAGCGTGAAAGAAGAGAATTAAATTGGTTTGGACAATGGTCTGAGGAAAATGCTAATAAAAATTTGTTAAGAGAAAATGTAAAATTGGGCGATTATATTGAATATCCTATGGAATATAATGATGTGTTTACAGGAGAACATTATAAGGCGAAAAGTGCTTGGAGAGTGATTGAAACTGGTAATGAAGGAGTAAAAATTATCAGCACTGGAATACCAGCAAAATGGTATTATAGAGCTGGAAATATGGGATTTATTAATAATTTTGAAAATTTAAGTGATTTAAGAGATGCACAAAAAGATTATATAAGAGCCAAGGATTTTGGAGTAAGTGGTCTTTTGAGAAAAATAATGACACTTTCATTAGCAGATTTAAATTATTTTTGTAACAAAATTTATGGAACCAATCGTGCAGAAGATGATATTTCGCCTGTGCCAGAGAATTGCGAAATATTTTATTTGTCAGTACCCAATACTTATTATTGGCTAGCTACGAATGATAAAACAGATTCCAATAAACTGTATCGTGTTGAAAATTATGCTATTACGAGTACTTCGGAATTAAGGTTGGGAGTTCGATTGGTTATTTTGCTGGATAAGAATGCAACTGGAATTTTGGAAGAGGGAATTTGGAGAAATGTGAATTAAAGGAGAAAAGTATGGAAGAAAAGTGGTTTAATTTAAGTGTGGAGAAAACCGCACAAAAACTAGAGACGAATATTGAAAAAGGTTTAACGAGTGACGAAGTGGCTAGCAAGCGTGAAAAATATGGTTGGAATGAATTAAATGCCAAAAAGAAAAAAAGTATTTTGGTAAAATTTTTGGAACAATTCAAAGATTTTATGATTATTATTTTGATTATTGCAGCAGTTGTTTCTGGCATTGTGGGAATTCAAGAAGGGGAAGGAATTACAGATACGGTTATTATTTTAATCGTCGTTGTGCTAAATGCCATTATTGGTGTTGCGCAAGAAAACAAGGCAGAAAAATCGTTAGAAGCCTTGCAAAAAATGAGTAGTCATGTGGCAAAAGTAATTAGAGAAGATGGAAAATTGCTTGTGGTTCAATCACGAGAATTAGTACCAGGTGATGTTGTTATTTTGGAAACAGGGGATTATATACCAGCAGATTTGCGAATTATCGAAGCAGTCAATTTGAAGTCACAAGAAGCAGCTATGACAGGAGAATCTGTGCCTAGTGAAAAATCAGAACATACCATTGAAGGAGACTGCGATTTAGGTGACAGAAAAAATATGTTGTTTTCTTCTAGCTTGATTACGTATGGGCGAGGCAAAGGAATTGTAGTCGAAACTGGAATGAATACAGAAGTTGGAAAAATTGCCAAAATGATTGATGAGACAGAAGAAACGGATACACCGTTGCAAGTCAAGTTGAATAACTTAGGAAAAACGCTAGGAATTGTGGCTTTGCTTCTATGTGCTGTAATTTTTGTGGTAGGAACTCTATATGGAAAAGAACCAATCCACATGTTTATGACAGCTGTATCACTTGCTGTTGCAGCGATTCCAGAAGGCTTGGCAGCTGTTTCGACCATTGTTTTAGCCATTGGTGTACAACGTATGGTTAAGAAAAATGCGATTGTCAAAAAATTGCCAGCTGTTGAAACGCTTGGTTGTGCTTCTGTGATTTGTTCTGACAAAACAGGAACCTTGACTCAAAATAAAATGACAGTCAAGAAAATTTTTGTCAATAGCAGACTTCAAAACATCGAAGAAATCAAAGATAAAACCGAAGAACTTGGAGTTTTAGTGGCAAATGGAATGCTATGTAATGATACAAAAATCGCAGAAGATGGCACGCTAACAGGTGACCCAACAGAAACAGCATTAGTTGATATGGGATTTAACTTGGATTATGAAGGCTATACGCTTGAAAACTATCCACGTGAATTTGAAATTCCATTTGATTCAGATAGAAAACTGATGACGACCATTCACAAAACTCAAAAGCAAGGCGAATACATTGTTTATACCAAAGGTGGCGTTGATGAGCTCTTAAAATGTTGCAATAGCTACCAAGAAAATGGCGAAGTTAAAAGTGATTTGGAAGATTACAAATCATTGATTTTGTCAACCAATAAAAATATGGCAGAAAAGGCTTTGCGTGTATTGGCATTTGGTTATAAAATGATCCATCATTCTTTGACAAAAGATGATATTGAGAATTTGGAAAGTGGCTTGACTTTTGTTGGCATGTGTGGCATGATTGACCCGCCAAGAGAGGAAGTAAAAGAGGCTGTCAAAAAATGCGTATCTGCAGGCATCAAAACAGTGATGATTACAGGTGACCACAAAATTACAGCAACAGCAATTGCCAAGGATTTAGGAATTTTGCAAGAGGAAAAGGAAGCAATTACTGGTAGTGATTTGGAGAAAATGTCAGATGAGGAATTGAAGCAGAAAGTAAGAAATATTTCTGTGTATGCGCGTGTTTCACCAGAGCATAAAGTGAGAATTGTCAAGGCTTGGCAGGCAAATGGTGAAGTGGTTGCCATGACAGGTGACGGTGTTAACGACGCTCCAGCTTTGAAAAATGCAGATATTGGTTGTGCAATGGGAATGGTGGGAACTGATGTGGCAAAAGAAGCAGCAGATGTCATTTTAACAGATGACAACTTCTCGACTATTGTAGCAGCAGTTGAGGAAGGCAGACGAATTTACGATAATATTTTGAAGGCAATTGCGTTTTTGTTGTCAAGTAATATTGGCGAAATTGTAGTATTATTTTTAGCGATTATGCTAACTCCAATTTTGGCGAAAATATTTGGAATTACGAATATTAGTCAGTTAGAACCTTTGCTTCCAATGCACATTTTGTGGATTAATTTGGTAACGGATTCGCTTCCAGCTTTGGCATTGGCGGTTGATCCAGCAGATAGCAGTATTATGAAAAGAAAACCAATTAAAAATAGTAAAGGAATTTTCAACAAAGGAATGACTTGGCGCATTTTATACCAAGGTGTTTGGGTTGGTTTAATTACATTAATTGCATTTATTTTAGGACTTTCATCAGAAGGAACAGAAAGCTACAAAATTGCAGTGGCGCAAACCATGGCATTTAGTGTGTTGGCGCTTTCAGAATTGGTACATGTGTTTAATGTGAGAAATAACCAAGTTTCGATTTTTAAGACAAATCCATTTAATAATAGCAAGTTAATTTTGGCGGAGATTGTTTCAGCCAGTTTAATGTTTATTATATTATTTGTGCCAGGTTTAAGAGAAATTTTTAGTTTAGAAGTATTGCCAGCTGATAAATTATTTGAAACGATTTGTTTGATATTATCGCCAATTGTAGTTGTGGAAATTTTTAAAAAAATGAAAATAAATGGAGAATAATTGCCAAAAATGAAAATATATGTTACAATAAAAGTAGGAAAAATGCAAACCAAATTGCAAAAATGGCACTTATTTTGTAACAAACTAGATTTGAGGTGATGATTTTGAAAAGAGTAGTTTATCAAGATTTATTAAAATGGAAACATTTGGAAAATAGGAAACCCTTGATTTTAAAGGGCGTAAGACAGAGTGGAAAAACGTGGCTTTTGAAAGAATTTGGAAAAAATAATTATGAGGATGTGGCATATTTCAATTTTGAGGGCAATGAAACTTTAAAGCAAAGATTTGAACAAGATTTAGATATTGACAGAATTATTGAGGAATTAAGCATTTTACATCATAAAGCTATTAAGCCAGAAAAAACATTGATTATATTTGACGAAGTACAGTTTTGCAATCGAGCTTTGACTTCTTTGAAATATTTTTATGAGAATGCACCAGAATATCATATTGCTTGTGCAGGTTCTTTATTGGGAATTTTACTTTCAAAACCATTGTCATTTCCAGTAGGGAAAGTGGATTTTTTAGAATTAAGACCAATGAATTTTTACGAATTTTTGTTGGCAAATGATGAGAAAATGCTAGTGGATTATTTGAAGAAAAATATCGATAAAGTTCCAATTACATTTGAGGAAAAATTACAAAATTATTTGAAAAATTATTATATGGTAGGTGGAATGCCTGAAGTTGTTGAAAAATGGATTACAACGAAGGACATGGAGCAAGTTGAAAAGGTGCAAGATATGATTTTGAATTCTTATGAGTTAGATTTTGCCAAACATGCTCCGTTAGCAGATACCCCAAAATTGAGTTTGATTTGGAACTATATTCCGAGAGAATTGTCTAGAGAAAATTCAAAATTTATGTATGGACATGTGAAAGAGGGGGCACGTGCAAAGGATTTAGAAGATGCTTTGCAATGGTTGATATCTGCTGGAATGTGTTATCAAATCAATCGAATTGAAAAGCCTAATATACCACTTTCAAGTTATATGGATATGCAAAGTTTTAAAATCTATATGTGTGATGTGGGATTATTGAGAAGAAAAGCTAAGTTGGATGCTAGTATTATTTTGGAAGATGATAAGGAGACTTATAAAGAATTCAAAGGTGCTTTGGCAGAAAATTTTGTATTGTTGGAGTTGATTTCACATAATCAAGGAATTCCATATTATTGGACTTCTGGAAATGAAGCAGAAGTGGATTTTGTTTGGCAATTTATGGGAAAGGCAATTCCGGTTGAAGTGAAGTCAGGAAAAAATTTAAGTTCAAGGAGTTTGACATTATATCGAAAAAAATATGAACCTAAAATAGCAATAAAAACTTCTTTGCAAAATGTGGATAAACAAGAAGATGTACTGAATATTCCTTTATATTTATTGTGGAATCTTAAGAAATTTCTGATTTGTGAGGAAGATTAACTGCTCAAAATACAGGCATATATTGCAATATAAGTATAAAAAATGCAATTTAGATTGCAAGAATGGCACTTATTTTGATTTTGTTTGAGCAACAAAAAAGGATTTACTTTCCGAAAAGGATATGTTATAATCAATGACAAGGAGACACAATTATAAATATACTGTTGGTTTTAGCATTTTCTTTTGTGATTGGATTTTTCTTTGGCGTATTGACAATTGATATAGCGCATTCAATTGATTTAGTAGTAAAACTTAGAAAATTTGCAAAAGAAAATGAAATAGTTGTCAAATTTGAAGAGTTGAAAAGTCACATTAGAGAAGGACAAGAACGACGAAAAGAAAAAATTAATTACATATTTGCTTTTAAGACAAAGAAATTATTGACAGACACATTGGCAGAATATAAATTAAAATATTTTGATAAAAAGTAAAGAGAAAAGAGGAAATCAAATGAAAAATCAAAAAGGAATTACGCTCATGATATTGGTTGTAACCATTATCATTATGTCGATTATAGTAGGGAGCATATCTTTTTCATCTAGCTCTAGTTTTAAGATGAAAGGCTATTATGATATGTGCGCAGATATTGAGTTGCTAGATGAGAAAATCGCAATTTATTATGTACAAAATAAAACTTTGCCAATTACTGCGGAGACGAAAAATATTCAGGAATTAATTGAAAATTATACCTCAGATAATGTCAATTATAATCCCAATAATAGTGGAAATTTGCAAAAAATTGATTTAAGTAAATTAGAAAATTTGTCTTTGAGTCAAACAGATTATTACATTGACGAGGTAAGTCACACCATTTATTCTGCTACAAAAACAGAATTAGAGGGGCAAGATTATTATACTACCCCTCTTAGTTACAAGGAAGTCAATTTAAGTTTATATAAATAATTATTTTAATTCTACAATTGTAACACCATCTTCACCTTCACCAAAAGTGCCTAGACGGAAACTTTTGACATGAGGGTGATTTTTTAAAAAATTGTGAATGCCACGTCTTAATGTTCCGGTTCCTTTTCCATGCACAATTTGCACATTTTGCAAGCCATTTAAAGCACAATTATCTAAATATTTGTCAACAACAAAGCAAGCGTCTTCCACATTTTTTCCAATCACATTGATTTCTGGAGAAATGCTAGAAACTTTAAACTCACGTTTTGCACGGGAAGAAGTAGGTTGTTTTTGGGGTTCATTTTTTGCCAAAATTAAATCTTCTAATTTAAAAGAAGTTTTCATACTTCCGATTTGAACCATAACAGTATTATTTTTTGTCAAGTTAGAAACAATGGTTCCCATTTGCTTCAAACGTGGAATTTCTACAGTCAAGCCAAGTTTTACATCATTTTTTTGCAAGGATTTTTGCTGTTTTTGAGAAACTTTTTTGCTTGAAGACAAAGCATCAATTTTTTGATTTAATGCACTTCTGATTTGGTTTGATTTGCTAGCATTTGGTTGTTGTTCGAGTTCTCGTATCATGCTATTGGCATCTTCTTTGGCTTCTAGTAAAATTTCTCGTGCTTGTATTTTCGCTTTTTCAATGATTTCATGTTCTGTTTTGGTAAGTTGTTCAAAATCAAGTTCATATTGATTTTTTAGTTTTTCTGCTTCACGCAAATCAGTTTCAATTTTTGATTTGTCAAGTTCGATTTGTCGTTTATTTTCATAAATTTCACTTAGCAAGTTTTCAATATTAGCAGTATCTGTCTCAATGAAATCTTTGGCACGGTTAATAATTTTTGGCGAAATACCTAATTTTTCACTAATAATAAAAGCATTACTGCGACCAGGAACTCCAATTAAAAGTTTGTAAGTAGGGGACAAAGTTTCAAAATTAAATTCCACACTAGCATTTTCGAAATTTTGAGTGACTAATGCGTAATTTTTAATTTCATGATAATGTGTAGTCGCCATGGTCAAAATTTTTTCATGATTAAAATGTTCCAAAATGGCGATGGCTAAGCTAGAACCTTCGATTGGGTCAGTTCCAGAACCTAATTCGTCAAGTAAAACAAGGCTATTTTCGCTTGCTTTTTCTAAAATGTGTGCAATATTTGTCATGTGGGAAGAAAAAGTGCTGAGCGAATCCGAGATGCTTTGTTCGTCTCCAATGTCAGCAAAAATTTCATCAAATACAAAAATGCTACTACCAGATTTTGCCGGAATAGGAAGTCCAGCCATTCCCATTATATGCAGTAATCCAACGGTTTTTAAAAGAACCGTTTTTCCGCCAGTATTGGGGCCTGTGATAATTAAACTTGTAAAATTTTTGCCAAGTTCAATGGTATTTTTTACGGCTTTGTCAAGTGGAATGAGTGGATGAAAACAGTCAATTAAACACATGGATTTTTCAGTATTTATCACAGGTTCAGTACAATTAAATTCTTTTGCAAATTTGGCTTTGGCAAAAATAAAATCAAGAAACCCAATTAAATTGGTTGTATTGTTTAATTCGTCAGTTAAATCAAAAAATAAGGAAGATAGGTTCATTAAAATTTTCTCAATTTCAAGGTTTTCTTCTGTGTGCAGATTGCTGATTTCATTATTGATTTCAAAAATAGCCATAGGTTCGATAAATACAGTAGAACCGCTGGTAGAAGTATCATGCACAAACCCTTTTATTTGAGATTGATACTCGCTTTTTACAGGAATTACAAAACGCCCATTTCGGATGGTTATAATGGGTTCTTGGATGTATTTTGAATGCAAAAGCGAATGTAGTTTTGTGTGAATTTCAGCTTCTTTTTTGCGAATACTACTACGAATATTTTTTAAAATAGGAGAGGCATTGTCATCAATTGTATTCTCGTCAATAATAGCAGTGCTAATCACTTTTACAATACTTGGGTTAGAATATAAATTCTCAAATAAATTTGTCAAGTTTGGAAAATCAGCGCTATTGATGATTTCCGTAAAGAAATAGGATTTTAGTTCTTGTGAAACTTGTAAAATATGATTTAATTCCAAAAGCATTTTTGCATTTAAAGAATTACTATTTTCTAGCATTTTAAGATGAATGGTAATATCTGCAATTTGACTAAATGGAGCTGCTCCAAGACGATATAAAAGTGTAACTGCTTCACTTGTTTGTTTTTGAGCTTTTTTAATGTCTTTTTTATTTGTAAAAGGCATCAATTCAGATGCCTGATTTTTCCCAATATAAGTAGACGCAAACTCTGCTAAAATTTTGCGTATTTTATCAAATTCTAATTTTTCAAGAGATTTCGTATTCATTTTTTAAGTCCTTTCTTAAATTTATTATACCACAAAATGGGAAAAAAAGCAAATTTTTGTAAAATAAAAATTTGACATAATATGCAAAATGTGGTATAATAAATTTACAAATAAGCATATATTTTGCATGCAGAAAGAAGGGAGGTGCCAAGATTGGCATCAAGGCAGAATTTTGAGAAATTAGCGAAAGAAGCGCTGTTTAAAGCATTTTATTCCGATTTGCCAGTAGGTGAACGGTTGAAATTTATTTCAACTGTGGACGAGTATTTTAGGGTCTCTGAAGGAGTACCTGAGTCGGAAAATGAAGCGTTTTACAGAATGTTAGAAGAAAAGGTAAGAGAATTTTAATTTTCTTCTAATTCTGGCAAAGTAGGCGAGTCCGCTGTTTTAGGCGGGCTTTTGCCAATTTTTAAGAAAAATGAGGTTAACATGAAAGTAGTAGTGATTGGTGGAGGTCCAGCAGGAATGATGGCTGCGATTTCTGCTGCAAAAAATGGTAATGAAGTGATTTTATTAGAAAAAAATAAATCATTGGGGCGTAAATTGTTAATTACAGGAAAGGGAAGATGCAACATTACTAGCTCTTTGGAGATGAGCGAATTCATTCAAAATACGCCAGGAAATGGGCGATTTTTGTATAGCAGTTTTGAACAATTTACAAACAAAGACATCATCAATATGCTAAAAGAAAATGGTTTGGAAGTAAAAAAGGAGAGAGGAAATCGAATTTTTCCTGTGACGGACAAGGCTGAAAGTGTACTGAATTGCTTTGAAAAGGAGCTGAAAAGACTTCGTGTAGAGGTAAAAACGAATAGGCAAGTGGCTGAAATTTACACTACAATGGACGAGAAGGTCCAAAAGGTAGTGGGTGTGAGATGTACCTCGAATGAAAAAATTAGGGCAGATAAAGTCATTTTAGCGACAGGAGGAAAGAGTTATCCGCGGAACTGGCTCTACGGGCGATGGCTACCAGTTGGCGGAAGCACTAGGACATACTATTATCACGCCAAAGGCTAGCATTGTTCCATTGGAGGCAGACAAGAAGAGGTGCCAAGCCTTGATGGGATTGTCTTTGAAAAATGTAAAAATTCAACTGCTCAATACAGAAAGTCATGGAAAAATATATGAGGATTTTGGTGAAATGTTGTTTACGCATTTTGGAGTAAGTGGACCAACGATTTTGAGTTCTTCGGCGCATTTATTGCGTGAAAAAAATATTGACGAATTTTTGAAAAAAGGAAAGATAAAGTTAAGGATTGATTTGAAACCTGCACTTGACAGCGTGGCTTTGGATAAGCGCATCAGGCGTGATTTTGAAACATACAAAAATAAGGAATTTAAGAATAGTTTGGATCAATTATTGCCAAAAAAGTTGATTGGTAGTATCATAGAATTGTCGGGAATTCCGGCAGAGAAAAAAGTAAATGAGATTACGAAGGAAGAAAGGACAAAATTGGTAGAATTGCTGAAACATTTTGAAGTGACGATTACTGGTTTTAGACCGATTGAAGAGGCAATTGTAACAGCTGGTGGGATTTGTGTCAAGGAAATTAACCCGAAAACAATGGAGTCTAAGAAGGTAGCTCGGATTGTTTTTTGCGGGAGAAGTGATTGACGTGGATAGTTATACAGGCGGATTTAATTTGCAAATAGCGTATTCTACTGGTTTTGTAGCAGGAGGGAATCATGTTTAAAACAATTGACAAAGACGTGGGCGCAGAGATTGTGGAGAAAAAGTCGAAATTTATTGCGAATTTGTATTATGTGGAAAGTGCTGAGGAAGCGGAAACTTTTATCAAACAAGCGAATAAAACTTATTTTGATGCTAGACATCATTGTTATGCTTTTCGTATTATGGGCGAAGGGCGGAATGATAGAGCGTTTTAGTGATGATGGCGAGCCTTCTGGAACGGCTGGTGCACCAATGCTGAATGTTTTGGTTGGGCAGAATTTGTCTAATGTTTTGGTAATTGTGACACGTTATTTTGGTGGGATTTTGCTTCGGCACTGGCGGATTGGTCAAAGCCTATACAACAGCATTGCAAGAAGCATTGAACAAGGCAAGTGTGGTGCAAAAGGAACTTGGAAAAGAAGTGCAAATTATGGTGGATTATGCGGATTTGGAAAAATTAAAGTATTATTTGAGACAAAATAAAATTCAAATAGCAGATGTAAATTACGAGGAAAATGTGGCGTTACTGGTGGAGATGACACAAGAAAAATGGGCAGAAATGTTGTGTCAAAGAGAGAATTTGAATTTTAAGATGTTAGATTGCCAGATAATAAAAAATAAATTTATTGTTGTTTAAGGAGAAGATTATGGAAGTATCAATGTTAACAGGACCAATTGTTGGTGCAGTGATTGGCTATGGGACGAATTGGTTAGCAATTAAAATGTTATTTCGACCTTTGAAACCAATCAAAATTGGGAGATTTACAGTGCCGTTTACGCCAGGAATGATACCTAAGCGCCAAGAAAAATTGGCTGTGGCGATTGGAGAGATGATTGGAAACCATTTATTTACGAAACAAGATATGCAACAGATGTTGCTTTGTGAAGAGATTGAAAATGAAGTAGCGAAGAAGATTTTGATGGTATTGTGTAGCAAAAATACGGTAAAAAATTTTTGTTTGAAGTGCATAAATGAGGAGAGTTACGAGGAAAAAAGAGAAACGTTAAAAGAGTGGATTAGTGAGCAAATTAAAAATGGATTGATTGAGGCTGGAATTGGCGAGATAATAGCAGTAGAAGGTGGCAATATTATCCGTGAGAAGGTAAATGGAAGTATGCTCAAAATGTTTGTGACAGATGGCTTGATTAATTCAATTGTGGAGCCTTTGGGGGGGCAAGTACAAAATTATTTGCAAGAGAATGGAAACGAAAAAATTGTGCCAGTTGTGGAAAGACGATTGAATGAATTGGAAGAAAGGCAAGTGAAGGATTTCGTAGAAGATTTTGGCATAAAACAGGAGATATTAGAAGACAAAATAAGAGAGATTTATCGAAGTTTCGTTTTAGATTATATGGGGCAGTTGTTGGAAAAATTTGATATTGCCAAAACCGTAGAGGAGAAAATTAAACAAATGGATGTGCTTGAATTGGAAAAGATGATTCTTCAGGTAATGAAAAAAGAATTGGGAGCAATTGTGAATCTTGGGGCTTTGATAGGATTTGGTTTGGGATGTTTGAATATGGTTTTATGAAATATAAAAATCGGAAATTTTTATATTTCCGATTTTTTACTAATGTTTTTTCAAAATATTATCTTCATATTCTTCCCAAGATTTGCTAAACTCATGATTAGCAAACATATCTTTTAATCCTGTAATTTGCTTTAAACGAATAATTTCGTCTAATTCCATACCTAAGTGTTTTGAAATTTGTGCTTCTGTCCAGCCATTTTGTGTGAGAGTTAAAACAATGTGTGACATGTCAATAATCTGGTGAGTTCCTCTGGCACGGTTATGACGAATAGTACTCGCCATACGGTTTTCAAGTGTTTTATCAATAGTAACAATAGGAATTTGTTTTAAATGAAAATATTCTTTGGCACAACGATAACGGTGAAAACCGTCAACGACGATGTAAATATCTCTGCTAGCATCATAGTAAGTTACAATTGGCTGAGTGTAGCCGTCTTCTTCGATGGAATGTTTTAGTAATTCCATTTCTGGTGGAGCAACTTTATTGGGGTTATAATCATTGGCAACAACTTTGTCAATATCGACCATTTTTACGTTTAATACTGGAAATTCTATTTCATTTTTGTTCATTTCTAATCTCCTTTTTTCATATAAATTGTTACGAAATTTTTGGAAAATTGTCTCGGTTCTATTTGAAATTTACATTTTTCATAAATTTCCAAATAAGCAGTTGTGACAATGCTTTTTGCAATTTCATTGTTGTTTTCATGTTTGATTGTCTTGAAGATTTCCACAAGATGTTCGTCATTTGTGGAATAAATATTTTTTATGATGTTTCGAGTGACAGAGATAAAAGCTGTAATAACATCATTTTCTAAATATAAATACCAAGTTTTATTGTTGTCATCAAAGATTCTGTCATTGGTATGCCTTTGAACGGTTCTAGAACCAAAAAATTTTCCCATGTATGGATAGAAATTTTCATCTTTATTAGTTAGTTTTAAAATCATAAATTTACTCCTTTTTTAGTAGATTTCTCTAAAATTATTTTTTGTAATGTTTTATCATCTGTTACAGTTGTGTGGTCTAAAAGATTGTCCCATTTATGAATTAAATCCATTAATTGTTTATCATCTGTTTTGGTTTGAGCATAGGAAAGTCGTCGCAAATAAAAATCATTTTTTTCAATTGCCCTGGCAATTCTACGCCAAGAGATTGCCTTTTTTTGACTTTCTAACTTGCATTCGACGGTTTCTGGAATTTTGTCAAATTCAATGCCATATTTGTTTCTGTGCCAAATCATAAATTTTTTGATTTTTCGGTAATAGTGTAGCATTAAATCGCGATTATAAAGTCCGATGCTTTCTAGCAAAAATATGCAATATTCTTGCCAAGTCATGAAGTCTGGTTTGCTAGATTTGATATTGCCAAGTGCAGTTGTTTTACAATAAATATTTCCAAAATTAACACCGATTAACACGATTTAAAACTTTGCTCCAAGTTTCGTACTCTAGGGATTTGAACTGATTTAAGCCTTTTTTTTGATCATCGCCAAAAGGTTGACAAAGGCGTTGTTCATAAATGCTAATTCCATTTTTATACATTAATTCATAAATATAATTGAATTTGAAACCCAGCTGGCTAACAGCGCCCCAAATATCTTCTGCAGTCCAATCATAAATAGGGTAGAAATTGTAAACATCAATGTGTTTTTCATGAACTTTTAATTTGGTTGACCAATGATGATTTTGAAACATAATTTTATGATTGTGAAAGGCAATGGTTCGGAAACGATTTAAACTTTCGTCTGTTCGAATTCCAATCCCACAAGCCACAGGACCGTTATATTTTTTTTGATACCAGTCAGCAAATTGGATAATAAAATCTTCGAATTCTTCTCCTTTTTTAAACCAAGGAAAAGGACAATTATGAATATTAATACAATTTTCAGGCATATCACGTACCCACAAATGTTTGCTTTCTTCTTCCCAACAAATCCATTTTGGTTGCAAAACAGAAACTGCATTTCGAAGAGCCATGGGGAGGGCAATATGATAAAAATCTCTAATTTGAGGTAAGTTTTTTAATTCTTCGACATGCTCAATTGTGTAGTAATATTGCGCTTCTAAGTCGATGAATAGTACGTCAAATTTTTTATTGAATCGTGTTGCTACCATGTTAGCAAGTTGTATCATAACAGAGCTATCTTTTCCACCACTGAAACTAAAGTAAATATTGTCAAAATTTTGGAATATAATTTCAAGTCGTTCGATGGCGGCATCTAATACGTTTTTTTCTAAATATTTTTTTGCCATATTTATTCCTCTTTTCTTAAAGGGAATTATATCACTTTGAAAAAAATCTGTAAAGTATTCATAAAATTTTTTTCTCATAGAGTGGATAAATCAAAAATCCAAAATAAGGTATAAAACTTTATTTTGGATTTTTGGCAAAATAGTATATTAATCAAAGTAGGCTTTTAAGTCATTAAAATTGATATCTAATACAATGCAAAAAGCAACCAATTCAAAATCTTTTACAATCATTTGGTTTTTCTCAATGCGATAAATTTCATTACGTGACATAGCAATACCAAGCAATTCTAATTCTCTACATAAGTCCACTTTTGTAAAATTCTTTTTCTTTCGTGCATTTTTGATTAATTCACCAACTAAATTTGGATGATTGTTAAATTTTTTCATAATATCCCCCTTTCTTTTTTCTATTCCTATATTTTATGAGTTTTTGTGCGAATTTCAAGGTCTTAGTGTCATTTATTCTTTGTTTAAAGCGTTTTTAATAGGTAGAGAAAATGTCTATTCATTGTATATTTTACAACAATATTAGTGTTGTGATGAACAGAAATTCTGTTCATTTTTGCAAAAAAACAAAAACAGACAAAATTGCTGTTTTTGGGTTTTAAAGTGAATATAAAAAATAGGAGAAAAAAATAAAAATTACTTTTCTAATCAATTTGTAAAAATTTCCAATTGCTGAGAAAAGTAATCATTATTTTTTGTAGTATGTAAATTTAAGTGAGAATGTTTGCTTAGTATTTTTCTGACCTCCCACAAGCCTAAACCAGTGTTATTTGGCTTTGTTGTATAGTTCTTTTCAAAAATCTTATCAATTGAAATTTCTTTATTATCATATGTATTTTCTATAACGAGCATTTGCTTGTATTTATCCTTTTTGAATAGAATATTAATGGAACGTTTTTGACATTCTTTGGATGCTTCAATTGCATTGTCTAATAATATGCCTAAAATTCTAGTAAATTCATAAATTGTTATATTGAGCTCGTTTAAATCTAAGAAAACCTCTAGATTTATTTCGATATTGTTGCTGTGAGCAATGTAGTATTTGTTAGCCAAAATATTATAAATTGCAGGATTATTAATTAAATCTGAGTTTAATTTGAAGTGATTATTTAAAATTTTACATTCCACTAAAATGTCATTATAATATTTTTGTAATCCGTCTAAGTCTCGATTGGTAATGTAGCCGCCAAGGGCTTGAATAATGTTATGAAAATCATGTTTGAAAGCACGTAAATCATCATGAATATTTAAAATTGTTTTATTGCATAAGGTTAAATTATCTATTTTTCGCTTTGCATATCGAATTTTACATAGTTGTAATGCGGTAATGATAGAAGCCACAAAGTAAATGTCTAAAGTAATAAGATAGGAGATATGGAGCAATAAAGTTTGTAAAAAGTAATAAGCGATAAAACTTAAAAGTGTATTTAGGGTGTTTAAACTGATAATCATAGAAGAGTTTTCATTGAGTGCTGTAATAGACAAAGAGTCAAAAGGATGATGTTGCATAAAATAATAAATTGAGAAACCTATGCTTAAATAAAGAAGAATTGATACGATTTCCCCAATAGGAAAGTCCATAAAAAAAGGACACAATTGGAGATTTAAAGTGATGATAGAATTTAAACTAAAATAAGAAATAGTTCTTAAAATAGGTATTTTTTCTAAACTAATAAAAATAATACATGAGCCAATAAGCATAAGTACATAACTACAAATATCATTCACGAAAATATTTCCAAAAAGAAAAATAGCTATATTAACAATGACATAAATGGCTAAAGTTTTTCTTGAAAAAGTAGTTTTAAAAAGTTTTTGAAAAAATAAAAAAGATAATGCAATCAATAATAAACTCATTTGTTTTTCTTCCTTTCTGAATCAATATTCTGGCTACATTTGTAACATAACAACAAATTATACTTTAAAATAAAAATCTTAATTTGTCAAGTAGTATTTGTAAAAAAATAAAAAAATAGAAACAAATAAAAAATTTGCTTCTATAAATTAAGATGGTTAATGGGATTGCTAAACAACTAGCAATAAATTATAATACAACCGTAAATGCTACAATAGCATGTTCAATGAGTTCCGTATTACCAGTGAAAAATACACGATAGGTACCTGCTGGGATAGAAATAAAATCGGTTATGACAGAACCATCCGCTTCGAAAGGTATGGTGTAATTGAATGTTCCACCATTTAAGTCGGTTATGTGACAAAGAATTGTATCTGTGGCATTTCGATCTTGACACACAGCACAGAAAGAAATTGAATCAGCGTCCATATGCAAAGTAATTGGTTCAGCTTCACTAATTTCGGTAAACCATTTATCTTCATAGAATGCAATATTAAGGACATTATCTCCTGTTATATTTGTCGCAGCGAATGCTGGGACAGAATTAGCAATTAAAACTACAAATGTAAATAAAATAAATAAAATTTTTGTATTTTTTAATAATTTTTGTTTCATAAAATTTTCCTCCTTAAAAATAAAAGTTCCCATTATTCCATCATTTATGAAAAAAGATAATCTAAAAAAGTATCTTTTATCAACACAAATAAGTAAAAGTAAAAGTTTACAACAAAAACTACGTTTATAAATATACTATGATAATTTACAAATGTCAATACTTTTTCGACAATTTTTGACAAAAAAAGACAAAAATCGACATATTTTTTAAAAAACGAATGAGATGTGTTGACTTTATTCTAAAATTATAGTAAAATATAAAAGAAATTGCTGGAAGATGCAGTGCGAATAAGGAGGTAAGAGTATGATTAAAATATCAGATGCAGAATTGGAAGTTATGAAAGTAATTTGGGGAAGAAAAGAGACAACTTCACTAGAGATTATTAAGGAATTAGAACATTGCAACTGGAATGATAATACAATTCGAACTTTAATTAATAGATTAATTGCTAAAAAAGCGGTTGGTATTTCTAAAAAAGAAGGAAAGACTTACACCTATGTGCCTTTGATTAAGCAAGATGAATACAAATTAAAGAGAAGTAGAAATTTTGTGAAACAGTTTTTTGATGGTTCTATTCATGATATGATTCTTAATTTTATTGATAATGATGAGTTGTCAAAAGAGGATTTACAGGATTTAGTGGATAAAGTAAATGAAAAGAAAAAATAAAGGAAACGATGAAAATGATTCAGGATTTTATTGTAAATCTTTATAATCAATTATTTTATATGTCAGTAATTGCAACAATTATTGGTTGTTTTATTTTGCTATTTAGAAAAATAACAGATAAAAAATTAGAGCCCAGATGCCATTATATCATTTGGGCAATTTTTATCATTGCTTTGATTTTTCCAGTTACACTTCCAAGTAAAATGAGTATTTACAATATTATTGATTTAAGTGCTTTAAAGAAGGAAAATAGCCATTATTCAAATGATACTTTAAGTTTAGCAAGTAGTGTTAATGAGATTGAAATTTACAACAATATGAAAAATGAAATTTCCAATAATAATCATGGGAATGAACATTATTTTTCAAAATTCATGTTAGACGTGGTTTTTGCTGTTTTTGTTTTGAAGTTTTTTGGCTCAGTAGGAGCTTACATGATTTTAAATTACAAAATATGTGATAAAGTTGTAAAAGAAGAGAGAATCGATAGAATTTTACAAGATTGCAAGAAAGCCTTGAAAATTAACAAAAACGTTGCAATTATCAGACAAGAAAAAATCAAAGTACCATCTATTATTGGAATTTTTAAATTAAAAATTTTATTTACTAATACAACACTTTTGTTGAAAGATAATGAATTGAAAAGTATCATGATGCATGAATTATCACATTATAAAAGAAAAGATATTTTTGTAAATTGGTTGATTACTTTTATTAAGGCATTGTATTGGTTTAATCCAATGATAAGTGTATTACTAGTTTATATGAAAATAGACATGGAGCTTGCGACGGATGCACTAGCAATTAGTAAAATGGAAGGAATTAAAGATACGGAATACTGTGATGTCATTATAGAAGTAGCAAAATTAAGCAGTATTAAAGTAGATCATGTTCTTGGTTTGGTAAGTACGAAAACAAAGCTAAATGATAGAATTGATGTGATTTTTAAAAAAGAAGAATTTAAAAAATATAGAGTTTTGATGATGATTGCTACTTTTTTTATGATGTTATTTATGTTGCTAATTTTATATCCAACGTCATATGATGCTTTAGAAATTCCAAAATTGTATTTACAATTAGAAGATGGTAGAAAAATAGACATTTCAGAAGAAGAGATAGTAAAACTTTCAAATGGAGATAGTTTGAGGATTTTGGCAGAAGGTAGTGATTGTAAGAAAATTGTTTTATACGAAAAATATGATTTGTCAAATGGCGAAACTGATTTTCGATTAATAAAATTAGGAAGTGAAGTGCATCTGCAAAATGGAGAGTATCTTTATAGATTTATATTGGATTGTAATAAAGAAGAAAGTATTAGTTATACAATAAAGATTTTAGTAGAGTAAATTTTAGGAAATTAAGAGGCAAACGAATGAAGAAGTTTTTGATAAAAGGAATTGTAGTAATATTTTTTGTAATTTTATTGATAGGAATGTGTTTTAAAGTCTATCATTATGTGATCATACATAATGTTTATCATGCAATTGAAAATTTTATAAGTGAGAAAAATCGATATTATTCTGTGGTAACTATTCAAAATGGAAAAATGCTCTTTAATGAACAGATTTTTTGTAAAGACAATCAGATAAAATATTTGGTATTAAATAGTGATTTGAAAACATGGTATTTTGAATTGAAGAATTTTGATGAAATAGAAAAAGCGCTAGATAAGTCTGATTCTCGTATTCAGAGTAGTGAATTCTTAACTAATATACCGAATTTTATTTCATTAATTTATCAAAACAATAAATTTAATTTTGACCAATTTTTTCAAATTTATCACATTACTTCAACAGAATATGAAGGGAAAAGGTGTTATAAAATAGTGACAAAGATAGAGACTTTGCTAGTTGATAAAAGTAGTTATTTACCACTATATGCGTATAGAAATTTAAAAAGTTCAGAAAAATCAGCTAATCCTAATAAAGAGTATATTTATGAGTTTGAGGTTAATACAGTAAAGGATATAGATATGCAAGAACCATAATTTTTCAATATTACAATTGTGTTACAAAAATATAACGTTTGTGTAACATTGTTGAAAAATGTTGAAAAATTTTTATTTATGTAGTAAAATAAAATAGAATGATATCAATAGATTAGTTTTTGTGAAATTTAGGAGGGCAGTATTATGGCAATGAATCCAATGAAAAGAAGAGCAAGAAATTCGTTTTTAATCGGTTTTTTGTGTGCCTTGATTATGATGGCATTAATTGTTATGTTACTTTTATATAAAATGCAAGGTTTGAAACAAAATTATGAAAAATTAGAATCACAACAAAAAGAAGTATTTGTAGCAAGTGATTATATACAGTCAGGAACAGAAGTTACAATTGCTTCTTTTAAAAAAGAAAAAGTTCAAACTTCAATTTCTGATAATGAAATGGTAAGAGCAATTGATTTTCAACAAGAAAATGAGGATGGAAGTGTGACAGATAAAATTATTCAAGTAAGAACAGATATTCCGAAAGGAACCATTATTACAAAGGATTTGTTGGAGGAAGTTGAAAATCAAACAACAAATGACCAGAGACTTCAAGAATATAACATGATTGTTCTTCCAACGAAACTAGCAGCAGATGATTACATAGATGTTAGAATTCAATTTCCAACAGGAGAAGATTATGTTGTTGTTTCAAAGAAAAAAGTTGTAGAAGCAGATGAGAAAACAATTTGGATGAAAATGAATGAAGATGAAATACTAATGTTAGGAAATGCGATTGTGGAAGCCTATACAATTGAAGGTTCTAAATTATATGCAACAACGTATACGCAAGCAGGTTTGCAAGATGCGGCTGTACCTACTTATGTGGTAAGCAAAGATGTTATGAGTATTATCGGTACCAATCCAAATATTAGATCAGAAGCAAGAGACGGATTGTATGCAAGATATCATGACCAAGAACAAGTTCAAGTAAGAGAAAGAATTGATAAAACATTGTCTCCATATGTTGGTTCACAAAATTCAGCTGTTGAAACAGGATTGCAGGAAGAACTTGTGACACGAGAAGAAGGAAGACGAGAATTTGTAGAAATGTTACAATAAAAGTAGAGGTGAAGGAACGAATGAAAAAAATTGTATTTATAGGGACTTATGACAAGACAGATATGCTATTGTATGTGGCTAAAATTTTAACTTTGATGGGGAAAAAGGTAATATTAATAGATACAACGATTTTGAAAAAAAGTCGCTACATTGTTCCTACCATGATACAGGAAAAACAGTACGTAACGACTTATGAAGATATTGATGTGGCAATTGGTTTTGAGAATTTTGAAGCCATTCAAAAATATCAACAAAATTTCGGAGGTGCTACCGAATATGATTTTGCATTAATGGATATTGACCGAGCCGTTGCTTATCAAAAGTTTGAGATTACTGCTGAGGATCGTCATTTTTTCGTTACTTCTTTTGATGTTTACAATTTAAAAAGAGGATTGCAGGTTTTAGCATATATTCAAAAAGATGCAGTTGTTACAAAAGTGTATTATACAAAAAGTATGCTTGCTGAAGAGGATGAATATCTGAATTATTTGGCAGCAGATTATCAAATAAAATGGGACGAATCAGACATTGTTTTCTTTCCTTTTGAAACAGTAGACTTAAATGCAATTTATATTAATCAAAGGGCAGGTCGAATTCAGATGAAGGGTTTAAGTAATACGTATGTAGATTCCGTTTTATATTTGACGGAAGCAATTACAGGAGAGAGTTCTGGAAAAATTAGAAATGCGTATAAATTATTAGATGCTTAGAAAAGGTGGAGGATGAGAATGGCAATATTAAGTTTTTGGAGCGGAAATCCAAAGGAAGCAGGACAAACTTTATCAATTGCAGCAATAGCTACACAAATATCAATTGAACATAATCGTAAAACTTTAGTAGTGGATGCAACATTTAAAGATGATACATTAGAAAGATGTTTTTGGAAACCAGACGAAAATAAAGAATTGAAGAAAAAGTTGAATAAGGGGAAATTGGATATTGCAACTGGAACAGAAGGTTTGATGAGTGCAATTGCCAGCAATAAAACGTCCCCAGAAATCATATCGAATTATACAAAAGTAGTGTTTAACAAAAGGTTTGACGTATTGCTTGGGTTAAAAACAACAAACTATGAAGAGTATGATAGCTATTTGAAATTGTATCCAGATATGTTAAAAGCAGCCAATAAGTTCTACGATTTGGTAATTGTTGATTTGCCTAAAACAACCCAAAGACAAACAACAATGGATATTTTAAGGACATCTGATGTTGTGATGTACACGATGTCACAAAATTTGAAACAGATCAATGAATTTATAGAAAATCGAGATGAAATGCAGGAGTTAAAGAGAGTTATTCCGTTATTAGGAAGTGCAAATGATTTTTGCAAATACAACCCAAAGAACGTTTCGACATTTGTGAGAGAAAAACAACTTGCGTATATTTCTTATAATAATAAATTTTTGGAGTCTGCTAGTGAAGGCGAAGTTGCCAAGTTTTTCTTGGATGCGATAAGAAGCAAGAATGCAAGAGATAAAAATGCACAATTTTTGAAGTCAGTTGCTGAGACATCACAAAAGGTAATCCATAAATTTGAAGAAATCAAATATGGTAGAGTACTAGATTCATAAGAAAAGGGGGCACTCTTAAATGATTGCAAATATTATATTAATGTTTGTTGTAGTAGTAATTGTGTTTTTTACTGTTACACATTTTATTAAAAAGAATAAAGAAGAGGTTGTTGATGAAGAAGTTGTTGCTGATGATAAAACATATACTTTTGAGTTAATGATTAAGTTCGTAAAAAAGAGACTAGATGAAATTACGAAAATTAACCTTTATGATATTGGTTTGTCAGAAGAAGAATTAAAAAGAAGAAAAAATAAAAAATACGAATTGAAAAAGGCCTTGAAAGGTTGTACCTATGGCGATGTTAATGATAAAAAATATGTCAAAGAATTGATTTATGATTTGCTTTCAAAAGAATATGGGATTAACGAAACAAACATTATAAGAGTGTTGCCTTTTGATACCCCATCCCTTTTGACAGCGCAAGACAAATTTGATATTTTAATTCATGAATACAAAAAGACATTTGCCTATGAGGCATTACCAGAAATGATAAAAAAATACAATCTAGATGTGTTTAAATTTGTTGAAGGAGAATCAAAACCAAGTTATGTTATCACAGAAGATGAAATTAATGACATTTATGAAAAAGAAAATTTTCAATTAGATTTTAATGATAAACTAGAAGTGGTTGTACAAAGAATTTATCAATCGTATAAAGGATTTAGTAGCATTGACGAAGTACGTGATATGAACATTGATGGTATTTCTGGTGGTGTATCAGGTTTGCCAGAAAGTTTCTTAAGCCAGGTTGCACAAAGCGATGGCGACTTTTTGAAACAAGCGATGGAGGCGAAAGTGCCAAGAGCGTGTGACAGTATTTGGATTATGTTCCGTGGTAAATCCATTCGTTTAGCATTTTTGTCATTTGGAACAGAAGCAGAACTAAAAAGAGTTTGTCAAAATATTTATAAATATAACAACCCAGGACAATTGTCTGATACCAATGGTTTCAAAATCAATGAAATGAAAGACGGTTCACGTGTTGTTGTTGTAAGACCTAGTATGTCTGAAACTTGGGCATTTTTCGTCAGAAAGTTTGACGTAAAACGTGCTACTTTGGAACAAATTATTAAATGTGATGGAAAAGAGGAAGCAATTGAATTGCTAAAATATTTAGTAAAAGGTGCTAGAATTATTTCGCTTACTGGTGAGCAAGGTTGCCGGAAAAACAACGATGTTGATGGCGATGATTGAAAATATTTATGAAACCATGAACCTTCGTATCACAGAAACGGCGTTCGAGTTGCACTTAAGAAAAATTTATCCAACGCGAAATATTTTGTCAATGCGTGAGACAGAAACGATTTCTGGTCAGGACTGTTTGGACGTTCAGAAAAAAACTGACGGTTCTGTAAACATTATCCGGAGAGGTTGCAACAGACCCCGTAGCATCTTGGATGATTCAGTCTGCACAGGTTGCTTCTAAGTTTACGTTATTTACGCACCACGCTAAAACTTTCCCAGATTTGGTAACAGCGCTTCGTAACTCAATGCTTCGTGCAGGTGTGTTCAAAGATGAGAAAACAGCAGAAGAACAGGTTGTGCAAGTTTTGAATTTTGATATTCACTTAGTCAAAGACTTCCGAGGTGTTAGATACATAGAAAGAATTACAGAATGTATTCCAGTTGAAGAAAAAAATGAATATACATTTGACCATAGAAATGAAAGCACGATTGAAGGAAAATTGGACAAATTTATGGACAATGCGGCTATCTTTTTTGGAAAAACAACGAATCGTGAAATGTACAAATATAGAAATGTTATGGAATATATTAATGATGGCTATGTTTTAACAAACCCAATTAGTGAAACCAATATCAAAGAAATGCGTATTAATATGGAAGATACGGATATGGTAAATTTTGATAAATTTTTGGAAAGAAATTGGGGAATAACACCACCTAAAATGCCAGGAGAAGTAAATAAACCAGAAGAAAAAGTAGTGGAAATTCAAAAGGTGGAAGAAGTTGTGCCAGTTTCAAGTAGTAATGTTGAGACAGATGCACCAAAAATGCGCACTAGAAGACCAGCAATGGCAAAAGAAGGACAACCAGCAAGAAGACCTGTAAATAGTGCAGCCAATCCACAAGCTAGAACAACTCGAACCAATGCACAGGCAAGACCAGTACAAAGAAAAACAAAACCAGATGTGGAAGGCTAAAAAACGAGGGAAAGGAGAGTATGATTTATGGATAATAATCAAATGATGATGTACCTTATGTTTGGCGCTGGGCGGATTGTTTTTTATAATTATTATTGCGTGGTATATGCTGAATAAGAAAATGAAATCCAAAGAGACAAAATATATTGCGCAGTTGACAGAAGGTACCAAGACAAGTAATTTTAGCTCAGATATTATTTATCAAAAAATCTATATATATTGTACCAAGATACCTTTCTTAAAAAGATATGTATTAAAAATTAGAAGAAGAATAGAAATTATTAATTTAGATGACGAATATTTAACCAGAAAACAAACAGCACGAATTTTGTTAAGAGCAGTTTTTATCATTTTTCCTTTGACAGGAATGATAATTTACTTAACAAGGCAGAATATTATTTTAATGCTTACCTTATTCTTATTTGAGATATTTTTCATAGAAACATTTATGGAAGGTATGGTAGATAAGATAGACAACAAACTTTTGAAAGAGCAAATTGATATGTTTAGTGAAATGCGTCATGCCTATCACGAGTATAACATGATTGAAGAAGCTTTGTATGATGTGGCTCAAAATGACGAAGTAGAAGTTTCAAGACAGGTTGAAAAAATTCATGAAGTATTGTTGGCAGATGACCCAGAAAATGAACTTGAAAAATATTATGACATTGCGCCAAATAGCTATTTGAAAGAGTTTGCTGGTGTTTCCTATTTGACGAAAGAATTTGGTGATAGAAAAGATAAAGATGGTTCCTCTTTATATTTGAAAAACTTGAATAACATTGTGCAAGAAATGCAGTTGGAAATTTTGAAAAGAGATAAATTGGACTATGTGTTCCAGAGTTTGTCAATGATTGCGGCGGTTCCAATTCTATTTTTGGATGTCATGAAAAACTGGGCAATTGGACAATTCTCATTTACATCAGAATTTTACAATGGAACGCTTGGCTTTTTGATGCAAATGGGAATCGTAATTGTGACAATTTTGTGTTATATTTTTGTCCGTTCCTTGAAAGATAATGGAAGTGTCAATACAGCAACAAACACAGAAAATCCAATTCAAAAAAGATTGTATAATCACAAAATTGTAAAACAATTTATTGATTATTTAATGCCCAAAGATGGCACCAAAGAATACAAAAAAGTGACCACTTTGCTAAAGGATAATGCGTCAAAACTGAAAATGGAATGGCTATACATAAACCGTGTGGGATGTACGATTATATTTTTTATTGTATCGATGTTTATTTTGCTAGAGGCGCATCAATATGCGATTAACTATATTTATACAGAGCCAACGACAGATTATAATGTGTTGGGAAATTTGTCAGAAAAAGAGCATAAAACGGCGATGCAGAAAACAGAAGCAGACAATGTATTTTTGGACCAGTTTAAGACAGATAGAACCATTACCCAAGATAAATTAAGAAAAACGCTAGAGAAGTCAAAAGAATATGGTGATTCTTCCGAAAAAGATATGGATGTGATTGTAGAAAGAATATGGGGCAAATTACAGGTTGTGCAGTCCCAATATTTGAAATGGTTTGAATTATTGATTGCTTGTGTGATAGGAACGCTTGGCTATTATGGACCAATTTGGTTATTGAAATTCCAAAAGAAAATGCGACAAATGGAAATGGAAAATGAAGTGATGCAGTTCCAAACGATTATTTTGATGCTAATGAAAATCGAAAGAGTAAATGTTGAGATGATTTTGGAATGGCTAGAAAGATATGCCAATATTTTCAAGGAGCCAATTTCAAGATGTGTGAATAACTTTGAAAGTGGTGCTTGGGAAGCGTTGGAAGATTTAAAAAATGAGCTTTCTTTCCAGCAATTGATTACACTTGTGGAAGGTTTGCAATCAGCCGTAGAATCGATTCCAATTCGTGAGGCATTTGATGAATTAGACACAGAAAGGGCATATTATCAGGAAAAAAGAAAAGAGTCAAACGAAAGATTAATTACGAGAAAATCAATGATAGGCAAAGTATTAGGGTTCGCACCAATGGTTATTCTGTTTGTGGGATATTTGATTTTACCATTATGCGTAATTGGTTTATCAAGTATGACATCAGCTTTCAATACAATGTCTTCGATGTAAAAAGGAGTAAGTATGGATAATTCTTTGAGCAAGGCTCTGATTATTGCAGCAGGAGTGTTGTTAGCGATGGTTGTGGTGGCGTTTATGATGTATTCGTTTCGAGAAATTAGTTCTTGGTCAACCACGCAAAATGAGGAACAAACAACAGAGCAAATAGAAAAGTTTAATAAAGAATATGAAGCATTTGACAAAGATTTGATGTATGGTGTAGATGTGATTTCTTGTTTAAATAAAGCCAAAAGCAATAATGATAAAGTGGAGGCGGAAGGATATTCTAATGCTTATTTAGTGAAAGTTAATGTAACTTTTAAGAAAAAACTTTCAGAAAACATTCGTGTCTATTATGTATCAAAGGATTCTAAAAAAGAAAAAGAGGCTCATAGCAATACAGATTTTACTAATACCAAAAATTTGAAACTGGAAAATGTGTTTGAAGTTTCAAAAGAGTATAAAGACCATGTGAATGGAATTGATTTTTCAAAGGCTTTGGCACCAACCAATAGCGAGTTGTCCATGAATATTAATCAGAAATATCAATTATATAAAGAAGCACAGACAGATGATTTGATTAAAGCGCTACTTGCTATTTCTGGTAATTTGAAACAGATGAAACAAAATTCCAAGTATGATTTAGTAAGAGATAATTGGACAAGAGCAGAATGGGAAACTCCAGCTTTTAGTATGAAAACGAGAAAATTTAAGTGTACGAATGTACAATATAATGCACAAACCAGTCGTGTGGATTTAATCGAATTTGAAGAATTTTAAGTAGAAAGGAAAAGCTATGGAAAATGCGTCAAAAGCCTTGCTTATGGCAGCGGGAGTGTTAATTGGCATTTTGATTATTAGTTTTATGATGTTGCTTTTGCGCAAAGGTGGGCAAATGAGTAGCGAATTTGATAGTCAATTGTCCAACAATGAACTTTTGAAATTTAATAGCCAATTTGAATTATATCAAAGAAGTGACATTGAAAATACTTTTTTTGATGTAATTACAGTAGTAAATCTTGCCTATGATGTAAACACGTCTGCACAGTGGCAACCAGAAAGTGGCGTGACTGTAGTGGTAAAAGAAGGGGTTAATGAGAAATATAGAATTTCAGATAGTATGAAAATACCAAAACACACAATGTTGGATAATTCAGATCACGAAAAAGATATTTACAGTGAAATCATTGGAAAATATACGAAATTAAAAAATGACGATCCAGCACAAGGTTACCAATATCAATTTGTATGTGAAAAAATTGATTATAACACAGCTTCTGGAAAAGTTAACCAAGTGATTTTTAGGGCAGAAGAAAGGTAATAGAAAAATAATATTTTTTCTAAAAATATATTGAAATTAGAAAAATTATATGTTAAAATAAAAAAGGAATCAGTATGAAAAAGACGATTTTTGTAATATTATTGATATTTTTGGCAATTCTTATTTGTATTTATATGAATTACAAACAAATGGCGATGGCACATGCAGAGGCTCAAAAATTCAATAAACAATATGAATTTTACAACAAGGAAACAATTTTGGGGACAGATATTACAACAATTATCAATAAAGCAATGGACAATAATGAAACTTATTCTGTTTCAAAAGATGAAAAAAATCAGTATATTCCAAATGAGACGGATAGCATAAAAATTTACTTATGTTTGAAGGCAGAGGACAAGCCGTCGCCCATGGAGGAAATCGTCGAAATTGGTTTGACAGATTTTACATCGCTTTTTGGAGAGGTAACTTTCCAATGTGCAGACATAAAATATCATGAAAAAACAGGGAAAATTGCTGAAATGACATTTGTGTTATCGAAATATTGATTTTAATATATACGTGAAAGTATATTAAAATAAATTATATTTTTTTGTTAAAACAAAGGAGGAAAAATTATGGAAAATGCGTCAAAAGCGTTAATTATAGCAGGTGCTATACTTTTATCAATTTTAATTATTGCGCTAGGTATGAATATATACAATAGTGCAAGTTCTGCAACAGGAAATGCAGACATGAGTGCTCAAGAAATTGACTCTCATAACCAAACATTTACAGCATATGAAGGAAGAATTAAAGGAACACAAGTTAGAACTTTATTAAACATGATTGCAAAAAACAATGAAGAATATGAAGATAGAATTATTACAGTAACAATCGACAAACCATCATTGTCTTCTGATGCTTCAGCAGATATTAGAGGCGTATTAAGTAGTGTAAAAACAAATACAACTTATAATGTAAGCTTTACAAATGGTGGAGCAGATGGAATAATTGATACATGTGATATAGTGGTTTATACGGGCAGCGGTAGCGGTTCAGGTGGAGGTTCTACAGGACCATAGTAACAGAAAGGACGTGAGAATATGGAGAATGCATCAAAAGCATTAATTATAGCTGGTTCTATTCTGTTAGCAGTTTTGATTGTTGCAATGGGTGTGACGATATTTAATAAAGCACGAGGAGCAGCAAGCACAGAAAGTTTAGATGCGGCTGAGATTGACATGTTCAATAAAAAATTTGATAAATATTTGACAGGCAATTCAGGTAGAGGCATTTTAGGTTCTCAAGTGAAAACTATGCTTTCATCTGCTATATCCAATGCGAATACTAATCAAGACGAACCAAGTAAATTGCCAGCCATTAAATTAGAAGGTGGAACAGAAATAACAGGAGGACAAACAGCAGAAGCAAATCTTCAAAATTACATAAATTCTATTAGTAATATGAAAAATGATATTATTTCTAAAAACAATTATAGAGTAACTGCTGATTATGGCACAAGTGGCTTGATTGTAAAAATTATAATTGAGCAAATTTAGAAATTAGAAAAGGTTAAATGATATGGAGAATGTTACAAAAGCTTTGATAATGGCCTTTAGTATGATGATGTTTGTGATTGGATTTTCGTATTCGATGTATTTAATTAACCATTTAATGTCGACTTCAGAGGTGCTATTAGATACGGTATCTGTTTCTAAATACTATGATAACATTGAAGTGGAAAGTGGAGAAAATACGAGGGAAGTGACAGTAGACACGATTGCTTCAGTTTTGTATCGTTATTATAAAGAAAATTATACTGTCAAAATCTATGATGGTTCTACATTACTTCAAATTTTTGATGTCAATCTAGAAGGCAAGATTGCTAGAGCTGCAGCAGATACTAAAGGAGTTGACAAAGAACTAGTATCATTAAAAAAATCAATTTATAACAAACCAGATAATCCAGCTTATTTGTTTGAGGCTCCTTGGACAGGTAGTACAGATGAAAATACAAGAGCTAGAATCGATTTTTTCTTACATGGAACAAAAGGATATATTAATAATACATTGGTTGATTATAGCATAGGAAGTTCTGCTTTTTCATCAAACGATGGTGGGTTTTTAGGAAAATATCCAAATGAAACGATTTTTATAGAAAGTGTTGTTGAATATGCCTATACAGGTGATACAATTTCCACAGCAAATGGACTAGAAACAATCACAGGAAATACACAAGAAAGTTCAAAAATTATCATAACTTATACAAAAAAATAGATTAAAAAGGGGAGTTAAGTTTATGGGGGATACCTTAATGACAGTTGTTGCTATTTTTTTAGCAGTAGTACTAATGTTCATATTTCCGATGTTATCAGTATCTGAAAGAACGGATGATATTTCGCAATTAGCAGTTGAAACAGCGGTAACAGATTTTGTGGATACTTCACGTTCCATTGGGAAAATAACAATGGCAAATTATGATAAATTAGTTGGTGCGCTAAATGCAACAGGAAATTCATATGATGTTGAAATGGAAGTACAAGTTTTAGATGAAAATATAGGGAAAAAATCGGCATGGACCAATAAGCAAGTGGTAGGAGAAAATGTGTATTATTCTGTTTATACTTCTCAAATATTGAGTGAATTACAAGGGGCAGGCTATTGGCAAATGAAAGAAGGAGATAAAATTACTTGTACAGCAAAAAATAATAATACAACCATATCTCAAACTTTAAGAAGTGTATTTTATTCAACTTCTTCAAATGGAGCATATCAAGTTAATGCGACACATTCAGGAATTGTAACTTCTGGTAGGAATGATTAAATAAAATAGAATGAAGAAGGAGATGTAAAAAA
>CAOKFZ010000014.1 GCA_948467875.1 uncultured Clostridium sp.
AAAGGACAAAGTTGAAGTTAGTTTTGGGAAAAATTGGGATTGAATATGTGAAGTTGTGCAATTTTGAATATACTCGATTGAATAGAAATACGAAATATGTTGAAAGGTTAATGTATATTAGTCATTTGGCTGCTTTTTATCATAATTGCGATACGGTGGACTTTACCCCATCTTTTTCAATGAAAGATAAAGTATCGCTTACGATTACAGGCAGAAGATATGTTCGGAAAGATGAATATTAATGGTATTGATTATTTAGTTTATTATGTGCCTAAAAAACGTGATAAACGTTATATGGCTTCTGTTATTTATGACATGGAAAAGGAAAGCAAATATAAAAATTTTATTGTATTAACGGAGGATATACAGAATGTTAAGATGGATGATTTTGTTTTTGGAAAATATCAAGTTTTAGTTTTGGAAGATAATGAGTGCAATCGAGAGAAATTGAAATATTTGCATAGTGTTGATTGGGCTAGAATTGTAGAAGATTATTATGATAATAAGGTGTTTTTGGCTGGCTATCATTTTTGTGATTATACAGATTATAAGCAGAAGTATGTTTCTATGTTTTATTTTTTGGATACAGAGAAAATTTATAGGATTAAGTCTTTTCTAAGGGAAAATAAAGATAGAAATGCGGATATTGTTTGCGGTGTGGAATTAGAGGAAGATTTGAGAAATGAATTTCCAAATGCTCGTTTTGTTGTGGTTGATTTGGAGAGGTATGTTGAGAAAGTGAGGATATATTATGAAGTACGGTTTGGATGGTAGTATTTGAGGCGAGAATGGGGTTATTTTTTGGTTTATTAGTAGTTACGTAAGTTTTTGCTTATATATTCCATTGATGCTTTTTAAGATCCACACAAAAATCATCTTTAAAAGTAACACCTTCACTTTTTAATAAATCTATCTGCTCTGTCCAACCTGGCGAAATTCTGCCTTGATGATTAACAACTCTATGACAAGGAAAATCGCCATAGCGAAAAGCCATTTTCAAAGCTCTGCCAACTAATCTTGCATTTTTAGGCTTTCCAATTAGCCTAGCAATTTGCCCATAGGTTGCAACACATCCGAACAGGTATTTCTTCCACTATGGAATATATTAAATAAGATAAATCATCATCTAATACTACTTTCATACATACACCTCAAAAGCATTATAAAATAAAATTAGTAAAAATTCAAATAAAAAAATTATATGTCCGAAAACGGCGAGATTTTTTTGAAAGTATGTTATAATATAAATGCGAAAGGGGCATAAAAAGTGAAAGAAAAAGTAAACCATTCATTATATGAAATATTTAAGTCCAAAGATGAAAGATTTGATGGTAGAGTTTTTATTGGAGTTTCTTCAACAGGAATTTATTGTAGACCAGTATGTAAAGCAAAACTCCCCAAAGAAGAAAATTGTACCTACTACACTACTCCAGCCGAAGCAGAGGCAGATGGTTTTAGACCTTGCTTAATTTGTAGACCAGAACTTGCACCTGGAAATTCTAAAATAGATTCTTCAAAATCAATAGCAACAAGAGCGGTAAAGTTACTAGAAGAAAATATAGTAGATGAAGGAAATATAGCAGAAATTGCGAATATTTTAGGTGTAACGGATAGGCATTTAAGGAGAGTATTTAAAGAAGAATACAATGTAACACCAATAGAGTATTTGCAAACAAGTAGATTATTACTAGCAAAAAAACTTCTTACTGATACCAACATTAGTATATTAGATGTAGCAATGGCAACTGGATTTGGTAGTCTCAGAAGATTTAATGAGGTATTTAAAAGACAATATAATTTAGCACCAAGCCATTTTAGAAAAGAAGTTAAACATCAAAATACAAAAGGAAATAAAGATATAACAATTAAAATTGGTTATCACTTACCATATAGATATAACGATATATTAAATTTCTTAAAATCTCGTGCTATTGATGGAATTGAAAAAATAGAAAAAGACAAATATTATAGAACAATACGAATCAAGAAAAACAATGAATATATAACAGGCTACATTATTGTATCTAATAATGAAAAGAAAAGTGCTATTGATTTAACAATTTCTGATACACTGCTAAAAGTATTGCCACAAGTCATTGGAAAAGTAAAAAATCTATTTGACCTAAATTGCGAGCCACATGCTATTTATGAAACACTAAAAGATGTAAACGAAACAATACCAAATTCATTTTTAATTGGAACTAGGATACCTGGTAGCATAGATGATTTTGAAATATGTGTCAGAGCAGTAATAGGGCAATTAGTAAGTGTCAAATCAGCTACTACATTATTACAAAGAATAGCAGAGAAAATAGAAAACAAAGCAAATACAAATATAGATGGTTTAGATTATCTATTTCCTACACCAGAAGATATTTTGAAAATAAAAGATAATATATCTGATGTACTTCGGACCACTAGAAATTACAAAAACAAAGGCAAATGCTATTAGAGAATTAGCAATATTTTTTACCAATCAAAAAGTAGATTTTAGTAATTGTATTGATCCGAAAATAGAAATAAAAAGGTTATTAGATATTAAAGGGATTGGAGAATGGACAGCAAAATATATAGCAATGAGAACAATGAACGATACAGATATATTGTTAGATAGTGATTATGCCATTAAAAAAATAATGGAAAAATACAAGTTAAATACTATAGTATTTGAAAAATATAAACCTTTTAGGAGTTATATTACAATAGGTATATGGAACTCACTAGAGGACAATTAAATAAAATTAGGAGGAATAAAAAAATGGAAAATGTAATTGTATTATTTGAAGTAACAGTAAAGACAGGTAAAATGGAAGATTATTTAGAAAGAGCAGGAATGTTAAAGGAACATTTAAAAAATGCAAAAGGATTTATTAGAGCAGAAAGATTTTCTTCATTAGCGCTAGATGGAAAATTATTAAGTATGTCAGTTTGGGAAAATGAAGAAAGTGTAAAAGAATGGAGAAATCTAGCAGAACACAGAATGAGCCAAAGCCAAGGAAGAATGGAAGATTTTGTAGATTATAAGATAACAGTTGTAACACCTATTAGAACATATACAATGGATAATAGAGAAAATGCACCAAAAGATTCAAATGAGTATTTTGAAGTAAAATAAGGAGGAATTTAGAATGATTTATACATCTACTTATCAATCGCCTATTGGCAATTTGCTAATTGCTTCAAAAGATAATAAATTAGTAGGACTATGGATGGAAAATCAAAAATATTATCTATCTAATTTTAAAGAAGAAATAGTAAAAACAGAGAATCTTGAAATATTAGTAAAAACAAAAAAATGGTTGGATAGATATTTTAATGGAGAAAAGCCTAAGATTAACGAATTAGAAATAAGCCCTGTTGGTAGTGAATTTAGAAAAAGTGTATGGGAAATTCTAAAAAATATTCCTTATGGAGAAGTAATTACTTACAATGATATTGCAAAAGAACTTGCTAAACAAAAAGGAATAAAAAAGATGTCAGCACAAGCAGTAGGTGGAGCAGTAGGACATAATCCTATTTCAATTATCATTCCTTGCCATAGAGTAGTTGGCACAAATGGAAGTTTAACAGGTTATGCAGGTGGAATAAAAAAGAAAATCTATTTATTAGAACACGAAAAGGTAAATATGGATGAATTATTTGTACCAACAAAAGGAACAGCTTTATAAACATTGGAGGTAGTAAGAAATGATATATAAAAAGATTTACCAATCACCACTTGGGGAGATTATTATAAATTCAGATGGAGAAAACTTAACAGCAGTATGTTTTAAAGATTCAATGGATTATGGAAAATATATTATAGATGGCGAAGAAAAGGAATTACCTATATTTGATGAAACAATTAAATGGTTAAACATATATTTTCAAGGTAAAAATCCAAACTTTATACCAAAATATAAAAGAGATGATATAACGCCATTTAGAAAATTGGTTATTGATGAAATGCTTAAAATACCTTATGGACAAACTGTAACATATAATGACATATCAAAAGCGATTGCTAAAAAGAAAGGAATTAAAAGAATGTCATCACAAGCAGTTGGAGGAGCAGTTGGTTGGAATCCTATTTGTATTATCATTCCTTGCCACAGAGTAGTTGGAACAAATGGAAGTCTAACTGGATACGGTGGAGGAATAAAAAACAAAGTAGAACTATTAAAACTAGAAGGAAACGATATGTCTAAATTTACAGTACCAAAAAAGGGAACAGCACTTTAAAAGGGGAGTTATAAATTATGCTTATAAATATTAGTGGGAGAACAGATATTGTTAATCATTATTCAGATTGGCTTTTCAAAAGATTTGAAGAAGGATATGTATATTCAAGAAACTCTTTATTTCCCAATTCTGTTAGGAAATATGAATTAACACCTGAAAAAGTAGATTGTTTGATTTTTGGCTCTAAAAACTATAAGCCAATACTAAATAGAATATCTGAAATTACAAATAAATTTAACACCTATTTTTACTATACAATTACAGCTTATGGCAAAGAGATTGAGCCAGGTGTACCAGATATAGATACCAGTATTGAAACCTTAAAAGAACTATCAAACATAGTAGGAAAGCAAAGAGTAGCTTGGAGATATGATCCTATTTTGCTTACAGAAAAATATACAGTACAAAAAAATATTGAAACTTTTGAATATATTATTAGTAAAATTTACAAGTATGTTGATAGATGTATTTTTAGTTTTGTAGAAATGTATAAAAAACACGAAACTAATTTTCCAGAATTGATACCACTAACGGAAGAAAATAAAGATTATATCGCAAGAAATATTGGAAGAATCGCACAAAAATATAATTTGCCAATACAAACTTGTGGACCAGAAGAAAACTATAAAAATTATGGAATCGAAACATCAGGCTGTGTTACCCTTGACATTTTAGGAAAAGCAAATAATATTGAATTTCGTAAATTAAAGCACAAAGGATTTCGTAAAGGTTGTCATTGTATGGAAAGTAGAGATATTGGAGCTTTAAATAGTTGCCCTAATGGTTGTAAATACTGTTATGCAAATAAAAATCATACACAAGCAGTAGAGAATTATAAATTGCATAATGTAAACTCTCCATTATTGATAGGAGATTTAAAAGAAACTGATAGACTAGAAATGGGTAGTCAAAAGACTTTTCTAGTTAATAAAGATAAATAAGGAGATAAAATAATGTCAGACAAAAGGTGTAAATGGTGCAATTTAAAAAACAAAAAATACATAGAATATCACGATAAAGAATGGGGAGTTCCTGTATATGATGATAAACATTTATACGAAATGATAATCTTGGAATCTTTCCAAGCAGGTTTATCTTGGGAGTGTGTTTTAAATAAAAGGGAAGATTTTAGAAAAGCATTTGACAATTTTGAAATAGACAAAGTGTGTAACTATGAT
Organism: uncultured Clostridium sp.; assembly: GCA_948467875.1. Classification (GTDB taxonomy): domain Bacteria; phylum Bacillota; class Clostridia; order TANB77; family CAG-508; genus Scatovivens. The sequence goes on from CAOKFZ010000014.1 coordinate 5,400, forward strand.
GATAAAAAATTACACGAATTACTAAAAAATGAAAACATCATAAGAAACAAATTAAAAATAAATGCAGCTATTAACAATAGTAAAATATTTAAAGAAATACAAAAAGAATATAAAACATTTTCTAATTATATTTGGAGCTTTACAGATAACAAAGTAATCTATGAAGTAGATAAAACAAGTTCAGGGTTGTCAGACACAATTTCAAAGGATTTACAAAAAAGAGGAATGAAGTTTGTAGGAACAACAATTATATATTCTTATTTACAGGCAATAGGTGTAATTTATTCACACGAAAGAGAATGTTTTATGTATCAACAAGGAGAAAGTAAATGATAATCAATACAGGTTGCAGAACAGATATACCAGCATTTTATTCAAAATGGCTTATCAATAGAATACGAGAAGGTTATGTGTTGGTTAGAAATCCATATTATCCATCTCAAATAACAAAATATTTATTAAATCCAGAGGTGGTAGATTGTATAGAATTTTGTACTAAAAACCCAGAACCAATACTTAAATATTTAGATGAACTAGATAAATTTAAACAGGACTGGTTTGTAACAATAACACCTTATGGAAAAGATATAGAGCCAAATGTTCCAGATAAAGAAAAGGTAATTGAAAGTTTTAAAAAATTATCAGACCACTTTAAAAGAAATTATGTAGGTTGGAGATATGATCCAATTTTTATAAATGATGAGTTTGATGTAAATAAGCATATACAAGAATTTGAAAAAATCGCAAAAGCACTTAAAGGATATACTAGAAATTGTGTTATTAGTTTTTTAGATTTATATGAAAAGGTAAAAAGAAATGCACCTAACTTAAAACCACCTACAATGGAAGAACAACTAAAACTTGCAAAGGCATTTGTGAAAATAGGAAAAGAAAATGATATGACAATTTATTCTTGTTGTGAGAAAATATATTTAGCAAAATATGGGGTTAATTGTAGTGGTTGTAAATGTCAGTCAATGATAGAAGATGCAGTAGGGCATAGACTAAAACCACCTAAAAAGAAAAACATTAGAGAAGATTGTAATTGCTTGATGGGAACTGATATAGATGCATACAATACTTGTGGGCATTTATGTACATATTGCTATGCTAATGAAAATAAGGTAGCCGTTAAACAGAATATGAAAGAACATATTGAAACATCTCCATTGCTAATTGGAGAGATTACAGATAATGATAAAATCACAGAGGCAAAGCAGAAAAGTTGGATTATAAGTGAGAATAATCAGATTAGCTTTATATGAAAGTAGTTATAGAATATGAAATAATTTTGTGTTATAATCATCTCGAGAAATTACAATTTATGGAGCAAAAGTAAAAATGTATATAGTAAACCACCATATTATCTTAAAAATATGGTGGTTGTAATAATATATAGATTTTCTAAATAACTTATCTTTATTCCTCCAAGTCCTCATAATGCTCCAAAAAATCGCATATTTCTTCATAATATTTTTTATCATAATCTATTAGAAATTCTATAAATTTCGAAACTGAACCATGAAAAAATGTTCCAAGAAATTTTTTCGTAGCTTCCAATTTATACTTTTCCTCATCAATTAGAGAAATAAACGTGTATTCTTTTCCGTTCTTTTCTGAAATACCAACTGCCTTTTTCTGGATCAATCGATTAATTAGCGTTCTTACTGTATTGTCATTCCAATTGAAATCTTTTACCTGTTCTATAATTTTTTTGCTTTTTACAGCTTTTTCTTTCCAGATTATTTTCATAATCTCCAATTCCGCGTCAGATATTCTTTTCATTAAATTTTCCTCACTTTCTAATTTTCGTTTTAAAAAATTCTAAAATAGGTTTGCCAATTTTGCTTGATTTATTCAATTGAGAATAACGGTAAAATAAATTCCATTTAAAATCTCTCCTTTCTTCAAATTTTTAGATTATAGAATAGCAGGAAAATATGTAATAAATATTCTGCATAAATTTTGGGCTATATACTTCATTGTGAATAATGGCACAAAATTATACCATAATACTGATAAATAGTAATGGTATGAAAGTGTGGTGATATGGATGTCATTGATAGACATTTTTAGACATAACGTAAGATATTATAGATTTAAGAAAAATTATTCACAAGAAAAACTTGCGGAAATGACTGGATTAAGTACGCACTATATATCCGACATTGAGCAAGGCAAATATAGTCCTTCAATTCCTACTATTGAAAGAATATCGAAAGCACTTGATATTCTGCCACAATTGCTTTTTACAGAAAATTCAAAAGCAAAGAATTTGTCTGCAAGAGTTGACATTCACCGTAAAAGTAGAATGTAGTAGTATACAATTACTACTATTCTTTACAATTATCTATTATTATAACACAAAAATTCTATTTGGGACAATAAAGATACAGATTTTTTTGTTTTTTTATGAAAAAATTATTGTGTCGAGGTGTTCTAATGAAAGATTATAACAAAATACAAAAACTACTGAAAAAAGATTATATGCCTATCATATACAAAAATATAAAGAAATTTAGGCTAGAAAGTGGGATGTCCTTAATAGACGTGGCCGAGATATTAGATATGTCATATGATTATTTAAGGCGAGTTGAATCAAATAATGATAGTGTAAAAACTTGTTCATTAAAATTGTTAATTAAATTTAGTATATTGTATCATAAAAATTTAGGTGATTTTTTGGAAGAATAAAATATTGTCAATAGGAAATTGGAATAAATTTGCCTATGCTTCTTCGACTTAACTTCTTTATGCCGAGAAAACTATTGACAATCTAAAAATAATATAATTTTGAAGGGCGTTTGGCATATTTTATGCTAAACGCCTTAACTGATAAATATTATTTTATATTTTAAAACAAAGCGCTTAGTAATTTGCTTGATCTTTTTTATAAAAAAGTAAAAATGCGCTATAAAAAATGCCAATAAACACCTAAAAATCAACAAAAAAAATTTTTTTAGCGTGCTTATTGAAATTGAAATAAAAAGGTGGTATAATTGGAGAAATCACAAATGTAATGGTAAACTAAATGAAGGGAGACAGCTTTGTGAAAAATGCAGAAGAGTTAGAATTTTATAGAAGTTCTAATAATACCGTTATGTTCAAAAAGTGTGACCCAAAAAATTAACTAAATTCCCTGTTTGCTTTGTGATATATAGTGTTTCCTGATTTGCCCTATCAAAAATGAAAGGAGACAAGCTATGATATGTATTAAGAATATGAAAAAGTTAGAATTTACGTAAAGTTCTAATAGTTTTGTCATACCCAAAAAGTGTCGACAAAAAATAACCAAACAACGATAGAAAATAGGAAAGATAGTGATTTTTAGAATGCCCTTCTTAAAAAATGATTAGCTTAAATATTTAAGCTGTCATAAAAATGTCAATTGAAAATACAATTGCTATTAAGGAGGCATGTATAATGGAAGATTTTAAAATGAATGTATTTTTTCGCCAAGATGGTGAAGAAATAGAAAAACTATTAGCAAATTATTTGATAAGCAAATTGAAGAGTAAAGAGAAAATCCAATAGTAATATAAAAATTTGAATTTGTAGTATATATTGTAATTTTGTACTAGCAATGTTATAATATAGTTACGAATTCAAATTATTTTTTCAGGCATAGAAGGGAGGTATAATGCTTGAATCAATAGTTGGAAAAAGCAAATACAAGATAGCGATTTATATTAGATTATCGAAAGAAGATGCAGATCGAGGATTCGATGAAAGCGAAAGTATTACAAACCAAAAAACATTACTAATGGATTATGTAGGAAAATTAGGCTCAGACTATGAATTAATTGATACATACGTTGATCCAGGCTACACAGGAACCAATTTTAACCGACCAGATTTTAGACGAATGATAGGCGATATTGAACTTCGGCAAAGTAAATATGGTTATCACAAAAGATTTATCTCGTCTAGGACGTGATTATATTGAAACTGGCGAATATGTTGAAAAGTGGTTTCCAGAAAAAAATGTTAGATATGTTTCCGTCAATGATGGAATTGACACATTTGCCACGAATAATGGAAATAACGACATCGCACCTTTTAAATCCATCTTAAATGATATGTATTCCAAAGACTTGTCGAAAAAAATTAGGACAGCTTTACATACGATGCAATCCCAAGGAAAATGGGTGGGGAGCAAAACTGCATTAGGTTATCAAAAAGATGTCAATGATAAAAATAAATTGGTTATTTGTGAAGAAGAAGCAGAAATTGTAAGACGTATTTTTGATATGGCATATTTAGGAACTGGCATTGGAGAAATTAAAAATTATTTGAATCTTAATCACATACCAACTACCAATCGAATGCGTTATGGGAAAGAAACTTATTGGAGTACTAGAACAATTAAGAAAATTTTAACAAATCAAGTGTACATAGGCGTTACGGTTCAAAATAAAAGAAGTCGAATTAATTATAAGAATAGAAAACTAAGGGCCAATCCAAAAGAACAGTGGTATGTTGTTGAAAATACGCATCCTGCGATTATTGATAAAAGTCAGTTTGAAGCCATACAAAAAATGAAGATTGCGCAGAGCTATGAAAGAACCCAAAAGAAAAGTCATTTTTTACTAGATGGGCTAATGATTTGTTATGAATGTAAACATAAAATCGGCGTCAAAAAAGGAAAAGGCAATCGCTGGGATATGTTATGTAATAATTATAGAAAAAATTCAAAATTACATATTTGTACTGCACATGCATTTAATTATAAAAAACTGGAAATTGCAGTTTTGGAATACATAAAAGAGCTATTTTTGAATGTTAATCAGGAGAAAATTCAATTGAACATCAGCAATAGTAACATAAAGCATGATTATAAAAGACTGCAAGAAAAAGTAAAAAATGAAATTATAACTTTAAACAATAACCTCGATAAAATGTATTTAGATCAGTTAAATAATAAGATAAATAGCCAAATGTATGAAAGGCTGTCGAAAAAGCTACAAAATGATATGAAACAGAAAGAGCAAGAGTATTTAGAATTAGAAGAATTAAAAAATAATTCAGAAGAAGAAAACGAAGACGAAATCAAAAAAGTAATTGATGAATTCCTAAAATTAGAAGAACCTACTGGAGAACTCATGAGAATTTTAATTCATAAAATAGAAGTTCATCAAGATAAACAAATTGATATTACATTTAATTTTAGAAAGTTAAATCATATAGAAAATCAAGACCTTCACTTTTGACATCTACCAGAAGGAATGGCGGTTGGTGTTTGCTTTGCAGGATTTTTAGCAGGAAATAGTGGAATTGCGTTGATGGAGGCAATTGTTCTGAGCATTGGAATTGCGATTCAAAATATTCCAGAAGGCGCGATTATTTCAATGCCTTTGAAAATGGAAGGAGTTTCAAAGAAAAAGGCGTTTTTGTATGGCGTTTTGTCTGGAATAGTGGAGCCGATTGCGGCATTGATAACAGTTATGTTAGTGAATTTTGTTGTTCCTATTTTGCCATATCTTTTGACATTTGCAGCAGGTGCAATGATTTTTGTTGTAATTGAGGAACTCGTGCCAGAAATTCATGAAGGCGAAAAGTCTACTTTGGGAATGATTGGTGTGACAGCTGGTTTTATTGTTATGATGGTATTAGATGTAGTTTTAGGCTAAGTTTGTATTGACTTAGCCTTATTTTTAGTGTAAAATAGGAATAAGGAGTGTGATGGATAATGACAGATATTCAGTTGAAAAAACGTTTTAAGAAACTTGTAATTGTGTTGATTTTGGCGATTGTAGCGATGTTGGTTTTGGCGATGTATGTGTTAGCGAACACGAAAGCAGAATTATCTATTTACACAAGTGCGGAGTCCGAAGATAAATTGCAAGCATTGGGCATTAATGAGGAGGAATTTAAGCAATATTTGTCTGTTGCAGGCTATATGCTTGAAGAAGGTTCCAATGAGAAAATGCTCAAAATGGCAAGTGATTTTATTGATACATTATGTTCGGCATATGAAGCAGAAGTCATGGAAAATGGCACCAAAATCTATGAGAAAGAAATTGTTAATCAAGTGCTAAAAGAAGTCTGCGGAGATTACATCAAACAGGAGATTGAGAAAAGTGAATATTATGCTTATGACGGACAAGCAAATGCCTATACGAAAATAAAGGAATTTGAGGAAAAACCACAGTGTGTTCAAATCGAGGAGATTTCTAAAAATGGCGATAAAATAGAAGTTTGTTATAAATTAGCTCGTTTAAATGCTGAACAAATGGCAGAATATGCGACAAATCAAGACATGCAAGTGGAAGCAAAACAAGTAAAAGCAGTTATCATTTGTAATACAGATTATCAATATTCAAAATATTTTGTCAGTCAAATAGAGGTTAAATAAAAAGCCCCCAAATGTTAATTTTTAGATAACATTTGGGGATATTTTTTGCAGAAAATGAAACAAATAGTTTGCTATTGGCTCAAAAAAAGTATTGACAACAAACTTGTTGTTTGATAATATAGTAACATATAGAAACATAATGTTTTAAAGAAGAGAAAATAAAAATAGGCACCTCAAATTTTTGCAGTTGAGAAAATATTTAGTTGAAATAAGAGGGGGGAGAAAACAGAGTGTTTTAAAAATAGCTAGGAAAGGAGGATAGTTGGGGACTTACATAAAAATTATTTAAACAAAGCAAAATACTTATATTTTTCAGAAATATGAGCATATTAATCAAAGGAGGAAATGAAAAAGTGAAAAATAAAAATGTAGGGAGACGTCTAGACGAATCCACAGAGAAAATTTTTTTAAGGACAAACAACGGTATCACTCTAGTTGCATTGGTTGTTACCATTATTGTGCTATTGATTTTAGTCGGTGTGTCAATTAATTTAGTAGCAGGTAGCAACGGGATTTTAGGACGAGCCCAAAAGGCAGTGGATGTGAACAATATGGCGCAAATTAAGGAAGAAATTGAATTAAAAATTGCAGAATTACAAATGGATTATTACATGACGGATAACAATTTTGCAAGTGCAAACGATTACGTTAAAGCCGAATTACAAAAGGGCATAGAGCTTTCTAACGGGGCAGAAGTTTCATGTGACGAAAGCGGAAAATTGAGTTATGAAGGATTAGAAATTGGAACACTAAATTCAGACGGAACAGTCACAATTGATGGCGAGTTAAGTGGTAATCAAATTGTTTCAAAATATGCAGTTTCGTATAATTCCAATGGCGGAACAGGCGTGCCAGCTAGCAAAAAATACGCAGCAGGAGAAAGTGTAACAGTTGATTTTACGACAAAGCCAACGAAAAAAGGAGCAAATTTCCTAGGTTGGGCAACAAGTAGCACAGCAACAACGCCAGAATATACAACTTCAGGAAATTTTACAATGGGAACACAAAATGTGACATTGTATGCTGTGTGGGAAAATTTTGCAGCAGCAACAATTTCAGCAAGTAATTATGGAGATGCAGTAAATTACTCTGCAAATGGAGTAAATGATTGGCAAGTGTTTTTGAATGATGGAGAGAATGTGTATATGATAGCAAGTGATTATGTGCCAAGCAGTGGAGTAACAATTACAAGCGATGTGGCAAAAGTAGATGGAACTGACTACAAAGTGAAGGGAAACAGTCGAGATGGATTAGTAAATTGGTTAACAACCCCATCAAATTGGAGTCAGTATGTCAATACAAGCTATGCAGATCAAGCAACAGGAGGACCAACAAAAGCACAATTTGTAGCAAGCTATAATGCAAAATATGGAACATCTCATTCTAGCGGTTTAAGTGGAACTGATGATGATTTCAGAATAACGAATGAAGTGGCTCCTTACATTATTAATAGTGATATCAATTGCAATGCTTACTGGTTATCGTCGGTTTCGTCAAGTCACGATACACACGTGTGGGATATGGGGGGAAATAGTTACATGGGGACAAACGGATACAATTATCCTGACTATGGTGTTCGTCCACTAGCTCGTTTAAAAGCTAGCGTAAAAGTAACTTGGAATGGTACAGCTTGGGATTTATCAAATTAAATTTATGAAAAATTATTCTAAAAAGAGAGCTAATTGCCCTCTTTTTTATGCATATTGAAACTGTAATAAGCAGAGCTTTAAGAGTTTCAAAACTTTAAAATCCTTTCCCAACACGAAAACCATCAGCCAGTTTTCGTGACTTTCCAGCTATCTCTGTTTGCAGGAGATAAGTGGCTCCGATCGGTTCTTCCTGCTGCATCCTGTTATGTTCCTTCCTCGCAAACAGTCTGCAACAGTTTCCACGAGAGCTGGACTGGAGAAAGTGCACGATAGATACAAGTTGTGCTTTTTGTCTGGTTGAAATGTGAAAATTGTGTGAATTTTTGATAGGAACGCATAGGAAACTATAACCCAAAATTAAAAATGTGGTCCAAATTATAAATGGAGGTTGAATTTTATTCAACCTCTACTATTTTATGGGTATAATCTAAATTGGCGATTGGATTATTTTGATAGCCTAATGTGTAAATATTGGTTGCCAGAATATCTTTTGCTAGCATGTTTTGCAAACGAATATCAGGCGTATTTTCCATAAATTTTTTCACGGAAATAATTACATGTGTTTTCGGATTTTGTTTGGCAATGGCTGACACGATTTTTTTGCCATGTTTATTAAAACCAAGAATGCGCACATAAGGAACAATTTTTCTTGAACCATTCATGTCTTTTTGCGAAATATTCAAAAGTGCATACAACAAAATACGTTGAATTCTGGACTGCGTAAAACGTTTTGATTTGATATTTTCAATTAATTCGTCTAAATGGTTATAATTATTAGCAGCCATTTTTATTTTATTTTCGAGCCCCTCTGAAACATCTGGCAAAGAGGCAATTTCCGAAAGTGTCATGCGACGAAGTGCATAAATAATTTCTTTTTCAAAAACAGCCAAACTGGAAATAATTTTGCCTTCTTGAATTTGTTTTTCCAGTAATTCGTAAGTTTCAAAAGGAACTAAAGTGTGAATATTTTTGTTTTTTTGTATCAGAGTTCGGATGGCTGTACTGCTTGCAATTCCTTTTTTTATGGTAGTCGAGTTATGTTCGCTATATTCGCGTTTTATGGTAATCGGCTTAATGGGACTTTTATATTTTTTGAGTGCTTTTAAATATTCAATTCCTAAAATATTATTCGGGCTATTCAAAGCCTGTTTGTGTCTCGGACTATTTCCCAAAAACTGCATAAGAGCAGTTTCGCGCGCTTTCGGATATGAGATACCAGTTTTGACATATTGGTTAATCAACAAAGACAATTCTTTTGGCTCCTTGTACAAAAGATTTGCCAAGTCGTTAAGCGGAGAAATTTCGCCAAGTTCGCTACCAAAAGAAAGATAGTCCACAATTCCAAGACTATTTAAAATTTTGATGGCGCCTTCTGCAAAATTTTCGGCACTGGATATAGCGTAAATTGTTGGCAATTCAATCACGATATCAAAACCAGCTTTGAGAGCCATTTCAGCTTTGGTCCATTTGTCAACAATGGAAGTATCGCCGCGTTGCACAAAATTGCCAGTGATAATGGCAATGGAAAAATCAGCTTTTGTTAATTGTTTGGAATAAGCAAGATGTTTCAAGTGTCCATTGTGAAAAGGATTATATTCAGATATTACTGCTAAAATTCCGCTCATAAAAATTTCACCACCTATTGAAAAATTCAAGTTTTCTTGATATAATATATCACAAATAATAAAAAAAGGGAAGAGTTTTATGAAAAAAGTAACAATCTATACAGATGGTGCGTGTTCAGGCAATCCAGGACCTGGTGGTTGGGGCGCAGTTTTGATTTGCGATGGCGTACAAAAAGAAATTTCAGGTGCGCAAAAGGATACAACCAATAATATTATGGAGATAACAGCAGTTTTAGAGGCGTTAAAATTGCTAAAGTTTGAGTGCGAAGTCGAAGTTTATAGTGATAGCGCGTATGTGGTCAATGCGTTTAATCAGAAATGGCTAGAGAATTGGCAGAAAAATCATTGGAAAACGAGTTCTAAAGAGCCAGTAAAAAATCGTGAATTATGGGAAGAATTGTATGATTTGACACAAAAGCATAATACGACTTTTATCAAAGTCAAGGGGCACAGCGACAATGAATTAAATAATCGTTGCGATTATTTGGCAACCAGCGCTATTAAGATAGCCGTTAGCGAAGAATGAGCTTTACGGATATCTTAGTTAGTATTTTCATAGAAAATACTAACTTCCTTAGAAAAATATAAAAAGGAGAAACAAAAATGAGTTTTTGGATTATTTTTGTGATATCATATGTTATTTTGGCGACATTTTTTACGCAAACTTATAAAATAACGACTAAAACTTTAACAAAACCAGGAGCATTAACAGTTTTATTGGAAATAATTGGCGTGATAACTGTTTTGCTCATTTGTCCATTTTTTGAAATGAAGTTCGCCACAGATTGGAAAATTTATTTGTTTTTAGGAATAGCTATCATTTTTTACGCACTTTCTGACCGACTGAATACAACTGTCAGAAGTGGAATTGAAGCATCTACGTACAGTATGCTAAAACAATTATCAACAACGTTTATGATATTTGCGGGTTTGCTTTTTTTCAAAGAAGAATTTCTGCTAAATAAATTTATAGGAGCTATGCTTATTATTTCTAGCAATGTTTTTTTATTTTATAAAAAAGGAGAATTCAAAATAAATCGTTACATAGGACTGGGGATTTTATCGAATATTTTTTACACAATTGCCTTATTTTTAGATGTTAATATTTCGGATCATTTTAATTTGCCGATTTATGTGGCGTTGACACTAGGAATTCCAGCCATATTGATTAGTTTGGTAGAAAAAATTAAGTGGTTGGATGTGAAAAATGAATTTCAAAACGGAAATAAAAAAACTATTTTTATCACAGGTATTTCATGGGGATTAATGATTGTTTTTCAATTAAGAGCATATCAGCTTGGAAATGTTAGCGTTGTGGCGCCTTTGTGCGCTTTGACAGTGATTTTAAATGTTATTTTTGGTTATTTGTTTTTGAAAGAAAGAGACAATTTGGCAAAGAAAATCATCGCAGCCATTTTGATTGTAATTAGTATAGTGTTGATTAAAATATAAAAAACAAATACCCCAGGGGGGTATATATAAAGGAGAAAAAATGTTACTTTATAAATTGGATTTTGATTATGGTCGTCTTGAAATTTAACTTTTTTATAATCGATTAAAAATAAGATAAAAGGAGTTAAATTTATGAAAATATCAATTGAAAATAAAATATTGGAAACATATCCTCAATATAAAATGGGGTTTGTAAAAATAAGTGTAGAAAACAAAAATTGGGAAAAATTGCAATCGTTAGTTAAATATGAAAAATCGATTGCAGATGAAAAATTGCTTGAAAAACAATGGTTAGAAGTTTTTTCTGATATGCATGCAAGTGAGCGTAGATTTCCCTCAGTTGTTGCGTTGTGGAGTATAATTGATCGTTTTGGAGAACTAAAACCAATTAACTATTTTGTGGATGTATATAATTATATTTCTGTGAAACATGGAATTCCCATGGGAGGATATGATGTGCAAAAATTACCATATCCAGAGTTAACTTTGCAACACGCTGTACAGGGCGGAAAGAAATTCGAGCCAATGGGGCTTTCTGGACAGTTAGAGAAATTGAAAGATGCAGCTGAAATATGTTATTATTGTGGCGATATTCCAGTTTGTCGCTATTGGAACCACAAAGATAGTGAAATCACTAAAATTGATGAGAATACTTCTGAGGTGCTAATTATGTTTGACACGCTTGGAGGTTTGGAGGAATTGAAAAATGCCATGAAGGAATTAGAAGAAATTATAAAATCAACATCGAATGTTACAGAATTAAAAATGGAAATATTAAGCAAAGAAAACTTAGAATGTGAAATGTAAAATAGGAGTGATTATGAAAGTCATTGGGATAACGGGTTCGTCTGGCTCGGGTAAGACGACGATTAGTGAAATATTGGGCAAGAGGAAAGATGCGAAAGTGATAAATGCGGATAAAATGGCAAAAGAGCTTACGAATTCGGAAACAGAATATTTTTTAGAAATAAAAGAAGCGTTTCAAAAAGATAATATTGTTTTGGAAAATGGGGAATTAAATAGAGCCAAATTGGCGGATTTAATTTATCATGATAAAGCAAGTTTGGAAAAATTAAATCAAATTACGTTTAAGCATTTGCTTCCGAAAATTGCGCAGGAAATACAAAATGTGGACGAAACGATAAAGCTAATTGTGATTGATGCGCCCTTGTTATTTGAGGCGAAGTTGGACAAATTTTGTGATACCACAATTGCCATTGAAACAACACAAGATGTAAAAATCAAAAGGATTTGCGAACGTGATAAAATTTCGGAAAAAGTAGCTAAGGACCGTTTAAAAATTCAAAAAAGTAATAAATTTTATACCCAAAATGCAGATTATGTGATTCAAAATGGCGAAAATACAAGTCTTGAAACTTTGCACCAAAAAGTAAATGTGATACTCGAAAATCTTGCTATTGTAGGAAAAATTTGTTAAAATAAGAATTGAGAGGGAAATTTATGGAATTATTAGAAAAAAAGGAATTTTATCAAAGAAATAAAGATGTGCTAAGTCCAGAAATTCTTGCCAAATGGGAAAAAGCATTTGATATAGAGTTTACCTATCATTCGACAACAATCGAAGGAAACACGCTAACTTTAATGGAAACCAAAATGCTTTTGGAAGATAAAATATCAATTGGTGGTAAAAAATTAAGGGAAATTTATGAAGTAACCAATCATGAGAAAGCGTTCGATTATGTAAAGAAACAAATCGACCAAAAGGAAGAATTGGATGAAAACAAAGTAAAAGATATTCACGAGATTGTGATGGAAAATATTATGCAAGGAGGAATTTATCGAAATACGGATGTTAGGATAACGGGCGCCAATCATACGCCGCCAACACCGAATGAAATGTATCAATCGTTAAGATTTTTTTATGAGGATTTAACGAAAAATTCAAGTCAAATGGATGCGTTAGAATTGGCTAGCTGGACACATGCTGAATTTGTAAAAATTCATCCATTTTTGGATGGCAATGGAAGAACCTCGCGATTAATTATGAATTATCAATTAATGAAAAGTGGTTTTTTGCCGATAAATATAAAAGTAGAGGATCGATTAGATTATTATGATGCATTGGACTTATATGCGACGAAAGGAAATTTAGAGCCATTTCAAAAAATGTTGGAAGGTTTTGAAAATAAGCGATTGGACGAAATGAACCAATTGATAAAACAGCAAATGGAGGAACCAAAATGAAAGTATCGGAATTTAGATTTGATTTGCCAGAGGAGCTTATTGCGCAGCATCCATATGATAAGCGCGACGAGGCACGTTTGATGGTGCTGGATAAAAAAACGCAAAAAATGGAACACAAGATTTTTAAAAATGTAATCGACTATTTGGAAGCAGGAGATTGCTTGGTAATCAATAATACCAAGGTTTTGCCAGCGCGTTTATATGGCAAAAAAGAAACTGGCGCGAATGTGGAATTTTTGCTTTTGAAAAGGATAGAAGAAGATTTTTGGGAAGCCATGGTGCGTCCGGGAAATAAGCTAAAACCAGGAACGAAAGTGACTTTTGGAGATGGCATTTTGAAGGCTGAAATTTTGGAAGTTTTGGATGGTGGAAATCGTAAAGTAAAATTTGAATATCAGGGGATTTTTAATGAAATTTTGGACCAAATTGGTTTGATGCCTTTGCCTCCTTACATAAAGGAAACTTTGAAAGAAAAAGATAAGTATCAAACAGTTTATGCGAAGCATGACGGTTCAAGTGCGGCGCCAACAGCTGGTTTGCATTTTACGCAAGAATTGTTGGAGCAAATTAAGCAAAAGGGTGTGCAAGTCGCCAATGTGACTTTGCATGTTGGAATTGGCACGTTTCGCCCAGTAAAAGTGGAGAATATTGAGGAGCATAACATGCACTCTGAGCATTATTACATTAAGCAAGAAGAGGCAGATAAAATCAATATTGCTAAGAAAAGTGGGCATAAAGTGGTGGCAGTTGGGACAACTTCGTGTCGTGTGTTGGAATCTGTTGCGGACGAAAATGGATTTGTGCGAGAAGCAGAAGGGGATACCAATATTTTCATTTACCCAGGGTATTCGTTTAAATGTATTGACCGATTGATAACCAATTTTCATTTGCCAGAGTCAACTCTGATTATGCTAGTTTCGAGTTTGGCGGGCAAAGATTTTGTGATGCATGCTTACGAGGAAGCAGTGAAAGAAAAATATCAATTTTTTAGCTTCGGCGATGCGATGTTAATTTTGTGAGTAGCCCATAGGAGGATATTTGAGAGAGAATTAATGAACATAAGAAAATTTTAGGAGAGCGATGATTATGGAGAAAGAAAATAAAGATATTTTACCAATTATTAGAAAAGATAGAAGTCTGAAGAATTTTATTCATTCTAAAAAGATGTTGGCCTGGGATATGGGGAAAAGAATAGCGAAGATTTTAGGAGCTAGCATAGTTGCAACAGCAGGAATTACAGTATGGGGGGCAAATCTGCCTATTACAGTAACTACAATGGGACTTTCTGTTTTTGGATATTCTGCATATAGAGTATGTTGGAATTTGGCTTATCGAGTAGAATCTGATTTGATGTTTGTTTCAGGCGGTATAAAGTTTGGAGAGAAGAAAATAATTCAAGATGCAAGATTTGGTATTGAAACAAAAATGAAAGATTATACAGTTGGTGAAAAGGCGCGGAATGATGGGATTACAAATGTTAGTCGGTTTTTCACGTTATAAAGAAGTTTTAAAAGGAACGGCTTATGAACAAAGAGAAGACGGATCTAAAGTATATATGCAAAGATATTCAACAGATACACATACTTCTAATTTGAAGAACTTTAAACTATTGGAAGAATTAGGATTAGTTGAGATTGAAGGAATAGAAGATAAAGGGGAAAGTTTATTAATTCTAGAAAGGCTAGGGTTTAAAAATTATCGAAGTTTAAGAGAAATAGGAAAAGCAATATTAAATAGAGATGATGAAACTTTGCAAAAGAATAAAGTTATTATGAAGAAAGTTAAGTTTCGCTTAACAGATAAACCAATTGATTTTGAAGATATGTTTGCGAAAATAAATGACTTAAAACCATATAAGAGTCAAGAAGAAAAAAGAGCATTGAGAAGATATTTTGGATTGTTTCGTGAGAAAAAGGGAATTTTGGGAACAAAAGAAATTGATATTGGAAAAGATCGTTTTGGAAGAGATGTCATTTTTTATGGAAAAAACCCTAATTTTGCTACTAGAATTAATGAAAAATTTAAGGAAAAAAAAGAGAATAAGAAATTTGAGGATACGATAAAAATTGAAGAATTAACTCCAGAAAAGCAAGCAGAGATTGTACAAGAATTTAGAACCAAAATGCAAAAGAGACATTATTCAGGAAAGGAAGTAGAAGAAAATCAAAGATAGGAGGAAAAATTTTGATAAAAATATTAACTACAATATAAATCACTTCAAAATTAACAAATATCATTATAAATATAATCAAGAAAGACTAACTATTAATTGTCAATAGAATTATTAAAAATTTTTAAATAATTTTATATAGAAAAAAATTTGCATGACTAATAACAGTTTCAAAGTTGATTTTTTAAAACTGTTAAACAATGTAAATATGAACTTTGAAAAAATCATATTGTTAGCTTAAATTAAAAGGTATATCATCAGTTAAAATCTTGAAGATAATTCTAACTAATTTGTTACAAACATGACCTAATGCTACTCTATGGTTCTTACCTTGAGAACTTTTATCAAGATAGTAGTTGTGAAAAGTCTCATTATTGTATATAATAGAGAAAGCAACTCTATAGATTGCATAGCGAAGGTAAGAAGAACCACGTTTAGAAATTTTCATTGATGAGGCTTGAAAATTCCCAGATTGTTTAACAACTGGATCTAAACCAGCAAATGCTAGCAATTTAGAAGGGTTGCTAAATTTTTTGATGTCATCGATTTCGCTAATAATCATAGCACCTAAAGTATAACCAACCCCAGGAATTGTAAGAATAGGCGAGTTTATGATTTCCATAAGAGTCATGATGCTAAAATCAATGTCTTGAATTTGCTTTTGATATAAGTGCAATTGCTTAATTAGGCATTGAATTTGTAATTCAATAGCAGGATTATCTAAGCCAACACTTTCTTTAGCTAAATTCTTCAATTCTAAGGCTTTTTCTTGACTATATCTACCATGTGAGTTATGCACAAGTAAATTAGTTAAGCCATGAATTCTAGCAGAACGAATAGTCTTAGCAGAAGAATATTTCTCTAATAAAGCATAGGATACTTTTAAATGTAAATTACCTTTAAAAAAGCGTGGTAACTCTGGAAAGACAATATCCAAACAACCAGTTAACTGAGTTTTAATTCTAGTTTGTTGTTGCACCAATTCGAGCCTGAACCTAGAAAGACGCCTAAGCTTAATCATATTAATGTTTTTAGAAGAAACGAGAGAATATTTTTTAAGCATTAAACATTGAACAATTAACATAGTATCAATCTTGTCAGTTTTAGTTTTTCGAATGTTAGAATCACGAAGAGAATCGGTTTGAATAGGGTTAATAACTGCAATAGAATAATTACGATCAAACAGAAACTGAATTAGATTCTCTGCATAATGACCAGTAGATTCTAAGCCAATTAGGCAGTCTTGAAAATTCTCGATTTCTTCAATTAATTTCATAAAACCTTGACGAGAATTTTCAAAAGGGAAAGGCTTTACGATAACTTTACCATCTGAGCTAACAACAGACGCAAAGTGTTTAAATTTGGCAATATCAATGCCGATGTAAACCATAGAGTTTACCTCCTGTAATAAAATTTATGAACAACTGTGACAACATCCAACTAGTTTTATTACTTGTAACCTTGCGAGAAATGAAAGATCAAAGTCTTATCTAACTAATTACCAATTAATAATAAAACTGTGGCAATATTCTTTCTGAAGTAGTTAGAACTACAAGGAACAATAAGAGTCCACAGTGTCAACATAACAATTATATCATGAAATAATTGTTATAGAAAGGTTTATGGGTAACCTTTTAAAAACCTAAATATATTATACAAGGAACAAAAAATGAAACAAGCAATTACTTATGAATTGTTACATAGGGATAAAAATTCAGGCGCAAGGCGTGGCGTGATTCATACGCCTCATGGAGATATTCAGACACCGATTTTTATGCCAGTTGGAACCCAAGCGACTGTCAAATCGATTACGCCCAGAATGTTAGAGGAAGATATCAAAGCTCAAATTATTTTGTCAAATACTTATCATTTATTTTTGCGACCAGGGCATGAATTAGTCAAGGACGCTGGTGGTTTGCATCAATTTATGCATTGGGACAAGCCAATTTTGACAGATAGCGGCGGTTTTCAAGTGTTTAGTTTGGGCGATTTGCGAAAAATTCGTGAAGAAGGCGTGGATTTTCGTTCTCATTTGGATGGTAGCAAAAAGTTTATTAGCCCAGAAATTTCAATGGAAATTCAAGAGGCGCTAGGGTCTGATATTATGATGGCTTTTGACGAATGTTGCCCATATCCGTCAACTTATGAATATACGAAAAATTCGATGGAGCGAACGACAAGATGGGCAAAAAGATGTAAAGATGCGCATAAAACGACAGACAAACAAGGGTTGTTTGGGATTGTGCAAGGTGGATTTTTTAAAGATTTGAGGGAAATTAGCGCGAAAGATTTGATAGCTTTGAATTTGCCAGGTTATGCAATTGGTGGAATTAGCGTTGGAGAGCCAAAAGAAGAATTTTTGGATATTTTAAATTTTACAACGCCATTTCTGCCAGAAAATAAACCACGTTATTTAATGGGAGTTGGAACGCCGGATTATTTGATAGAAGCGGCGATTGCGGGAATTGATATGTGTGATTGTGTGTTGCCGACGAGAATTGCAAGGCATGGAACAGCGATGACATCACACGGAAAAGTGGTTGTTAGAAATGCGATTTATGAAAGAGATTTTACAACATTAGATGAGAAGTGTGATTGTTATACTTGCCAGAATTTTACAAAGGCGTATTTGAGACATTTGATGAATACGAAAGAGATTTTAGGAGTGGAACTTCTATCGATTCATAATTTAAGGTTCTTGACTAAATTGATGGAAAGAGTTAGAATAGAGATAGAGAATGATAATTTGTTGGCTTTTCGTGATGAATTTTACAAAGATTATGGATATACGAACTAGAATAGGAGGAAACGATGAATTTAGAGGAAAGCAATTCTTTTGTGGAACAAATGGAAAAAAATAATAAAAATAAGAAGACAGTTTTGACTGTGCTCTTGATTTGTGCGCTTTTAATTGTAATATTGGTTGGTTTGATTGTTTATATGAAGTATCAAGATTCGCTGAAACAGAAGGTTTTTGTGGATAATAAGCAAGTGGCGTTTTCACAAAATTTTTTGAAAACGCAGGGCAATACTAATTATATCAATATTAAGGAATTATCGAGTATGTTGGGATATTCGTATCAAAAAGGCGAATATAAAAATTATACAGAAGATGCGGATAGTTGTTATTTAAGGACGCCTTATGAAGTGGTTTCGATGATTGCGGATGAAAATACTGTGACTAAATATATTTTAAATGAAAAGCCAGAAGTCACAGAAGATGCAAAAAAAGATGAAAATACAGTTAGCTCAGAATTGATTGTGACAAATGAAGCTGGCGAGAAACAATTAAATATTGTGGTAAATTCTGAGCATGAAACGCAAGAGACGATTTCTATTGAGGTGCCAATTCGATTGATGGATGGCGAGTTGTATATGGCATATAGTGAGGTGCCACGAATGTTTAATGTGAGTTTGGATGTGTCGCAAGAAAATCGAGTGCGAATTTATTCGTTGGATAGTTTGGCTGTGTCGGCGGCGCAGTATGCTGAAAAAGCAGGTTATACGGAGATTAGCAACATTTATGAAAATTTGACAGCGATTGCAGATGGCATGATTGTGGTTGGCGATGGAAGAAATTTTGGTGTTGTGGATGTGCTAACTGGCAAGGAATTGATTAGTTTGAAATATGAAAAAATTGTGTATATGCAAAATACAAGCGAATTTTTGGTGACGGCAGAAGGCTCTGTTGGAATTGTTTCTAAAGAAGGAAATACGATTATTAAGCCAACAGAATATGAGGATATTACAATTTTGGATGAGATTAGCAAATTATATAAAGTGAAAAAAGATGAAAAGTTTGGTGTTTTAAATGGCGATGGAGATACAGTTGTGTATTGTGAATATGATTCCATTGGCGTGGAAAATGGAGAAAATTTTCGAAAAGAAGGAATACGAAATTTCAATTTGTTATTTGATGAATTTATTCCAGTGAATGTGAATGGAAAAACTGGTTTGGTAGATAACAAGCGGAAATGAAATTTTTAAGCCAGTTTATACATTGGGTTATGTGGCTAATGCAAATAGTGAAAATACAGAAAATGAAGGAGACAAGAAAAATTCTAACACCAATACAACAAGTCAAAATACGGTTAGCAATACGAGTGCAAATCAAAAAACAACTGAGCTAGATGAGCATGATAATGTGCTAACTATTCCTGAGGAGACTGGAATTAAGGGAATTGTGGTAAAAAATTATAATCAGTTATATGGCATTTATGATGCCAAAACGAAGCGCTTAATTCCATGTTCTTTTACGAAGATATATTCTAAAACGAAATCTGGAGTGACAACGTATTATTTGGAATATAATGAGCAGGAATTTGAACTTGAAAGTTATTTGCAAGAAATTGGATTTTTTGAGGAAAATAGCGAAGAAGAGGAACCAATAAATGAAGCTGATTTAGGTAATACAAGCCAAGAAAATATAAGTAATGAAGAGGAAGAGACAAATCAAAATCATTCGGATGTAGAAAACGAGCAAGAAAATCAAGACACAGAAGAATAAAATAGGAATAAAAAATCCTTTTAGAAATATAATTTTTCTAGGAGGATTTTTATGATGGAAGATTTAAAAGAAAATGCAGGTTCAAATATTTTTTTGTTAATGTTAAAAGGTTTAGCAATATCGATTGGGGTGACGCTTATCATGATTTTAGTATTATCCATGATACTTAGCTTTTCAAGCGTGAGTGAAAATGTGATTATGCCAGCAGTTATTTTTATTTCGTCTTTTAGCATTTTAGTGGGTGGTTTTTTGGTCGCAAAAAAAATGGCAAATAAAGGAATTGTGTATGGAAGTATTTTGGGATTTATTTATATGCTTATCCTTTATTTGACGTCAAGTATCCTAAACTTAAATTTTTCTTTGAATTTTAATAGTATTATAATGATTGTGCTAGGTGTTGTTGGAGGTGCGATTGGTGGAATTCTTGGAGTGAATTTGAAATAAATTTTTGAAAAATAGTTGATATTTTTGGAAAATTGTTGTAAAATATCAAAGATTGGTGTTTTTTTAGGAGGTCAAATGATAAGTTTTGAGGACGTTGTGGAAAATATTGAAATAAATGAACTCATGAAAAATGCTCAAAAGCAATTGGACGTTTTAGGTTATACAGAACATTCGAAAAGACATTGTATGTTGGTTGCCACAAGGGCAGCCTACATTTTAGAAACGTTAGGATATGAGGAACATCGAATAGAACTTACGAAAATTGCGGGGTATATTCATGATATAGGAAATTCGGTTAATCGAGTTGACCATGCGCATTCTGGTGCGATACTTGCCTACAACATTTTGAAGGAAATGGGAATGGATGTGGCGGATAGAACAGAAATTATGATGGCAATTGGCAATCATGATGAAAATACAGGAACAGCAGTGAGCGATATTTCAGCTGCGCTGATTTTGGCAGATAAATCAGATGTGCACAGAAGCAGGGTTTCCAAAAAAGATAAAAACATATTTGATAAACATGATGAAGTCAATTTTGCGGTTACTCATTCTGAATTGAAAATTGATAAAGAAAATAAAAAAGTGATACTAAATTTGAAAATTGATACAAAAATTTGTCCCGTGATAGACTATTTTGAAATATTTATGGAACGTACACAAATGAGCAAAAGGGCCGCAAAATATTTAGGTTTATGGTTTGAATTAATCATCAATGATACAAACTTATTATAAGATTTAGGAGGAATTATTTTGGAAAAGATGTTGAAAAAATTGAAGATAATAGTTGCAATATTGTTAGTAATACTTTTGTCACTGATTGCGTTTTGGGGAGTTTTTACAAAGGAAAAAGGTGTGTGGAAGAATCAAGTGGCACCTTACAATTTGGGGCTGGATGTCAAAGGAAGTAGAGAATTGCGCTATTCTTTGAATGATGCAGAAGAAGAAAAGTATGTGTATGTGGATGAAAACGGAAATATAAAGGGAGAAGTTTGGGAAAATGGTAGTAGCACAACAGCAGAGCATGAGGCGGAACACGAAGCAGGAACGGCGGAAGACGATGGGCATGACCATGAAACTCATGATAATATACCATATCAGAAAGAAACAAGAACCATAAAAGTCAATAGTGATGAGAAATTGACGAAAGAAAATTTTGAGCAAGCGAAAAAGTTAATTCAAAAAAGGTTGAAGAAACAAGGAATGTCAGAATACAATATTCGCTTAGATAATGTGACAGGAAGTTTAATTGTTGAAACGCCAAATGATGAAAATCAAGTGAATAAAGTGCAGGAAATTGTATCGACCATTGGGAAGTTTCAAATGGTGGATTACCAAAATGGACTTGTGCTAATGGATAATTCGGATATTAAAAAAGCGTCAGTTGTAACGTCAAATGCAGCAGGATATACTGCCTATTTGCAAATTGAGTTTAACAAAGAAGGCAGCGAAAAATTAAGACAAATTAGTTCAGAATATAAAGAAACACCAGCAGAAAATACGCAAAACGAAGAAAGTGAGACACAAGAAAATGCAGAAACACAAGAAACAGAGAAAAAATATGTTTCGATTGTTTTTGATGATACAACCATGATGACTACGTATTTTGGAGAGGAAATGACAGCTGGTATGTTGCAAATTGCGGTTGGACAAGCTAAAACAGATTATAATGAGTATTTGAAGGATTACAATTCAGCTAAAGCAATTAGTGATATGCTAAATTCAGGAATGTTGCCAATTAGCTATGAGCTAGAGTCGGATAATTTTGTACAAACAGAAATCGTGAATGAAGCAGATACCATAAAATTAATTGCAGTTATAGTAGTGTTAGTTATTTCAATCATATTGATTGTGAAATTTAAAATGGCAGGGGCACTTGCCAGCTTATTGGGAATTGGTTATATTGCACTACTTTCCATTGTGGTTCGTTATACCAATGCAGTGATTACAGAAAGTTCTATTATAGTATATGCAGTTGTTATTTTGCTAAATTATATTTATATGAAAAAGTTATTATTGACAGGAGACATTAGTCAAAATTATGATCGAGTGCAAAAGAAGTTTTATTGGAGATTAATGCCAGTTTGTGTGGTTGCAATTGTTTTTACTTTGAGCCAATATTTTGTGGTAAGTAGCATTGGAATGGCGATGTTTTGGGGAATTATTTTAAGTATTTTATATAACTTTATTGTTACAAGAACAGTTTTAAGAAATAGAGAGGAAGTTTAAAATGGATACAAGAAAAAATAGTGGAAAAATAGTGATTTTGGGAATCATATTATTAATTGTAGCAGGAATTATTGTTGTTGCTTTGAAAGGCTTTCATGTTTCGTTAATGTTTGGAAAACATGAAACAATCAATATAAAACTTGATGTAGATGCCGATGTAAACCAAGTAAGAGAAATTTGCAAAGAGACATTTGGAAAAAAAGATTTTGTAGTAAAAGGTTTGGAAGTTTTTGGAGATTCTGTACAAATTAATGTTGCTTCAATAACAGATGAAGAAAAAAATATGTTGATTGAAAAACTAAATGAAGAGTTTGGAATTCAAAAAACAGTAGAAAATTTGAATATCAAGTCAGTTTCTAATAAAAGAATTCGAGATGTTGTAAAACCGTATATTGTGCCAATGATTATTGCTTATGCAGTTGTGTTTGTTTATATGTTCATCCGATTTGCCAAACTTAATGCAGTCAAACAAATTGTAAATTCAATTTGGAAAATGGTATTACTAGAAGCAATTCTAGTCAGTGCAATTGCTGTATTGAGAATTGCAGTAAATGATTTGTTAATTAGTATTCTTATTTTAATTGCGGTTGCGCATTTGTCATACAGAGTGGCTGCTTGCGAAAAAGAAATGGAGAAAATAGAAGAATAGATAAAAAGAAACGTTAGCGCGTTTCTTTTTTGGTGGTTTTGATTTTAGGATAAGGCTTGATTTCATTAGTTAATCCTAACAGATAATCGGTTGAAGTGTTGTAAAATTCAGCTAATTTTATGAGAATATCAAGGGGAAAATCTCTTTTTCCAGATTCATATCTGGCATACTGTGGTTGTTTCATATTAAGGAATTGCGCAATTTCTACTTGTTTTAAATCATTGTCTTCTCTAAAATCTCGAATTCGTTTTAAATACATTTTAAATCTCCTAAAAATTGTTTATTAAACTATTGACATTATAACTAATTAGTTATAAAATATTCACAAATATAACTGATTGGCTATAAAAAGGAGGAACAAAGATGAAAAAACAAAATTTAGGAATCATATTGCTAGCACTTGTTGTGACAATAGTTGTTCGTTATATTAAAAATGAGAAATGTAGTAATAACAATAGTTTCTCTCTTGTGAATAATTGAAAATTTTAAAGAATATTTACTGGTAAAATAGTAATATTCTTTATTTGTTTTTATATACTTTAAAAAAATAATGTTATAATCGTAATATAAAATAGTAATTTATACTAGAAGGTACAAAAATGAAAATTGCAAAGATTATATTATCAATAGTTACAATGCTATTTGTATTACTAGGATTATTAAAGGTTATATCTTTTGATATTGCAAATCCAATAATGTTTTTAGCATTAACCACTTTATTAGTATTGAGAAGTATTGAATATAAGAAAAGTAGAGAAAATAGTAGTTTTATACTAACTATTATTACAGCAATATTTTTATATGTTGTAGTTATTTATAATGTTTTTATAGGATAACAAATTACAGGTAGCATATTTAGAAATTAGAATTAAAAAATATGAAAAAAGTATTGCCATTTTTATTGATTATTGGAGGTTTGGTAACGATTTTCTACATCCGTCCAAGAACAAAAAATCATGTGATGGAAATACAATTTATGCAGACAAAAACAATTCGTGAACTGAAGAGTATGTTTGCTCAAATGGACGAAAATGGGCTTGGAAATGATTATAGAGAATATGTTGAATTAAAAGGCACGGTGTTGTCAAATAATTTAGTCGAGGCGCCGTTTTCGGGAAAAAAAGTTGTGTATTGTGATGCAAAGTTGGCACAAGTGACAGAAAACAAAGAGCAATATCGAGATAGTAATGGGAATTGGCAAACACGTGTGAGCAAAAGTGAAAATACGATTTCGAGCGAACAATCAAGTCAGGATATAGGAATGTTGGATGATAGTACAAGTGAGCCAGTTGTTTTAGAAATTAATGCAACAGGTTGTAAATTGGATATTCCAAAAACTTTTGATCGATTTGAAGCAAAAGGAAATTTAGGAAATTATCAATATTTTAAATCTTTTTCATGGAGTCGATTTGGAGCAGAGACGTTAGGATTTCGAATGACAGAAAAGACGATTGGAGCAAATCAGGCATTATATGTGATAGGAGAGGCATTTAAAGTAGGAAATAAAATACATATTGGAAAACCGCAAGATGCCAAAAAGCCATTTATTTTAACAACGAAATCAGAAGAGGATTTGGTTAATCAGTCAAAGCAAAACGAGATGTTTGCTTTGGTTGGAGGAATGATTGCTATAATTATTGGTATCATTTTATTAATCAAGGGAATTATTTAAAAAAATAAGGCGAGCATTGGGCTCGCTTTATTTTTACGCATTAGCATATTTATTCTTGGTTTCGTCGATTTTTTGTTGTTCAGCAGTATTGGTTTTGTACCAGCCTTTTTCAGCCATTAGATTATAAATATGATTTTGAATATTCAAAGATTCATTTAAAGCTTCCTTAAAAGCACAATGAACTTCTGCAGTGGTGCTTTCAAGTGCTCCATGAAGATACAAGTCGCAAACACCTTTGATGACTAATAATTCATTTTCCATTAAGTCCCTATCTTCCATAATTTTCCTCCTATAATAAATTTTTAAATTTGTTTAATAATTCTGTGTGCTTAGTTTCTAAGTCATTCATGCAAGCAATTAATTTTGTGTCAGTTAATTTTCCAGCTGTTTTTTTGGCACAACATTTCATAAATTTTTCATGACCTAAAGCGTCTTCTACATATAAAAGTTCTTTGCTCGTCAATCGTATCACCTCTTTCTAAATTATAAAAATAGTATTGCCAAAATTTGAAAGGATATGCAAAAAACTAGAACGTTACCAAGCAATTTTCTATATGATATAAATAAGGAGGAGAGATTTATGAATTGTTGTATCATGTCAAATTTGGAAAGGTACTTACGCCGTTTTGATGAAGTTTTAGAACAAATGGCGAATCAAATGCTGTGTAGAACATCTTTAGGAGATGTGACTATCGACTTTTGTGAATGTATGATACCACATCATCAAGCAGCCATATACATGTGCAAGAATGTATTGCAATATACGCAAAATGAGGATTTAAGGGAAATTTGCAATCAAATCATCGAAACGCAACAAGAGGAAATTTGCCAAATGGAAGAAATCAAGAATTCAACTTGTGGATTTGTCAATACTTTAAGTGACACGAACATTTATATTTCGCAGTATTTGAATATTACAAGAAATATGATTTGCAGAATGAGGAATAGCCCACAATGCTGTTGTGTTAATTTGAGTTTTATCAATGAAATGATACCACACCACGAGGGGGCAATTTGCATGTGCGAAAATGTGCTGCAATGTTGCATTGACCCAAGATTAAGGGAAATGTGTGAAAGGATTATTGCAGAGCAAACAGAAGGCGTTAGGAGATTAAAGCAAATTCGTTGTATGATTTGCAATGGGTAAATTTTAGAATAAGATGTGGAATTCTGCATCTTATTTTTTCCAGTCTTTTGCTTCGGCTTCCTCAAATCTTTTGTCAGAAAAAAAGTCAGCAAGGGAAATCGTTTATTGTAATTTCCAAAATAATATGATATGCTATCAAAATAGGAGAGAATTCATGTTAGAAAAAATAGAATATTGTTTTCCAGAAAATGGGAAAAGTAAAGAATTATTTGAACTGTTTTTGATGTTATTAAAAGATTTGCCAAATGTCAGTGTTTTGGGGGAAGAAATACAGATTAAAGCGTCTCATTTAAAGCCTAAAACTGTATTAAAGTTAAGTAATGAAGTAGAAAATTTGCAATTTAATATAGGAAATCAAAAATATTTGGATTTCTTAAATAGACAAATTGAAAATAGAAGGGCAGAATACGAAGTCCAAAAGTTGCCGTTAAAAGATGTTGCCAATAAATTAGCTGGACATGTTGTAAGAGTTGACCACACAGGGATTAATTTGCCAAGTGTTTTATATGCAGAAGAGGAATATCAAGATATATTACAGTATCTAGCTTCAACAAGTAATTTTTATGCGTATCCTAGTGGCGAGCCATGGCTGTTTTTGATTCCTGCAACAGAAGAGGAGCACGGAAATGAAATTACAAATTTTGATATTTTTCGTGAGCCAAGATTTGAACTTGTTTATGATGAATTTACAGACGTTATTGCAATTCAAATTGATATAGAAACTGATTTATCAAAGCTAGAAGTGGAACAATTATTTCCTAAAAATCAAGGAATTTGCTTTGGAAATTTAGAGAATATTTTTAAGTCAGTTTATTTGGATTATGATGAAAATATTGATATCCGATTGGATGTTAGGTTTAAAACAGTACATGATGACTTTGAAAGTGGAGAATGGTTCGTCAAAGAGGGAAAAAGATTATAAAGAAAAAGTCAAAAAGTACTTGCATTTTGAAAAAAACTCTGATATAATATCAACGTTAAAAAAACACACATGGTATGAGCTTATCAAACGAGTGCCAAAAAATGGTGTTTGAGGCGTTTTAAATACTATGGAGGAATAACAAATAAGGAGGAATTTAAAAAATGGCAGTAGTTGCAATGAAACAATTATTGGAAGCAGGTGTTCATTTCGGACATCAAACAAGAAGATGGAATCCTAAAATGGCGGAATATATATTCCAAGCTAGAAATGGAATTCACATCATCGATTTACAAAAGACATCAAAAAAACTAGATGAGGCATATAGCTTTTTGAGGGAACAAGCAGAAGATGGAAAAACAGTTTTGTTTGTAGGAACCAAAAAACAAGCACAAGAGTGCATTAAAGAGGCTGCACAAAGATGTGGTATGTACTATGTTGACCAAAGATGGTTAGGTGGAATGCTTACGAACTTCAAAACCATTCGTGGGAGAATAGACAGATTAAAAGATTTAGAAGAAATGAGTGAAGATGGTACATTTGATGTGTTACCTAAAAAAGAAGTTATTGGCTTGAAAAATGAAATGGAAAAATTAGAAAAAAATCTTGGTGGAATTAAAGAAATGACTGAAATGCCAGGGGTTATGTTTATTGTGGACCCTAAGAAAGAATATAATGCCATCAAAGAAGCTAAAAAATTGGGGATTAAAGTAGTTGGTTTAGTGGATACGAACTGTAGTCCAGAAGATGTGGATTATCCAATTCCAGGAAATGATGATGCGATTAGAGCTGTAAAATTGATTGCAGATGTTATGGCAAATGCAGTAATCGAAGGAAGACAAGGAGAAGATGCCATTATGCCAATCGGTTCTGGAGAAGAAGCTGATGAAGAAACCACAGATATGGAACAAGTTGTGGAAAACGCAGAACAAGAATAAAATTTAGGGACACGGGGAACCGTGTCCATCTAAGAATATAAATATGGGTACAGTGCCCCAACAAGGAGGATAAAAATGATAAGTGCAAATTTAGTGAAAGAGTTAAGAGAGAAAACAGGTGCTGGAATGATGGACTGCAAAAAGGTTTTAACAGAGACAGATGGCGATATGGAGAAAGCAGCTGAATTATTAAGAGAAAGAGGAATTGCCAAAGCAGCGAAAAAATCTGACAGAGTGGCTGCAGAAGGTTTGGTTACTGTTTATATTGCAGAAAACAAAAAAGTAGGAAGTATTGTTGAAGTGAATGCAGAAACAGACTTTGTGGCTAAAAATGAGGAATTTAAAGAATTTGTAAATACAACTGCAAAAGTAATTGTAGAAAGTAATCCAGCTGATGTAGAGGCATTATTAAATACAAAATATGCTGGCTCAGATAAAACGGTTAGCGAAGTTTTAACTGAAAAAATTGCAACCATTGGGGAGCATATGTCAATTAGAAGGTTTGTGAGATTTGAGTCAGCAGGTTTAGTAGAAGGTTATGTTCATGGAGATGGAAGAATTGCTGTTTTAGTTGATTTTGAAAAAGGTGAAACAGATTTGGCAAAAGATATTTGTATGCAAATCACAGCAGCAAATCCTGAATACATGGAAAGAAGCGAGGTTCCAGAAGAGAGAACCAAAAAAGAAATGGAAATTTTGAAAGCACAAGCTATGAATGAAGGAAAGCCAGCTGAAATAGCTGAAAAAATGGTGCAAGGAAGAATTGGCAAATTCTATTCAGAAATTTGCTTAGTAGACCAAGTTTTTGTAAAAGATTCTAATGTAAAAGTTGGAGATTTGATAGCAAGCAAAGGGGCTAAATTAAATCGATTTGTAAGATTTGAAAGAGGAGAAGGAATCGAAAAAGCAGAAGAAAATTTTGCTGAAGAGGTTATGAAACAATTGCAATGAGAAAAGTAGCTTTTTATACGCTTCGGCTGTAAAGTAAACCAATATGAAACCAATGGAATGATACAAAAATTCATAGATAATGGATATGAAATTGTTGAATTCCATGAAAAAGCTGATATTTATGTTGTGAACACTTGCACTGTAACGAATATATCTGATAGAAAATCAAGGCAAATGCTAAGGCGAGCCAAAGAAATGAATTCAGATGCTATAATTGTTGCAGTGCGGTTGCTATGTTCAAGTTGCCCAAAAAGAGCTTGAGAAAATGCCTGAGATTGATTTATGTTTGGGGACCAATGAGAAAAAAGATATTATCTCATATGTCGAAGATTATTGCAAAAACAACCGAAAAAATCAAGCTAATATTTGTGATGATGTTTTTAAAAATAACGAATATGGCGATTTTGGAAGTGTTACTTACACAGAAAAAATACGTGCTGTGATAAAGGTGCAAGATGGCTGTGACCGATTTTGTTCCTATTGTTTAATTCCGTATGCAAGAGGACGTGTTAGAAGTCGAAAACCAGAAAGTGTGATGGCAGAAATTAAGGAGATTGCAAGTAAAGGCATAAAAGAAGTAGTGATAACAGGCATTCATGTGGCGTCTTATGGAAAAGATTTTGCAGAAGATTATGGATTAATTGATTTATTAGAAGATATTCATCAGATTGAAGGAATTGCGAGAATTAGGCTTGGTTCGATTGAGCCACTTTTAATAAATGATGAATTTTTGAAAAGATTGAGAAAATTAGATAAAATTTGTCATCATTTTCATTTGTCTTTGCAAAGTGGCTGCACACAAACTCTACAGAGAATGAATAGGCGTTATACAACACAGCAATTTGAGGAAATTGTGCAAAAATTAAGAAACATTTATTCTGACGTTATTTTGACGACAGATATTATTGTTGGTTTTCCAGGTGAGACAGATGAAGAATTTGAGGAAACTTATCAGTTTTTAGAAAAAATCAAATTTTACAAAATGCATATTTTTAAATATTCTATTAGAACGGGAACAAAAGCAGCTGTTATGGAAAATCAAGTTTCGAATGATTTGAAAGAGTGTAGAAGTAAAAGATTGCTACAATTATCTGTGGAAAATCAAAAGTTTTATCATGAGCAATATAGAGGAAAAAAAGTGGAAATATTGGTGGAAGAAAAAGAAGAGGGCTATTATAAAGGGCATACAGCCAATTATTTGCTGGTAAAAGTAAAAGCAGGTAATCTTCCCAACTTAGAAAATCAAATGCTAATGCTAAAACCAAATCAATTCACACAAAATGAATTAGTTGTGGAAATGTAACATAACTGTAACAGTTTTGTTACCAAAACTTAATATAAAATTTGTGGAAAATACTTGATTTATGTCGTTTTATAGTATATATTAGTTGTAAACAAAGTTAAAATTTACCAAGGAGGAACAAATGAAAGAATATAATTTTAAAGATAATACGGTTGGCAACAGTTTACCAACACAATATGGCACATTAGGAAAATTGAAGAATTTTTTTCGACTTGAATTAACACCAAAACAAGAAAAAGTTTTGGGCGAAGTACATGATTTTTTATTTCAAGAAATTCAATTTCCAGAATTAAGAGATTTTATGTATCAAGAAGTTGATTTGGGTGCTGTTAAAGATTTTTGGTGTCAAGATGTTGATTTTGCTGAAGTAAAGAAATTTTGGTGCCAAGATGTTGACTTTGGTTCAATCAAAGATTTCTGGTGTCAAGATATTACTTTTAAAGATTAATAAAAATGACGTGGAAAGTATGAATAAACTTTTCACGTTTTTTTGGCTTTAATAAAAATAGGAATTATTTGCAATTATCTTTAAAACTATAATAAATAAACTATAAAATGTGAATAAAACATAAAACTGTAACAAAAATGTAATATAAAATTTTTGAAAAAAGGGTAACTCCTACGAAATGAATGAGTTTGAGATTTTAAAAAATTTTAACAATTTTGTTGCTCAGAAATTTGTCTTCGATAAGTCTTGAAAATACGGCACTATATTTTGAGAAAACATAAAATGTAGGCATTTGACATTACTTTTTTTCGTGGTAAAATAGATTTATACAAACAAGAAATAAAATATTTTTGGGGGTACATTTGATGAAAGTTATTAAAAGAGATGGAAGAAAAGTAGAATACGATAGTGATAAAATTGTAATTGCGATTAGCCAAGCCAATAAAGAAGTGGGGGGCAAAGATAAAATTTCAAGAGAATCGATTGAATTTATTACAAAATATATTGAGAGCTTGGATAAAGCGACGATGTCAGTAGAAGATATACAAGATATTGTGGAACGCAAATTAATGGAATTTAGCAAATTCACATTGGCGAAAAAATATATTTTATATCGTGAAAAACATAATATGATTCGACAAGCCAATTCAACAGATGAAAGCATTTTGAGTTTGGTGCGAAATGCAAACAAAGACACCATGGAAGAAAATAGCAATAAAAATGCTTTTTTGGCAGCAACCCAAAGAGACTTAATTGCTGGCGAAGTTTCAAAAGATATTACAGATCGTTTATTATTGCCAGAAAGGATTATTAAAGCTCACAATGATGGCGTATTGCATTTTCATGATAAAGATTACTTTATTCAACCAATTCACAATTGTTGTTTAGTCAATATTGGCGATATGTTAGAAAATGGAACTGTTATGAATGGCAAAATGATAGAAACGCCAAAGAGTTTCCAAGTGGCTTGTACAGTGACTACTCAAATTATTGCAGCTGTAGCAAGCAATCAATATGGTGGACAATCTATTGATATTCATCATTTGGGAAAATATTTGAAAAAAACATATGACAAAGTTTATAAAAAGAGATTTTTAAAATATGTAGAAAAAGGTTATTCTAAAGAGCAAGCCAATGAGAGGGCAAGAGAAGATGCAATAGAAAGAAGACAAGAAGAACTATCTTCAGGGGTTCAAACCATTCAATACCAAATTAACACATTGATGACAACAAACGGACAAAGCCCATTTGTAACCATTTTCATGTACTTAGCTCCAAAGGATGAATTTATTGAAGAAAATGCGATGATTATTGAAGAAATTTTGAACCAAAGATTACAAGGCATCAAAAATGATGCTGGAGTTTATGTGACACCTGCATTTCCAAAGTTGATTTATGTATTGGATGAAAATAATTGCTTAAAAGGCGGAAAATATGATTATTTGACAAGACTTGCTGTGAAATGTTCGGCAAAAAGAATGTATCCAGATTATATTTCTGCAAAGCAAATGCGTGCCAATTATGAAGGCAATGTATTTGGACCAATGGGCTGTAGAAGTTTCTTGGCTCCTTGGAAAGATGAAAACGGAAATTATCAATTTGAAGGCAGATTTAACCAAGGTGTAGTGAGTATTAACTTGCCACAAATTGGCATTATTGCAAATGGAAATGAAAATAAATTCTGGAAATTATTTGACCAAAGATTGGAACTTTGTAAAGAAGCCTTAATGTGTAGACATAATGCTTTAGTGGGCACAAAATCGGATGTTAGCCCAATTCATTGGCAATATGGAGCTATTGCAAGACTAAAAAAAGGAGAAACGATTGACAAATTATTATATGGTGGATATTCTTCTATTTCACTTGGTTATATTGGATTATATGAAGTGACTAAATTGATGAAAGGCGTTTCTCATACAACGCAGGAAGGTGCAGAGTTTGCCTTAAAAGTTATGAATCACATGAAGCAAAAAACAGAGCAATGGAAAAAAGAAACCAATATTGGTTTTGCGCTTTATGGAACGCCAGCAGAGTCTCTTTGTTACCGTTTTGCAAGAGTTGACAAAGAGAGATTTGGCGATATTAAAGATATTACAGACAAAGGTTATTACACGAATTCATATCATGTGGATGTGCGCGAAAAAATCAATGCTTTTGATAAATTGAAATTTGAGAGCCAATTTCAGCCAATTTCAGGTGGTGGAGCAATTTCCTATGTGGAAATTCCAAATATGAAAAATAATTTGAAAGCAATGGAGCAAGTGGTTGGTTTTATTTATGACAATATTCAATATGCTGAATTTAATACCAAATCAGATTTTTGTCAATGTTGTGGATTTGATGGCGAGATTATCATTAATGAGCAAAACGAGTGGGAATGCCCACAATGTGGCAATAAAGACCATGGCAAAATGAATGTAACAAGAAGAACATGTGGCTATTTAGGTGAAAATTTTTGGAACGTCGGCAAGACAAAAGAAATAAAAAATCGAGTAATGCACTTATAATTAAGATGAGAAATTTTGGGGGAAATAAAAATGAATTATGCAGACATAAAATATCCAGACATTCAAGATGGAGACGGTATTCGAGTAGCACTATATGTGAGTGGCTGCCATTTTCATTGCAAAGAATGTCACAACAAAGAAGCTTGGGATTTTCAATATGGAAAAAAATTTACGAGTGATACCATGGAAGAAATTGTTAGTTTGCTAAAAAATAGTTATGTGAATGGTCTATCATTGCTTGGCGGGGAGCCACTAGAACCAGTTAATCAAGAAGGACTTTTGCCATTGGTCCAAAGGGTGAAAAAGGAGTTTCCTGAAAAAGACATTTGGTGTTGGACAGGTTATGATTTTGATAAAGATATACTAAACAAAATGGCTTTAGAGAATAAGACCACCAAAGAATTGCTAAAATACATTGATATTATGGTGGATGGGCAGTTTGAAATCGAAAAGAAAATGGAAGATTTAGCCTTTAGAGGCTCTACGAATCAGCGTAAAATAGATGTGCAAGAAAGCTTGAAAAAAGGTAAAATAGTAATTTTAAAATTTGGTGATGAAGCACGTTATGAAGAACAAAAACCTAAAATTATGTATTTTGAAAGTTTTAAAAAATCGGAAAAAGACTTGACAAAAGCGCCTGAAGATAGTACAATAACAGTGAATTTTAATCCGATGAATACAATCGAGGAAAATGTTTTTGAGGGACAATCAATTGAGATAAAAGAAGAAAAAGAAATCATTGCGGCAAAAGGGAACGATTAATTTTTGAAAAATGTAGAATTTTAGGGGGAAATTATGGATGATATGAAAATTTTTGCTTGTAGTAAATCGGCAGAAAAATTCACAAATGAAATATGTAATTATTTGAATATTGAACCAGGAAAAATGCATCGTCAGAAATTTAAAAATGATAACAATTTTGTTCAGATATTAGAAACTGTTAGAGAAAAAGATGTATATTTGATACAAACAACAGAACCACCAGTGAATGAAAGAATTATGGAGTTGTTAATTGCGGTAGATGCTGCGAAAAGAGCAACGGCAAGAAGAATTACAGTTGTGTTGCCATATTTTATTTATTCGAGATCTGATAAAAAAGACCAACCACGTATTCCAGTGACTGCTAAGTTATTTGCACAATTAATTGAGGCAGCAGGTGCTAACAGAGTTTTAACTTGTGATTTGCACAATCCAGCAATACAAGCTTATTTCAACATCAATTGTGATGTGCTGACAGGAAGATCGATTTTGGAAAAATATTTTGATTTAAAAGAAATTGACAATAAAGTAATTGTAGCAACAGATGCAGGAAGTTCAAAAAAGGCTTATAAATATGCAGAACATTTTGGATGTCCAATTTGTCTAGTTGACAAAAGAAGAAGTGGCAATGATGATCAAGCAATTGCAACAAGTGTAATTGGTGATATTAATGGAAAAAATGCTTTGGTTTTTGATGACGAGGTAGATACAGCAGGTTCGATTATGGAAACTGCTGAAGTCATTAAAAAATTTGGTGCGAAAGATGTCTATGTTGGTTGTACACATGGTGTGCTTTCAGGTCCTGCAATAGAACGTATTCGTAATTCAGAAATCAAAGAATTAGTTATGACAAATACAGTTCCTCTGCCACCAGAGAAACAAATTGATAAAATTGTTGTCGTGTCAATGTCAGAGTTGTTTGCGGAAGCAATTAAAAGAATTAACGAAGCGACTTCAATAGGAGAATTATTTGAAGCGAATTAAGTATTGACAAGTTGGCAATTCTGGAGTATAATAAAAGAGATTAAGCGAGAAGGCAAAAGGATTAATACATAAATCCCGCAGATGTTTTTTAGCTTCGGAAGGAGGGGGAAAAGGAATGTCAGAAGTTAAAGTAAATGGTAACTTAGAAGAGGCACTAAAAAAATTTAAAAGACAATGTGCAAGAAATGGCGTACTTCAAGAAGTTAGAAAAAGAGAACATTATGAAAAACCAAGCGTAAAGAGAAAGAAAAAATCTGAGGCTGCAAGAAAAAGAAAATTTTAAATAAACATAAGAGAGCGACGAAAAGTCGCTCTTTGTAAATTAAAAAAATCAAAGTCAAGGGGTAAAAATAATGGTTGTAGCCCCTTGACTTTTTATGTAAATTATGGTATAATAAACGGGTCAAATGCTCGTATATTCGAGTAAATTTAGAAAAAATAAGAAAGCAGGAGGAAAAAATTATGGCAAAAAACAAAGAACGGAAGAAAAGTGAGATAGTTTTATGCAAGGAGGACAAATCGCAGCAATGTCAGGATCCGCAGGCGACAGGGCAGGAGAAAAAGCAGCAGGCAGCAGAAAAGAAAGAACAGAAGCAGCTGTCGAAAAAATCTGAAGAAAACGCTCCATTGCAAGCTTTTTCTAATGTTTGTGGTATCATTTTGATAATGATGCTGTGCGCAGTAATAGGTCATCAGATTGGTTCTTACAGAATGGAAAGACAGAAATCCAAGGAATATGCTGCTGAACAGGAAGAACAGGAGAAGAACAAAGAGCAGCTGGAGAACCAGAAAGAACAGCTGGAAAAAGTACAAAACTTTTTAGAGCGAAATGATATTTTTCAGGAGTTAAAGTTTACCAAAATTGATGGAGAAAGAGTTCTGTTTGCGAATATCTTACTTCCAGAAGAAATGTCTACAGATAAATATTCGCAGATGCCGATATTTTTGAATTTATCAGAAAAACTGGAAAGTGATACTAAATTGTATGTTCGTTTTTCTGGCATGGAGGATAGCTGGACTCTAGACAGGATTGACCATAACAATGGAACAGCGCTTCCTTTTGTCATATATAGTGACGGAAATGAAAAATATTATTGTTGGGAATTGAATACATCATTTTTGAGTGATAGATATTATATTCAATTTAACCCACATAATGGCGAGGATCCATACTATCTGACATTATGGTGGCCGGGCAACTGATTTAAGAGGAGAACAAAATGAGAGAAGAGAAAGACAAACTGCAGAAAACGAAGGAAATCCTTGACAAGATAAGCACAGGAATTGATATTTTAGTTCCTGTAGCAATTGCAATAGCATTTTTGATTTTAATATTACAAAATATTTTTTAATTTGTTTTAAAAGACAAAAACCGCGGGCTTGAATAGTGCGCGGTTTTTGCATAATAGGATTTATGAAAATTTAAATAAAATAAGATATTTTCTTGAAAGGCTTGACTTTTTTTACCAAATAAGATATAATACTTAAGTAATTTTATACAAAACCGTTATATAAATTCTCCTTCAAGAGGAATTAGGCAAAAGGGAACTATGTTAGAAATCTTATTTTTAAGCAGGGATAGGATTGATAAGATAACAACTTTTTGTGCTAAGAGGGACTTGAAGCGAAAAATTGATATATTACCTGCTGAATTTTAGGAAAAGGTGGTTTTTTATTTTGGTAAAAGTAAAAGATGTTCAGCACGAAAAGTGTGTACGTAAAACGTTTTCAAAGATTGGCGATTTTATTGAAATACCTAATCTTTTGAAAGTACAAAAGGATTCATATGACTGGTTTATCAAAGAAGGATTAGGTGAAGTATTAAGAGATATTTCGCCTATTATTGATTATTCTGGAAATTTAGTCTTAGAATTTTTTGATTACTATATGGAAGAAAAAACAAAATATACATTAGAGGAATCGAAAGAAAGAGATGCGACCTATTCAACGAGATTACATGTAAAAGTGCGTTTGATTAATCGTGAAACGGGAGAAATCAAAGAGCAAGAAATTTATTTGGGTGATTTTCCACTTATGACAGACAGTGGAACATTTGTAATTAACGGTGCAGAGAGAGTTGTTGTCAGCCAGTTAGTTCGTTCGCCAGGTTGTTATTATGAATCAACTTATGATAAAGTTGGTAAAAAGTTGTACACAGCAACGATTATGCCAATTCGTGGTGCTTGGATTGAGTATGAAACCGATAGTAATGATGTGTTTTATGTGAGAATTGACCGAACTAGAAAATTACCAATTACGTGTTTGTTGAGAGCTTTGGGACTAGATACAGATGAAAAAATCTTGGATTTTTTCGGAGATGAAGACAAATTATTAGCGACAATCGCCAAAGACCCAATCAAAACAGTAGATGAATCGTTAATTGAAATTTACAAAAAATTAAGACCAGGAGAACTTCCAACTGTTGATGCTGCACGTAATTTATTTAATGGTTTGTTTTTTGATAATAGACGTTATGATTTAGCCAAAGTTGGTCGTTACAAATATAACAAAAAATTGTGTTTGGCAGACAGAATTGCGAATCACATTGCTTATGAAACAATTGTAAATCCTGAAACAGGAGAAGTTTTTGTGGAAAAGGACGAAGTGATTTCAAGAGAAGTGGCACGCGAAATCCAGAACTCTGGCATCAATAGCGTGTATGTTAAAATTGAAGACAAAAAAGCAAAAGTCATTGGTAATGGCGTTGTTGATATTAAGGCATATATCAATCCTGAAATTGCGGACGAGTTAAAAATCAAGGTTGATGTCAACTACGAAGTGTTGAAGAATATTTTGGAAAACGCCAAAGATGACAAAGAATTAAAGAAAATTTTGGAAGAGAGAATGGACGAATTAATTCCAAAACATGTTGTGACAGAGGACATTTTGGCTTCTGTAAACTATTTGTTAAATTTGGAATATAATACTATTATTTCGTCTCCAGAAAAACCAAGATTAGGAAAAGTAGACGATATTGACCATTTGGGAAATAGACGTATTCGTTGTGTAGGCGAATTGTTGCAAAATCAATTTAGAATTGGTTTGACAAGATTGGAGAGAGTGGTTCGTGAGAGAATGACGCTTCAAGATTTGGATGTAGTTACCCCACAAAGTTTGATTAACACAAAGCCGATTACATCATCTGTTAGAGAGTTCTTTGGAAGCTCACAATTGTCACAATTTATGGATCAAACTAACCCACTTTCAGAGTTGACACATAAAAGAAGAATTTCTGCATTAGGTCCTGGTGGACTTTCAAGAGAAAGAGCTGGTTTCGAGGTTCGTGATATTCACTATACACACTATGGTAGATTGTGTCCAATTGAGTCTCCAGAAGGACCAAATATTGGATTGATTTCAGCGCTTTCTACGTTTGCGATTATTAACGAATATGGTTTTATTGAAACACCATATCGAAAAGTTGACAAAGAAACAGGAAAAGTAACTGATGAAGTAGATTATATGACTGCTGACGAAGAAGATAATTACATCATTGCACAAGCAGCTGAGCCAGTGGACGAAAAAGGAATTTTGCAAAACAGCAAAATTCGTGTAAGAGACCGTGAGGAAATTAAAGAAATTGAGAAAAATAAAGTAGATTATGTGGATATTTCGCCAAAGCAATTGGTGTCTGTTGGTGCTGCGATGATACCTTTCTTAGAGCATGATGATGCAAACCGTGCTTTGATGGGTGCTAACATGCAACGTCAGGCAGTTCCACTGATGATTACAGATTCGCCAATGGTTGGAACAGGAATTGAATACAAAGCTGCCAAAGATTCTGGCGTTATGGTAATTAGTGAAGATAATGGAGTAGTGCAAAAAGTAGTTGGCGACGAAATTGTTGTAAAGGAAGAATCAGGAAAATTAAGAACTTATACATTAAGAAAGTTCAAAAGGACGAATGGCTCAACTTGTATCAATCAACGTCCGATTGTAAAAGAAGGCGAAATTGTCAAAAGAGGAGACGTGATTGCTGATGGACCTGCGACCGATAAAGGCGAGATGGCGCTTGGTAAGAACTTGCTTATCGCGTTTACCACTTGGGAAGGTTATAACTACGAGGATGCTATTTTGTTATCAGAAAGACTTGTGAAAGAAGATGTTTTGACATCAATTCATATTGAAGATTACGATTGCGAATGCCGTGATACCAAATTAGGTCCAGAAGAAATCACAAGGGACATCCCAAATGTAGGCGAAGATGCACTTCGTGATTTGGATGAAAATGGTATTATCCGCATTGGGGCAGAAGTAAAACCAGGCGATATTTTGGTTGGTAAAGTAACACCAAAAGGGGAGACAGAACTTACGGCTGAAGAAAGATTGCTTCGTGCGATTTTTGGTGAGAAAGCAAGAGAAGTTAGGGATACTTCCCTTCGTGTGCCTCATGGAGAAGCAGGAACGATTGTAGATGTCAAAGTGTATACCAGAGAAAATTCGGATGAATTAGGTCCTGGTGTGAACCAAATTATTCGTGTCTATATTGCACAAAAAAGAAAGATTTCTGTTGGAGATAAAATGGCTGGACGTCATGGTAACAAAGGTGTTATTTCAAGAATTTTACCAGTTGAAGATATGCCATTCTTACCAGACGGAACGCCAGTTGATGTGGTGCTTAATCCACTTGGTGTGCCTTCTCGTATGAACTTAGGTCAGGTGCTTGAGGTTCATTTGGGGGCGGCTGCTAGATTGCTTGGTTGGAAAATGGCAACACCAGTGTTTGACGGTGCAACTGAACAAGATATTGAAGAAATGCTTGAAATGGCTGGCTTAGAAACAAACGGAAAAACCATTCTTTATGACGGAAGAACAGGAGATCCATTTGATCACCCAATTACAGTTGGCGTGATGTATATGTTGAAACTTCACCATTTGGTTGA
>CAOKFZ010000015.1 GCA_948467875.1 uncultured Clostridium sp.
AATAATCCATCATGATTTCCGCTAATTTTAATTGCAGTTCTTCTTCCATTTGCGCCTCTTTCGTAATGCTAACAGCCTTTGTCACCTTTCCCAAAATGCCGTTGCTTTCAGCTACCAAATTAATTGACACACCTGCTAAAATTAATAACACAATAATTGTTACAACAAGTGCCACTAATGTGATTCCTGAGGTTGTTCGAAATTTATGAGTTACAGCCTCAGGATGCAGTTTGCTTGTCAATCTGTATTTCTTATTTTTTTGTTCGCCCAAACAAACCCCTACATTTTTTTGTTTCATAAAAAATCCTCCCTTTTATTTAATTTTTTAAATGTTTCATATTTTTCCAAAAAAAATATGAAATAAGATAGCTGTAATTCACTTTATTCAAACAGCTATCTTAAATATATAAAATTTCTTTAATTATGTCAATAAATGTTACTAAATTGTAACCGTTGTTACAGAATTGTTATATTTCCAAAAAGTTTAATTATAACATGAAATTAAATTTTAAAAGCATAAAAATAAGGCACCAAATCAGTGCCTTTAGTTTTTCTTATTCATTAATTTAATTCTGCCTCTAAATCGCCTATTATGAATTTTCATTAATCGATTATCAATTTTATTAATAATTTTTGCATAAGTAACAAGTTCCTTTGATATTCTTTCCGAAATTTTTCCATTTGACTTATACTTAATTTCATGTTCTAACGTTGCCCAAAAGTCCATCGCCATAGTACGAATTTGTATTTCAACTTTTGGATATACCTTTGTGCCCTCTAATTCAATCGGAACCTCTACAATTATGTGATAACTTGAATAGCCTGTTTTTTTGGGATTCGTCACATAATCCTTTTCACGAATGATTTTGCAATTTTCAAATTCTCTAATCACATCAACAACTTCAAAGACATTCGCTTTAAATGGGCATATGATTCTCACGCCTGCTATATCATTAATATTTTCTATTAGGTTCTTGTAAGTTAATTCATAATCTTTGCGTTTCATTTTTTTGATAATGCTCTCAGGAGTTTTTATTCTGCACACAACATGGTTAATCAAATCATGTCCATAAATTTCTGTGTAATCCTGATTAATTGAATTTACTTTTTCCTCGACCTCTCTCATAGCGAGTGAGTATAAATTCATTAGTTGCCCAAATTTATTATCTTTTATATTTAATCCATTTTTTCCATATTTACTTTTTGGTGCTAATAATATGTCTATCTTAACAATCATCTCCTCTCTTGTTATACTATGATTTTATAAATAAATTATAAAAATAATATTAAAATTTTGTGTCTTTTGTGTGAATTTTTTACTTCC
The DNA here is from genome assembly GCA_948467875.1 of uncultured Clostridium sp. GTDB lineage: Bacteria > Bacillota > Clostridia > TANB77 > CAG-508 > Scatovivens. Next base: position 1,325 of record CAOKFZ010000015.1, read on the forward strand.
TTATTTCAAAATGAGGAAGCTCTTATCCTTCCCCATTTTATCTTATTTTACATCATCTAATTTTCGATAATTAACATATAACACAAATCCACCTATAATCGCTACTCCTAAAGTAACTGCAATTAATATTTTGGAACCTGTTTTTGGCAAAATAGTTGGCGCTGTTGTGTTATCTGTTGCATTTTTGTTAGTATTCGTGTTCGTATTTGGACTATTATTTACATTCTTATTCTTATTCGTATTTGTGTTTGTATTATTTATATTTGTGTTCTTATTTGTATTGGTATTCGTATTATTTTCCACTTGTTTTCCAGTCAACTTTACTTGTGGACTAGAAGGCTCTGTTTCCGTTTTTTCATTATTTGAACTATCTTTATAAGAAATATCTATTTTATCATTAATTGAAATAATTTTATCAAAAATATCTCTATTTTGCATATCTTTAATTTTCAAAGTATAATTCAAAATAGCCATTGCCCCTGGATTTAATTGATTAATATTCCAAACAAAATAGCGGTCTTTTGCTAAATTTGAAGTATCTACATCAGCATCTGCATCATCAATCGTAAATGTAAAATTATCCATAATTTCTTGGGTTAAATATTCGCGAATTTTGATGTCAGTCATAACTGAATTCATGGATAAAACAATATCTTCATAAATATTTTCTGTTACAATTTTGGTAAAAGATTCTACTTCCAAAGAATACATTTTTCCATATGTTGGATTATCAAAAGTTCCATACAAATCTCTAACATACTCTGTTCCATCAAAATTCAAAATTAATTCTCCTGTGTCGTAATCATTCCATGGTTGGTTAAGGTCTGTATCACTCGGTCTTAATTGAATAAAATTAATTCCATTTTTCTTCAAATTCAAAAATTCTTGTTTTGTATTTTCTACTAATTTTGTCGTTTTTTCAATAATGAGCTGTTCCGCAGTATCTTTTGTGTAAACAATTTTATCATGCGTTCCAACTGACACATAAGGAACTCTATCATATAATGAAATTAAAATTTTATTGGCATCTTTTGAAAAAGTTTTTTGCGCTGTGATTAGAGCTGATTGTAAATTAAGGTAATATTCCTGTTTTGCAGAATTCATATTAACCAAAGCCGCCATTAATTCTTCATAATTATTGGTCGCTTTTATAACAACTTCACTATCATTTTCTGTTCCGTCAACTGAACCTTGGTCATTTTCTGTTGGCTTTCTTTTATCGCCCTCTTCTACCCAATCATAAATTGGGCCTTTCATTCCGATAATTCCGATTTTAGAATTTGGATTTTTGTCAAATACTTTTTTCGCTAATATTTGAATATGCGCACAAAAATTTTTATAATTACTTTCATTTATCGCTAAATTTTCTGAAAGTATAATATAAATCTCTGTTGGAGTCCCTGTTCCTTCTTCCAATTTTTCTGCTGTATTGGTTAGCGTTAATCTTAATTTTATTTCGCCAGCTTTCTTGTCATACGAAGTAATTTCATGTGTCAAACGTCCCTGATTATTTTCTAGATTTTTAACATTACTCGCTTTTTTTACAACCTCCAATGTCGTATCCCATACATCTGCAAAACTCACACAATAAAAACTCAGTATTGCCACCAAAACGAAAGCCATTCTAAAAATTTTACTTATTTTTTTCATGTCGTACTCCTTTTACCATCTTTGATATTTCTTCTGTTATTTAATCTTATTTTGTCAAATTTTAATAAAATAATATCATTTATTTTAAAAAAAGTAAATATTTTTTCAAAAACTTTTTCATAAGTTTTTATTCATAGCGCAAAGCATCGATTGGATTCATTTTGGCAGCCTTGCTTGCCGGATAATATCCAAAAAACACACCAACTGACATCGAAAATAGCAAAGAAATCACAATCGCCGATACAGACGGAACCGCTGGATAACCAAGCAAATTCGACAAACCAATTCCACTACCAATCCCTAAAATAACACCAAATATTCCACCAATTAAACAAATAATCATAGCTTCTACAATAAATTGAACACGTATCGAACTGTTTTTCGCGCCCAATGCTTTCCTTGTTCCAATTTCTCGTGTCCTTTCAGTAATGGAAACAAGCATAATATTCATCACGCCAATGCCACCAACCAATAACGCAATTCCAGCTACAACCGCAATTGCCAATGTAATTGTTGACAACATATCAGTTAACATTGATACCATTGAACTTAGCGTCATCACTGTCACTTTAAAATTTCGATTGTTTCGATAATAAGGTTTAAAGAAACTTTCTAACTTTGCAGAAAGTTCATCTGAATTAACGCCTACTTTCGTTACCACTTGAAAAGAAGTATATTGCTCCTTCATATGGGCATAATTATTCGCTGTTCTAAGTGGCATATAAACATCTGTCACAGAACCGCCCATGCTCATTCCCATCATGGCATTCGCCTCTTTTTTATAAACGCCCACAATTGTAAAATTTCCAACCGAATTACCAGAATTAATCTCAATCTCACTACCAACTGCCTTTTTATAATCCCCGTCATACAACTCATCTGCCAATTTATCAGCAATTAAAATCGCACTTTTTCCTTCTGAAAAATCAGTTGCCGAAAAAATCGAACCTTCGATAATATCCAATTGGTTGGTCACAAAATAGCCAGCAGAAACGCCATAAAGACTAATTCCTGCGCTGTTTTTTCCCACTGTAACCGTTGTTTGACCAATTTGATTTTGCAAATTAATCGCATACACTTCTTCTGAAAACTTTTCGCACATCGCGTCAATCATCTCAGTCGTCAGATAATCTTCATCCAACAATTCCTCATTTTTTTGCAAAGAACCATACACAATTCCATCCACATTGCCTTTGTCCTCTTCGTCCTGTCTTGGCTCCACCATCACATAAATGTCATTTGCTCCCATAGATTGCATATTTTCGGAAACAGAAAGGGTAAGCGAATTGCCCACCGTAATAATCGCAATCACGGAACCAATTCCTATGATAATTCCAAGCATTGTCAAAAACGCTCTGGTTTTATTGGAAAGCAGCCCATTCAAAGCTAAAATAATATTTTCCCAAAGTAACATTATTTTTTCGCACCTCCTTTTGAAACTTTCACGATATTTCCGTCTTTAATCGAAATGACGCGGTCTGTTTCAGCTGCCAACTCATTGGAGTGCGTAATTAGCACAATCGTTTTTTTCTTTTCCTTATTCAATTTATGAAACAAATCCATTACCAAACGACCTGTTTTAGAATCCAAGGCACCAGTTGGCTCATCTGCCAAAATAATGGCAGGATCATTCGCCATGGCTCTTGCAATTGCCACCCTTTGCTTCTGTCCCCCAGACAACTCCTCTGGCAAATGTTTCGCACGCTCTCCCATTTCCACCAAATCTAACAATTCTTTTGCTCTTTTCCTTCTCTCGGTTTTACCAACACCAGCATAAAGCATTGGTAATTCTACATTTTTCAAAGCATTTGTCTTCGAAATCAAATTATACGTTTGAAATACAAACCCAATTTTTTGATTTCTAATTTGGGACAATTCCGCATCCCCTGCATTTCCGACATCAATTCCATCTAAAATATATGTTCCGCGAAGTTGGTCTATCCAAAATACCAATCATATTCATAAGCGTTGACTTTCCCGAACCAGAAGGTCCCACAATCGCCACAAATTCGCCATCTTTTACTTTCAACGAAATGCCGTGTAAAATTTCTAACTCATTTGGTTCGCCAACATAAAATTTTTTTACAATATTTTCTAGTTTTATAATAGAACTCATTTTTACTCCTTTTTTCTATACTCCTGCACTTGGTCCATCTACCCCAAGAATATCCTCAATCGCAGTTCCTGTATCCTGCTTTGGCAAAACCACTTTCATTCCGCTTTTTAATTCACTTGAAATAATTTCAACATAATAAGTTCCTTCGATTCCAACTTGAATATTCAATTCCTCTGTTTCATTTTCGCTGCCTTCTTTCAAAACTTCAATGTAGTTTGTTCCGTCTTCTCTTTCTTGAATTGTGTCATATGGAACAGTCCAAATATTTTCCTTGCTTTCCAAAATAATACTAATTTTGGCATTCATCCCCAAACGCAATCTTTCATTTTGTTGATTTAGGGCAATTTTAATTTTGTATTTTGCATTTGTACTTACCACTGATGTTGTGCTTGTTGGCAAAGCATTTGCTGTTGGGCTAATTGCCACATACGTTACTCTTCCTTCCAACTCTTCATCTTTTGTCGCATCTGTTTTAATTAATGCTTTCATGCCTTCTGCAATATCTGGAATATCATATTCATCAATTTCTGCCTCAATAATAAATTCATCCACCCCATCAACTGTAGCAATTGTATTTCCAGCATACAAATCCCCTACTTTCACATTAACAGATGTTACCGTTCCTGCCACAGTAGAAGTCACAATTCCTTTTTCCAATTGCTCCTCATAAGTTTGAAGTTGACCTTTTTGCGTAATATTACTTGATTTAGCGCTCAATTCCGCATTTTTCAAACTATCCTGCATCGCAGCCACATTGCCATCCGCCGCATTAGTGGTACTTTCCAAAGCAAAAACTGCCCCATCTAAAGCTGCCTTTAATTGATTACTTGAGCCTTGCAATTCTTGCGCTGCTTGTTGCAAACCTGCTATTTCAGCATTCAAACTTTCTCTTTTTGTTTCTAGTGAACTTAAAGTTTCTGTTAAAGTTTGATAATTTGGTTCTGTCGGCGCTGTAAGAGCCAACGCATTTTGCGTTTCTACATAGCTTGTGTTGATTGTTCCTAGCTCTGCCTGTTTTGCACTTAATGTTTGGCTTGTCGTATTCAATTGATTTTGCACTTGATTATAAGCATCTTGCGCAGATGCAACTTCTTTTTGTGCATTCACAATTTGTGAATCTCTGCTTTTCATTGCCTCTTGTAATGTTCTTCTTGCTGATTCAACCCCCAAATTAGATTGCGCATCTGAAATATTAGCACTTGATTTTGCATTTGATAAATCTTTTTGCACCTTGTCCATATCAAATTTACAAATCACATCTCCCACTGCAATTTTCTGCCCTTCCACAACATTCACACTCACAACTTCGCTTCCTGTCAAAGCAGACGTAATCTCTTTTGAATTTGCAGTTGTCACACTTCCTGTTGCACTCACACTTTTCGCAATCGTCCTTTTCTCAATTTCTTCGGTTTCTATTTTAGGTGCCTCTAAAGCATCTTTCGATGATTTTTGATTCATTTGTACAAAAATAATGATCAGAATAATAACTACAATAATAATTACTCTTTTTTTGGTTAATTTCTTTTTCACTTATTTTCCTCCATTTTCATTTTTTGTATATTTTGTAATTATACCACAAAAACCCTGCAAAATCAATCCCCCCAATTCTTAAGATTTTCTTAAAGAACCTTTATAACTTTGCAAGGATTTCCCACTGCCACCACATTTGACGGAATATCTTTTGTAACAACGCTTCCAGCTCCAATCACAACATTACTCCCAATTTTTCTCCCCGGCAAAACAACTACATTTCCCCCAAACCAAACATTGTCTCCAACTTCGATTGGCTTAGCATATTCTAACCCTTGATTTCTCGTTTGAAAATCTAATGGGTGCTCTGCTGTATAAAAACCGCAATTAGGTCCAATAAAAACATTATCTCCAAAAATCACTTTATTTCCATCCAATATCGTCAAATTATGGTTTGCATAAAAATTTTCGCCAATTTCAATATTGTATCCATAGTCACACCAAAAATTTTGCTCAATCCAAAAATTTTCTTTCGTCTTCCCCAAAATCTTTTGCAAACATTCCCTTCTTCCTTCTATGTCTGACGGTTTCAGGCAGTTATATTCATGGCATAAATCTTTTGCCTTCACTCTTTCTTCCATTAATTCTGTATCATAATTGGCATCATAAATTTCGCTAAGCAACATTTTTTCTTTTTCTGTCATTTTCTCGTTCCTCCTATTTCCTTTATTTTTCTATCATAGCAAAAAAATAAACGAGTTTCAATAATTTACTATATTTTACTAGAATTTTATGATATACTTTAATGAATCAAATAAAGGAGTTTGTTATAGATTTAGAATTAATCAAAAAATTAGAACATTTCCACCTTTATTCTAATTTAGGTTTTGCTTTTAGCGGTGTGGACAAATATGAAAAATATAACATTTTTTACCACAATCAAATCAAAGATATTTACTTCAATTTTATTACAGACATCAACGCTAATCATAAAGAAGAGTTTGACCAAATTATGCAAGAAGCCAGTAGCAAAATAAAAGCCAAAAACAGAGATGTTGTAGTGTACACTTCGCCCACGAAAAAAACATTTTGGGATGATACTTATGAATTAGTTTCCAGTGAAGTTTGGCAAATTTACGAAGATTTCGAGCACCTAGATTTGCTACAAACAAATTGTCCTTTTAGGGTAACATTAGAGCAAACGAATAACATGAAATTATATAGCGAAGAATTAATCAAAGCCTATCAAACAGGCGACCCCCAAGATCCTTATGGTGATTTGGATATTGCTTATCAAGAAGTTTATGCCAATTATGCCAAACCGCAAAATAACTTTGTTTGCGAATTTTTCTTTGCAAAAGTCAACGGAGAAATTATAGGTATTACACAAGGTGTATATGATCATGAAATTTATGGAATTTACGGATTGGCTGTCAAAAAGCAATTCCGAAACCACGGAATTGGCAAGGAAATTATCAAACAGCAATTGCAAATGTGCAAAAATAAAAATTTGCAACTCGCTTTTTTGCAAACAGAAGACGGTTACTACCCTGCTGATATTTACCGAAAATTAGGCTTTAAGGATATTTGCATAAAATATTATTATAGAAGAAATTCACATAATTTTATTGTATAAAAAACTTGACAAAACAAAAATAATATGTTATATAATTTATAAAATAGGAATTATTCCTATTTTTAAGGAGCTTTATTGATGGAAAATTACTCGAAACAAAGAGAAGAAATTATCGAAATTATTAAGGAATTGTATAATCATCCGACAGCAGAGGAAATTTATTATTTGGCAAAGCAAAAGGATCCTGCGATTAGCCGAAGTACAGTTTATCGAAACTTAAAATTTCTTTCGGAAAAAGGAGTAGTTACACAAATTGCTATGTCAAATGGTCCAGATCGATACGATTATATAGAGGAACGTAAAAAACATGGACATGTTATCTGCGTCAAATGCGGAAATTTATATGATTTTGATTATGATTTAGATATTGAAAATGTAAAACAAAATATTCTTAAGCAAACTGGAGTAGAGATTTTAGATGATGGAATTGCGATGAAAGGTGTTTGTAGTTCTTGTAAAGCGAAATTTGACTCAATCACGCTTTAAAGCTCGAAAATTAATTTTAGGAGGGAAAAATATGCCAGAATTGAAAGGTACAAAAACAGAAAAAAATTTAATGGAGGCATTTGCAGGAGAATCACAAGCTAGAAATAAATATACTTATTTTGCAAGTGTAGCTAAAAAAGAAGGATATGAGCAAATTGCAGCTATATTCGAGGAAACTGCATATAATGAAAAAGAACATGCAAAAATGTGGTTCAAAGAATTGGGCGGAATAGGAAGCACAATCGATAATTTAAAAGCAGCAGCCGCTGGAGAAAATTTTGAATGGACTGATATGTATGCTAGAATGGCGCAAGAAGCCAAAGAAGAAGGATTTGAAAGAATTGCTTATTTGTTTGAAGCAGTTGGTAAAATAGAAAAAGAGCATGAGGAAAGATACAAAAAATTGTTAGAAAATGTGGAAGGCGATTTAGTCTTTTCAAAAGACGGAGATAGAATTTGGAAATGTAGAAATTGTGGACATATTTGTGTTGGTAAGAAAGCACCAGATGTTTGCCCAGTTTGTAGCCATCCAAAAGCATTTTTTGAAATCAAAGCAGAAAATTATTAAAAATATTTAAAAGTGTCAATAAGATAAAAATTTATTGACACTTTTTTATTTATACAATAATTAAAATGGCTCTGTCGAAAGTTCTAGATCATCAAATTTTTTTATCCTAAGTCCATCTAGACCATTAGCAGCCCAATGCTGGTTTGTTTCAAAAGAAATTCCCTTTAAAGACTTTATTTTAGTAACTTTCAGCAATATATCACACATCGGATAAGTTTTATTCTCTGTTGGTTCCCCATTCAGCACATTCATAACATTTGAAAATGCATATGTTTCATTATCACTTCCACATAACACCAACGGCTCTACAAAACCATTTTGTACGGCTTCTGCAATTGTAGTCGTAGTGCCATCAGAAAACAACAATTTCAAATTCGTAATATAAGTTCCCTGAAATGTCCCCCATCTACCAAACATTTCAATACACATCCAGTTATTCTGAACCGTTTCAGTAAAACTATTTGTATTTACTCCCGTTTTTATTACAGCGCGAGAACAAAGCCCCACAACTCCTTCCGATGTATCATGAATCTCTTTCCCATTGTAGGTATTAGCAATTCCAATCGCACTAGAATAATTTCCTGTACCGTGGAATGTTTGCATCAAATGGTTTTCTTGTGTCAGAAGTTGTATAAATATTTTCATATATTGAACTAATCTCACTTCCATATACTGGTGTAGCATTCTGATATACCGCATATAACGTCACATCGTTTGCTGGCATTTCAAAAGTTGTTGTTCCACTTTCTGAATATTGCGCTGTATCTGGGTTTACACCTACATTTGGGTTCATTGACCAACCAATAAACCTCATTCCACTTTTACTTGGTTTTGTCGCAAAATCCACTGTTACATTATCTGTATGCCTTGCACTTTGCACAGCTGGCACATTTCCTTCTCCACCATTGGCATGATACGTAATTGTACTTGTCTTCAATGGTTTCACAGAACTAATTTCTTTTATATTATTTCCGTCTGTCACTTGAAAATATACAACTGTTCCACTTGCTACTTGTGGCTGATTACTTGCTGAATAATTCTCCCAAGCACCTTCTTGGCTTGTCTTAAATTGCACGCCCATTTGGGGTGCGTTTACCGTAATCGTTGCTGTCGCGTTTTCCCAACTTACCTCATAACGAAATTCATCAAAATCCTTTGTGTTAACTTCACGGGCACTGCTCACATTACCTTTCGCGTCTTTCGCCCATATATAATAAGTCGTGTCATTTGACAAATTCTCAATCGTATGAGTAAAACTTTTTTGCGTTGGCGAAACCTCGTTCCAACTCGTTGGCTCTGCATTTGTTGTCGAATAATTCCAACCTGCCACACCTGCTAAAATATCTTTTGCCACAAACGTAATTGAATTAGTCGTTGATGTTGCTGAAATACTTGGCGCTTTGTCATCTTTTATACTTCCGTCTGCTGAAAAGCCTCCTTCAATCGTGACTTCTCCATTATCCGCAATCGAAATCACAGACGTGTTGCCTTGCGAGTCAGTAAAATACAGGTTTCCGTCTTCGTCGCACGAAAACATAACATTGCCAATTTGCCAAATTCCGTCTTCATTTTCCTCGCACTTTTTCTTAACATAGCTTGATATCGTTGTCCCGTTTTCCTTCCACATAATAATCCATCATGATTTCCGCTAATTTTAATTGCAGTTCTTCTTCCATTTGCGCCTCTTTCGTAATGCTAACAGCCTTTGTCACCTTTCCCAAAATGCCGTTGCTTTCAGCTACCAAATTAATTGACACACCTGCTAAAATTAATAACACAATAATTGTTACAACAAGTGCCACTAATGTGATTCCTGAGGTTGTTCGAAATTTATGAGTTACAGCCTCAGGATGCAGTTTGCTTGTCAATCTGTATTTCTTATTTTTTTGTTCGCCCAAACAAACCCCTACATTTTTTTGTTTCATAAAAAATCCTCCCTTTTATTTAATTTTTTAAATGTTTCATATTTTTCCAAAAAAAATATGAAATAAGATAGCTGTAATTCACTTTATTCAAACAGCTATCTTAAATATATAAAATTCTTTTAATTATGTCAATAAATGTTACCAAATTGTAACCGTTGTTACAGAATTGTAACAAAATAATTTTGTATATCTTGAACCAAATCAGCTTGACCATTTTTCTTTTTTACGATACAATAAATTTGTTAATTAAAGGAGATAAACATGAAAACTGAAAATTTTGATTTTTACGATTCTACAAATATAAAGTCCTATAATTTGAACGAAAAATTTAGATATCAACTAAAAATGCTAGACAGCCTTGATGCTTTCACACGCAGACATTCTGAGAACGTGGCATCCATTACCTGCCGCTTGTGTGAAAATTTGCATTTGGATAAAGGTTTTACTATTTATTGCACAACGTGCGCCTACATTCACGATTTAGGAAAGTTGTTTATTCCGCCAACTATTTTGCAAAAAACTTCAGCTTTAACCGATGAAGAATACAACATTATGAAAACTCACACAACCATTGGAAACAACATGTGTATGAAAGATTTACAACTGCGCCCTTATGCAGCTGGAACTTTGTATCATCATGAAAGTTTGGATGGTACTGGCTACCCAAATGGCGTAACAGAAAAGCAAATTCCTTATGAGGCACAAATTATTCGCGTGGCTGACGAATTTGAAGCGATTACCGCAAAACGTCAGTACAAAACCCATGTTGGCATTATCGAAACTTTGAAGATTTTAATCGATCATAGTAAGCCTACAGTTCCTGGTTTCAAAGTTGGAAAAGTCGACCGAAAAATCGTCAAAGCACTTTTTAGAGTCGTTTTGGATGATACAGAATATGAAATTTCTGTTCGTTCTGATTATTTGGATTTTTTGCAATCTGAGATTAAGCGTTTGCAAGAAGCCTATAAATATTATGAAAAAATGGAAAAAACGTCAAACTCTGAAAAGAAAGAATATTTTAGGCAAAGTGCTAAATATTGCTTAAATAGCAATGAAACAGTAGAAAAAATTCCAATTATTTTGGAGGAATTAAAACAGGCTTACGAGACACGAAAAGCCCATATTGACAAATTGTATTCAGAAGCAAAACAAATCAAAAAATTGCGTGTATAGCATACCAAACAAGTAGGCGTTATAAAGTAATAACGCCTACTTGTTTATATTTTTCTATTGAACAATTGAAACCTCAAATACGTCTCTGCAAACGAACCAATAAAAACCTTGGTTCTTCAATAATTTCTACATTCCGATATCCATAATTGATGCGCTGATAACCCCAACGCAATCCTAATGTCATCTCTGGAATCCTTAAGGCAGGAAACAAACTGTCCTCAATATCACTTGAAAACAGTATTTCTTTCACTAATGCTTTTGTTTCCTCGTCAATATTAGAAAAGATTGGAAACTCAACAGAATGTTCACTTTCATTTTTCTTAATTGTTACAAATTCTAACTTCTTGCCCTCAAGCAAAGCATTTACTACAATAAGCACTATTTCAGCAGAAATGCATTCTCTAATTTTGTCCGAAAAATTCTCTACCATAACAAACGGAAGTTTAGGACTTTTCCAGTGTTCCGTCGCAGTGACCAGTGAGGTCTTTACAGCCACGGTTATTTTCTCTATATAGCCAGGCTCTACATCCATCTCATAGGGGCACCCATGAATCATTGTAGTTTGACCATGAGTTTTTTCTCGTATTAATGAAACTTTAACATCAAACATAAACTTTGTTAAACTTTCCTCGAGTTGTTTTTTGATTATCTTTTTCAATAAATCTGTATCCAACTCTTTCAAGTTTAGTCTATTTACATCAAAACATGCTGACACTTTAGGATATTGATATCCCCCCACCACATCTTGAAGAAGATCACTCAGAATTTTATTTACCATATCGAACTCTTCACATATATTTTGATACTGCAATAATTGTTTTTGTTCTATATAATAATCGCCCAAAAAGTTATAGGCTTTTTTGAGTTCTCGAATTACTTTTTCCTCTTCCTCCTTTTGCCGTTTTTCCTGTGCTTCTTTCTTTCTGTTTTCTTCTGCTTGTTCAAACATTCGATCCCAATTTTCCATAAAGTCCTCCTTTCAAGTATTTGGAAGTATTTCTACCTACACGCTCAATTTTTTATCTAGAGCTTGATAAATTCTATTTGTGAATATACACTTTTTAGTCTAGTGATTTATATCACAATTTACGTAATTTGTCAAATTTCAAATTGACATTTTGTTTATTTTATGCGATAATGGATACAATTGGAAGGATTTTTGAGATGGAGTATAAAAAAGAACAAGCCATTATTGAAGCAATGCTCTTTGCCAATGGCAAAGAAGTCACACTAAAAAGTTTGATGTCTGCTTTGGAGAAAAGTGAGGATGAAGTCAAAGAGATTATCAACATTATGATACAGAAATATGCTGCCGAAGAAAGCGGCATCGAGCTAATAAAAGTGAATGAGAGTTATCAGTTAGTCACGAAAAAAGAATATTATGAATACGTGTATCCTTTGCTGGATAATCGCATTAAACCTACTTTGTCGGGTGCAGCTTTGGAAGTGTTGTCTATTATTGCGTACAATCCAAAAATCACGCGTTCGCAAATCGAGAACATTCGTGGCGTTAGTTCTGATGGACCAATTTATAAATTATTGGAATTTGAGCTGATTGAATCTGCTGGAAAACTAGATGCTCCAGGTCGTCCAACCGCTTATCAAATTACGGATAATTTTTTGAAAATGTTTGGCATTGCGAACTTAGAAGAACTGCCTGAACTGCCACGTTTCAAATTAGACGAAAATGAGCAAATCGTCATTGACGAAGTAATGGAGGCTCCAATGCCCGAAAGGGTAACCGAAGGAATCCGTGAAAATGAAAATAATGAAGAATAAAAAAGCGTGAGAAATTTTGCGTTGCAAAATTTCACTCGCCTATATAATAGGAAATTTAGAAATATTTCCTATTATTATAAAAATTGGAGGTTAAATAGATGGGAAAAGAGAATTTTGTAAAAGAAATTACCAATATAGAAGAAAATTTTACACAGTGGTACACTGATGTTGTTTTGAAGGCAGAACTTGCGGATTATGCTGAAACAAAAGGCTGTATTACCATTCGCCCTTATGGTTACGCAATTTGGGAAAATATTCAAAATTACACCGATAAAAAATTTAAAGAAGTTGGTATTCAAAATTTTGCTATGCCTTTGCTCATTCCAGAAAGTTTGCTAAATAAAGAAAAAAGCCATGTCGAAGGTTTTGCACCAGAGGTCGCTTGGGTAACTATTGGTGGCGAAGAAGAATTAGAGGAAAAATTATGTGTACGCCCTACTTCTGAGACAATTATTTCAACCATGTATTCAAAATGGATTCATTCGTGGCGTGATTTGCCTGTTTTGGGAAATCAATGGTGCAATGTTTTGCGTTGGGAAAAAGAAACACGCCCTTTTTTGCGTTCAAGGGAATTTTTGTGGCAGGAGGGTCACACAGTTCACGAAACAGCCAAAGAAGCACAGGAAAGAACTTTAATGATGCTTGAAATTTACGCAGATGTGATTGAGAATTTGCTTGCTATTCCAGTTTTAAAAGGAAAGAAAACCGAAAAAGAAAAATTTGCTGGTGCAGTCGATACCTACACTGTCGAATGTTTGATGCACGACGGTCGCGCTCTGCAAGCGGGAACTTCACATTACTTGGGGCAAAATTTTTCTAAACCTTTTGATATTAAATTCCAAAATCGTGAATCACAAGACGAGTTCGGTTATACGACTTCTTGGGGCATTAGCACCAGATTAATTGGCGGAATTATTATGGCACATGGGGATAATCGAGGACTTAAATTGCCACCAAAAGTGGCACCAATTCAAGTTGTCATTGTTCCAATTGCGCAGCATAAAGAAGGTGTGCTTGAGACTGCTAATCAATTAAAAAATGCGTTGTCAAAGTCTTTTCGTGTCAAATTGGATGATCGAGATCATTGCTCTCCTGGTTTCAAATTCAATGATTGGGAAATGCGTGGCGTTCCAGTCAGAATGGAAATTGGTCCTCGTGATATTGAAAATGGAGAATGTGTTTTAGTCAGACGTGACACCATGGAAAAAGAAACTGTTTCATTAGAAAACTTGGAAAATCGATTGAGTGAACTTTTAGAAACTATACAGAAAAATATGTATGATGCATGTTTAGAGCGTCGCAAAGCCAAAACTTCTGTGGCTTATAGCTTGGATGAGATTTTGCAAAATCTTGAAACCAATCAAGGTTATGTCAAGACAATGTGGTGCGGCGATGTAGCTTGCGAGAATAAAATCAAAGAAGTGACTGGTGCACATTCGAGATGTATTCCTTTTGAGCAAGAACGTTTGGCAGATACGTGCCCTATCTGTGGAAAAAAAGCAGATACAATGGTCGTTTGGGGCAGACAATATTAAAAACATTTGCGAGAGAAATTTTCGGGATTGCGCAAAATTTCTCTCGCTTTTTGACTTTGTGAAGTGTTAGGTTTTATTGCCAAATTTCTCCATTCTCTCTTTTTCTCTATCTGATAAATCTTTCAACCATTCCGCCAATCCTCCACTATCATTATTTCTCAAAAACTCAAAATATTTTACTCTATCCTCTTTTGCTATAACAACAGGTGACAAGTTATCTTTCAACAACTCATAATTTAATAGCAACCTTCCTGTTCTTCCGTTTCCGTCTTCAAAAGGATGGATCTTCTCAAACTCAATATGATATCTTGCAATTTTCTCAAAAATCTCTTGTTCATCATGATTATAATTATAAACAAAATAATTCATTAAATTAGGCACCTTTTCAGGCTCAGGGGGAATATGCTCACTCCCTTGAATAAATACTTGTACTGTCCTAAAACCTTCTGTTTCCTTAATATTTTTATTAATTATCTCATTTAATCTCTTAATAAACCTATCATCAAATGTATCCTGATTTTTTAAATTCTCAAAAACCAATTCTAAAGCATTTTTATGATTAATTGCCTCATAAATTTCTCTCGGCTCTTTTCCTTGAATTTTAAAACTATTATCATTGTAAAGAATAGCATACGTTTCAGCAAAGGTAAGCGTATTTCCTTCGATTGCATTCGAATGATAGGTACTTCTTGTTATAAAATCTTCTAAATAATTTTGATGGCTTAAAATAAATTCTAAAATCGTCATAATCTTTTCTCTTTTCCATGATTTATTTTTTTATTATACTATGAAATTTCGTATAAATCAATGTCTTAATTCACAAATAATATACTAATAATATTTTCATATTTAGCTTTTAAAACTTCTCTTGTTCTTGGACTTAATTTACCAAAATCTCTTTCTAATTTTTTTCTCACAAATTCCTTGCCTTCAGTCTCTGACAAATGCATTTCTCGATAGGCAAGCGCAAACAAACTTGGAATATTATCAAAATGAGCCATCACATCTGCATCTGCCACACATTGCTCTTCGACTGTGTTTCGTGGTCTGTCTTTGCTACCTCTATGATTTAACACACAATTTTTGACCTGCTCTAGCTTGTCCTCTGGATAATTTAGATTCGTCAATAATTCCTCTGCAATTTCTGCGCCATAAATATGATGTTCTTCTCTCGGTCCATATTCGGATGGCATCGCAATATCATGCAAAAGCGCGCCAAGTTTTACAATTTCAACATCTGCACCATATTTTTCAGCTAATTCTACCCCATGTTGCACCACAAATTTAATATGTTCGTTCCAAAAATCATAACCATCCTTTTCTTTCGATTTTTCACATCTTTTTAACAATTCTTGTTTTATTTTTTCTGTGACTTCACTCATTTTTTCCCTCCAAATTAAAATTCACATTTAAAATATTTTCCTGTTCATCCACCAAAATATGCATTGTAAATCTGAAATTTTCGTCTAGCAAACCTTTTCTAAAAAATCGGTCTAAAATCATAATATTTGACAAGATTTTTTCTTGTTTTAATAAATCATCCATATCCATCCATTCTGCTGTATTTTCTGCAAATTCTTGTGGATCGCCCTCATATTCCTTTGCCAAAAATATAGCAAAACTAAAAATTCGATCTGGATATTCAATTGTCATTTCGCCTTTTCGTTCTAGATTTTTGACAACAATCCCTGTTTCTTCTTTCATTTCACGAATTGCTGCTTGCACTAAGCTTTCGTTTTCTTCGATTTTTCCACCTGGAATATCATAAAAATCTTGCTTTTTATTTCCTTTTTTGTATTTTGTAACAACCACTTTGTTATTCTGCACCAAATAACATTTGGCGGCTTTTCTAATCGGTTTATTCATTTGGTAAATCCTCTTTCCAATCTTTGTTAAACATCGCAATTCCGTCTTTGCAAAATCCAAATTTCTGATAAAAGTTCTCTTTATCAAATTCTGTTGTTAAAATTCTTCTTCCAAAACCATCAAACTTTTTCAAGAAATTTTGCATCATAATTTTCCCTAATCCCTTTTTTTGATAATCTGGATGAACCAGCAAATACGTGATAAAAACATTAATATAACCATCACTAATTGCTGAAATTAAGCCTACCAACTTCTCTTTTTCCCAAACGGTCATAACATAATCACTATTTTTAATTGCCAGATATAAACGATTTGGATATTCCGCTATTTTCCAGCCAACCGCCCCAAATAAATTCACTAATTGCATTTTATCAATTTCTGTTTCATATTGATATACAAAACTATTTTCCATTCTATTTTATCCTTTTCTTAATGATAAATTTCATTTTTATCTTATCATGATTTACTAAAAAAGTAAAGTTCACATATTCTTATTTTTGATATAACTTCCTGTAAATTCCTCTGCTAAAATATCCATTTGCACATCATCATAATATTTGCCATTTAAAAAATAACTTTGGCGCCTTCTGCCAAATTCTTTAAATCCAACTTTTTTGTAACAGCTAATCGCTCTTTCATTAAAAGATTTTACATTGAGCATAATGTTATTCAAGTTCAAATAATGAAAACCATAATCTAGCAGCAATCGCAAAGCTTCAGCTCCCAAACCACGACTTCGATTTTCTTCATTTCCTAAAAAAATCCCCACTGTTCCAATTCTATTTTGATGGCTTATTTCGTTAAAGCCACAAGTGCCAATTAATTGATCATTTCCTAAGCTCACAATCGCAAAATGAAAATCATTATTTTTGATTGTTTTTTCAAGCCATTCTTTTTCTGCCTCAATAGTCATAAGATTACTACTTGTTCCCAAGCCATCTGTCATAGAAAAGTCGCAAAACCATTCTACATATTTTTCTGCATCTTCTATATTCAGTGGCGACAAATAAATATTTTCGCCAACTAACTTTTTAAAATACTTCATTTTTATTTCCTCCTAAATTTTCATTGAATACGCTATATTTCTTACTTTAAACCCAAATTTCTCATACACTTTAATCGCATTTTCATTTTCTTCATTTACTGTTAAATCCAAATCAGTACAACCATTTTCTTTCGCTTTTTCTTTTGCAAACTTTAGCAATTTTGTTCCAACTCCAGAACCTCTACTTTTCTCGTCCACACAAATTGCATCAATTTTCAAATATTTTCGAAACCTTACTCCATGATGATTTTTTTCTTGTATGCAAAAAGTCATGTAACCCACAATTTCACTTTGTACTTTTGCAACAACAATATTTTCATTTTGCAACATTTCTTTAAAATCTTCTTGCGTAATTACTTCTTTTACGTCTATAAATAAATCTGGTCTCCACTTTACGTGCAAACTATGTACTTGTTTTGCTAATTGATTAACATCTTCAAAATCTTCTACTTTTGGCACATCTATCGTTACTTCCATATTTCCTCCTATAAATCAAATTTTCATACTAACTAAATCATACAAATACGCCACTTCTTCATATTCTTTTTCTCCAATTTTTGCCTTTTTTTCAGCATATACTTGCCCGCCCATTTTTTCATAAAACGCTCTTCCTGCACTATTTTCTTTCAAACACCATAAAAGCATTTTACTTTTTTGCTCTTTTACAAATTGATTTACTACATACAAAAATAATTTTCTTCCAATTCCATTTCTCTTCAAATCTGATTTTACATACAATGCACATAATTCACAATCGATTTCCTCATACTCACTTGAAAACTCATTACTACCTATGTATCTACAAAATCCAACAATTTTACCTTCCATAACTGCTACAATAAAACCATCTTGTGAATAATCTTCTTTCATTTTTGCTAGTTTTTCTTCTTTATTTAAAGCTTCTAAATACTTATCATCAATAATTCCTCGATATGCGGTTTGCCAACCATCTATTTTAATTCCTACAATTGCCTCAATATCCTCTTGCCTCACTTTTCGTATTTCCACTTCATTCATTAAACCATTTCTCCCCTTACAAATCAAATTTTTGTTGTATCATTTTTGCAACTTTTTGTGGCGAAAGATTAGTATTATCAATTTTTAAATAATTCTTAAATATTTTTTCACCTTGTCCCGTTTCTGAATTGAGTTTATGTTTTTCTAGTGATTTTAACAGCTCATTTTCACTCCATTCCACATCTCTTTTAGATGGCTTATGTTCCAAACGATTTTCCGTTTTATTACGTCGCAATCGCTCTTCTAATGTTGTTTCTAATTCCACAACATACGTTTCTTCAAATAAACTCATCCACTTACTAGTTGTCTCTTTTTCTTCTGCAATCCTATTTCCAAAATCAAAACAATATGTAAAAATAATTCCTTTTTGATCACTTTTTGAAAATTCTTTAAAAACTTCATATCTAATTTTTTCATTCATCTTATGATAAATTTCTCTGTCATAATCAAAAATTAATCGTATCATTTCAATTGTCATATGATTATAAAATAACTTATAATCAATTAATTTTGCAAGTTCTTGCCCAACTGTCATTTTCCCAACCGCCTGCGGTCCAATAATTAACACAAACTTTGACATTTACAATTCCTCCTCCTTTCATATACTTTTTATCATCATATATTGTTTTTCTTCATTTAATTCTTTTTTACCGTTCATATAATGATATCCTAATTTACCATAAAATTCACAACCATATATAGAAGCAGGTACAATCAGTTCTTTGGCTCCAATTTCTTTTGCACATTTTTCAATTTCTTCTATTAATAAACGACCAATTCCTTGATGCTGTTGCGCTATCTTCACAAAAACTGTTAAAATTATATATTTAGTTCCTGTTTCATCTCCTTGTAATTTATCAATGCTTGCCGTGCCTACTACTTCATTATTATCCAACGCAACAAAACATTTACATCGTTTCGGAAATGTCTTTACGATTTCTTCTTGACCAAAATGCCTTGCAATCCTATCAATAAATTCTTTACCATAATCTTTTATGTTTATTTGATATAAATTTTCACAAATTATATTCGACATTTCTCCGTGAATACTGTTCCTGATATTCTTTAATTTCTATCATATTCTCCTCCTACAAATTAAATCTCTCTTGTATCATTTTTGCAACCTTTTCAGCTAATAAATTTTCATTATTAATTTTGAAAAAATTTGGAAAAATTGCTTCTCCTTCTCCTTGCTGCGAATTCAATCTGTGATTTATCATGGATTGCAATAATCTGTTTTCACTTTTTTCCAAATCTCTTTTTGACATCTTATTCTTTAAACGATTTTCCGTTTTATTACGACGTAAACGTTCTTCTAAAGACGCTTCCAATTCCACCACATAAACTTCATCAAACAATGCCATCCATTTGGAAAATTCGGCTCGTTCCTCTTCAATATCTCGCCCAAAATCAAAACATGCCGAAAAAATAATTCCCGCCAAGTCACTTTTGGCCACCTCTTCAAAAATCGAATAACGAAATAAACTTGTCAACCTTCGCCTAGCCATAGAACCAAATTCAAAAACATTTGTCAAACAATCAATTGTCTCATGATTGTGCATGAATTTTAAATCTGTTAATTTTGCAAGTTCTTGCCCAACTGTCATTTTCCCAACCGCCTCTGGGCCAATTATCATCACAAACTTTGACATTTACAATTCCTCCTTTTTTAATTTTCTTCTCATTTTATAATGAGTTTCAGTCTCATCATAGACTTCAAACCCCATTTTCTCGTATAAAAATCTCGCTTTATTTTCCTTAAAAACTTGCAAAATTGTACTTCTGCAATTTCTCTCATCTTCTTTCAATTGCTCCTTTAAAATATTCGTTCCTATTCCTTGATTTTGAAACTTCTTATCAATAAAAAATAAACTAATGACACTTTCCTTGTTTTCATCTATATAATTAGTAAAAACTCCTATTTTCTGACGCATGCAAACAATAACTTTCATATCTTTTTTATGTTCTCGAATAAAATCCTTTGAAAACTCTATTTGTTTTTTATCATCCCAACCATAAATTTTTTCTACATACCACTTAAAACAATCTTTTTTTATTCTATGTAGATTTTCAAAATCCTCATCTTGATATTCACAAAATTGATATATAACCAATTTCATTGGTGTAAATCTTATTCCATCCACAATTTGCTCATCGCTCATTTTCACAAATCCCATCTTTTCATAAAATCCTACTGCATAAGGCGAAGAATTCACAGTAATTGCTTCTAAATTTTGATGATATTGTTCACAATATTTTTTTGCCTTCTCAACAAGATTTTTAGCAATTCCTTTTCTATGAAATTTTTTATCCACAAATAACATAGCAATATGTGCATAACTTCTAACAGCAATCATTCCAACAATTTTATTTTCAATTTTGGCAACTATTATTTTTAGATTTTCCTCTAAGCATTTTTGGATATTTTCAAAATTAGCAAATTGATTAAAATTTTCTATGCCTTCTTGACTATAACCTGGTGCTTCAAATTCGTCAAAAACATCTCTTACTAACTTCAAAGTTTCCATCAATTCTTCTGGTTTCATTAATTCTATTTTATATTGCATAAAATCTCCTTTATTCTAACATTTCTTGTAAATATTTATCTGTAAAACGTTTCACTTTTTCTTGGTTTCCTTGAAGCCTTTTCATTAAATCTTTTGCTGTTTCGTATGCTTCGTCAAATTCTTGTTTTGTCATTTCCATTCGCTCAAATGCGTCTTGTAGCTCATCTTCGTCCAATAAGACTATTTCGCCATTTGGCTTCAACACAACATCCAAATACAAATCGTCTTCATATGGAACGCCATTTTCTTTCCCAATTTTTCGTGCCATATCAAAATACCATTCCACAATTTCATTTTTCTCATTGTAAATTGTCGTCAAACAAACTTCTGAAGCGTAATCATAAAATTGCAACCATTTATAATGGTTGTCTCGAACGCACAAGCCGTTTTCTAAAAAAGCTGGGCTTGACATTTTGACAAATTCATTTAAATAAATATCGCCTGAAAAATCTTTTTCTTTGACCGATTTCATGTTTTGTTTTATTTTCAAAACATCTTTTGCCTTGCTAATATAATTAGCAAAACGCTTTTTCAAACTAATCCAATAACGTTGGTCAATTCTACCATTTTCCGCTGGAAGTTCATTTTCTAAAATTCCTCCATTTTTCTCAATACTTTTTCTAGAGCCAATATTATCTTTATAACACACCATTAACACTCTTTGAATGCCTAATTTTTTACATTTCTCAAGTGCGAGCCTAATCATTTGCGTGGCATAACCTTTTCGCCTTTCCGAAGGTCGCACGCCATCCCCAATATGCCCACCATTTTTCAGTAAACTTTCATTCAAATAATGCCTAATTTGAAGCATCCCAACTACTTTGTTATCTGACTTTCTCACACCCAAAAATAAAGTGGCTGGAACTCTTCCCATTTCTATCGTTTTTTCTGACACATCATTTTTCACCTTTTCTAGCCATTTGTCAAAATCTTTTATGGTATCTAAGCCACCATCTCCATTTAGTTCATACTCATGATTGTCAAAATGTTCTTGCAAATATTCCTGCACTTGTTTTTGATACTCTTTTGTTGGAAAAACTAATTTTAAATCACATTCCATAAACGCCCCATTTCTTAACTTTCTATGAAACCACTGCTTCTAACAAAGTTATTTTTTTATTTTCTACATCTAATTCGCATCATATAAAATTCTCCCATCCAAATTCACTATATTTTAGATTTTCTTTTTCATTTTTTATTGCCTGTAATCTATCTTGCAATAGATTTTCTGGCAATTTATCTAATGGAAACCATCTTAATTCTTCGCACTTCTCTGGTTCATTTATTTTGATTTCTTCCTTATACTGCTTTACTTTAAAGAAACCATTATAATAAATCTGCCCTGTTTCTGGAGTTTTGGTATGCATCATCGTTGCAAGTTCTATATCCTCCAACTTTATAACAATTCCTATTTCCTCTTTCGCTTCTCGAATAAGAGCACTTGTCATTGGCTCGTCTTTCTCAACATGCCCAGAAGCAGACAAATCATAAAATCCATCCATATATCCTGTGTTTTTTCTTTTCTGTAACAAAACTTCTTCTCCCTTTTCTGTATCTCTCATTAACATCAAAATCACTGCTGACCTCGTCAAAAATCTTTCTTTCATATTTTTCTCCCTATTTCTCAATCACTTTTTTCATACCATATCCTGTATATTCATACGGAATTTTTTGGAAACCGCATTTTTCATAAAATTCCTCTTTTCCTGCCATCGAAATCAAATTAACACTCATTGTCTCTCCCTCATTCATGTTTTCCTCTATTTCCTGTAATAATTCTTGCATTAATTTTTTCCCAATTCCTTGATTTTGATAATCTGGACTAATCATCACATCCACTACAAACGCATAAATTCCATCACAAATTACTCTTGCCATCCCAATTATTTCATTATTTACCACAACTTTTTTTACAAACTTGCTACTACCAATTGCTTTTTCCACTCGTTTTAAATCGTGTGCCTTCCAGCCGATTTTTTCTCTTAGCTCATTATATTCCTCTGGCGTTATTATATTTTCAAATTCAATATTCAATTTAAATTCCCCCTATCTAAAATAACTCTTGCAAAATTTATTCTTAAATTTAAAAAATAATGTACTTTTTTTAATTTATCGTATATAATAGAATTAGTAGTAAATGATATCTATTATAGATATCATTCTACTTTGGTCTATTATGGACCAAACCCATGTAGACACTCAGTGTCGCAAAAGTCATTCTTACGAATGGCTTTTTATATTTAATCTTTTACTTTCAAGTTGTTTCACAATCCTCAACAACTCTTTCACGCTAAAAAAATATTGCTCCGCTTTTGTCAATGGAATATGATTCTGATACTTATACACAATTTTATCAATACATGTCAACATATCAGAAACTTGAAATAGTCTCTTTTCCTTATGATTAAACTTAACTCTGTGCTCTATATTACTCTTCGTGATTAATAAAGTATCTAACATTGTCCCTAGCGTTCCTTGTCCATTATCATAATAAATAACAACCTTCTCAAATTCACTCATATAATCACTTATTGCGTTAAAAAATTTATTTATCTCAATCTCCAACTCCTTATTTAATCCGAACCTTGTCATTCTTAAATCTTTTATCAACTATAATCGTATGTACCTTAACTTTAACTCTTTTAGAAAAGTGAAAAATTGACCAAAAAATATTTTTTCTCTTTTTAAAATCAAGATATACATAATCTCCACGTCTTGCCACTAAATCAGCTAGATGAATCATTCCATCATAACCAGAAGCATTTAACTTACTATTTAAATAAGCTAATTCATTTTCTATTAAATCTCCACTCTCATGAACTGTAAGAGAAACCCCATACAACATTGAACTTCCCTTTACAAAACCAAAATCTCCACTTTCATCAACAAATATATTCAGTCTTCGTTTTATTTTCACCACCTACTTTTCGTATTTTTTTATCAGAATCTTATTCCATTGGTATTCCTGATGGTTTTTCTTTTTCTTCTGCATGTTCTACATAATAAGCCAATATTTTCATTCTATTTTTTACTCTTTCCAATGACTGTGCTCCCTTACTAATTAACGCAATTGAGCGAAATTCTTTTATCACTTCATCAGTATATCCTTCAAATTCTTGCTCTTCAATATCAGGTTTAGTCGAAAAAAATACAGACAATTTATGGTCCAACTTTTCTAATGCCTTTAATTTATATTCTGTATCCATTCTAAAGTCAATAAAGCCAAAACCAATCAATAACATAAAAAATTTAACATATCGTTTTTTTGTATTACTTAAAACCAACTGATTTCTAAATTGCTCTGTAATTAAATTTATCTGAAACAATAAATTCTCTACCTCTGCTATTCCTTCTGTCAATTCATCTGTTGTTGTAACATACTTATTAATAATACTATCAGGCACACCTAATGAAATCTTATTATCCAATAAACCGATAATATTATAAAATAATTTGTCAAACTCTTTTCTTTTATTATCAAACCCAATAATATGACAAAAAACATCAATGTCTTTAATTTTCATTAAATATTTTTGTAATTGAGAATCAGCTAAAGAATTCAGAATTTCTCCTGCTCGTAATCGTTCTTGATTCTGCAAAAATTGAAAATATTCTGTAATCTCAAAATCTGTCGCTTCCATTATTTTGGTTACCGACACATTAAAAGCCTCAAATCTCCCTCTAACCGGACTCGGTAAATCCGAATATCTCAACTTTATATTTCCTTTATTTTTCAATCTTTTAACCAATTTTTCAAATTCCATATCTGTCTTATCACCATAAAAATACTGTATCTCTTCTATAATCTTTCTAGAGAATTCACTTGTTATCTCATATTTTCCTTCAATAAAATCATAAATCGTGGTTAATCTTTGCTGTCCATCAACAATTTCCTTTCTCGCACCTTTTTCATTTGGAAGCTCTAATTGCCTTATAATAATACTCCCAATTGGATAATCTTTGATAATGCTATAAATCAATTTATCTTTAAAATCTGTTTTCCATATATAATTTCTTTGATACTTTGGCTGCAAATCTAACCCTCCAAATTCTACGATTCTAATCTCTGTAATTAATGACGTTATAGCAAACGATTCTAACGCAAACTGCAATCTTTTTCTCATTTCTTACCTCCATTTGTCAATATTATATCATCGTTTCTAAAAAAGTCAATATATTCTTTAAATATTCTAAAAGAATTTTTGTTTTTTTACAAACATTCTTAAATATATATTACATTTTTGAAATAAAAAACTACTTATACACTGATAAGTAGTCTTTATCAAATATCTCAAATTTCTATCCAATCATTTCTCTATAAACAATCGAAATATCCTTTTCCTCTTTATATTTACTTTCCATTGGGCACATTCCTGTTTTGTCATTGTTTTGAATATACTCCACTAATTTTCGGTATTCATACTTTACGCCATTTTTTTCCAAAACTGGAACCGCATATTGGCTCATAACATCTGCATAAATTTCCTGCACACCCGCAACTGTCAAAATTGACGCCGCCACTTTTCCAATCACTTTATCCGCAATTTGGGCTCCCTTCAGTGCCTCTGAATTTTCCTGTAAAATACTCTTGATATCTTTTATTCTATTTTGGTAATATTCCTTTATGTCTCCATTGGCGTATGCCACCACAAGCGAAGCATTCTTCTCATGCAAAATTTCTTTGATTTGTTCCAATTTATTCATCCCAATGAATTCCTTTCTGAAGTACTTTACAAATCCATGGCACACAAATCAATTGAAGCACAATACCTAGCACCCCTGCTTGAACACTTTGCCAAACAGATACTCCATACGTTGACAAGTGGAACAAATGAACAGCCGCAAACAATACGCCAGCATATAAAATTCTGCCTAAAATAATAGTTCCCATTAAGGCAATATAGGAATTATATTTTTTATTCAAAACGCTCAATAAAACAGCATAAATCACAAGCTCAATTAGCATATAAGGAAGCCTTGCCAAACTTGGCATTCCTGTTAACATCCAACTAAACACAACAGAACTGCCAGCCACAACACTTGCACTTAGCGCCCCAAACACGCATGCTGCAATCAAAACCGCAATATGCATTGGTAAAAAAGTTGCCCCTGCATTTGCTCCCACCAAAATGTGAAATATTCTAGGCAAAGCAATTCCAATTCCACTTAGCAAAATCGTTCCAACCACATATTTGGCTTTTTTACTCGATAAAATTTCCATCAAGCCATTGGACTTTTTCATCTCTTTTACTTTTTCCATTTTAAAAATTCCTCCTTAACCACTATACTTCTATCAATTCATATTCTTTTGAACCAATGCCAAGTTGTTCCGCACAATCAATTGTATGCGTACCATTTCTTGAATGAATTCTCTCCAATAAATGTTCTTTTCCTGGATCGTCCGAATTTTTTACCAAATCAATACAAGCTTGGTCAATAGCAACTGGATCCAATGACGCTAAAATCCCAATATCTTTCATGCAAGGGTCTTCTGCCACTGAGCAGCAATCGCAATCCACACTCATATTACACATAATATTAATAAATGCCATATTGCCCTTAAAATAGTCAACCACTGAAGACGCGCTATCTGCCATGGCTTCCAAAAACTTATCTTGCTCAGCAACGCAATCCCAACATTTCGCTTTGTCTTTCTCTTTTCCAGCTGTATGAATCCAC
The DNA here is from genome assembly GCA_948467875.1 of uncultured Clostridium sp. Classification (GTDB taxonomy): domain Bacteria; phylum Bacillota; class Clostridia; order TANB77; family CAG-508; genus Scatovivens. The sequence continues at coordinate 27,837 of CAOKFZ010000015.1, forward strand.
ACTTTTCCCACTGTTGAAGCCACTCCAATGGATAATTGTTTCAAAGCTCCACCATAACCACCCATTGGATGTCCTTTAAAATGTGACAAAACTAGCATAGAATCATAATTGTCAATATTTTTTCCAACATAATTTTCACGAATGACTTTTCCCTTTGGAATTTCTAAAACTTTGTCTGGCCCCTCGCTATCCAAAATATCCACATCAAAATATTGGGTCCAGCCATGCTCTTCCATTAATTTTTGGTGCTTTTCTGTTACATTTCTTGCACCATCATAAGCAGTATTGCATTCTACCACCGTTCCTTTTACATACTCTACCATTTTTTTCATCATTTCAGGTTTGATATAATTTTGGTTTCCTTTTTCTCCTGAATGCAATTTGACCGCCACTTTCCCTGACAATGATTTGCCAAGCACCTCATACATTTTCACAATGTTCTCTGGCGTAATTTTTTTGCAAAAATAGACTTTCGATTTTTCCATAAAAACCTTCCTTTCTTATGTTTTTATTTTATCATCTCCTTTTCTATTTTATATGATTTGTGACTTCTATACAATACTTTTTCAAAAATTTTTTATAATTTAGCAAGAAATCGTTAAAATATTTCCATTATTATCAAAAATAGCAAATTCGTCTTTTCCATAAAAAGTTTTATGAAGTTCTTTTGCCACTTTTACCTTGCCTTTCAATTCTTCATATAATTTTTCTACGTCTTGCACCGTAATAAATAAAGTAAATGTTGGAATAATTGAATCCACTTTTAGCGTAGGATATTCTTGGCTTAAATTTTCCTGCTCCTGAAACATCAGAGAAATTTTATCCTTTCCCATAATAGCAAAATTCAAAATTTCTCCCTCTTCTGGAACACTCAGAACCTTCTGAAATCCCAACTTTTCCTCATAAAATTGGATTGTCTCTTTTACATTTTTAACCATAATATTGGTTGTTACTGATTCATACATATTTTTTCCCTCCCATTTCATTATAAAATGAGAAAATAGCTTTGTATTGTAAAAAATGGACAAATTATGCTTGATACTGTTCTAGTAATTTTAATGGCGAAATTCCAGTGTATCTTTTGATTTCCTTGATAAAATGTGACTGATCATAAAATCCGCACTGTATAGCAATATCAATTAATTTTACCTTTTCCTGTAACAGTAAAGTCAAACACAAATGTAGCCTTACGATATTCAACAGAACTTTGGGAGACACACCATAATTTTTCTGAAAAATTCGAAACAATTGTCTTTTATTAAATCCAATATTTTCAGCCATTTTTACAACATTTTGCTCCTTTGGATTTTGATATAATTCATCCATCATCACAATAAAATCCCTACTTGGCGCTTTGACTATCTTTTGTAGCAAATAATTTGTAAAAAATTCTATTCGCTCCTTTGTATCAAAAAGCAACAAGATTGGAGCTAAATCAAACTCTTTTTCTATTTCCGAAAAAGGAACCTGTTTATCCATAATTGTATCTGCACCTATCTGAAAAAAAGAATAAAAGGCACCAGGCTTCAACCTAACCCCCATATAATCAATTTTTTCATTTAGCTGAAAATCCTCTGTTTCTTTACTAAAACCAGCAAAACAAATCGTACCTTTTACAAAATCTATCACAATATCAATACAAGCATCTGGCAAAATATGATTGGATACAACTCTATCTAATGTTTGCTTGGACTTCATCGTCCAAATGCACATGCAATAATCTTCCAATTCTTTTTTATGATACTCCATATATTCGATATATTTTTGAAAATCTTTATCTAGTAAATAAGGAATTTGTTTTGGCTCATACACTTATTATTTCCTCCATTTATCATTTCTAAATCACTAACAGTGTATAATTGATTTCTTGATTTGTCAAGAATATAAGTTTGTCATCTGGTTATACTATTCTTATAAATTAGGAGGTAATCAATATGAAATTAACCATATGTGAATTAAGTTATCTAAATGAATTAATCAGTAGTTGTGTAAACACAATCACATGTATGTCATTATTTAAAAATCAAGCTACTAATGAAGAACTCAAATCTTTATTAGAAACACATTTTCCAATCCACATTGAGGATTACAACCGCAAAGTCGAATTTGTAAAAAAAGCAGAAACAGCAACTGGCAAGTTAAATGTTCCAGAACTCAATACTTCTATTTTTACAGAAAACATTAGCAACTCTAAAGTTGCTGAACCTGTTACTGTAAATACAAATGTAACAAATCTAACAGATAGAGAAATCGCTTTATCTTACTTTTTAACCTTAAAAAGAGCTGGCAAAGAATACGCCATTGCTTCTATGGAAGCCACAAATCCTACTCTACGACAATTCTTAAAAGATGCCTATACCATGAGTTGCAATCATTCTTACGAAATTTATGAATGGCTAGCCAAAAATCATTATTATCCAATCATTCTATCAACAGATGAACAAGTTGGCAATATCTCTAGCCTTTATTCCACGATTTCTGAATGATAAAAACCACGGAATTTCTCCGTGGTCAATTTTTAATTTGATTTATAATAAAGCAAGCAATGACAATACCCTTCAAAATTTGGATCTTTAATTTGTTCACGAAATTCCTTGCACATGCATTTGGTATCTTTGCTCTTTTCCGTTCGACAAGGACAATATCCACCAGTCTTTTTCAAACCCTCTTGCACTAATTTTACAATTTCCTCATTCTTATTAAATTCAACCGACATATTTTCCTCCTTTTCAACTCCATCTACTCTAATACCAACGCTTTTTTAGGACAAAAATTCGAACATTTTCCACATCGAATACATTTATCATAATCAATCCTTGGTGCTTCAAAATCTTTTTGCGTCAGTGCCCCCACTGGACAAACTTTCACTGCTGGACATTTGTGATTTTGTGGACAATTTTCCACTATTATTTTTAGCTTTGTATCCATAAATTCTCTCCCTTAAATTCACAATTTCTTATTCAATTATATTACATTCAAATTCATATTATTCCTCTATAAAATCTTTTATCTCAGAAATAAACACAAGCCTTTGGATTATTCTGAAATGATTGCACATTTAATGAAGAAGTATTGGTTGAAAATAAATTTCCGCATCTTTCATCCTTCTAACTCCCTTTAAATTTGACTATTTTCTCTACAATGGCATTCTGGATTTTCGCAAGTACAATTAGGATTATAACCACTAGCACATTCATCCGTACAAGTACATTCCCATCTTTTTAAAGTAGGAAATAATTTCGTACAATGTTCTTTCATATCTTCAATTTTATTTTCCATTTTCTATTCCTCCAATTCTAAAAAAACTTTATTAGCCCTCCTTCTATCTTCCTTAACATACTATCACAAAATTAACATTTTATCAACTGATTATTTGAATTATAATTTATTCTTTTTCTCTTCCGTGTTCTCTTCTTTTTTCTTTTTGCTCCACCAAGTACCAGCTAAAGAACAACTTTCTCCAATACATAAAAATCCTATCATAATGATCCAAAATTCCATATTTTTACCTCCCAAAATTCTTTTATTTTTGAATATTATTAATAATAAAAATAATAACCAAATTTATCACAAGTGCTATGGCACCCACCAAGAATGCCAATAAAATTTTTTGATACATTCTTTTTCCTATCTCTTGCTGACTTTCCTCATAAGTTAACGGTTTTCCATCAATAAATGCAATAATTTCTTTATAAGTTTGAATATCATGATTCTTTTTAAATTTTTCAATAATAGCAGCTGTTGCAAATGTTATTGCATAAAATAATAACCAAACAAAAATCCCAATAGAACCATAAAATTTACATAATGGATAAGCACTAATTGTTACAACTAACATTTCTACCAGAAAAATATAACTCATCACATTAAATTTTTTAACATTCCCTTTATCAACTATTTTTCTAATCTCCTCAATATCTCCTTTCATAAAATCATCTAAAGATACATTAAAAATGTTACTAAGTAGCATTAAACTTTTTATATCTGGATAGCTTTTA
>CAOKFZ010000016.1 GCA_948467875.1 uncultured Clostridium sp.
TTCCTTCTAATAGATAAGCGAGCGAAATTTTGCTTCACAAAATTTCTCACGCTTATTTATATCATGCCTTTTTACATTTGTCAAGTGATTTGAAAAAATTTCTACAAATATAAAAAGGAACCGTAAAAAATTTCCATCCTCTTGCAATATATTAAACTTTTTTACAGCCCCTAATTTTATTTAATTACATTACATTTCTTGGCTTATCCTTTCTATTTCATCTTGCTTTTCCTGAAGCTCAGCATCTTGCGCTTCAAGCAAAATTTCTTTTTCATACACTTGATTCTCCAAATCTATATTTTCAATTTCTAATTCGTCAATTCTAGCATTCAATTCATCCACCAATTCCTGTTCCTTTTGTTCCTTTCTTGTTCTTGTATTTTGTTTCATTTTCTCAATATTTTCTTTTGACGCATACACCTGAATTATTGGTCCATCATAATTTCGGATTTCTTTATGGTTGATATCATCAATCACGTCTCGAATGGTTTCCATGATTTTAGTATCATCTTCCATAAAATACAAGTCAACTGTCTCGCTTTCCTGTATTATTTTTACATCGTGTAATTTCGAATGTTTCACAACAATTTTCACATTTGCCAAATCGCTTTCTATATATTCCATATCTCTATAATGTTCTATGATTAAATTTTCCGTCATTGGCACCTCAAAAACCTCTTCTAGGTCATGATTCAAATTAGCATCTTTTACAATATTAAATTTCGTGCTACCAATTACCATCATTCCAATACTAATTCCGCCCACAATTAGTGCTATCATAAATGAAATTGCCATATGTGCTTTTTTCGATTTTTTGCTAATGATAAAATGATAAACCAATTCTAAAATAATCAAATGAATGCTAATGGCAGCAAGTAGCCCCAAAAATGCCCCCAAAAATACCAATCCTGTTTTCACAAATAGAAAACTAAGTACCAACAAAACCACAAAGCAAACTAGCGAAAGCGCAACACCTAAAGCAATCCAAGCTGCCATGAATTTAACAAACCATAACACCATACGAATAATGCCATTTAAAAATCTGGACTGCGAATGCTCTGGATCACGAATAATCACTTTTTCTTGCTTTTTTTCAAGCAAGATTTTTTGCTTTTCTAGGCTTTGCACATTTTTCTCTGTATTTGCATCGTCTGGTTTATCATTTTCAGGCAAATCCTCTGCTTTCACAATTTCGTAATAATCTAAATAACGGATTTTAAAAATATGTAAAAAAACTGTAATTGCCAAAATCATACTTAATATAATATAAACAGGTTGCAAAATACTATCTCGAATAAAATGATATATTCCATTTGGCAAATTTCCAAAAACGCCTATCACAACAATAGAACCAATATACCCAACAACCAAAATTCCTAAGTATAAAAATAATGCAATCATACACTGTTCTATCACACATTTTAACTTTTGTTTAAATGTCATGCTACTCAGCATGTCAACTGTTTTGGTAATAAATTCAAAAAAATCGTCAATGTATTTGTTCATATTGATTTTGGATTGTTTTGTTTCATTTACCTCCTTCACATTTTCGTTCATCAATTCATCCATGTTAAAATTGTAAAGTTTGCAAATGAGCAATACTTTATCCATTTCTGGGTAACTTTGCCCCGATTCCCATTTAGAAACAGACTGTCTCGAAACGCCAAGCTGCTCCGCCAATTGTTCTTGTGATAAATTATTTTCTTTTCGAATTCTTTTTAAATTTTCAGATAATTTCATCTAAATTTCCTCCCTTTCTTGACAAAATTATACCGTTTCTACTGGTTGCGCACAACCAATTTTCGGTTGTTTTTTGTCAACTTTCGGTTGCATTTCATGAAATTATACCTCTTTTTTGCTATAAATTGCAAATGATATTTGATACGATATAAAATACAATACCGCAGAGACAATTGCAATCAAAATTAACCCATACTTTTTTAGCACCATTTCCAATTGCTCCAAAGAAACATTGGAAACCTTCATCAAACCTACTGTAATCCCTGATATTCCCAGCATTAATGCTACTATCATAATCATTTGAACAATTTTTCCCTTTTCCGCGCCAAATTTATACATAATTGGAATTTGAAAAACTTGTAGCAATATCATTCCAAAAAAGCCTCCCACTGCTACTGAAATTACATCACTAACACCATTTAAGTTTCCTGTTTTTATGATTTGAAAAATCAGATTCAAACCAATTGAAAAAAGAACTCCCACTAACGTAAACAAAAAAACATAAAGATAACGGGCTTTCACCACTTCTTTGCGTGTCACTGGAAAAGAAAGAATATACTTGTCAGACTTTGACATACTGTCATAATTAAAGCTCCCAATGGCTATCATTCCAAAAATAATCACAATATAAATTGGAACAGAAATCATCATTTCTTCATTACTAAGACTAACAATCACATATAAAACAAGAATAAACAGCATCGTTGTTTTATAGGATTTCAAATTCATTAAATCTTTTAATATTAACCCTTTTATCGCATTCATTTTACTTTTCCCCCTTTATATAAATTAGCATTATTTCCTCAATCGAAGGCTTATCAACAATTACGTCTCGATATTTTTTCTGAAATTCCATTTTATTTTCCACTAAAACATCGTACTCATAGCGATTTTTTTTGTATTTCACAAAATCTTTTGTCTCTATTTTTCGGAAAGTCTCCTCCGAACATTTCACAATCCCATAATTTTCAAGCAATTCATCACGCGTCTTCGTTAGCACAATTTCCCCTTGACTAATAAATGTGATATAATCTGCAATATGCTCTAAGTCAGAAGTGATGTGGCTTGAAACCAAAATCGAATGTTCCTCATCTTGGATAAAATCCTGAAAAATATCCAAAATTTCATTTCGCGCCACTGGGTCTAAACCAGAAGTTGGCTCATCTAGCACCAAAAATTTCGGATGATGCGAAAGCGCCACGGCAATTTTCAATTTCATTTTCATTCCACTCGAAAAATCCTTTACCATTTTATTTTTCGGCAATTTGAAATTCTCGACATATTGAAAATACAAGCTCTCATCCCAATTTTGATAAATTTGCTTCATAATTTTTTGAATATCCTTCGCATTCAAATATTCAGACAAAAAACTGTCATCCAGCACAACACCAATGTCTTCCTTGATTTGTTTTTCGTTTTTTTGATGATTTAAACCAAAAATTTTAATTTCTCCAGAATCGCCTTGAATAATATTCAAAATCGATTTTATCGTCGTTGTTTTGCCAGCTCCGTTCTCGCCAATCAGCCCCATAATCATGCCTTTGGGCAATGCAAGATTGATATTTTTCAAAGCAAAATCTTCATATTTTTTTGACAAATTTTTAATTTCTAATACATTTTCCATTTAATTTCCCTCCCCATAAATGATATCTAACATGGCTTGAATTTCCGCTTTTGAAATTCGGCTTAATTTCGCAATCGAAACTGCTGTCTCAATTAAATTTTCTACTTTTTGCAATTGTTCTTCTCGAATTAATTCCACATTTTTATTCGAGACATATGTTCCTTTCGCAGCAACTGTTTCCACATAGCCCTCTTTTTCCAGTGCTTCATAGGCATTTTTTGTTGTAATCACACTAATTCGCAAATCTTTCGCCAAACTTCGTATCGAAGGCAACAACTCGCCAGCCTTTAATTCATTGGTAATAATTTTGTTTTTAATTTGTTCTTTAATTTGCTCATAAATTGGAACATTGCTTGAATTGCTAATGATAATATTCATACCTTCTCCTCGCATTTGTTTGTATATATACAGTATATACAGTTTTTGTGCAAATGTCAATACTTTTTTCAAAAAATTAAAATATGACATCAAAATGTCATATTTTAAACGGCTAAATAATAAGCTCAGTTTTTTCTGAGCTATTTTTTAATAATTTACTATAATTAAAACTGCCAGAAATGCCACCACCATAACTGTACAAATTAATGCTAAAATACTCAATATTTGATTCAATTTCTCGCCATTTTTAAAAATTTTGTGCAACATACAAATGCTCAAAATTCCAACCATTCCGCCCAAAGTGTTCATGATAATATCCGTGATGTCAGTTGCCCCAATATGTAAAATAAATTGCAAAATTTCTAAAAATAATGTTATGAAAAATATCGGAATTATTTTTTGATAAAATTTACGATTTTTTCCTAACATTTCAATATAAATTCCTACTGGAATAAAAATCAAACAATTATTAATCATTTCATTAAAATCTATTTTTCCATTAATAATGACTGATTGTCCAAATGGGACAAGATTTACAGAGTGAATATAAGGCAAAAATTTTAAGTCAGTTTGCATTTTAAATAAAATAATCCAAATTAAAATAATTAAATAAATTCCAAATAAAATCGTTATTAATTTATTTTTTTGATTTTCCATCATGCCCTCCTTGTCTAGTTTTATTATAGCATTATTTTCAATAGAAATTTCTTAAAATTTTCTTAAAATTTTTATGTGCAAAAAACAGCCCCCTTATTATAGGTTGCTGTTTCTTGCAAAAATTACTCTGTTACGCACTTATACAATTTTTTCATAGTCCACTTCACTTACAAATTCAATTTCCTCCCGCTGCGCGACTTCTACAATAAACTGGTGAACCTGTATCATATACTGGTTCAAGTCCTTTACATCTTCTAACGCAACACTTTTATTGCCCCAATTTTTAACATACAAATCGGGATCTGTATCGTTACAATAGAAAAGGTGGATTTGATAGCCATCTATTCCAATTTCGCAGCTATAATCTCTATTATTCCTATATACTTTTCTCCATTCAATCGTAATATCACAATCCTTATTGGATAAATTTAGCCTGTCTGTATATGGATGCAATGCGAAAAAATCCTTTGGATTGTTCTCCCACCTTGTTTCCATGATTTCCTCTGCCAGCTCTAAAATTTCTTTCAAAATCATCCAGTTCGCAGGTGGTTCTGTTTTAGTCTCCAGAGGCGCAGAAGCAATCCTCTCATTTTCTGCTGCTATTTCCAGCTGTCTCATTTCTTCTTTGTTCGGATATCGCCCTTCGTTCTCCTTCAAAAAAGAAATGACTGCAGTCAGCAAGAAATCTGCTTTCAGTCGCCATTCCTGAAGATAATTCTCCAATCTCTGCTCAAGATCCTTTTTCAAATACTCCTTAACGTCTGCCTCGCTTTTCAGAATAACTGTACGATATTCTTCATGGCAATCAGCAGTTAGGCATAGATTTGTGTAAACAGATACCTCGCCATATGAGTTTAATACACTATATAAATACTCGGATGTTTCTGCATTTGATTTGGATACTTTTTTTAATCCCCGCAACACTGAACGATTGACAGCTCCATTGTAATTTTTTAACATGTTGAATTCCTCCTTGCACATCTGCATTGTTTTATTTCTATTTTGGTTACTTGTGTATCATATCATATTATGTCAATTTTTGCAATAATTTTATTGATTATTTTTACAAAACCTAAATATGACACAAAAATGTCATATTTAAAATCTCATTAAACTATTGATATTTCTAACTTTAATCTGTAATATGACATCAAAATGTCATATTATACTTTGCTCAAAATCTAAAAGTTTCTTTTTTAATTCCATTCCGCCTGCATAACCTGTTAAATTGCCATTGGCACCAATTACTCGATGACAAGGTATGATAATCGAAATCGGATTGTGCCCAACAGCGCCACCGATTGCTTGCGCCGACATTTTTTCCTTGTGCAGCTTTTGCGCCATTTCTTTTGCAATTTCCCTATACGTTGTTACTTTTCCATATGGAATTTGGCACAAAATTTCCCACACAAATTGCCTAAATTCGCTTCCTTTTGGCTTTAAGGGCAACTCTTTGGGCAACAGTTTTTGTCCTGCAAAATATCGATCGAGCCAGTGCTTGGCTTGATCTAAAATAGGCACTATTTGCCTAGAAATTTCTTCATAACAAATCGTACCTTCAAAATATTTTTGCCCTTGTATCCACAATCCGACAATATTTTTTTCGTCGCTTACTATTTTCAAATTCCCAATAGGAGCAAAATAATCCATTGCATACAACATTTTTATTAGCTCAAATCACTGCGTTTTCTCTAATATTTCAATTGCTTCTGTATAATCTTTTAAACAATAATCGGCTAAACGATTAATTTCCTCTCGTTCTCCATCCGAATATTGATCATACATTGCAACTACTTCAATCCCTGCATTTTTCGCGGCTTCCACACCAATCAAAGAATCCTCAAAAATTAAACATTGCTCTTTTTTTACATTTAACGTTTCCACTACTTTCAAAAAAACTTCTGGATTTGGTTTCATTTCTCCAACATCTTCCCTCGTAAAAATCACTGAAAAATAAATGGCAATATCCGCCTTTTTTATCATGTTTTGATTTTGTGTTTGATAAATTTGTATATTATTTTTTCCCGTCGTACTTGCAATTGCAAGCACAAATTTTTTCTCTTTTAATTTTCGCAAAAATTCGTCAGCTCGTGGCTTATAATCAATCACATTTTTGAAAAAATTTTGCCCGATTTCATATCTCGTGCTAAGGATTTCTTCTGGTTTTAAATGTGATTGATATTTTTCTCCTAATACTTTACAATACTCTAAATACGGATTTTCCTCTTGACTAAAATTCCTTAAAAATTCATCTCTCTGTTTCTGAATTTCACTGTTTTTCAATTCCTTCTCAAAGCCTAATTTTTGTATCAAATTTTTGTCAATTTCATTCCAAACGTTAATCGAATCAATCAAAGTTCCATCCATATCAAAAATAATGACTTTCTTATTTTTAAACATTTTCCCTCCTAAATTAAATATGACATTTTAATGTCATATTATAATTTTTGTTTTTAAATATTTTCGCTCCTCTTAAATCATTTAGAATATACAATTTCTCCATATTCTAAAATATTGTCCAAAAAACCGCTTGTATCTTCTTCATCAATTAACAATATTGGCTCAATATCTACTGAAACACCAACACTTAATTCAAATAATTTCGCCATATCTTTTAATATATCTGACGAAATACTTTCTCTCGGCACTATTACAGCAACATCAATATCGCTATCTTTTCTATAATCCCCTCTGGCATATGAGCCATATAAAATAACTTTATTTACTACCATGTTAGAAACAACTATTTTTGCATAATCTTCTACTAATTTCCTAACTTTTTCTTTATCCATAATACGAATTCCTCCGTCCCTTTTATAATATCCTTGCATTTTTCATTACTTAAAGCTTCAAATAATTCTTGTTTTCGAGTTGGATATCTAGCTTCTATATTTAATGGCGAAAGAACAAATAAAAACTCTTTTTGTTCTTTGCTCATTAACTTATACAAATTACATTCTTCTGCTAATCTTATTAATTTATGAGTATATGGTGCTATTTCTTTTTTGACTTTTACATAATAAGCCTTAAAGATTTTCTCAACTGCTTGATTACACATAAATCCAACATATAAGTATCTTTTGCTGTTTCCAAATCATATCCTGCCATTTCAACCCAATATTCTATTTTATCAAAATCACTAATTTTAATCTCCTCCGTTTCTTAGTTTTTCTAATTATAACACATTTATTTTAATTTTACTACACTATTTTTTCACTTTCAGCATTCTTAAGGCATTCAAAATGGCAATTACAGCAACGCCTACATCGGCAAAAACGGCTTCCCACATGGTAGACATTCCCAAAGCGCTAAGCACCAAAACTAGCACTTTTATCGAAATCGCAAAAACAATATTTTCCTTCACAATTCGCATATTTTTTCTCGCCAATTTTATCGCTCTTACTATGCCAGAAGGTTCATCTGTCATGATGACAACGTCTGCCGCCTCAATCGCAGAATCTGCGCCCAAACCTCCCATTGCAATTCCAATGTCTGCTAAAGCCAGAACAGGCGCATCATTAATTCCGTCTCCTACAAAAACCAATTTTCCTTTTTCGCTTTTTTGCTGCATGAATTCTTCCATTTTTTCCACTTTTCCGTCAGGCAACAATTCCGCATAAACCGCATCCAGACCAAGTTTGGCTGCTACACTTTCGCCTACTTCTTTTTTATCGCCAGTTAACATTACGGTTTTTTGGATGTGATTTTGTTTTAACTTTTTAATGGCATTTTGCGCATCGTCCTTGATTTCATCTGCAATTAAAATAGACCCCACATATTTTCCGTCAATTGCCACATACAAAATCGTTCCAAGACTATCGCAAACAGCAAACTCAATTTGCTTTTCTCGCATCATTTTTTCATTTCCCACTAAAACTTCTTGATTTCCAATTTGAGAAACAATGCCGAAACCTGAGATTTCTTCTGCTTTTACAATCAAGTTTTTGTCAATTTCCTTGCCATATGCCTTTTGAATTGACTGAGCAATGGGGTGATTGGAATAGCTTTCCGCATGTGCCACTATTTTTAGCAATTCTTCTTTAGTCATTCCAATTGCATTTACTTCTTGCACTTCAAAAATTCCTTTGGTTAGGGTTCCTGTTTTGTCGAAAACGACGATTTCAGCTTGAGAAAGCGCTTCTAAATAATTGCTTCCTTTGACCAAAATTCCCATTTTGGAAGCGCCTCCAATTCCTCCAAAAAAACTCAAAGGAATTGAAATTACTAATGCGCACGGACATGAAACCACCAAAAATGACAAGGCTCGATAAATCCAATCTGCAAAGGTTGTATCTGCTATTAATAATGGCGGAAAAATCGCTAAAACAACCGCAATTGCAACTACGATTGGTGTATAAACTCTGGCAAATTTCGTAATAAAATTTTCTGATTTAGATTTTCGACTGCTGGCATTTTCCACCAAATTTAAAATTTTACTAACTGTGGATTCGCCAAATTCTTTGGTAACTTTGATTTTAAGTAAACCATTTAAGTTAACGCAACCACTCAAAACGTCTTCTCCGTCAAAAACTTCTCTGGGCACACTTTCGCCAGTTAATGCTTTGGTATCTAAACAAGAATTTCCTTCCACAATCACACCATCCAAAGGTACTTTTTCGCCTGGTTTTACAACAATTGTTTCTCCGATTTTTACTTCATTTGGATTGACTTTTTCTTCCACCTCTTCACGTAACACATTAGCATAATCTGGACGAATATCCATCAAATTGGCAATGGATTTTCTGGATTTATCTACTGCATAACTTTGAAATAATTCCCCTATTTGATAAAACAACATTACTGCAACGGCTTCTGAAAATTCGCCTACGCCAAATGCACCAAGTGTTGCAACCGACATCAAAAAATTTTCGTCCAACATTTTACCTCTTAAAAGATTGCGCCACGCTTTTTTCAAAATATCCAATCCCACAAATACATAACTCAGCAAAAACAAAGCTTTGTTCAGCCACAATTGTGGAAAAGAAATTGCCAATGCAACTGCAAATAAAAGCAACGCAACAATAATTTTGATAGCTCTTTTTTTCATAAGCACCTCCTTAAATCTCTTTGATTGTGCAATCTGGCTCTTCTTTTCGGATGACTTTTTTCATTTTTTCTAAGATTTCTGATTTGTCATCTTCCTCACATTCGATGCTTAATTTCTCTGTCATAAAATTAATATTTATTTCTTTTATGCCTGCTATTTTTCCAATGGCTCTTTCTAATTCTGCGGCACAATTTGCGCAGTCCAATCCTTTTATTTCAAAATGATATTTCATAATAAATGACCTCCCTATTTATTTTTTATGTTCAATATGTTCCATGCCAACCTCGAACACTTCTTTTACGTGCTCGTCATCTAGCATGTAAAATACTTCTTTTCCGACTTTTTTGCATTTGACAATTCCACTTCTGCGAAGCGTTCCTAGCTGATGCGATATCGATGATTTCGTCATATTCAAAATATTGGCAATATCACACACACACAGCTCGTTTTGGTCCAATGCAAATAAGATTTTCACTCGTGTAATGTCTCCCAAAATCTTGAAAAATTCCGCTACTTTATAAATAACATCATCGTCTTTCATTTTAGCAAGTGTTTTTTCAACAAGTTCCTTATGAATGACATTACAATCACAGGCAAATTCGTTTTTAGCCATAATTCCCCCCTTCTTTTTAAAAAAATTTTCATTATAGTTGAATATTTACTCAACTATAATTAGTATATGCCATTCTTTCTTTTTTGTCAATACAAAATGAAAATTTTTTCTTTTGAATTAAAAATGAGACCGTAAAAATTTACAGTCTCATTGTTATAAATTTATTTCCCTTTTAATCCATCAAGAAATCCAAAATATTCATTCCTGCTGATGTTTGTGTTTTGTACAATTCTGTGTATCCACATTTCGTACAAGTCACTGTTACAAATTTCTTATTTTGTACATCAAATATTTTAGAAAAATTTCCTCCTGTAGCTTGCATTTGGTCTTTTTCAAATTCTGTATTACCGCACTTTTCACATTTCCATTCCATACTTTTCCCTCTCTTTCTTTTTTATGAAAATTATTATACCATATTTGCAAAAAAAGTCAATTTTACAATTTCATATAACTTCCTTGTGGAAACACTAACCTGATTTGGGTTCCTTCCTTTTGCACAGAATTTAACTCAATCGCAATTCCTAGTTTATCACACATTTTTTTGCACAAATAAAGACCAATCCCTGTGGATTTCTTATTGGACATTCTGCCATTTGTTCCTGTGAACCCTTTCTCAAAAACACGCGTCATTTCGCCTTTTGGAATTCCAATTCCATTATCCTTTATCCATAAAATAACTTTTTCTTTGCCTTTTTGAGCCTGAACCTCTATCTCCAAATCCTCTTCTTTTCGATACTTACAGCTATTTTGCAAAATTTGATTTAAAATAAAAACCATCCATTTGCTATCTGTATTTACTTCTATTTCTAAATCATGCAAATTTAACTTAGTTTTTTCCTGCATCAATAAATTTTTATTTTTCTTGATGCTCTCATTGACGATTTCTTTCAAATTGCTTTTTTTGATGTAATAATCCTTCTCAACTGCGTTGCTACGCGCATAAAACAAGGCTTGTTCGATATAATTTTCAATTTTATCCAGCTCCTCATCAATGTTACGCGTAACCGAATTTTTATTATTTTCAATAACCATTTTGCTGACCGCAATCGGCAATTTTATTTCATGAATCCATAATTCGATATATTCTTTGTAATCTTCTTGCAAATATTTGTATTGATTCACATGCTCTAGCATAGATTTATCAATTTGTTCCAACGAACTTTTAAAAATTTTCCCTTCCCAAAAATCTGGCATTTTTATAATTTCTGTGACTAAATATTTTTCATCTAGTTCCTCTAAAATATCCGATAAATGCTTATAAAAGTTTCTTTTGGGAAAATATTCAAAAAGCAGCCCTAAAAAGTATAACCCCAAAATGGCAATTGGGATATAAATTTTTATAAAATTTCCAATTGGATAAATCATTAAAAATATTTCAATTGACAAAATGCCTAAAAATAGCAAAAAAATCGTTGGTATTTTTTCTTTGATGAAATTTCTAAATTGCATTTTTATTCCCCTCTTAACAAAATATATCCTTGCCCACGTTTTGTTTCTATCAATTCCTTCAAATTTAATTCTCCCAATTTACCGCGCAAACGCGTAATATTGACAGTCAAAGTGTTATCATCAATAAAACTTTCACTATCCCACAAACACTCCATAATATCCTCGCGTGACACAATTTTTTCTCTATTTTGCGCCAAATATTTTAGGATTTTAAACTCATTTCGGGTTAGTTCAATCACAACATCTCCCTTCTCAATTGTGCTTTTTGACAAATTCAAAATAAAATCCTTGCAATCCATTTTGTCTTGGAGACAATTTTCTGCATTAGTTCTACGCAAAATAGCAGCAATTTTGGCAAGCAAAATCTGAATATTAAACGGTTTGGTAATATAATGGTCAGCCCCATAATTAATCGAAATCAATTCATCGAGTTCATTGTCTCGGCTGGTAATGATGATAATCGGCACTTGGGACTGTTTACGAATTTCCTTGCACACAAATTCCCCATCCGTCCCTGGCAAATTAACATCCAATAAAACCAAATTCGGATTTATCGCCAAAATATCTTGAATTGTGTTATCAAATCGCTCCAGTGATTGTGCCTCGTAACCATTGTTATTTAAAAAAATCTCTAATTCACTGCGTAATTTTTCGTCATCTTCTACAATTAAAATTTTTTGCATTTTTCCTCCGCCTTTATGATACCATATTTTACTATGTACTTAATATATGCAACTTGCAAGCCAAACGCTTATCACAACTAAAACGATAACAATTAGTATCCCAAGCAGCAGCATTCCTCCTACATAACCCCAAAATGAATTGGTTTTTTGATAGACAAAATATTCGATTGCTGTGCCAATCAATGAGCCAATCGCAACTCCAACAATAGTTGCAAAAATATAATTCATACCATTTCGAAAAATAGCACTCACTAACTGAAATACAGCATTTACTGCCCAAGCCACTTGAAACCCATGATTTTTGAAAATATAATAGGAAATATAAGCACCAATTAAAAAACTAATAATTGGAATAATGAATGTAAATATTATCATTATTTCCGCCCCCTCTCTTTTTCTCTATTTTATTATATTAAATAAGTCCAAAACTGTCAATTAAAAACTTAAAATTGCAATTTTTCAGGGACTTGTCAAAATTTGCAAAATATGATATAAGTTAATTATGGAAGAAAAATTTATGAAAGAAGCCCTAAAGGAAGCACGCAAGGCCTTTGAAAAAGAGGAAGTTCCTGTTGGCGCTGTGATTGTAAAAGATAATCACATTATCGCAAGGGCACATAATAAAAAAGAAACAAAACACGATGCAACCAGTCATGCCGAGATTTTGGCTATTCAAAAAGCATGCAAAAAATTGGGCGCTTGGCGTCTTACTGATTGTGATATGTATGTAACGTTGGAACCTTGTTCTATGTGCGCTGGCGCTCTTATCAATAGCCGTTTGCGAAAATTATATATTGGTACGCAGGACGAAAAAACTGGCGCTTGTGGCTCTGTTTTAAATTTACTAGAATATAAATTTAATCATAAAATCGAAATAGAAAAATATATATTAAAGGACGAGTGTGAAAAAATTTTAAAAGATTTTTTTAAGCAATTGCGCGCAAAAAAGAAGAAAATTTAAGGAGAAAATCATGAAAAAATTACAAACTTTAAAACGATGCCTTTTTCTATTTTGTATCATCATTATTTTAATGATTGTTGTTTCAATTATTTTAAAATACGAAGTAGAAGGCGAACAAACGCTACCCTATAGTTTATCGAAAATTTTCGTGATTAGCACTGTGGAAGGAACCCCTGTCGACGATGGCGAAAATATTTGGAATATTGGCATCAAGCAGGTCAATGACTTGTATTTTTATCTGAATAAAAATAGTACCGCAGAGGAAACGATAAAACAAATTACATTAGAAAACTTTCAAGTCACGCAAGCCCCTCAAAAAGGCAATTTGGCGATTTATCGACCAACTGGCGAGCTCAATAATTTATATACCCATAGTGAGCAAAATTATTTAAACGAAAGCCTTGTTTATACAGGCGCTGCTGTGGACGATTTGAAAACACTGGAAATTGGCAATCAAGGTGGTGTCATTGCTTGCCGAATGGCGCTGGACAACTTGGGAACTTATATTTCAAATGAAACAACAGAAATCACGTATAATGGGACTTTACTTACAAATGTAGGCGTAAATCTTGAGGAAATAAAATTTGGTATTAATTTTGATATTTTAATCGAAACCAATAAAAACGTGGTTTATAAAGGTTCAATTTCGCTACAATTGCCAGCAGAAGACGTGATAACAAATGGTTCTTCAAACTTTGAAATCACTGACTTTAGCAATGTTGTTTTTAAGCGATTGTAGAAAAATAAAGAAAATTGTCGAAAAATATTGTACAAAAACTCTTGACAAACGACAAAAATAGTGTAAAATAGAATCATAACTTTTTTCTAGAAAGGTTGTGATTCTATGTTTATTTTAAATGTCTTAGTAGAATTTTATTTATTTTACTTATTTTCCCTAAAAATACAAGTATTTAAAATTTATAGTATTCTTAAAGATTAACGATTTTACTTGGCTGATAACGATTTGCCACAGAAATTCCAATGTTATTCAAATCCGTATTTTGAGCGATTAATTCATTCGCAACAGTTTGATAAGCAAGTTCTGGAAAGTTGTTTTCTTTACTCAAGTGTCCTAACATGACTTCTTTTAATTCCTTTTTTAATAATAAATTATAAATTGTTTTTCCTGCTGTGTCATTTGATAAATGCCCTTGAGGACCGCTAATACGTTGTTTTAACGGATATGGATACCTTGATGCTTTCAAAATCTCTGGATCGTAATTGGCTTCCAAAAAAACAAACGAACTATTATATAATTCCGAAATTAAGCGATTATCCATATGTCCGATATCTGTTGCAATGCTTAATCTTTTGGTCCCATTATGAATGCTGAAACCGCAAGAATTCGCTGCGTCATGTGGCGTGCTGAATGGATGAATGGTTAAATCTTTTAAATCAAAATCTTTATCATTTTCAAAAATGTGAATGTTTTCTTTCGTAATTTTATCTCGTTGTTTTTCCATCGCATCCCAAGTTTCTAGATTAGCATATACGGGAATATTAAATTTTTGTGAAACGGTACCAATTCCTTGCACATGGTCAGAATGCTCGTGTGTCACTAAAATAGCATCAATATCTGTAATTGAAGCCCCTACAGAATCTAAACCTTCACAAACTTTTTTGCAACTAACACCTGCATCAATTAATATTTTTGTGTGATTTGAATTAACAAATAGACAGTTACCAGAACTGCCACTATATATACTACAAAATTTTATCATCGTTTTATCCTGTTTCTATCAAAATTTTATCAATTGTTTATTACATAATGGAAGTATTTTTCAAATTTATTCTTCTGCTCTTTCAATTTTTGCACCTAATTTGCGGAATTTTTCTTCAATGTTTTCGTAACCGCGGTCGATATAATTCAAGTTATAAATTTCCGTTTTTCCTTTTGCTGCAATTCCTGCAATAATTAAAGCAGCTCCTGCACGTAAATCACACGCATAAACTGGCGCTCCTGTTAGCTTTTCTACACCTTCAAAAACAGCACTTTTCCCTTGAGCCGTAATTTTAGCCCCCATTTTGTTGAGTTCAGCAGTGTATTGAAAACGTGATTCCCAAATGCTTTCATTAATAATACTTGTCCCTTTAGAGAGCGACAAAACAACCCCCATTTGTGGCTGTAAATCTGTTGGAAATCCTGGATATGGCAATGTTTTGATAGTCGCTTTTTGTGGTCTCGTATTGCACCATACACGCAAATGATCGCCATTTGCATCAACATTTCCACCAATTTCTACAATTTTAGCTGTAATCGATTCTAAATGTTTGGTAATACAATTTTTGATTGTAACGTCTCCTTTTGAAGCTACGGCAGCCAACATAAAAGTACCTGCTTCAATTTGGTCTGGCACAACAGAATACGTAGCATTTCCTTTTAATTCTTTGACACCATTGATTTTAATAATATCTGTTCCAGCGCCACGAATGTCGGCTCCCATCGTATTCAAAAAATTAGCAACATCTACAATATGTGGTTCTTTTGCAGCATTATCAATCACTGTTGTCCCATTTGCCAAAACACTCGCAAGCATCACATTAATCGTTGCACCAACTGATACAACGTCCATATAGATAGAATTCGCATTAAGTTTTTTCGCTTTTGCTGTAATATTTCCATTGGAAACTTCAACATCTGCACCAAGTGCTTCAAAACCTTTGATGTGTTGGTCTACAGGTCTTGCCCCTAAATTACATCCTCCAGGAAGTCCAACTTGCGCCTTTTTACATCTTCCAAGCAATGCTCCAATGAGATAATAAGAAGCCCTAAATTTGCTTGTAAGCTCCATTGGCGCTTTGTAGGAAGTTATATTGGTATTATCTATTGTTACTTCATGTTCAGAGTTCCAAGTAATTTGAGAACCTAAACTTTTTAATATATCACAATATAATTTTACATCACTAATATTTGGTAAATTTTCAATTGTACACACACCGTTGACTAAAAGAGTTGCAGGAATAATCGCTACGGCAGCGTTTTTAGCACCGCTAATAATGACATCGCCTTTTAAAGGCGTATTACCTGTAATGATTAGTTTTTCCAAACCGATTCCTCCCATATTTAGTAATTATATGAAGTATAAAAATACATTCATATCGAACTATATCACAAAAGTTTCACATTTACAATACAAATTTGGAAAAATTTTAAGTTTCTTTTTAATGATTATTGATAATTTTTACATAATATGTATAGTGTATATAGATTAAAATTAGGAAAGGTGGTTACTACTATAAATATGGAACGGTTAATTGAAAGCTCATTAAGCTGATACAAAAACACCTTGCAGGGGACGAATGAAAATTCAGCCCCCTAGTTTCTTTCTTGATTCATCAACTCAACAATTTTAAATTTGAATTCAATTTTGGGAGAGGTTTCCGAAATAATTTCAAATTCCTCTTCGGAAAGATTTTCTTTCAAATAAGTTTCGCCTTCTTCTTCCACAACACCCGCAGAAACGCTCACAAAACACAACGGAGGGAACAGTGAACACCACCAATTTTGACCTTTTGCGTCTCCAATTTCAATTTTTAAAGCATCATAATTTCCTGCTGGAAGTGAGATGTTTCCATAATATTTTGTTGGGAAATAAAAATTTCCAATTTCGGCACTAACCGAGTAATCGTAACCGTTTTCATGAATTACTTTTTCTGCAATGGTCTTGAACTCCTCAATATGCGTCTTTGATAGCTCTATCACAGATTGCTTGTCCTGCTTTGCTGTATTCAAAGTCTCCATGTACTGTAAAATAGCATCACGTACCTTTAATTTGAGTGCTTGATCTTCCTCTGAATCGCTATTGGCCAAAATATGAAGCCTGAAAATATTGCTAGATAGCCCATTTGACACATTAATTGCATAGGAATGCGCATTGATAATAAAAAATGCAATAAACAAAATGATAATAATTGTAAGATTTTTAAAATTTGTAGAAAATTTTCTCATTTTTGATTTCCTTTCTAAATTTTTCTATTAAATTCAGTATTAGCCAAAATTTAAAATTTATACAAAATAATATTACAAAAACATTACAATTTTGTTACAAAAATGTAACAAAATTCGCGTGTTGAAATAAGTAGAAATGTCACTAAAAACGTCGGAAAATGTGGATTTAGGACGTTTTTTGCAAGTCAAATTGTTGAAAAATGTCTAAAAATAGCACTTTTTGTCAAAAAAGGCAATGTAAAAATATTTGACTTGTTTCATATTAAGTGTTAAAATCCTAATTATGAAATATATGGAGGTAATAATATGAATAAGAAAAGGTTATGCTGTTTTTACGTCAACGATATTCATTTGATTACAATGCTTTTGCCATATATAAACGAAAGAATAAACGAATCCACTGAAATTATAACAGTATTAGAATCAGATATTAGTAAAAGCGTGAAAAAAGTGATGAATGGAATACATGGGAAAAGGTCTGAGAGTTTATTGAAAATTGATTGGAAAAATAAGGGAGTAGATGAGTTATACAACATAAATGTGCAAGATAAACTTATTTTAGTTTATGGAAATGATGAATTTATAAAAGAAGCAAATATAATAATTAGTAATAAAAATGAAAATTGCGAAATTTTAAATTGCTATGAAATGATGCAGGGAAGTGCCAAATTGCAGGAAATACTAGACAAGCATGACAAAGTAGTAAATACAGCTGGGGAAAAATATCCTGAGGAACTTTTTACAGGATACACCAAAAAAGTAGCTATTTCTTAATATTTGCAGATTAAATATTGATAGAAAATAAAAGCTTTCTATCAATATTTTTTCATCTTAGAAAATTACTCAAATATTTTTTGATACCATCTTTTTGTATGCTCTAACAATTCGTCTAAAGAATAGGCACTCATGTTTCTAAAATATTTTAAAAATTCTGCCACCACGCCATTAATAAAAAACTCAACATCTAACTCTAAATCAGGAGTATAATAAATATTTCTCAAAGCCGAAAAAATTTTTTGGGTTGCCATTCTACGCAATTTTTCCAAAAAATAAAGTGTTTCGTTTGAAGAAAGTAACATCTTATACGTTTCTTCGTTCTTTTTTAAACACGCAATAATTTCCTCAAAATAATTCAAAATATCTTGATTGCTATATAAAACTTTGTCATCACAGGTTAGCAGTTCAATGGTTTCCAATTCATAATCTTTGGCAACTTCATAAATATCGTCATAATGTGTATAAAACGTGCTTCTGGTAAGCTCGGCACGTTTGACAAGCTCGGTTACCGTAATTTTGCTAAGTTGCTTTTTTTCTTGAATTAGTTCTGCAAAAGTTTTTTTAATTAATTTTCTCGTTTTTTTAGAAGAAGAATTTAACCCCTGAACTTTCATTTTTATCCATCCTTTTGTAGTTAATATTTTTTTCAAAAATATTAACTAAGATATCCGTAAAGCTCATTCTTCGCTAACGGCTATCTTAAGTATATCATAATTTTGAATAAAAAGATAGACATTTTTATAAAAAGTGTCAAAATTTAGACACTTTTACAAAATTTATACTTTCCTTTCATTTTCAAAGCGCGTATAATAGAAAAATGACTATAAAAGAAAGGGTGATGAAACTTTTGAAAAAAATTACAGATTTTATGATTAACAAAAGATATTTCATTTTAGTTGTATTTGGCGTGCTATCTATTATGTCAATTTATTTTTCAAGACAGGTAAAAGTAAATTACGACATGGCGGAATATCTGCCGAGTACATCTGAAACAAGAATTGGGATGGACATTATGAATGACAAAATTGATGCACCAGAGAGTAGTTCTTTGAATGTGATGCTTGAAAACCTAAGCCAAGCAGAAAAGCAAGACATCAAAACTTATTTGGAAAATGTGGAAGGCGTTTCAAGCGTAGATTATGACGAAACAGAAGAATTTAACAAAGATAATTACACTCTGTACATTGTTAATGTCAAGGCAGATGAGGAATCCGAAATTGCGACAAATGTTTACAACGAAATAACCGAACATTTTGAAGACCGTGAACTACATACAAGTGGTGCCATTTCGGATAGAAATATTCCTGTGTTGCCAACGTGGATTGTAGTTTTGGCAATCTTTTGTGCCTTGCTGATTTTGATTGTCATGAGCGATTCCTATGTGGAACCATTCTTGTTTTTGGGAGCAATTTTGGTTGGCGTTCTTTTGAACAAGGGCACCAATATTATGTTTGAAAGCGTTTCCAATATTACGGATTCAATTGTGGCAATTTTGCAATTAGCACTGTCGATGGATTATTCGATTATGTTGATGAACCGCTACAACCAAGAAAAAGAGAAATCCCCTGACAAAGTAACCGCCATGAAAGAGGCACTGTATCATGCTTTTGGCTCAATCGCCAGCAGCTCGGTAACGACCATTGTTGGACTTTTGGCATTGGTTTTCATGAGTTTTACCATTGGGCGAGATTTGGGATTTGTGTTGGCAAAAGGCGTATTATTCAGCTTAATCAGCATTTTCTTTGTACTTCCAGCGCTAATTTTAATTTTTGATGACGCGATTAACAAAACTAAAAAGCAAAGTCCGAATATTAATTTAGAAAAACTAGGCAAATTTAGTTATCATATTCGACCAATTTCCATTTTTGTGTTTGTTGGAATTTTCGCGTTAAGTTTTCTTTTGAAAGGAAACTTGGGCATTTTGTACACTGATTCAGAAGACAATGAAGTCTCAAGTGTGTTTTCAGAAAACAACCAAATGGCGGTTATTTATAAAAATGAAGAGGAAGGAAAAGTCGCTAGTTTGCTAGAAAACTTGGAAAGACAGGACAATGTGGATGACGTTTTAGGTTATGGAAACACGATTAATCAGCCACTGACGTATGACAACTTGGCGCAAAAACTAAACGACTTGGGATCTGATGTCAATATTGAAGATTATTTGCTAAAAATTTTGTATTACAACTATTATAATAAAGAAGAAAATAACACAATGACGTTTAACGAATTTATAAATTTCATTCAAACCGAAGTGTATGGCAACCAGAAAATGGGGGAGGAGTTGGACGCAGAAAGTCGCAAGAATATTGACCGTTTGGCGCAATTTACGACTCAAAATTCAATGCAACAATTGCGCAACGCAAGCGAAATTGCTACCATTTTGGAAATGGAGCCCAAAGACGTTGAAGATGTTTTGATTTATTATAATTCAAAGCATAATAATTTAAAATTAACGGTCGCGGAATTTATTGATTTTATTAACAAAGACGTTTTAACAAATCCCGAATATGCGGGCAAAATTAGCCAAAGCAACCGCAATCAGCTGAACACCCTGTTGAAATTCACCAACCAAACAACCAATAACACGAAAAAGTCGAGTGCCGAAATGGCTGCGATGTTTGGTATGGACGCTGGTTCGATGGAGCAATTGTACAAATATTACGTGAGTTTGAACGATATTGTCACGCGAATGAGCATTGCAGAATTTTCAAATTTTGTGCTTAACGACATGCTAAACGACCCGCAATACGCCAACAATTTTGATGAAGCAACCATTCAGAACATTCGCATTTTGAATACTTTTAGCAATGGCGAAACAATTGATAGACAAATGAATTCTGCCGAGCTAGCAAGCGTATTCGGCATGGACGAAAATCTGATAAAACAGCTGTTACTTCTAAAATATAGCACAATTGGCACTGGAAATACGCTGTCTGTGACGGAATTTATCAATCACGTGATGACTTTAAAAGATACGACGCATTATTTGGAAGGTGTGGATTTGAGTGATTTGGAACAAATCTCCATTTTGGCACAAAACCCTAATAATATGAATACCACAAAAATGAACAAAGCGGCTTTGGCAAATATTTTCAATGGTGTGCGAACCAATTTTGTGGAAAATATTTATTTGCTAACTGGCTTGAAAGACGACTACACCATGACGCCACAAGAATTTATCAATTTTGTGCTAACCACGCTAGGAACCGCAAATGAAGCTAGTGTCGATGCAAGTGCATTTTCGGTTGATAAAGAAACATTAGATAAGCTAAAATTGCTAAAACTGATTATTGATGACTCAATCCAAACCAATAAAACGAGATATTCTGCCCAACAGATTTCTCAGATTTTAGGAATTCCAGAGGCGCAAACTCGCCAAATTTACGCCTTGATTGCTTTTTCGCAAAACGAAACGACAACTTGGACCGCGAGTCCAAATGAATTGGTCAATCTGATTTTGACGAATAGCAGCAATCCGAGTGTGGCAGCTAATTTGCAAGAAAGCACAATAGCACAACTACAATTATTGAACAGCATTATGACAAGTACCTTAAGTGGAGCCAATTATAATTATAGCGAATTGGCGGCATTTATTGGGATTGATGAGGCGAAAGTCAAGAGCATTTATACTTTGTATCAAGTCAACCACACGACCTTGCAATTGACGCCAAACGAATTTGTAGATTTTGTGTTGGCCCACCGAAATGACAGTGCACTTTCTGATAGTTTGTCAGCCGATAAAATCAGCGACTTGCAGACCGTTCAGTCTGTTATGGGCGGTGTGAAGGTCGGCAAAAAATATAGCAGCTTGGAAATGTCGAATTTACTTGGAATTAACAAAGTGGACTTGGATTTGCTGTATGGTTTGCATGTTTCGAGGCATAAAAGTAACCAGACAATTTCTCTGCAAGAGTTGGTGGATTTTCTTTTGAAAGAAGTCGTGCCAAGTCCCGATTATGGGGACCGTTTTGATGCAGAAAAAACGACGAAATTAAACACCATTCAGGGAATTATGAATGCCACCATTAACAACACAAAATATACCAAAGACGAAATATTTACGATTTTGGCAGTTTTGACGGATTCGCTGGATAAAAATATGGTGGATTTATTGTACGTGTACTATGGAAGCGACCGAGAATACGATAACAACTGGACTTTGACGGTGCAAGATTTTGTGAATTTCTTGAACGAAAGCATTTTGAATGACAGCCGATTTGATGATTTTCTGGATGAAGAAATGCGAACTAGCATTACAGACGCAAAAACGACCATTCATGACGCGAAAAAATTGCTGGTCGGTGACGGTTATTCAAGAGTTGTGCTCAATACAAAATTTGCGCCAGAGTCGGAAAAGACGTTTGCATTTATTCAAAAGGTTAAGGACTTGTTTGCCGAACATTTGGATGAAGTGTACATTATCGGAAATTCCCCAATGGCGTATGAAATGAGCCAAACGTTTAGCAGCGAGCTAGATTTTATCACGGTTTTGACAATGATTGCGATTTTCGTGGTCGTGGCATTTACGTTTAAATCCATTATTATCCCAATTATTTTGGTACTTACCATTCAATGCGCCGTGTACTTGACTATGGGAATTTTGTCGCTGTCTGGCGGAACAGTTTACTTTATTTCGCTTTTGATTGTGCAAAGTATTTTAATGGGTGCGACCATTGATTACGCAATTTTGTACACGTCATATTACTTGGAGCACCGAAAAACAATGGACATCAAGCAATCGATTATTCAATCGTATAATCAGTCTATTCACACGATTTTGACTTCGGCTTCGATTTTGGTAATTGTGACGTTAATTGTAGGACATTTTGCATCAGCCATTGCGGCAAAGATTTGCAAAACGATTTCACAAGGAACACTTTGCTCCACTATTTTGATTTTGCTACTTTTGCCAGCAGTCATCGCCGCTTGGGATAAGGTCATTATCAAGAATAAAAAAGCATAAAATTGTTGATAAAAAATATGACATGAAAATGTCATATTTTTTTGTGCCTATTACAAATATTGTGCGAAACCGTTGACAAATTATGTAAAATATTATATAATATTTGTATAAAACAATACGTTAAACAGCAAAGCAAAGGAGGACACCTTTTATGAGACTTGAGGCAGACAAATGGGTATGGCGGCTGGATCCGTAAAACCTTTGTAGAGAGTGAAAGGCTATGTTGCAGTAATAGCCTTTCATTTCTTTTTCATGCTTTTATCAGAAAAAACAGGACACAAAAAAATCACAGTTTGGCGGATTTTCGCATAATAAGTAGGCTTTTTGCCTGCTTTTTTTGTTTTGCCGTAAAGAGGAGTTGACTTCTAAAATAAAATGGTATAGAATGTAAAATATCTGATAGAATGAATTAGGGATTTTGGAAAGGAGAACCCGAAAATGAGTGATAGACTTACAAAATTAAAAGAAAAATTGAAAAAGTATGAGCAAGAGCATTTGCTTATGTATTATGAGAAAATGGGGGAGGATGAAAAACAGGATTTGTTGAACAAAATCGAAGCCATCGATTTTGATTTAATGCAAAATTTATACAAACATGCAAAAAATCCAATCGACCTTGAAAATGCTGTAATTGAGCCAGCTGAATATGTCGAGAAAGCAAAATTGACAATTGCAGAAAGAAATATGTATGAGCAAAAAGGAATTGAAGCCATCAAAAAAGGCAAATATGCAGTTGTTACTATGGCAGGACGGACAGGGAACAAGGCTTGGTCATAAAGGACCAAAAGGAACTTATGATTTAGGTTTAGATTCTCATAAATCAATTTTTGAGTTATTATGTGAAGGCATTAAAAAAGCGATGTTCAAATATGAAACGATTATTCCTTGGTACATTATGACAAGCGAAGAAAATAATGACCAAACAGTCGGTTTTTTCGAGGAACATAACTATTTTGGTTATCCAAAAGAAGCAGTGCATTTCTTCAAACAAGGTCAATTGCCAATGCTTGATTTGAACGGAAAAATTTTGTTGAACGAAAATGGCAAAGTAAAAGAGGCAGCAAATGGCCATGGAGGCACACTTCAATCAATGGAACGCAGTAATGTCATCGCTGAAATGAAGGAAAACGGCGTGGAATGGATTTTCATCAGTGGCGTGGATAATATTTTGGCAAATTTGGTGGATCCGTTGCTGATTGGTATGTCTATCTCTAACAAGGTTTATAGTGCGGTAAAATCTGTTGAAAAAATTGACCCAAAGGAAAAAGTTGGTGTTATTTGTAAGAAAAATGGCAAAGTCGGTGTCATCGAATATACCGAAATTTCTGACGAAATGGCCAATATGAGGGACGATTATGGCTCTCTTGTGTATGGCGATTCTAACGTGATAATGCAATTGTTCAACATTAAGGCTTTGGAAAAAGTTATGAATTTGGCGCTCCCTTATCACACAGCTGTCAAAAAAGCAAATTACATTGACCAAAATGGCAAATTGATTGTGGCTGATAAGCCAAATGCATACAAATTTGAAATGTTCATTTTTGACGCTTTTGAAATGCTAGACAAGGTGCTAACTTTGCGTGTGAAAAGGGAAGAGGAATTTGCGCCAATCAAGAATGCAGAAGGCGTTGATAGCCCTGAAACTGCCAGAAAATTATATACTGACTTTTTCTCAAAATTGAATTATATGAAAAAATATAGCGAGTGGTGCACAAATCCCGTGTTTGACGAGGAAACACGCCAAGAATTGTTGCTTTTGGCTGGCGACGAAGAGGAAATCAAGGACCGTTTTTATAAAGATTTAGAGTTCGGAACAGCTGGTTTGCGTGGCGTTATCGGAAACGGAACCAATCGCATGAACGTGTACACGGTTACAAAAGCAACACAAGGTTTGGCCAACTTTATTTTGCGCGAAGGCGGCGAAAATAAAGGAGTTGCGATTTCATATGATTCGCGCAGAATGTCTCGTGAATTTGCGATTGAAACAGCGCTTTGCATGAACGCAAATGGCATCAAAACTTACATTTTTGACGACATTCGTCCTGTGCCTGAGTTGTCTTTTGCGGTAAGGGAACTTGGTTGCATTGCAGGTGTGATGATTACCGCTAGCCATAATCCACCAGAATACAATGGTTACAAGGTTTATTGGGACGATGGGGCGCAAATTGTGGCGCCAAAAGATAAGGAAATTATTGAAGAAGTCAACAATGTGAGCGATTATTCTTTGGTAAAACGTATGAGCTATGCAGATGCTCAAAACACTGGTTTGTATAACATTGTGGGAAGCGCGCTTGATAAATTGTATATCGATGCGATTAAAAAGCAAGTGCTAAATCCTGAAACCATTCATGAAGTGCAAAAAGATTTGAACATTGTTTATACGCCATTGCATGGAACGGGAAACAAGCCTGTACAAAGGGTTTTGACGGAATTAGGATTTGAAAATGTTTACGTTGTGCCTGAACAAGAATTGCCAAATGGAAATTTCCCAACTGTGGAATATCCAAATCCAGAAGATGTGAAAGCGTTTGATTTAGCGTTAAAATTGGCAAGAAAAGTGGATGCCGATGTTGTGCTTGCAACTGACCCTGATGCAGACCGTTTGGGTGTGTTTTCGAAAGACACAAAAACAGGTGAATATGTGCCATTCACGGGAAATATGTCCGCACTTTTGATTGCGGAATATGTGTTGTCACAGCGAAAAGAGAAGGGCTTGATGCCTAAAAATCCAGCTTTTGTTTCGACTATTGTGTCTTCTAATTTGGCAGGCGCTATCGCAAAAGAATACAGCATGCATTTTGTGGAAACATTTACGGGATTTAAGTTTATCGGCGAGCAAATTCGCAATTTTGAGACAACTGGAAATTACAATTATGTGTTTGGTTTTGAAGAAAGTTATGGTTGCTTGGTGGGAACACACGCGCGCGATAAAGACGGAATTACAGCCGTTATGATGCTTTGCGAGGCTGCTGCGTTTTATAAAAAACAAGGTTTAACTTTGTGGGATCAAATGTTAAATATTTATAAAAAATATGGATATTACCGAGAAGAAACAGTTCCAATTACGCTAAAAGGCGCTGATGGGGCAGTTAAAATCAAGGAAATTATGGAAACTATTCGTCATAATCCGCCAAAAACGCTTGGTGGCTACAAAGTGCTTGAAGTGAGAGATTATAAATCAGGTGTAATAAAAGATACGAAAACTGGAAAAGAAACAAAATCAACTCTTCCTATGTCAAATGTTTTGTATTATGCGATGGAAAATGATGTTTGGTGTTGTGTGAGACCTTCTGGAACAGAGCCAAAAATCAAGTTTTACATGGGCGTAAAGGGCAAGTCAATGGAAGATGCAGATAATCAATTGAAAAAATTGAAAAAGGATATGTTGAAATTAGCTGAAAAATAGAAAAAGAAAAAGCCCCTGCTTTTGCAAATGAGCAAAAGCAGGGGTTTTTCTTCAGCAAATGAGCTAATTCATTAATGCACAAATTCTAAATTAAATCCAGTATTACACCAAAATTCGTGCATAATTCGCCATTCTGGCAAATATATCCTGTTTTGCATACTCAGACAGAACATATTTTTTTCTGCCACATAGTCAGAATAGAAAATGTCATCTTCGGAAAAATTAAACTTCTTTAAAGTTTCTATTAATTTCCGATATAATACATTATATGGCATAACTCACCTCCAAATTTTTGATAATAATATTTTATCACTATTTACATAAAATGTCAATTCTTTTTTTATTTTTTAACAAAAAGCCTAGCAATTTTGTTATTTATATGATAAGATTGGTATGTAAATTTATATTTTCGGAAAAATAATGAAGAGGAATTTAAAATGGAATATGTATTTACATTTTTAGAAGGAATTGCCAGTTTTATATCGCCGTGTTTGCTACCAATGGTGCCAATTTACCTTGCCTACTTTGCAGGAAAAGACGAAAAACAAATTTCAAAAACTTTGCAAAATGCAATTGGCTTTGTCCTTGGATTTACAATTATTTTCATATTACTTGCCATATTTGCAAGTGGTTTTGGTAAATTAATCAACAATACTATGCAATATATAAAATGGGTTTTTGGAAGCATCATGATTTTATTGGGATTAAATTATATGGAAATTTTGAAACTTAAATTTGTTAATAAAATGAGCACTTTTAAAATAAATGCTCAAAATTTGAACTTTACTAAATCTATACTTTTTGGAATATTATTCTCAATCACTTGGACACCTTGTATTGGCACCTTTTTAAGTTCAGCTTTATTATTAGTGGCAAAACAACAACATTTTTTCAAAGGAATTTTATTAATGTTAATTTATTCAATTGGATTAGGAATTCCATTTATTATTTCAGCTATTTTAATTGAAAAATTAAAAGGATTTTTTGATATTATAAAAAAGAATTTTAATATAGTTAGAAAAATATCAGGAATTATTTTAATTATTATGGGAATTTATATGATTTTCTTTTAAAGGAGAGGAATTTTGAAAAATAAAATTTTAATTATTATTTTTTGTATTATTTTTATAGGAATTTTGTTTGGAATTCAATATTTTTTAAATAATCAAACAAAATATAATAATATAAAGGAGGAAAATATGAAAGTTTTAGAAGTTATGAGTAATCAATTTGAGGAGGAAATTTTAAAAAGTGACAAAACTGTTCTTGTGGATTTTTATGCAGATTGGTGTGGTCCTTGCAAAATGTTATCTCCAATTATTGATGAAATTGCAAATGAAAATAATGATATAAAAGTTTGTAGAATTAACATTGACGCTAATCAAGATTTGGCCATTCAATATCAGGTTATGTCTATACCAACATTAGTTGTGATTAAAAATGGAACAGAAATCAATCGCGCAGTTGGTGTTTTACCTAAAAACGACATTTTAGAAATGTTAAAAAATTAGGAAGGAAACAGTCATGTTTGGAAAATTATACCTCGTAGCAACCCCTATCGGAAATTTGGAGGATATTACACTTCGTGCTTTAAAAACATTAAAATCCGTTGATTTAATTGCTGCAGAAGATACACGACATACATTAAAATTATTAAATCATTTTGAAATTGCAAAACCGATGATTAGCTATTATAAACAAAATGAATTCACAAGAAGTGAGCAACTTGTGGAAAAATTGAAAAAAGGAAAAAATATTGCGCTCGTTTCAGATGCTGGAACTCCAGGCATTTCGGATCCTGGTGAACAAATTGTAAAAATTGCAATTCAAGAAGGAATTGAAATAATCCCTATTCCTGGTGCTTGTGCTTTTATTAATAGTTTAATTGCTTCTGGAATGGATACCAAAGAATTTGAATTTATCGGATTTTTATCTGCTCAAAAAAAAGAAAGAAAAAATAAATTAGAAGAAATAAAATATGATACCAAAACTTTAATTTTTTATGAGGCACCTCACAAATTAGAAACAACTCTTTCTGATATGCTAGAAATTCTTGGGAACAGAAATATTGTTTTGGCAAGGGAAATTACAAAAATTCACGAAGAATTTTTACGTGGAAAAATTTCAGAAATTTTAGAAAAAATAAAAGACATACGAGGAGAATTTGTATTAATTTTAGAAGGCAGTGCAATTTCCAAAAAAACATTAGAATTAGAGAATTTAAATCAACTAAGTTTAGAAGAACAATATGAATTTTACGAAAATAAAAAAATGTCAAAAAAAGAAATTATTAAACAAATTGCAAAAAATAAAAACACAAATAAAAATGAAATTTATCAATATTTTTTAAAAAATAAAAATTAAGGCGAAAATATTTTAAAAATATCTTCGCCTTAAAAATATTCTATAATTTATATGTAAATTTAAAAGAATAATAGTTTTTCTTTTCAAACTTAGCTGTAATTCCTTCTGTTTTTGCAAAATTATCAGCAGCAAATTTTACAGATTGAGCAGAACACCTTGTTTTAAATTCATAATAATTTTCAGTATCTGGTAATTGATATAAAACTTGTCCATTGCTATCTTTTTTAATAATAATCTCTATTGTATATCCTTCATTTTCTGCTAACAAATCTGTTGATGTATTTAAAAATAAATTTTTCAGTTCAATCCAGAAATTTTTTGCTCCATCAATCATTTGTTTCTCTTGCAATTTTAATACACGTGCATCTAATTTCTCCTTTAATGTCATAATGATACCTCCTATATTTGTAAAATTAAAATCATACAATTATTATAAAATAAAAAGAAAAAATTGTAAATAGATTTAGAAAAAAATTTTTATTTTTTATACAAAAAAGTCATATCGTTTTTTATACTTTATATAATAAAATGAGGTGAAAAAATTGATTAATAAAATTTGGTGTTTTTTTATTGTAATTTCTATTATTTTTTCAATTATTAATGGTAATTTGGAAAATGTAAATCAAAGCATATTTTCTTCTATAAATGATACCACTCAAATGGTTATAAATTTATTTGGAAGCATGTGCTTTTGGTGTGGTATTATAAAAATTATTTCTCAAACAAGTTTGCAAGAAAAATTAAAAAAAATAATTTCGCCACTTAATCAAAAAATATTCAAAAATTTAGAAAAAAGCAGCCCAGCATATGAACATATCAGTGTGAATATTGTAACAAATATGTTGGGAATTGGGAATGCAGCAACTCCTTCTGGATTAAAAGCAATTGATGAATTAGAGAAAATAAATCCTCATAAAAATCAATTATCTGATGAAATGGTTATGTTTTTAGCAATTAATACTGCGTCCCTTCAAATTCTTCCAACAAATGTTATTTCAATCCGAAATAGTTTAAATTCCAATAATCCTAGTGGCATTATTTTGGCAGTTTGGTTTTCAAGTATTTTAACATTTATTTCTATTATTTTTTTAACAAAATTTTATTTAAAATTAAGGAGAATTAAATGAAATTTATTAATTTTTTTAGCAATTCTGCCATTATATTTATTATTGGATTTGTCATTTTATATGGAATTTTAGAAAAGAAAAATGTATTTGAAATTTTCATGCAAGGTGTAATAGAAGGTGAGAAATTAGTCATCAATTTATTTCCAACTTGGCTTGGATTATTTGTTGCAGTTGGTATGTTAAAAGCTTCTGGAATTATTAATTTTTTAACTGAGAAATTATATTTTATTTTAAAAAATATTTTTTTATATAAAGAAATATTTCCGTTAATTTTTTTGCGACCAATCTCTGGTAGCACAGCAACAGCTATGGGAATTGAAATTATGAAAAATTATGGAATTGATACCAATATTGGATTACTCACTTCTTGCATTATGGGCTCCACAGAAACAACCATTTATGTTATTGCTTTGTACACGTCACAATTAAAAAATAAGAATATCAAACCTGTTATTATAATCGGATTAATTGCAGATTTTTTATGTGTATTATTTTCAATTTTAGCGTTGAAAATAGGAATTATGTAAAAGTCAAATGACATTTCTAAGTTCCTTTCGAAATGCTGATAATAATTCCGCTTCAGACACCTCTAAAACCATCGCAATAGCAGTTAATTCAAAATCTTTCAAAATTCGCCTGCCTTTTTCTATTTTATAAATGCCGTCAGAATTAATATCTATTCCAAGAAGCATCAATTTATTTGATAAAGCTGAGCGAGATATTTTTTTTAATTTTCTCAAATTTTTTAACGTATCACCAATTACATTTGACTTTCCATTATATTTTCTACTTATCATTTTTTCTCCTATGTAAAACAAAAATCATAAACTACACTTGATTATATTATAAAATTATTGTAAAATATAGTCTTGTTAGTCGAATTCATTTGTACAGTATAAACTAGCTTAAATATTATATTTTATTTTCATTAAAAAATCAATTATTTTTTCCATACAATAATTTCTT
>CAOKFZ010000017.1 GCA_948467875.1 uncultured Clostridium sp.
TTTATACATACTAAAAGGAGGCTCAGAAATGAATCATTTCTCAAATAATTTTTATATACAATATCACTATCTAACTTATCAATAAATCCATCACAATTAATATCAAATAATTTATTTGCTTCAGTCAGTGGTTTATACCTATTTCTGAGAATCGCATTCCAATCATAGATAGTAATGCTACCAAAAGGCGCCTCAAAATCCCCTGCAATTAATAAATAATCATCCAAAACAACATTCCTGCCTGGACGCAGCTTAATCGCAAGCACTGTATAATTCAAATATATTTCCTTAGAAACAACCACATCGTACACTCCTTTTTCCACATTTTCAAAACAAAAACTCCCATCTTCATTTGTTTCTACTTGCGAAATAGGCTGTTCATGATTTACGTCAGACGTTTTATAAAGCGTAACTAAAGAATAATGCCCTTGTAAATTTTCTGTTAAAATTTTGCCAGAAAGCGTAGCAGGCCTACTTTCTGAAGGATTTTCATCAAAATATTCGATATGTAAAACTTTTGCAGAGCAATTTAGTATATATTTTGCATGCGAATAGGTTGCACCACACATAACAAAAAATAATATAAATAATAATAAATAAATTTTTTTCATTTTTCCTCCTTTATATTTGCCACGCTTCTAAATCAATAAAAACTTCTGTATCGTCCTCCAAAGGTGCCCCTAAAAAATCATAAGTAACAGCCAATTGATACAAATGTTGTTGTTTTTCATTGGCTTGTAAAACAAACTCATTTGTTAAATCCGTTTTTATTTTAGTACCATCTGGTTGCACCTGAAACAACTCAAAATTAAGCGGCGAATTGCTATAATTGGTTCTTACAATCATTTTGTAAGCCACAGGAACCTTCGTAACTTGCTCATTTTCATCATAATTGAGAACCTGAAATTCCTCAAAATATGTATTTTTATCTAAAACCTCAAGATATGTAGAATTTGAAATAAGACGAATTTTTGCTTGAGCTGCTTTTAAAGTTCCCTGTCCTCGAAATCCCACATAATATTGCGAATAAACGAAAACAGAGCTATTTAAAAGTAAAAAAGCAATCGTAATCATCATTATTTTATTTAATTTTATGCTCATTTTTCCTCCTTTCATTTATTTTAAATCTCTGTGAAAATTTGGTAGAATTTACCTTGAAACAATCATTTCCATAAAAGATATCTTATCTATATCACAACATTTTACGTTTGTCAAGTATTTTGTTAATTTTATTTTCAAAATTGTATTTTATTAATCCTATCCAATAAATAATCTTCAATCTATTCTATAATTGAGTTAATTATTGGAATAATAAAATATTAAGTTTTTGTAACAATCATTACAATTTGGTAACATTTATTGACATAATAAAATAAATCTTGTATCATTTAATTGATATTATAATTTATATATTTTAAAAATTAAAATAAAAGGAGGAATTTTTTATGTATCAAAAAAATTTAAGGGGGCATTGGATCAAACTCAAAAATAGGGAATACAGTTTGGTAAGCAAACCATATCTTAAAATTGTAACTCATAAATTTCGAAAAGCCTCAGGAATTACACTGGTAGCACTTGTTATTACGATTATTGTCTTATTAATTTTAGCAGGTGTGTCAATTAATTTGGTGGCGCGGAAGTAACGGAATTTTAGGAAAAGCAACAGAAGCAGTTGAAGTTTCTAAATTAGCGGCTCAAAAAGAACAATTACAATTGGATTTGGCTGCTGCTCAAATGGACGCAATTTCAAGCGGAAAACTAGAAATTGAGCAAAAAACTCTAACAGAAATAATTGAAAAATATGGTAAATTACAGGAAGATAGAGATACCATTGTAACCGAAAACGGAAATATTAGTCTAAAAGAAATTTATCCCAATTTAGGTAATAATGAAGGACTTGTACCAGATGAAAACACGAATGAAACTGTTGATAATGAGAATATTTCAATGTTACTTGCAGAAATGCAAACTTTGAAAACAGAAGTCACTAAACTTAAAAACGTTACAAAAACAATTGACGATATTTACCCTGTGGGAAGTATGTATCTATCAACAAATTTAGCAACTGCAAGCGAAGTGGCTAACAAACTAGGCGGTACTTGGGAAAGTTATGCCTCAGGTAGAACTTTGGTCGGAGTTGGAAATTCAGATCAGGATTTCAATCCTGGGCAAACAGGCGGGGAGAGCAATCACACCTTAACAGAAGCTGAAATGCCAAATCATTCACATGATTATCTAATGGATATAGCTGGAGATTTTGGAAAAAAAATGGGATTTTCTTTGCCCAATACAGATACCTCAACAATTACATCGCTAAGTGGTTTCGCTCCTACAACAAGTTTTGCTTCTGGAACTCGATATGGAACATTTAATATTCAATCAAGTGGTGGAAATCAAATGCACAATAATCTGCAGCCCTATATTACTGTTTATATGTATCAAAGAATTCATTAATTTTCAATTAAAAATAAGGGGATTCATTCCTCTTATTTTTGTGTTCATTTTTTGAACTTTTTAAAACAAAAAAATCATTTTATGAGCTAATTTTATTTTATTATATTTTTATTGACAATTTTATTGTCTTTCTATTGACAAAATATTCAAAATATGATTATATAAACAAGAGGTGAATTTAATGAGGGAATCTTATAAAATAATTCGAAAATTAAGGGAAGATAACCATTTAACGCAATTAGATGTCGCTAATTATCTAGATATGCCACGTGCCACTTATAATCACTACGAACTAGGAAAGACTGGATTAACCGAAGACATGATTATAAAACTTGCAAAACTCTATCATACTACGCCAAATGTAATTTTAAATTTTTCTACAAAATCAAAAAATTACAATACTGATTTTTTAAAACTTTATAAAAAAATAAAATATTCTGATATTACAGTTGATTATTTATTAGATATTATCGAATTAAACGAAAAATATAAAAAATATTAAAAAAATACTTGACATTTGTATTTTTCTGTTGTAAAATAACTTCAATTTATTTCAAAATAGGAGTTGATTCATATGAAACTTTTTTCTAAATACCAAAAATATTATGCAAAAATAGAGGATTTTTTTACTATTTTAGAGCATTTTAACAAAAATTATATAACCAAAAAAGAACAAAAAAAATTATTGCGAAATTATAAGCCTATTTATAATTTTTTTAAAACCATTGGAAATTCCAATAAAATACACAAATTTCTCAAGATTTATTCCAATTTAGAAACATATTTTGAGACACATAACAGCATTTATTTAAAAAATCAATTACTTGAATATGAAGATTTATTAAACAATATTGACGGAAAACAATTGGATAATCAACAAAAAATGGCTGTTTTAACGGATGATACAAATAATTTAATTATCGCTGGAGCTGGCAGCGGAAAAACCTTAACTATTTCTGGCAAAGTTAAATATTTAATTGAAGCCAAAAAAGCCAAGCCTGATGAAATTTTACTCATTTCTTTCACTGATAAAGCCGTCAAAGAGATGTCAGAACGCCTTCATAGACTAGACATTGAGGTACAAGCTAAAACTTTTCATAAACTTGGGTTAGAAATTATTACCAGCTTTAGGAAAACACGCCCTAATATTGCCACTAACGATTTTTTAGATCAAATTATTTCCGATTATTTTAAAAAAGAAATCCTAAATTTCCCAGAACAAATTAAAAATATTTTAGAATTTATGTGTGCTTATCTCTACATTCCTGAAGATATTGCCAGTTTTGATAATCTTGGCGATTATATTGACCATTTTAGAAATATTGATTATGAAACTGTCGAAAGTAAGTATTTACAAGCTATTGGGCAAATTCAGGAACCACAAAAAGTTCGTCGCCTAGATGACTTAATTATTGCTAATTTTCTATTTTTTCATAAAATTCATTATAAATATGATTATCCTTACCCTTATGAAGCCGAAAATTCATTCAAACGAAAAATAAAATCTAATTTTTACCTTCCTGACAACGATTTATATTTAGAGCATTTTTTAATTGATGAGAATGGAAATTCTAAATTTTTAACCAACTACGAAGAGCAAAAATATTTAGCCGAAATTAAATTGAAAAGAAACTTGCATGCTGAGCACCAAACAAACTTAATTGAAACCTATTCCTATTATAATAAAGATAACTGCTTATTAGAAAATTTAGAAAATTCTCTATCCAAATATCATATTTCTTTAAAAACAGCAAATTTAATCGAAATTTTTAAAAAAATTTATATTTTTCAGAAGGATAAACAGTTTGAAGAGTTTATAAAATTAATTAAAAGCTTTCTAAGCCTCTTTAAATCTAACAATTTTCAATTTGCGGATATTCAAAATTTGCTTGTGGATAATAATAAATTGCAAAATTCTTTTTTAAAAAATAGAAATAAATTATTTTTAAGTATTTTTCGTAATTTTTTTGAATTTTACGAAAACGCCCTATTTTCAACGAATCAAATAGATTTTAATGATATGATTAACAAATCCACAGAAATTATTCAGCTTGGTTTTCTTCCACAGTCTTACAAATACATTGTTATTGATGAGTTTCAGGACATTTCAATGAGCCGCTTCAAATTAATTCGAGCTTTGCAAAATAAAACAGGAGCAAAAATAATTTGTGTTGGAGATGATTGGCAATCAATTTATCGTTTTTCTGGAAGTGATATTGATTTATTTAGTAATTTCGAAAAGTACTTTGGACCAGCTAAATTCCTAAAAATAGAGAAAACTTACCGTAATTCTCAAGAATTAATTGACATTGCTAGCGAATTTGTAACGCAAAATCCAAATCAATTAAAAAAGGATTTAAAGTCAGATAAGCATATCGCGCATCCAATCAAGGTTTTCACGTATTGCGAAAACATCATTGAAGCTGTGGAAAAATGTATTGAAGATATTGTTTCGGAATTTGGAGAGAACGCCGAAGTACTATTATTAGGCAGAACAAGGTATGATTTATATGAGCTTGAAAATAGCGATAAATTTCATGT
Organism: uncultured Clostridium sp.; assembly: GCA_948467875.1. Classification (GTDB taxonomy): domain Bacteria; phylum Bacillota; class Clostridia; order TANB77; family CAG-508; genus Scatovivens. The sequence goes on from CAOKFZ010000017.1 coordinate 4,996, forward strand.
TCAAGACGATGCCAATATTCAATATAAGCAAATCCCCAATTTGAAAATTTCATTTTTAACAATCCACAAGTCAAAAGGGCTAGAAGCAGACAATGTTATTGTGTTAAATATGCAAAACAGTATGCTAGGATTCCCAAATCGCATTTCAAGTGATCCAATTTTGTCTCTTGTTTTAGCAAATAAAGAGGAGCATTTATATGCAGAAGAAAGGAGATTATTTTATGTGGCAATCACGCGCACAAAAAATAGGACTTATTTGGTGGCACCGCAAACACATTATTCTTGCTTTTTAGAAGAACTTATGGCAAGTAATAATGTACATAATCCAGAAGAAGAAAAAAAGGTAGATGCCCAAAATCTACCAAAATGTTCAAAATGTAAAAAAGGTTATTTAAGTATTAGAAAAAATAATAGCACAAACGAAGAGTTTTTAGGTTGTAGTAATTATCCTCATTGCGATTTTACAATTAATGATATCAATATCCTTCATAAACAAGTTCATTGTAAAAAATGTGGGGGATATATTATAGAAAAAAATAATCAAAAAGACACTTTTTATGCTTGTTCTAATTATCCTTTTTGTAAAAATATAATCAAAAAATAAAATATTTTTTTTATTATTCCAAATCCTCAATAAAAAAAATTATAATTTCATTATCCACAATTTAAAATTTACTTGTATTTAAGCACTTTTCAAAATACTTATTATTTTCTATTTTACATAAAATAAAGATAAAAAAGAGAGTCGGTAAAAATATGGAGAAGTGAAAGATGATGAAGACACTATTGTAACCAAAAATGGAAATATTAGATTGAAAGAAATTATTCAAAAATTGAAAATAGGGGAGAGAGCACTCCAAATACTGGTAATGGAAGAAATGTGGATAAATCAGAAATTAAAAAATTAACTATGGAAATCCAAAATTTAAAAAAGAAACGCCACAAGTCACAACAGAAATAAATACTTTAAAAATAAATTTAAAAAAATAAAAAAATATAACAAAAATTATGAAACAGATAGGACATTAGTTAGAGTAAAAACTTCAGATGGAGAATAAATGCAATTTCATAAAAAAACAGCTATGGTTTCTTGATATTTTATGTAAAGTATTATATAATAAAAGTTTAGGACTTTGTTTTATTAAAAAAACAAATCCACAATTATTGAACAAATTGTGGATTGAATATTATTATTTCTTACACATCTAAGTTTCTTACGTATTTTGCATTATCTTCAATAAATTTTCTACGTGGCCCAACCTCGTCTCCCATCAATAAAGAGAATGTTTCATCTGCTGCTATGGCATCGTTCATGGTTACTTTAATCAAAATTCGGTTAGCTGGATCCATTGTTGTTTCCCATAATTGCTCTGGATTCATTTCTCCAAGACCTTTATATCTTTGAATACCGACTTGGTCTCTCGAAATTCCTTTTTCCTCCAAATCTTTAAATGCCTTAGTCAAATCTTCCTCTGTATAACAATATATATCTTCCATTCCTCTTTTTGAAAGTTTGAACAATGGTGGTTGTGCCAAATATACATTTCCATTTTCAATTAATGGACGCATATATCTAAAAAAGAAAGTCAGCAACAATGTACGAATATGAGAACCATCCACATCGGCATCAGCCATAATAATCACTTTTCCATAGCGAATTTTTGTAATATCAAAGTCGCTACCAATGCCAGCTCCGATTGCCAAAATAACCGGATTTAGCTTTTCATTGCCATAAATTTTATCTTTTCTCGCTTTTTCCACGTTTAACATTTTTCCCCACAATGGTAAAATTGCTTGGAATGTTCTGTCTCTGCCTTGTTTTGCACTTCCACCTGCAGAATCTCCCTCGACAATGTAAACCTCGCATTCATCTGGATTTTTATTTGTACAATCTGCCAATTTTCCTGGCAAAGTTGTCGTTTCCAAAGCATTTTTACGACGCACCAATTCACGCGCTTTTCTTGCTGCTTCTCTGGCTCTGGCAGCACTTATGCATTTATCCAAAATCGCTTTTGCCACATTTGGGTTTTCCTCTAAAAACGCAGATAAATGTTCATTTACCATTGCTTGAACAATACCTGTAACCTCACTATTTCCAAGTTTTGTCTTTGTTTGCCCTTCGAATTGTGGATCTTTTACCTTAACCGAAATAACAGCTGTAATCCCTTCTCTAATGTCATCTCCTTGTAGATTGCCATCTTTTTCTTTCAAAATATTTTTGGCTTTCGCATATTCATTAAATGTTTTGGTAAGTGCACGTTTGAAGCCCTCTAAATGAGTTCCACCTTCAATTGTATTGATATTATTAACAAACGTGTAAATGTTCTCCGTGTAACTTGTTGTGTATTGAATGGCAATTTCAACTGGAAAATCTCCAGCTTTTTCAATATAAATAGGCTTTGGATGCAATTTTTCTTTATTTTTATTCAAATATTCCACAAAAGAATTCAATCCACCTTCATAGCAAAAATCAGATTTTTTAGGCATTTCTTCTCTTAAATCCTCAATCACAATTCGCAAACCTTTTGTCAAAAAAGCCATTTCACGGAAACGTTTTTCTAAAACTTCATATTCGTATTCCAATGTTTCGAAAATGGAACCATCCGCAAAAAATCTAACTTTTGTACCAGTTTTGTCAGAATCTCCAATTCTCGTTAAACTTTGAACTGTTTTTCCTTTTTCAAACTTCATTTCAAAAATTCCGCCATCTCTTTGAATGGTCACTTCTGTCCAGTCTGACAACGCATTTACGACAGATGAACCAACGCCATGAAGTCCACCAGAAACTTTGTAACCACTATCGCCGCCAAATTTTCCTCCAGCATGCAACACTGTATATACCGTCTCAGCAGCAGAAATTTTAGTTTTTGGGTGAATGTCAACTGGAATTCCCCTTCCGTCATCCTCCACGCAAATAATATTTCCTGGCTCAATTGTCACATAAATGTTTTTACAATATCCAGCCAAAGCCTCATCCACAGCGTTATCCACAATTTCATAAACCAAATGATGTAAACCCCTAACAGAAACACTTCCTATGTACATTCCTGGTCTTTTGCGAACAGCTTCTAATCCTTCCAAAACTTGAATTTGTTCTGCATTATAATCATGTTCAAATTTCTCTTCCATTTTTCCTCTTTCCTTCCATACTCTATTTATGTGGGCATTAACGCCACTTTATAACTTTCTCTTACTGATTGTGTTTGCACTAATATTGCTAATATAAGCTTTGATTTTCTCCTTTTTATTCGTCAAAATCAACGATTTCTCATTGCCATTAGAAATATCCACAACCTCGTTTTCTTCCAAAAGTTTATCGTAGAACTTTTGATTATCTTTCGTATTTTTTATATAATCTATATTTAATATTGCAATAATATCTTTTTCATTAACACTTATGCCACTCCCCATATGCAAATACATATTCATTTCCTTCTTTCTTCTGTTACTATTCCGTTTTCCACATAAAAACTTTTAATATGCTCTTTGTCTAATTGAATATTATCTGTACACGTTATGATGACCTGGTTATTTTGCAAATTTTCCAAAAAACTCGTACGCCTATTTTCATCTAGTTCTGACATAAAATCGTCTAGCAATAAAATAGGATTTTCCCCAATTTCCTCTGTTACAATACGCAATTCACATAACTTCAAAGTCAAAGTAGCAGTTCTTTGCTGCCCTTGTGAACCATAAATCGAAACCACTTTTTTATTAATATCAATCAAAAAATCATCCCTGTGGATACCTATGCTAGTGTAGCCTCGTGCCAAATCAAGACCTCGATTTTTCTTTAAATTCTGCAAAAATTCCTGTTTTTCCTTGCTGTTTGATAAATATTTTATTTTAATATTTTCCTCTGTTTTTGTTTTTTGTGTAATAATATTATGAGTGTCTTGAATGATTTGCGCAAATTTATCAAAATACTGGCTACGATATTCATAAATCTGACACGACAAATCTGCTAATTGTTCATCCAAAACTTCCAACAAATCTTCATTTTTTTTATCCTTCACAATCTGTTTTAAATAACTGTTGCGCTGGTCTAACACACGATTATAGTGATTTAGCAAATACAAATAATTCGGTTTTAGTGAGCTAATCATCATATCAATAAACTTACGCCTGCCATCTGGTCCACCTTTTATCATCTTAATATCATCTGGCGAAAATGTCACAACATTGATTTTTCCAACCACATTACTAATTTTCGTTTGTTTCACGCCATTGATAAAAAACTCTTTTTTTTCGCCAATTTGCGCCTTAATATTGCCATTTCTATCTTGCCTTTCATAATCGATTTGCACAGTTGTGGATAACTCATTAAAACGAATTAATTCCTTTTCTTTCTTGGCTCGAAACGATTTTCCCATGCTACACAAAAAGATTGATTCAATAATATTGGTTTTACCTTGCGCATTATCGCCATAAAATATATTGATTTCTTTGTCTAATTGAATTTTCTGTTCTTGATAATTTCTAAAATTCTTTAAATTAATTTCAGTTATGTACATTGACTTATCCCCATTCTATTCATAAAATGTGGAAAACTAATCCTTCATTTTAATTGGCAAAATCATATAAACATAGTCGCCCTCATCAATTGGTCTAATAATGCAAGGAGAACGGTTGGTGCCAAACTCAATATAAACTTCTTCATCATCAATCGCTTTTAGCGCATCTAAGAAAAATCTCGGATTAAAGCCAATTTCAAGGTCCTTTCCTTCGGTATCCACCAAAATTTCTTCTTTGGCATCGCCCGTCTGGTTCGAACAAGAAATCGTCACTTTGCCTACTTCAATATTAACTTTCACAGGATATTTCTTTTCTTTTTCAATCGATGAAGCAGAAATTAGCAAAATTCTCTCAAAGCAATTTTGAATGTTGCTTTTATTGACTTTTATTCTTGTCTCCCACGTTTGTGGAATGGTATTCGAATATTTCAAAAACTCACCATCTAGTAATCGAGTTACAATTTTGCAATTTTCCATTTCAAATAATGCTTGATTTTTCTCAATTCCAACCGTGATAACATCAAACGAATCCGAAATAATTTTGTTTACTTCATTCAGCGTTTTCCCTGGAATCACGCAGCTAAATTGATTGCTTTCCTCAACTTCCTTATTTTTAATCGCAAGTCTGTAACCATCCACAGCAACCACATTCAACTTTCCATCAATAACTTCAAATAAACTTCCCGTAAAAATCGGCCTATTTTCTTCTGTGCTAACCGCAAAAATTGTTTTTCGAATCATATTTTTCAAAGTAGACTGTTCTAACTTAATCGAATTATCAATATTAATTCTTGGTAGTTCTGGAAATTCTTCAGGGTCCATGGTAGCCAATTTATATAAAGAACCTTCGCATTCAATTTCCAATAAATTGTTATCATTAATTCTTATTTGAATTTCTGCATTTGGCAATTTACGAATAATCTCGCTAAACATAACAGCATTAACCACTGTATTGCCTTGTTCCGTAACATTTGCTTCTAAAATATATTCAATTCCAATTTCCAAATCATAAGAAGTTAGTTTCAATTCATGGTCATTTGTTTGAATTAATATTCCCTCTAAAATAGGTTTTGTTGTTTTACTAGCCACTCCATTGATGACAGAATTAATTCCTTTTAATATTTTTTCTTTTTCACAAACAAATTTCATTTTTTTCTCCTTTTTATAATAATAGATATTATTAGTAGTATTAGTATTAGAGCTTGTGTAAATTGTGGAAAAGTCACTTGAACCTAGATTCCCCTAAGGTTTGCTAACGTGTATAACTCTGTGAATAATTTTTATGCTTTTCCACAATTACCACAATCATTTGTGAATTATCAGTTATCAACATTTTATATACAGGTTTTTAACAACAAGGTTGTGAATAACTCTTAAAAATCAGTAATATAAATGTTTTGGGGTTTCTTTTGTAAAAATTTGTTTTGTAAAACATTGTTCTCTTCTAATTTAATTTTAATTTAGAGAACACTATTATTGGTTGTCCCTAATTAAATTTCGCAAACTATCCACAATTAATTTTGTATTTGTGTTTTGTTTAATCTCTTTTTCGATTTTTTCACAAGCATGCATGACAGTCGTATGGTCCTTTTTGCCGAATTCCCTAGCGATTTGCGGATAGGAGATATTGGCTTGGCTTCGACATAAATACATCGCAATTTGCCTTGGATAAACGATATCGTTCGATTTTTTACTAGAAAGCAAATCTTTTTTTTCTAAATTAAAATATTTCGAAACCACATCTTGAATGTAAGAAGCAGAGACCACTTTTTCCTTTTGCAAAACAATTTCATTAATGGATTTTTCCGCTAATTCAATCGTAATTTGGCTGTGCGTAAGTGCCGCATAAGCGACAATTTTATTCAGTGTGCCTTCTAATTCACGAATATTGGTATTAATTTTAGTAGCAATCACAGTCAAAATATAATCATCAATAATAATATGTTCAGATTGGACTTTGTTTCGCAAAATCGCCAAACGCGTTTCGTAATCAGGCATTGAAACATCAGCAATCAAGCCCCATTCAAGCCTTGTTTTCAATCTTTCTTCTAATAAAGGAATATCACGTGGCGGTTTATCACTTGAAATAATGACCTGTTTTCCATTTTGGTGCAAGTGATTAAAGGTGTGGAAAAACTCCTCTTGACCACGTTCTTTTCCCGCAATAAATTCAATATCATCAATCAGCAAAACATCAATATTTCTATATTTATCGCGAAATAGCTGTGTTTTCATGCTTGGATTTTGAATATAATTAACCAATTCATTGATAAAATCTTCGGATGTGACATATAAAATTTTCGTATTTGGGTTATTTTGCAATATTTTATTACCAATGGCATGCATTAAATGCGTTTTTCCCAGCCCAACGCCACCATAAATGTATAAAGGATTATACGATGAGGCAGGCGCCTCTGCAACTGCCAAAGCCGCAGCATTTGCGAATTTATTGTTATCGCCAACTACAAAGGTATCAAAGGTATATTTTGGATTCAAAAAAGTTTGTTCATAAGTTTCGGAATCTGTGTAACTTGGCGTTTCTTGAAAATCTGCCTCGTCGGACGTTTCGTTTTCTAATTCGCCTTGTTCTACCACAGTAACTTCGCAGTTTTTATTGGTAATAAAATTAAATGTATTCACAATTAATTCAGTATATCGTGATTCGATAGCCTCTTTTTGAAAGGTAGATTGCGCAATTAAAACAATTTTATTATCATTCACAGACTTAATTTCTAATGAGTTGATCCAAGTTGAGTAGGAAATGCTTGTTAATTCTTGTTTTAAAAGGTCTTTAGCTTTGGTAAGTAAATCGTTTTTTCCTGAATACATTAAATTCTTCCTTTCTGTATATTTTTCTATATTTTTTCCTAAATTCTTCTATACTGGAAATATCTCCAATATTCCCAACTAAGAAATATCTCAGATATTTCCAGTCATAGATAGACGAGCGAAATTATGCTCAGCAAAATTTCTCACGCTTTTTGAAAGTGTAATTTCCGTAAGCGAAAATATATACCTAATAATATCAAAAAAAAAAAAAAATAGCAAGACAAATTTGAAATAATTTTTTAGAAATTGCCTGTGGATAAATAACCAAAAGTTGACATTTTATGTAAAATATGATATAATAATGGTAAGATATTAAGAAAAGGAGTTTTTGAATAGATTTGGAAATAGAAAATTTTGAAGAAGGTTCCCGAAAAAATGAAAAAGAGGAAACCCTTAATAAAGTCGTTTCTGAGTTGGTTATCAAATATAAAAATCATTTTTATGCAACGGGGGACAATTTTGAAGAGCTTTTGCAGGATTTGAAAACAACTACACAAGAAATACGAAATTTAGGATTAGAGCCAGAATTATTGGAAAAGTTTGAGGAATATATGGCAAAGGCTTTGTTGCTTATTTTTAGGGAGCAGGCTAAAAATGAGAAACCAATTGATTTTGAAGCAGTAGAAGAGGTGACGACGCCGAAGGCGTTTGCTTCGGAAATCCAAAATCAGTTTGTTCAGTTTGCGGAAAAAATGGAGGAAATTGATAAAAGTGTGGCTTATGATGTTTTAAAAATGAGCATGGAAATTAGTGAGGAGAATTTAGAAAACAATAAGATATGGAAAGCGTTTAGTCTTTTTGAAAAAATTGACTCAAAGCTTGAAATTCAAGACAAGCAGGTTCCAGCTGAAGTTTTGCCACAGAAAACACCATTTTTAAGAAAAATATTATTAGGAAAAGGGACAAGCAAATATATTATTGGAAAGTTTGATGAAGAAAAGCAAGAATGGGTGCCAATTCGTGAGGAATATCATGCTTATCCACCGAAAAGAAAAATGGAGGATTGTATTGGGCTAGAAATTAACGATGTAAAAAAAGTGAATATGCAATATATTGAAAGGTTACCTAATTTGCAGGAATTAATATTTGGTGAAAATGTGAAAGTAGTAAAAAGAAGAGGGAGCTTAAAGGCGGAAAACTTGAAAAAAGTTACTTTTTCAGATGATGTGGAAGAGATTAGAGAAGAGGCTTTTAAGGATTGTAGAAATTTAGTAAAAGTAAAAACTGGAAGAAATTTAATGGTAATCGGTGCTGCTTGTTTTGCTGGTACCTCATTAATAGAAATTTGGGAAGTGCCTGCTTTAAAAACAGTAGATGATGATGCTTTCTCTATTTTTAATGATGTTGATTCCCCACTTCGTGTGCCATCAAGTCTTCTTAGAGCAGCGAAAGGCAATAAAATTTTCCGAAGTGGCTCATATATTGATGTGGATGGCGTATTAACAATGGTAAACAAAGATGGAACTCTTTCAAAATTAAAGAAACCAGAAAATCCGGGGGAAGTGAGAGAAAAGCAAAAAGAGGGATGGACAGATAAAGAGATTGACGAAGAATATTCCAATTGGTTATAAATTTGATTTATTTTGTAGATAGACTTGACTTTTTACTTGCTTTTGTAGTATAATACATTTACTTGTAAGAAAAGTTTTTTAGAAATAGATATAGGAGGTGCAAAATGAAAAGAACTTATCAACCAAAAAAACGTCAAAGAAATAAAGTTCATGGTTTTAGAAAAAGAATGCAAACAAGAGCAGGAAGAAATGTATTAAAAGCAAGACGTAATAAAGGAAGAAAAAAATTGAGTGCTTAAGAACTAAAATAGGGGCGTTTTGTGCTCCTTTTTTAAGTGTAGGCGAAGCGAGAAATTATGAAAAAAACAATCATGATAAAAAGAAGATATGAATTTAAAATGTTATTTTCAAAAGGTAAGATTTCTTATGGAACAAATCTTGTTTTGTATATTTTAAAGAACAAATTTTCGTACAATAAATTGGGGATTGCTGTGGGGAAAAAAAGTGGAAGAGCTGTGGATAGAAATCACATGAAACGCCTCATTCGTGAAAATTACAAGCTTTTGGAAGATAATCTAAAATGTGGATATTATATTTTAATTTCTGTGAATAAAAAAAGTGATGTGAGAAATATTGGTTTTTATGATGTAAAGAAAGATTTGGAAAAATTGTTTAAAAAATCAGAATTATGGGTAGAAAAAATATGAAGAAATTGCTATTAAAAATAATTGAATTCTATCAAAATTACATTTCTTCTTACTTATCACAGATGTGGAATGTTCATTGTAAATTTGAACCAACCTGCTCAGAATATGCAAAACAAGCGGTAGAAAAATATGGTGTTTTACGTGGAACATGGAAAAGTTTGAAAAGAATTTTAAGATGCAATCCTTTTTCAAAGGGAGGATACGATCCGTTAAAATAAAGGAGGAATGAATTTGTTTAAATTTTTTGCCAATATATTTGGCTATGTGTTAAATTTTATTTATGGAATTGTGAATAATTATGGTGTTGCCATTATTTTATTTACAATTTTACTTAAATTAATTATGTTGCCAATTTCGATAAAGCAGCAAAAAACATTGAAAAAATCGACAAAACTTCAAGAAAAAGTAAGAGAAATCCAAAGTAAATATAAAAATGATCCGACGAGAATGAATCAAGAAGTGATGTATTTATATAAAAGAGAAAATATGAGCCCATTTAGTGGTTGTCTTAGTTCCATTTTGCAAATTATTTTGGTGGTTTCAATGTTTTATTTAGTAAGTAGACCACTGACTTATATGAAACATGTGGAACCAGATTTGATTAATCAATATGCTCAAGAAGTGCAACAAACGGAAGGTGCAACAAATTATCAAGAAATTGGGATTATTCGTTTGAAATCTGGTGAAGATGAACGTGTTAATTTGAATATGAACTTTTTGGGACTGAATTTGAGTGCTGTGCCTTCGCAAAATTATAAAGATTGGAAAGTGTTTATTATCCCTGTTTTATATGTGATTACTTCATTTATTTCAACAAAAGTAACAACAAATTTGAATACAACGAAGAAAAAGAAAGAGGAAGCGCCTGCCGATGCGGATAGTAAGGATTTGGTAAAAAAGGAAGAAGAGGAAATTGACATGATGGCTGAAATGAATAAAAATATGATGATTATGATGCCATTGATGACTGTTTCAATTGCAATTATTGCACCACTTGGTTTGGCGTTGTATTGGCTGGTAAATAACGTATTTATGCTAATGGAAAGATTGTTGTTGAATAGATTTTTTAAGTCTGAGGAGGAATAAAAATGGAGGAAAAAACGTACATTTTTGAAGGAAAAACCACAAATGAAGCAATTGAAAAAGGATTAAGAGAGTTAAAAACAACGAAAAATAAAGTGGAAATTAAAGTGCTTGAGGAAGAAGAGAAAAAAACATTTTTTAGTATTTTGGAACCAAAAGTTGTAAAAGTTGAAATAAAATTAAAAGAAGGTGTAAAACCGAAGCCAAAAGTAACAAAAGAAATGGGACAAGTAATGCAGGAATTGGAGGCATTTGTTCACGATTTTATGGCGAAATTGCCAATAAAGGATTTGGCTTATACAATTAAAAAAGAAGAAAATTTGATAAAAATTGATATTCATGATGAAAGAGCTGCTTTTTTGATTGGTTATAGGGGCGAAACTTTAAATAGTTTGCAGAATATATTGTCGAATGTTGCAAGTAATGATAAGCAAGAAAAAGTACGTGTTTTGCTAAATATTAGTAATTATCGCGAGAAGAGGGAAAAGGATTTGACGAATTTGTCAAACCGAATTGCAGAATCTGTAATAAAAACAAGAAAATCCGTGACATTGGAGCCAATGAGTGCATTTGATCGAAAAGTGGTTCATAGTGTTTTGCAAAATCATGAACAAGTGGCAACACATAGTATTGGCAAAGAGCCATATCGAAAAGTAGTGGTAAGTTTGAAATAAAGGCAAAAGCCTTTATTTTTTTACAAAAACCACTTGACAAATGTAAAAAGCATGATATAAGTAATAAAATTAAATTTTTAAATTCAAAAAGAATGATTTCAAGGCGTTTCGCCAAGGACTTCAAAAAATAAAAAAAGCAAATGTCGAACGAAAAAGATTGAAAACAGCGCAAAATTTGTTATACTAGAAAGGAAGATGTGAATGGAGCTAAACTTAAAAAATGATATAACATTTAAAGCGTTTTTTAGCAGAAAAGGCAACGAAAAATTTTTGAGAGAATTTTTAGAGGCGCTGCTAAAAATAAAAATCAAGAAAATTACGATAAAAGAAGAAGTGAATTTAGAAAAATTATTTTGATAAATATACTGGATTTTAATTTGCTGAAAGTGCAAGATTACATATCAGAAACGGAAATTGTGCTGAAGAAACATAAAGAGTATGAAATTATGAAACATCCGAAGTGGTATTTTATCGAGTTGCCGAAATTCAGGAAAAAGAAACCAGATGTGGAAAATCGCCTAGAGCAGTGGCTATTATTTATAGATGATTGTAATAAGGAGGGAATAGAGATGGCGGAAAGTAGGAATCAAACATTGAAAGAAGCACGAGGGGTCATGAATTATCTAACAGGGGATGCAGAAGTGAGAAGGCTTGCGGAACTGCGCGAAAGATGGGCATATGATAGGGCTAGAGATTTGAAATTGGCAGACGAAAAAGGGCGAAGAACGTGGCAAGAAAGCAGGAATTAAGGAAGGGCAGAAAAAAACTCAGATTGAAATTGCGAAAAAAATGTTAGAAATGGAGAAAGATATGGATGAAATTATACTAATAACCAATTTAAGCCAAGAAGAAATAGAAAATTTGCAAAAAGAACTTTGATTTTTATGCAAAGTGTGATATAATATTTATATTCAAGTTATGAACTTTTTTGGAAGAAGAGGAGGACACGTGACATGGAGAAAAAATTGGTAAAAAGGGTAATAGATGCGATTTATAAAGAAAGGCAGGAAAATCCTTTTACAGAGAAAGAATTATCAGAGTTGAAAGCTGTGATGAAAACTCGGAAAGGCAGGTTATATAAAATCAGAAAGAATTGAATTGCTTGTCGGATAGAGTTGTATAAAGATGGCGGTACTCGGATACAATTTTTTGATAACAGCTAATTTAAGGAAAGAGCAGGGGCACAATTGTGTTATTTGCTCTTTTCTTCTATTAAAAAACTTAAAAATAACGGCAGTGGTCACTTGACATTTTATGTAAATTATGATATAATCGCAACATAAAAAATTTTAGAAATAGAAACGATGCAATTAACTTAAGGAAGGAGAAATTAGATGAGACATTTTATTGAAGTTAAAATTTCGCATCCAATGAAGTGCTCAACTGAGATAATTGAGGTGCGGAAACGGGAAATAATGGTAGATTTTCCCAAAAATACAATTGCATATCGATTTTTTGATACCGATAACGAGATGAAGTTTGGCGAAAATTATACGGGTTGGACATATTTCGGGCAGGAGTATTCTTTTTTGGAGATGAGTGAAATTTTCCAGAAAGCTCAGGAATTATTGTCGAAAGAGCCAAAGAAAGAAAGTATCTTTGAAGATGAAGAAATAGAAGAAGCTGAGGAGTGTTCCTCTTTTCGGTATTTAGGTTTCATGAGGAAAAATATGGAACGATTTGGCTGGAGACGGGCTGTGAGAGCATGTGATGGACACTGGTACCCACTTCTGGAAGAAGATGTTGTTGTTTCACCTTTTTTGAAAGGAGAGACTGAACATGAAAAATGATATGACGCCACAGCAGAAAAAAGAAGTGAGACTTCTTTTAAAAAAAGAACTTTTTAGACAAGGAGAAAGACATCCGCGGGTTCCATTGGAAATAATTGAAGAAATGGAATTAAAAGAGGTTATTGAAAAGTGGAAGTTTTATGCTAGAATTGATAAAATGTCGTTTTATGCTTGGATAGACAAGGATACGGAAGAAGTGGTATATGTCCAAATGATAAAAAGACATTAGGCAAAAGGGCAGGAGGGAGCAAGTGAAACACTTGCTCTTTTGCTATGTGGATAAAAAATAATTGACATATTATGGAAATTATTATATAATATACAAGTTAGTTTTTGTAGAAAAATATTTCATCATGAAGGAGGACCAAATGAACGAAAAACAATTGGAAGAGATTTTCAAACGGATGCAGAAGGAAAAGGAGGAGGTTACTAAAGAAGAATTAGACCAAAAAATCCAGTATGTAAAGAAGGTAGAGGGAGAAGATCTCTATTTTATTCAGCTGAAAAATGGATATTACATTTGGAAGAATAAAAAGGGAGAACTCACGATCCAGGCGCGTTAAGTGATGATTTTTCATGAAATGAATAGCAAAGGGCAGGTGGAGCAAGTGAGACACTTGCTCTTTTGTTATGTGGATAAATAACGGCGGTGGCATATTGACATTTTATGTAAAATATGCTATAATAAATATGTTTAAAAATTTAGCAGAGAGAAAGGAAAGAAAATATGGAAGAAAAATTGATTCGGATATTAAAGGAAGTGGGGATTGAACTCACTAAAAAGGAAGCCAAGCAAATCCTTAGACTTACAGTTTTTGACGATGAAACATACGGAACGGAGCCAATTTATCGTTCTGTATCAAAAGATAACAAAGAAGTTCATATCAAAATTGAACATTCTTCGGAAATGATTTTGGATGTTGAATTGGCAGAAACAGAGGATTAAAATTTCCATTTTTCTAAATTTCTAAAGAACTTATCTTTTGTGTCCCCAAGCTTGTGAAAAGTGAGGGGACATTTTCTGTGGATAAAAAAATAAAAAAGCGATTTTTGGGCTTGCGCAGTGCACTTTACTGTGATATAATTTATAAGTAAAATAAGATGTAAATGTATGATATAGAAATTTATTCACAGGTCTTGTGGATATTTCTAATGAGATAAAAGGAGAAAATTATGAGTACCATTGTTGCCATATCAACATCGCCTGGGATTGGCGGAATTGGCATTATACGAATGAGCGGAGAGAATTGTTTTGATATTTTGAATCGATTTTTTGTGCCAAAAAATAAGGCAAAACCGAAAAGTTATACACTGAAATATGGGAAAATTGTGGATAACTTTGGGAAAACTGTGGACGAGGTGTTAATTTCCTTTTTTTTGGCGCCCAAAAGTTATACGACAGAAAATATGTGCGAAATTAATTCTCATGGCGGCACTGTGATTATGAACCAAATTTTGGAGCTTTGTTTGAAAAATGGGGCTATTTTGGCGGAACCAGGAGAGTTTACGAAACGTGCATTTTTGAATGGAAGAATGGATTTATCGCAGGCTGAGGCGGTAATTGATGTGATTCATTCCAAAACGGAGAAGGAAAGCAAAGTGGCGATGGACCAATTGGAGGGAAATTTGTCGCAAAAATTGAAAGAAATTCGAAAAAAAGTGGTTTCTTTGCTTGCCGATATTGAGGTAACTATTGATTATCCTGAGTATGACGTGGAGGAAGTCACAGGAGCCAAAATAAGCGACGTTTTGGAAAAAATCGATAAATTACTAGGCGACCTCGAAAAAAGTTTCTTAAATGGCAAAATTTTGCATGAGGGCGTGAAAGTCGCTATAATAGGGAGACCGAACGCTGGGAAGTCATCACTTTTAAATTTGATTTTGAATGAAGAGCGTGCGATTGTGACAGATATTGAGGGGACGACAAGGGATACGATTGAGGAATTTATCAATATTGATGGCGTTCCTTTGAAAATAATTGATACGGCTGGAATTCGCAATGCGAAGGACGAGGTTGAGAAAATTGGTGTGGAAAAGTCGTTGAAAATATCGCAAGATAGCGATATTGTGCTTGCTATTTTTGATTGTTCACAGGAACTGAATGAGGAAGATTATAAAATTTTGGATTTAATCAAAGATAAAAATGCGTTGATTTTGCTGAATAAAATTGATTTAGAAAAACGCATAGATAGGGGAGAAATAGAGAAATTTGATAAAAAAATTGTCGAAATTTCTGCAAAAGATAAATTGGGTGTGGATAATTTATATAAGGCAATTTCGGAGAGCTTGAAACTGAGTAAAATTGCGATGGATGGCGAATTGATTGTGAGCAATCAGCGTCACAAAAGTTTGATTCGCAATAGTCACGATTGTGTGAAGAAAGCACAAGAAATTATGAAGCAAAAATTGCCAATCGATATAATTTCTTCGTATTTAAAAGAAATCATTGAAGAGCTTGGAAAGATTACGGGGGAGAGCGTTACAGAGGATGTTATTAATGAGATTTTTGCGAAATTTTGCTTGGGGAAATAAAGTTAGATGTTTGAGCGAAGCGAATTACAGATAACTTTGTTAATATTTTTGTAAAAAATATTAACTACATAATAAAATGTTTTAAAATTAGGCATGTTTTATGTTAAATTTGAAATATATAACTTTTTGCGTATCCCAATTCTAAAATTTTTAATAAAACTCTTCAAGTTTTGAGAAATTTTGAACGGTCCCCACAATTTACTTAAAAGTTATATATTTCAAACTGTTTGAGTTTAAAAACATCAAAATTTAAAAGCAAAAGTAGAAATATAGCGATTTTTGTCGAATGTGTCGAAATTTGTAAAATAATGTAGAAAAAAGGAGTATGAAATGGGATATAAGGCAGGAAAATATGATGTAGCTGTGATTGGTGCAGGGCATGCTGGTTGTGAAGCGGCGCTTGCTGCGGCAAGATTGGGAATGAAAACATTGATTTTTTCGATTAGTTTGGAATGTGTTGCGAATATGCCATGTAATCCGCATATAGGAGGTTCTTCGAAAGGGCATTTGGTGCGTGAAATTGATAGTCTTGGTGGAGAAATGGGAAAAAATATTGATAAAACATTAATTCAATTGCGTATGCTAAATACTTCCAAAGGCCCAGCTGTTCATGCTTTGAGGGCACAGGCGGATCGCAAAAGATATCAAATGGAAATGAAGCATACTTTGGAAAAGCAAGAAAATTTGTATTTGAAGCAAGCTGAAATTGTGGAAGTAAAAGTTGAAGATGATAAAGTGAAATCTGTTGTTACGAATTTAGGAGCCGAATATGACGTTGATTGTGTTATTTTTGCGACAGGGACGTATTTAAAAGGGAAAATATTTATTGGTGAAAATTCGTTTGAAAGTGGTCCAGATGGTGTATTTCCAGCCAATCAATTGTCGGAATGTTTGAAGAAATTGGGAATTGAAATTCAGCGATTTAAGACAGGAACACCAGCTAGAATTAACAAGAAAAGTATTGATTTTTCAAAAATGGAAATTCAAGAAGGAGACACGGATATTGTTCCATTTTCGTTTGAGGATAAAATGTCAGACGTGGAACAAATTCCATGTTGGCTTACTTATACGAATGAAAGGACACATGACATTATTCGACAAAATTTACATAGATCGCCGTTATATGCGGGCATGATTGAGGGGACAGGACCGCGATATTGTCCTTCGATAGAAGATAAAGTGGTGCGTTTTGCGGATAAGGAAAGACACCAAATTTTTGTGGAACCAATTGGCAAGGATACAGATGAAATGTACATTCAAGGAATGAGTTCGTCACTTCCAGAAGATGTGCAAATTGCGATGTATCGTACGCTTCCGGGCTTGGAAAATGCGGAGTTTACGAGACCAGCGTATGCGATTGAATATGATTGTATTGAACCTTCGCAATTAAAGAGCTCATTAGAATTGAAAAAAATAAGTGGGATGTTTTTTGCG
Source organism: uncultured Clostridium sp. (assembly GCA_948467875.1). Taxonomy (GTDB): domain Bacteria; phylum Bacillota; class Clostridia; order TANB77; family CAG-508; genus Scatovivens. The sequence goes on from CAOKFZ010000017.1 coordinate 22,070, forward strand.
GGACAAATTAACGGAACTTCTGGATATGAGGAGGCAGCGGCGCAGGGAATTATAGCAGGAATAAATTGTGCACAGAAATTGAAAGGAAAGCCGCCTGTTATTTTGGACCGTTCACAAGCGTATATTGGGGTTTTGATTGATGATATTGTGACGAAAAGTACAATGGAACCATACCGAATGATGACTTCTAGGGCAGAGTATAGGTTGCTTTTGAGGCAAGATAATGCAGATTTGAGATTGACAGAAATTGGTCATGAAGTTGGACTGATTTCAGAGGAGAGGTATGCGAGTTTTTTGGAGAAGAAAGCGCAGATTGAAGCTGAAATTCAGCGTTTGAAGAACATAGTTATTAGGCCAAGTGAAGAGAATAATCGTGTTCTTGTCACACGTGGAACAGCTCCAATTTCGACTGGAACAAAGATGTCTGATTTGCTGAAAAGAACAGAGTTGACGTATGAAAATTTGAAAGAAATTGATGTAAATCGACCAGATTTGGAGCGACAAGTTTGGGAAGAAGTTGAAATTATGGTAAAATACGAAGGTTATATTGAGATGCAGAAAAAGCAGGTAGAAAATTTTAAGAAAATGGAGAGCAAAGTTTTGCCTGAGGATATTAATTATGAAGAAATTAAGGGATTGAGATTGGAAGCAAGGCAAAAATTGAATAAAATTAAGCCATATTCGATTGGGCAGGCATCGAGAATATCGGGGGTGTCGCCTGCGGATATTTCTGTGCTGCTAATTTATTTAGAACAATTAAAATATAATAAACATTAAAAACATGAAATTTATGAATTTTTCCGTTATCCCCGTTCTAAAATTTCTAGCAAAACTGTTTGAGTTTTGAGAAATTTTGAATGGTCCCCACAATTTACTTCAAAATTCATAAATTTTATATTATATGGATAGGAGAAAAGCGATGGATTTAAAAGAATTTCTGGGAATTTTTGAGGAAAATTGTGAGAAAAATGGCATAAAATTTAATAAGGAAAAAGCGGAATTGTTATTTCGTTTTATGAATTTGATTTTGGAATGGAACGAAAAAATTAATGTGACAGCGATTAAAGATGAAAAAGAGTTTATCGTGAAACATTTTATTGATTCGTTGATAATAGGGGATTTGTTGGGAGATGCAAAGAAAGTCCTAGATATTGGGACTGGCGGTGGTTTTCCTGGAATTCCTTTGAAATTATATTATCCTGAGAAAGAATTTACATTGATTGATTCGGTGAATAAGAAAGTGACAGTTGTAAATGACATAATTCAGAAATTAAAGTTATCCACAGTCCAAGCATTACATGTTCGTGCAGAAGATTTGGCACGAGATGTCGCATATAGAGAGAAGTTTGGTGTTGTTGTGACAAGGGCTGTCGCCAAGTTATCCACAATTGTGGAATATATGTTGCCTTTTACGGAAATAGGCGGAAGGGCGATTTGTATGAAAGGTCCAAGTGCGGAACAAGAGATTTTGGAGGCGAAGACAGCGATTTCGAAGTTGGGCGGAGAAATCGGAAATGTGGAAAAAATGTGTATCAATAATGAGTTTGAAAGAAATGTGATTGTAATAAAAAAGATTAAGAAGACAGCGGAAAAATATCCGCGAGGGCAAGGGAAACCTGCAAAAGAACCAATACAATAAAAATGAAAAAAATCTTGTAATTTTATTGACATCTAGTGAAAAATTTTATATGATAGTAAAAAGGAGTGAGAGGAATGAGCAGAATAATCGCAATTGCAAATCAAAAAGGAGGTGTCGGAAAGACTACAACCGCAGTAAATGTGGGTTCTATTCTTGCGAAAAAAGGGAAAAAAGTAATGCTGATTGACTGCGATCCACAAGGAAATGCGACAAGCGGACTTGGCATTGAGAAAGATGGCGAGTATTCATTATATGATGTTTTGATTAATGATGTTGACATAAAACAAACATTACAAGATACTTGTGTTAAAACTTTGAAAATATGCCCTGCTAATGTGAATTTAGCGGGAGCTGAGGTAGAATTGGTCAATCAAATGTCGCGTGAACAGCGCATGAAAGCGGCTTTGGAAGAAGTCAAAGAAGAGTATGATTTTATTTTGATTGATTGTCCACCATCCTTGGGATTAGTGACTTTGAATGCTTTTACGGCAGCAAATTCTGTTTTAATTCCTGTGCAATGTGAATATTTTGCGCTAGAAGGTTTGGGACAGTTGCTCAACACTATTAATCTTGTGAAAAAGCATTTGAATAAGGGGTTGGAGATTGAAGGAGCGGTTTTGACGATGTATGATATTAGGACAAACCTTTCAAATGAAGTGGTGAAGGAAGTGAAGAAATATTTTGGGGATAAGGTGTATAAAACGGTAATCCCTAGAAATATCAAGCTGAGCGAGGCGCCAAGTTATGGCATGCCAATCATTCTGTATGATGAGAAATCAAAAGGGGCGAGATGTTATGATAAGCTGACAAAAGAGCTTTTGAAGGCGGAATCTGAGCGCGAGAAAAAAGAAGAATAAGAAAGGAAGATTAAAATGGCAAAGAAAACGGGATTGGGAAAAGGTTTGGAAGCATTGTTTTCAGTACCTGTGGAAGAAAATACACAGACTTATCCACAAGCTGTGGATAATGGGATTGTGAAGTTAAATATTAATGAAGTTGAACCAAATATCAACCAAGCGAGAAAGATTTTTGATGAAGAGTCAATCGAAGAATTGGCAAGTTCGATTAAGGAATATGGCGTAATTCAGCCGATTATTGTGAGTAAGAAACCGAAATATTACGAAATTATTGCAGGGGAAAGACGCTGGCGTGCTTCTAAAAAGGCGGGCTTGGATGAAATTCCAGTAATTATTAGGGAAGATGACGATAAACGTAACCAGGAAATTTCGTTGATTGAGAATATTCAAAGAGAGGATTTGAATCCAATTGAGAAGGCGCGAGGAATTAAGCAGTTGATGGAGGAATATGATTTGACGCAGCAAAAAGTGGCGGATATTTTGGGGAAAAGTAGGAGTAGTATTGCGAATACGGTTCGTATTTTAAATTTGGATGAAAGAGTATTAAATTTAGCATTAGAGGGTAAACTAACGGAAGGGCATTGTAAGTCGCTGATGTCTGTGGATAATCCAGAAAAGCAGTACCAAATGGCGTTGTACATCATTGAGGCTGGGGATTCCGTAAGAGAGGCGGAGCGCAAAATGCGAAATGTGAAGAAGGTGCCAAAGAAGGATAATCGCTATACGCCGATTTATCAGGACATTGAGAATACATTTCAAGGATTTTTTGGGACAAAGGTAAAATTGGATGCTGGTGCCAAGAAGGGAAAAATCATTATTCAATATAGTTCAAATGATGATTTGGAGAGGATTTTGGAGCTGATTAAATAATGCACAAAATTGTTCATAATATGTGGAAAAGGATGTGGATAAATAATGGAAAATGTGAATGAGATTATTTTAATTGTGTTGTTGATTGCTGTGATTGTGGAAACCGTGTTGCTTGTGTTGATGCAAAGGAAGTATATTTCTTTTATGAAAAGGCTGGGAAATGGGAATAATTTGGATGGCTTGCTACGCGAATATATTGCAGGGGTTGAGGATATTAAAAAGGATAATTTAGAAATTAAGCATTATTATACAAAACTGGACCAGGATTTGGCTTCATGCATTCAAAAGGTTGGTTTGGTGCGTTATAATGCGTTTAAAGATGTGGGAAGCGATTTGAGTTTTGCGGTGGCGCTATTAGATGGCAATGACAATGGGATTGTTTTGAATGGTTTGTATGGTTCGGAGAGTTCAAATATTTATGCAAAGCCGATTAAAAATAAGAAATCGACATATCAATTGGCGCAGGAAGAAGAATACGCGTTGGAGATTGCGGAACAGACAAAGAATTTTATGGCGAAAAATAGGAAATAGTGGAAAAAGGAGCTGCTTGAAATTGTGGATAAGCTTTGAGCAGCTTTTTTGGGGCGAAAATTTGACATTTTATGTAAATTATGGTATAATATAAGTATGAATACTCGGAAAGGAGCGGTAGAGAAGAGAGTACACAAATAATTTTGTAACTGAAAGGAGCAGATATATGCTGGAGAAAATGCGGTTTGAAAAGAAAAATAGGTTTTACTGTTGCCTTTGGAGTGCTATACTAATCGTGCTGGGTATCGGTAATGGGTGTTTATTGTCACACATAGATATGAAGGGAAAACTGGAAGTTTTTATTAGTTCTCTTTTAGTAGTAGTGGCAACAATTGCAGAATTCATAGTGTGTGGAGCAATAATAATGCATTTTGCTGAAAAGATAAGAGAAAACATCGAAAAGTTTGAATTCCTGAAGTATTTAGATATGGCAGGAGAAATTAAAGTACGGTCAAAAATTGATTTGCCAGATATGGCGCCGATATTGGAAGAGGAGCTTGTAAAGAAACAAAAGATTTATTATGTGAAAAAGGGACCATATGGTGGTTTCTGTATTTGGCGTGAGAATAAGAAGGGAGAAGAAAAGTGGAGCGCATGCTTAGATTATGAGTGCTTTTTCAAATATTTTGAACCAGTGTATGATGATTTTACCAAAGAAGAGGAGTAACAGGTAATGTTTTTTGGTAAGAAAGAAGTAAGGGGCTGTCTTGTTGTGAGACGGCTTTTTGCTTTTTTGTATAGATTGCGAAATAATGTAAAAAATAAAATATAGATAATTTGATAAAAATATATTGACAAAATGGTAGAAGATGTGCTAAAATATAAGTGTTGTTTCGAAAGAAACAATATGCGTGGAGAGGTGGTCGAGTTGGTTTATGGCACCAGTCTTGAAAATTGGCGAGCGTTTGTAGCGTTCCGTGGGTTCGAATCCCACCCTCTCCGCCATTTTTTATATAAAAATAAATTCAGTTTATGCAGGGTTACCCAAGAGGCTGAAGGGGACTGTTTGCTAAACAGTTAGGGTTCGTTAAGGGCCGCGAGAGTTCGAATCTCTCACCTTGCGCCAGAAAATGCTTATTTATTATTTAATAATAAATAAGCATTATTTTTTTATTTATTTTTATTAAAAATAAAATAAGTTATATTAAAA
>CAOKFZ010000018.1 GCA_948467875.1 uncultured Clostridium sp.
GAACAGTCGCCGTTACGACGTGCAGCCACGTTAGTAGAACCGTCGTTGTTAGCACCCCCACCGCGGATAACTTCTCATAAGCTTGCTCCTGTTTTTCAAGCAAAATACTTTTTTCTTAAGTGATAACAACTAGCATATTTTAAATAACCATAATGCCCACACAAAAATTGCTTGGCTTCTTTGGAAGAAAGTTCTCCTTTTTTGACTTTCAATTTCAATTTTTTGATTTTTCTTTTTAATTTGACTTTTCCTTTATGCCTTAGCTTTAAACGATATTCATTAATATGGTAACCACAAAAATTGACTCCTTGTTTGGCTTTAAAAATATTGGTTTTGCTGTTTAATTTCAAACGCAATTTTTCGCTTAGAAATTTTTCTATTTTTTGCAATATTTCCCTTAAATCTTTTTTGTCTTTGAGCAAAATCACACTATCATCCATATAACGAAAATAATAGCGAATTTTCAATTCATGCTTGATATATTGGTCGATTTCATTCAAATAAATATTGGCATAAATTTGGCTACTGTAATTTCCAATTGCAATACCAGTTTCTGTTTTTTTGGAATAAATAATTTCTTTTGTGAGCCAAATGATTTTAGGATCTTTTATTTTCTTTTGAATAATTTCTAACAAAATTTCTTTGTTAATGCTTTGAAAATATTTTGCAATATCCATTTTTAAGATGTAATACTCTCCCCACTCCTTTTTGGCTTTTCGCATAGACTTTTGCACATCCAGCGCAGATTGATGCATTCCCCTGCCTTGAATACAAGCATAACTATTGGGAATAAATTGCGGCAAAAAGGCAGGCAGCAAAAAATTGTCTACATACCAACGATGCACAATACGGTCAATATATTTGGATGATTCAATCATGCGAAGTTTTGGTTCTTTGACATAAAACAATTTGTAAGTTCCATGCTTATAAGTTTGTGTTTTCAACTTCTCATACAACCACAAAAGATATTCTTCTCTTCGCATTTCAAAACAGATAATATTGCTTCTGCCACTTTTATTTTTTTTACTTTCTTTATGGGCTTTGGCGAGTTTTTCATAACTCAAGGCTTGATCAAATTTATTTCTTATTGTTTTGGGCATGATATTTTATCAATCCTCCTGTTATTCTTCCAATTTCAGCAATTTTTTCCAACATAACTGTATTAAATTTTTCGATACTAATCCATTTATTTTTTACCATCAATCTTAGAAAAACTCTCTGAATATTAATCCCACTATCAATTTTGTTTAAATAATACATCTTGCTTTTATTTTCGATTTTGTCTAAAAACATAATATTTTCAAAAGTTTGATACATCATGGATTTATATTCATTGCCCAAATTAAATTTTTCAATTCTCGGTAGCAGGCGCAAAAGTTCCAACATATATTCCATATAATCTGTATATTTGGGAATGAGTTTTAGCATTTCATTGCTTTCTTTATAAATCAAACTTTGCACATGAGAAGTTTTTTTCAAAAATTCCTCCTCCGTTTGCCCAATTTTAAAATCGACATTTTCTGCCACCATTAATTCCCAAGGCTTTTTTGCTACTTTTGTTACTTCATTTTCTAGTTCATTCATTTCCATATTTTCCATTTTTTTAGCCCCTATTATATTTTAATATACGAACGAATCGCACTATTTTCACTTTCTTTTTTTATGATTTGTTCGATTTTAAACAAGATATCATTAATGGCGTCAGTTTCTATTTCAGCCATCAAAATATCATAAATATTTTGAATTCTCATACTTCTTGTGATTACTTTTTCAGCATCTTTATAAATTTGAATATAAGTTTCTTCCGAATTTTCTAGTTGTTTTTCCAGTTCTTCAAAATCGTTTGCTTTGTTTAGAGCTACATAATTCAATTTCGTTTTTTTCAAAATACTTATTATTTTGTCAAAAGAAGTAAGCGGAAAAGCACAACTCGGGTAGCCTTCCGAATCCTTGATTTTGTAGTCAAACAAGTAAGAAAAAATAAAACTATCTTTGTCATACACATAATAAAAATTCCCAATTTTCACCATAACAATGGAATTAGGATACACTTTTTTTATTGTTTTTACCATATTAATTGTTGCCATTTTTCCTCCTTTTCTAGTTCATTATTTATTACATTTGTAGTTTGTTTGAATAAAAAAATATTTTTACGTTTTTTATATTATATCTATTTTACATTTTTTTGTCAATACTTTTTATTTATTTTTGTAGTTTATATAACCATGCAATTCTGCCTTCTTTTTGTTTTGAAAAAGACAAAAAAAGTTGGGGGGAATATCCCCCAACCTTCTTTTTTAATATTCTGCATCGTTCACGTTTCGCATGCCAGGCTTCAGGGCTACTGAACGTAAAGCACGAGACGGAAACCGACGTTCCAATTAGCACCCGCCGTAGCGGAATGGTCGCCGTTACGAAACGCAGCCACGTCGTAAGAACCGTCGTTGTAAGCACCCCCACCGCGGAGAACCGCGTTCGCTTCGCTGTACTGTGGTATCTCTGTCGTCCACTCCCATACATTTCCTGCTACATCAAAAATATTCTTTTGCGCTGTGTTTTTATTACTATCATTTACAAATGTTCCTGTTGGGAATATCCAACGATTTGTATAATCATCTTTTTTCTGTACATTATTTTCTGTAAACCAGTCACTTCTGATATCAGTTGCGTGTGTCAATGATGAATATGTTTTACTTTTTACATTTCCATAATTTCCCCAACTTCTGCAATCTCCATCTGCTATATTCCAGCCAATAAAGTTACACATGGCATCCCACTGGCTACCAGTTATCAATCCACTTTGGAATGCTACTGTTCCTTGTGCTGCATTGGCTGCTCCACTTTTCCAACCATTTGCTCTTTCTAATGCTTTACTTTGTGTAATCGTTCTAACTGGCTCATTTCCTGCTTTCACACTAATTGCCTTACTTGCCCAATAGGCATTTGCATCTGCTGATTTATCATTTGACCATTCTGGTATTCCTGCAATATAACTTCCTACTCCACGAGGCACACTATCTGTTCCTGCTTCATATCTTCCTACCCAGAATCCTCCTGCATTATTTACAACTGCTGCTTCTGGTCGATCTACAATAGCTCCTCCATTGACCGCTGTTCCTACAATATTTCCTAAACCTATCTTGTCTCCTTTTACTGCATTTCCTATACTTCCTAATGCCGCTGCTGTATCTGTTCCTGTACTTCCTGCCTTCAAATACCAGTTATTTGTACCCAACTTTTTCGCATAATTTGCACTACTTGAAACTGGTATCCATACAAATTCATTAGTTCCATCTGTAATGACATAACCATTATCTTTTGTTCCTTCTTTCCAATGGAAACCTGTTGGAATATGTTTTTCAGGGTGCTCTGACTTACAACTTTGGCTATAATTCCAAACTGCATATAACGTCATATCTGAAGTTCCCATTTTTATGTTCGTCTCTGGAGTTGTCGCATTTTTATTGGTTGACCAACCTAAAAATGTACTTCCATGTGTTTCTGTTAAAGTTGCACTCGTGTCTACTGTACTCAAATGAGCTACTGTTTTCACTGCTGGCACAGCTGATGCTTCTGTAATTCCATTTTTATCAAATGTTACTTTTGACTCTTTGTAAATTCCAAGTGTGATTGGACTACTACTTGTATCATTTGTTCCATCATCTCTAATAAAGCAAATCACTTTTCCTGTATTTACTGTAACTGGCTCTGTATATGGTGTGTAATCCGTTTTATTAACAGATGCGCTATCACCAACATAATATTTTACATTTTCTGTTGATGAAGTAACTGTAACAGTTGCTGTCAAACCATCTGCATTCCATTTATGAGATGCTGTAATGGCCGTAAAGTCTTTTACGGTATAAGCAATTTTGTTAACATTATTGTTCACATCAATCGCATATATGTAATAAGTTGTTCCTTTTGTCAAACCAGTTCTAGTTTGTTCACTTTGTTGCGCATTTGAATCTACAGCAATCCATGAAATTGTAGAAGTATCTGCAATTTCTGTTGGGCTGATAAAATAGCCAGATACGCCACTTCCGTCTTTTAAGGTAAACGTGATAGAATTTGTTGTTGAAGCTGTAACCCAAATTTTAGGTCCGTATTTATCAACACCATCACTTTCCAAAACATCAAATCCATTTGTTTCTACATTCCAACTAAGACTTAATTTTGTTTTGTCCGTATCTTGATCGCCTACATCAATCACTACGTATTTTGGATCACTTGGATCTGCTGTGAATTGTAAAATTTCTCCAGTTGATAATTGATAAGAGCCTTTGTTAACCAAAAATTCAGCAAAAGTTGATTCATTTGCTCCATCCATGAAATACTCCATTTGTAACTCAGCCATTGCAAGTTCTACTCTTTCCTGCAATGCTTTTTCATTTGTGATACTTACTGCCTTTGTTGCCTTTCCTAAGATTCCGTTGCTTCCGTGCAACCAAATTAATTGATACCCCAGCCAAAATCAACAATACAATAATCGTTACGACTAAGGCTACCAATGTGATACCTGAAGCATTTGCTTCTTGGTGCTTTTCAAAACAATTGACTTGTTTTCTTCCTGTTTCATTCAATTTTGTTTGCATTTTCTTTTCCTCCTTTGTTTTTTTATATAATTTATTTAATCGAATTCTTCAATTCGCTTAAACCATTTTTATTGGGGACAAACATTTTTTAGTTGTCCCTGACAGAGTCGCCATTTTTCAAGCAACAAAAATGACGTGCCACACATTTTTACAACACTTTTGTTGTTTGTGTTCCACGCCATTATTCTTTGATTATTTATTCTATTTTTATTTTGATTTTTCACAACTGATTTGTTGTGCGATGGAATTCTAATTTTCTCAAGATTTTCTTTGTTTAATTCTGCAATTTCTATGATGTCAAGGTTTTTCAATTGATGACAAAGCCTTGTCCAACTTTTCTTCTTGAGAGTGTTCATTTCTTCCTCCAAATTTTATCTTATATTGTTCTTATTATATGGATAAATTTTTGCTTTGTCAATAGATTTTCCAAATGTTACACAAATGTAATATTTCGAACGTATTGACAATAAACTACATTTGTTGTATAATTAACAAAATTTGTTTTTCAAAAAATGTTTTTATTCAAAAACATTTCTTCCAAATTTACATTATAATATTCTCTCAATATACCTTACGGAAAGGAGGTGATGCTTAATATACAACAAAATTAAACCAGAAAGGAGATGATATTATATGTTTAAATTTGACATCCATACAGAGGAAAAAATAACAAAGACTCAAAAACATAGAAAAATTGCAATAACATTTGAAAAGAAACCACATAAAATACTTATCAAAATTTTCAAATTAATAAAGTCTTTTTTATAAATAGCAAAACAGGTAGTGACCGCTACCTGTTTTTTGTTTAAATTTGACATTTTTATAAATTAATGTTTTTTACATTTAATTTACTTTTCTTAATTTATTATAATCTCTTTTTTTATTTTTGTCAAGCATTTTTCAAAATTTCTCCTATCACTTACATAGCCCCTTTTCTTTTAACAGTAATTAATGTTGTAATCAATAAAATCTTAATATCATTTGATAACGATTTTTTATAATGATATTTGAAGTCAATATCCATTCTATTTTCAAAAGTCACATCGTTTCTTCCGGCTAATTTGCCAATAACCTGTAATTCCTGGTTTGTGTTTAATTATGTAATCGTAATAACTTCCCATATCTTCCTTTTCCCTTGGCAAATATGGTCTTGGTCCAACTAACGTCATATCGCCTTTCAATACATTCAAAAATTGTGGAAATTCATCTAAACTTGTTTTTCTCAAAAATGCTCCAAATTTTGTTACCCTTGGATCATTTTTCAACTTTTTGTACTTCTTATACTCTTTTCTTGCGGCTTCATCTGTTTCTAACAATTCTTCTAATTTTTTATCTGCATTTTTTACCATGGTTCGAAACTTGTACATTTTAAAAAGTTTACCATTTTTTCCAATTCTTTCTTGTTTGAAAAAAATTGGTCCAAAATCTCCATCTTTTAGATTATTAATCATAACTGCAATCATAATTGGTATGACGCACATACATCCCACGAAACCACCTAATATATCCAGCGCTCTTGTGGCTATCCTCTCTATGTATTTTCTTAATTTGGCACGAACCCCATTTCCTGTAATTTGTTTAACATCTGATATATTAAATAGTAATGCTAAACGACTCTCTTCCAAAAAACTCACACCTCCCATTTACTTATTTCCGTAAGGTTTCTCTTAACTTCTTTTTTATTATACCATACTTTTTTTTATTTTTCAAGCCTTTTGGCAAAATTTACATAATTTTTTTATTGGAACCATAAAATTACATTTTTTTCGGCATCTTAATTCCCAACAATTCACAACCAATTTTTAGCACAAATCCTACTGTTTGATTCAAATACAAACGACTATCTGTTAATTTCTTATCCTCTGTGATAATTTTATTCTCATTATAAAAATTGCTATAACTTTGACTTAAAGCAATTAAATATCTTGCCAAAATCGAAGGTTCATTTTTCTGCACAACAGCCTGCAAAATTTCCCCAAATTCATATAGTTTCGCTATTACATTCAAACTTTGCGCATCTGTTAGTAGCGCAAAATCCACATCTTTCAAACTTGGCTCATAGCCAGCTTTTTCCATCACACTATTCGTACGCACATATACATATTGAATATAAGGTCCTGTTTCGCCATTAAAATTCAGCACAGTATCCCAATCAAAAATCTGATCTTTAATGATATTGTTACACACATTATTAAAAATCACAGCACCAATTCCAATTTTTTTTGCTTCTTCTTTTTTATTTGGCATATCTGGACTTTTTTCATTCATAATCGTTTCAACTCTTGCGATGGCTTCCTTTAGCAAGTCATCTACTTTAATCGCTGTTCCCTCACGAGTTGACATTTTTCCACTTGCTAATCTTGTCATGCCATAACGCACATGCTCTAAACCATTCACACATTTTTCTGGAATTCCCAAATATTTTGCCACTTCAAAAATCTGCTTAAAATGCAAATTCTGCTCATAGGCCACCACATACAAACATTTGTCAAAGTCATAGGTTTGCGCTCGATACAAAATGGCTGCCAAATCTCTTGTCGCATAAATCGTAGAACCATCCGCCTTACGAACCATGCAAACACCGAGTCCTTTCTCTTCCAAATCCACAATTTTAGCACCCTCAGATTCTGTCAAAACACCTGCTTTCTCCAATCTTGCTTCCATTTCAGGAATCTTATCCATATAAAAAGATTCGCCATTCCAAGAATCGAACTTAACATCCAACAAATCATAAATTTTCTGAAATTCCTTCAAACTCAAATCACGAAACCTTGTCCATAAATCTATGCAATAGGCATCTCCATTTTCCAATTTTCTAAAATTCTCGCGGCAAATCTCCAAAACGCTTTCGTCCTTTTTACATAAATCACTAATTCTGACATAAATTTGAGTCAAATCTTCAATTGAATTTTCTGCAAAATCATATTCGGTGCCCCATCTTTTATAGCCTTCAATCAATTTCGCAAATTGCGTCCCATAATCACCCAAATGATTAATGCCAATTACATGGTAACCCAAAAATTGATAAATTTTATACAAACTACTACCAATAATCGTATTTCGCAAATGCCCAATATGAAACGGTTTTGCAATATTCGGAGAAGAATATTCTACAATCACATTTTTGCCATTTCCCATTTCAGAAGAACCATAATTTTCCTGCTTTTCGTCAATTTCAGTTAGGACTGTTTGGACAAGCAACAAAGAATTTACTTTAAAATTCAAATACCCACCTGCGATTTCCACACTTGCAATTTCGTCTCCTACCTCAATTTTTTCCTTTAAATCATTCGCAATCTCTGGTGGCGATTTTTTTAACGTTTTGGCAAGCTTAAAACAAGGAAACGCATAATCTCCCATTTCTCGATTTGGTGGTACTTCCACATATTCTTGTAATTCGTTTTCGCTTAAATCAACCACTTTTGCAATCTTTTTTGCTATGATTTGTTTGAAGTTTATCATAAACTTGTTTCACTCCTTTATATTTCTTATGGATTTTTCTCCCTATCTTTACTGCCACAAATGCTGCTAAAACGCCACAAATGACACCAAAAGTATCTAATTTTACATCGAAAAAGCTGGGCCCTCGGCTCACTGAATACAATTGATGAAACTCGTCAAAACAAGCAATTAACATGCCAAAAAATATGGAAAAAAGGATTTTATTTTTCAATTTCAAATAGCATTCTGCAATCAAATAAATCACAAAACCACCAACTGTAAATAAAGCAAAATGTGCCGATTTTCGGACATATAACTCCCAATTATCGACTTGTATGTTGGTCACTGGGTAACCTTTTACTGTTTCAAGCAAGCCTCTTGTAACTTTGTCACTTACCTTGCTTGATTCTCGTCCTGTCTGGTTGGAAAACAAAAAAATTGTCATAAACCACACCATAAAAATCATTCCTAAAAATCCCTTAATCGCCTTGCTTTTCTTTATTTTAAACGCCTTCCTTTCGCCTCGCTCGTATCTTTTTCATCAGTATGTACACAAGCATCAAAGCACAAATTCCCAGTGCTACACCAACAGAGTCAATCAAAACATCTGTCACTTTTCCTGCCCTTCCATCAATAAATAATTGATGCACTTCATCTATTATAGCATATTCTATTCCGATTAGAAAAGAATACAACAATCTTTTTTTATCCGAAATTTGAAAAGTTAGTGCCATTGCCAAAAATAGCATTCCGCCTAATGCGTATTCTGATAAATGCGCTAATTTTCGAATATAAGGTTCTACAATATCAATTTGTTCTTCTGTTTTCACTATTTTACTCGCGATTTCTCGGCTTAAATTGCTAGATTGTTCTCCATTCTGGTTAGAAAAGCCAAATACGGTTAGCATCCACAAAATAATGAATAATAAAATAATAGTTCGCAAAATTGTCTTTTTTTTCAATATTTAGCCCTCCTTTTTTAGTATTTTCTTGACTGATTTAAAATATTTATGAATTTTTCCGTTCTCCCCACAAGTCACTTCAAAATTAATAAATATTTTAAATTAATTTTATTGTGTTGCTAAATTGCTGTGGATGATGAGGAAATCTTGTGTATAAAATGTGAATAATGCGGAAAAGTTTCTATTGTTTTGTGGATAACTCAATCATTTTTTCCATATTATCATCTTCAGCTGCTTTATTTTTTGTAATTTTCCCACATTTTTTACATTTAAAAAGAATGACATATCCTTTTTTAGAACCAATTTCCAACCCCACTGGCTCCAATAGTCCATGACAATCTTCACTTCTATCTCCAGGACTTATATCAACATGTTTGGAATACAAGCAATACGGACAATGATTTCTGCAAGAATAGCCAAGTTTCGGCACTTGCTTACCACAATTTTCACAAATAAATTCTTCATCAATGACCGTAAAAACACGTTTATTCATAAATGCTACCTCCAATGAATTCACGCAACAACGAATTATTTGGAATTAAGTCTGTTTCTTTAATTGATTCAAAATATTGCAACATTTCGATTAATCTTTTGGCTTCTGCATACTCTGGATGGGAATTGTCAATTTCCTGCAAAAGCGGAACGACAAAATCTTTTAAGACTGCCAATTCATAAATAATCGATGAATTAAACATGCAATCTGCCTCTTCTTGATATGGAAAAATATATTTTTGTTCGCCTCTTCCGACAGAGTTCCACATTTGCAAAGTATGCAGCGCTGAATAATTTCTAAATTTGTAATCACGCGAAATCCTGCGAATTAATCTGGTGTCAGTTGTTGAAATGCGGTTATAATAATCAATGTTGAGAACTGTTAAATCACTGATATAAACTTTGAATTTGTTTTCTTTTGGGATTTGATTAGTTAGTTCATCATTTAAACAATGAATGCCTTCAATTATCAAAATCTCATCTTCTTTTAATCTTAATTTATTGCCCAAATATTGTTTATGCCCTGTTTTAAAGTCAAATGTGGGAAGTTCGACTTCCTTGCCCACAAGCAAATTCAAAAGTTGCTCATTTAATAATTCCACATCAATGGCTTCTAGGCATTCAAAATCATAATTTCCGTTTTCATCCACTGGATTTTGTTCACGTTCTACAAAATAATTATCTACCGAAATCGTAACTGGTTTGATACCTTGCACACGAAGTGCCATACCAAGTTTGCCTGCAAATGTTGTTTTTCCTGACGAAGTAGGTCCTGCAATCAGCACCATTCTAACATTTTGCCTTTCTTTAATTTTGCTCGCAATTTCAGCAATTTTCTTTTCATGAATGGCCTCAGAAAATAGAACTAAATCTTTGACTTTGCCTTCTTGAATTTTTTTATTTAAACGATAAACCGTGTTAATTTCCATTAATTTATACAAATCGTCATATTCTTTCATGGCTGAAATTAATTTCAAAGATTCTTTATTTCTGTTTACCACTTCTGATGAATTGAGAGCTGGATATTCGAGCAAAAAGCCATTTCTAAATTTCGTCAAGTCAAAGGCTTTGGCAAACCCTGTTGAAATTGGCATTGTGCCATAAAAATAATTATAATAATCTTCACAAAAGTACAAGGACACTTTTTCTTTAACACTATCTGCTTGAAGCCTTCCTCGAATGCTTTCTTCTTTGGCATAAAATTTCTTCGCCTCTTCTTTTGTCATTTCTATTCTGCGGATTGGCAAATCCTTGTCAATCGCCTCTTGCATTTTACGTTTTACATTGGCAATCATTTCTTCAGTTAATTCGATATTTTCGGTTTGACAAAACATACTATTGGATAATTGATAATTAATCGTTAAATGACATTCTGGGTACAGTTCATCAATGGTTTTGCTCATCAAATAAAGCAGCCCTCGAATATAAATAATTCTGCCGTCTTTTTCTTGCCTTTTAATGAAACTAATTTTTCCGTCTTCTATAATTGGCTGATTTAAAGAAGCAATCCAATTGTTGTACCTTGCTGCAATTATCTCGTTTGTATCAATTTGTTTGTCAAAGGCTTCTTGAATCGTTGTTCCCTGTTCTATTTGATATTCTTGATTTTCAAAAATGATTTTCATCTGTACATTTCCTTTCTTAGTTTCCTAGTCGAAAATTAAAATAAAGCAATATTCCACCGCAGGATGGCACTGATAAAACCTACTATTTTTAAGCCTAATACTGCTTCGTTTTCTTCTCCAAAACTAAAATACATTTTGACAATGGGGCGTGCATCATAAATTAATTTTACCCCAATTGTCACTAAAATTATTCCCATTGCTACTAGACATTTGCTCATTTTTACATCCTCTTTATTGGTTTAATGTAGATAATATTTTCTCAAATATTTCTGGATATTGTTTTTTCAAATTAATTGGTTTTAAATCTTTTCCTACCCAAGCATGAATGGTACTTCCTGTGTTGATTGGTTTTTCTATCCCATCTTTAAAAATTTGATAATGGAACACAATTCTGGCTGGCGTTAATTTTGCAATTTCTACCATAATTGTTAAAACATCTTCATATTCTGCTGGAACATTATATTTGCAATTCAGTTCAACCAAAGGAAGCATCACGCCATTTCTTTCTAAATTGGAATAATTCATGCCAATTTTTTTGATGGCTTCTGTCCTTGCTGCTTCATACCATATTGGGTAAACTGAATGGTGAACAATTCCCATTTGGTCAGTTTCTGCATAGCGCACTGTAATCTGCGTTTTTGTCATCATACTACTTTCCCCTTTTCGCCTTATTTACTTTTTTTTCTAATCTCTGCCTTGCTTTTTCCTCCTTTTTTTGTTCCTTTTCCATTTCTCTTGTTAACTTTTGTTGTAGCTTCATTAGTTTTTTGGATTTTTTCAATAGCTGTTCTTCAGCATTATTTTGTTCTATCACTTCTTCTTGAATATGTTCATTGGGATCTATGTAACTACCTGCTGGCTCTTCTGGAATTTCAAAAATGGATTCTTCTATCTCTTTTTCTTCTGGCATAATCGCTTGATTGGTCACATCCTCAACAGCTGTTATCCTATCAATTGGTTCTTCTTTTGCTTCTTCTAAGTCATCTAGACTATCAATGTTTTGATACAAATCCATTTGCTCTTGCTCTTCTTTTTCGATATCTAAATCTTTTACTAATTCGTGAATTTCCGGCTCGATTGGAACTTCTGGTATTTCCTCTTTTTCCATTTTCAAAGCCACGTCATATTCATACACAAAAACATCTTTGCATTTTGGCATATTTTCATCTTTTCCAAAATAGCCATTGGTTCTAAATTTTGTTTTATTCACAAGTGAGAATTCCAATCTTCGATTATCCACCAAAACTTTAGAAGACAAATTCATGCCAAGTGGCAACGTTTTGTTCGTGTTATCATAAAACATAATATTAGAATAATACAAAAGTGGCATTTCTTCTTTGTAATTTAGGCAAATCAGATTGTAGGCCCCTTCGCCATCTTCTTGACATTCGCTTAGTTCATTTTCAATATCAATGTTATAAATCTCAAATTCATTTTCTTCCATTTGATTGGAAATTGGAACCAACTTATAAAGTGGCATATCAAATTTGGACGTAATTTTGGGCATCGCACCTTCTAGGAAATTGACAATGCTTTGCATTTTTTCCGTAAAATCAAACACATCAATTTTGCGATTAATGTTCATAATCTTGAATTTGCTTTTCTCAAATTCGCGGTGACTTCGACTACCAATATATTTTAATTTATTATTATTTTCTTCGATATTACCAAAAATATCAAATGTCTCTGTATCAACAACAAGCCTGTCTTCGTTGAATTCTTCCTTTAGCTTGTCTAACACCATTTCCAAATCATATTTGACAATTTTGTTAGAGCGCACCATATTGATGTACCAAAGCAATTCTGTTTGAGCAATAAAAACGCTATCCGTCTCCTCATGTGACAATTTGGTTCGTTGCATTTGATCAACTTCCTCGCCCAATTTTTCAAAATCCATTTCAAAATCAAACGATTTTTTCACTTGATTTTTGTCTTTTTCTTGGTCATCATCTTCTCCCATTTCAATCGCTAATTTCTCGTCCTTGTTAGCAAATTTCCAAAATTCGAAAATGCTTTTTTTATGTTTATCAATTTCTTCAATATACTGATTGGCATTTCTCACTTTAGACACCAAATTTTCCAACTTTAATTCCAGCGCCTTCAAGTCCTGCTTCAAATCCTTGCAACGTTTTTCGCTTTTTTCGTGCAAAGCATAAATGGTTACCAAATCCTCAATGGTATAAAATTTCTTTTCTTCCATATATACGTTCAAAGGTTGTGTGTCAATTTTGATGCTTTCCGTCTCTGGCGCAATATCTGTATTTTGCATATTTTTTCTTCGTTTGTCTTTTTTATCCAACTTGAAAAAATATTTTACTTTCCCAATAAACGTTTTTTTGCATTCTAAATAAGTCGAAATTTCCTTCTGTTTTTGCAAATATTCGTCTTCTTTTTCTTTGACATCTTTTTTCAAGCTCACTAGCTTTTCTTCGATTTCTTCAATGGTTTTATTTTGATTTTCAATTTCGTAATTAGCAAGCAAATACTCATTACGAATAAACTGTGTGAGCGAATCAAACGTGATTTCCACTTTGGACAAATACATAGAAAGCCCGTTATTGCTATCAATTCTAGTTTCAAAATGATATTGCCCTTTGATTTCTGTTTGCAGAATAAAGAGCGCCTTTAGCAATTTGTAAAATTTAATGGCTTCCTGTGTGGATTTCAAAATCACCTTATAACTACTTTTAATGTTGCGATACACAAATGTTTCCCCCACAATTTGCACCGAAAATTCGCCACGACTATCATACACTTCAAAAATCAACGGCCAATTTTTCGTAAACAACCACAAATAATTTTCCAAATCTGCGATTTCGCTTCTTTGTAAAATTTCTTCGCTATATGTCACATAATGAATCGGAACATAAATTTTAGGCGCATCCTTTTTCTTTTTCTTGCTGAACTCAATCTGCGCTTTGAGTAAATACAAAAATTCCGAAAACGTATCTTCCTTTGTGCAAACCAACATAAAATAGCGGTCTTCCACATCTGAATAATAAATTTGCCACAAATGGTCACGATTATATTTTACCTTAAAAGGTTCTTTTCCCTCAAAACTCTCTTGCATTTTTTCTACTTTTTCAATTTCTTGAATCGACATGGTTCGGACAATTTTTGAAAATGTTTTAAAAAACATCATTTCTTCTTCATCACCATCTTCGTTTAGGAAAAATTTCAAAGGCACAGCCTCTTCATACTTCGTTTTGATGGGGTCACTTCGCAAGGCAGGAGTAAGCAAAATTTCGATTTTATCAATCGGAATAAATTTATACACTTTCAAGTCTTTATCATTATTCATCCTTGAAATATTGAAACTAGGAACTTCTGCATCACTGATAAATTTAGGCAACTTTTCCAAGCTAAGACCTAAAAAATCAAGTTTTTCTTGCAGTTCTTCATTTTCAATCTTCTTCACTCTTTTCTCCTCCCCCTTTTTCATAACTCAAGTAAGTATATCATACATTTCATTTCAAATCAATTATTTTTTCAAAAAATTTTTGAATTCTGTCTCCGCCCTAAAAATGCAGAAAAGCTGGACCAGAATTATCTAGCCCAGCTCTCTTTTGCTCATCCAAATAAAAATATTAAATTACTGAAGTGCTGAAGTAACGAAAGAAAGATTAATTTCTTCATCTTTCCTCATTTCAAATTGTCTTTCCTTGGCAGAAAACAAAAACATTCTGTTTTTTGTATAAACATGTATATAGCTGCCAACAGATCCATAATGAACTTTGATATCACTTTCTGCAAAACAATCGCAAATTAATTTCCAACACCAATCCGAATTGCTGCCAAAGCCTTCGTCATCTTTCGAAATGATACAAATTGTTCCATTTGTAGTAATCATTTTGAGTTGCTGTACACCATCTTTTTGGACTTCTTCCACCTTTTTAATTGAAAGTGTTTGCCCTCCAGTAGCTATTGTTCCTCCGTTCCGAAAGTATGTTCTTATATTAACTTTGGTCATCTTCAAGTCAACGCGCACTTTTCGGTCGCCTATGAAAGAAACCGTTACTTCTACATTAGCTGCATCGTCTAGCTCTTTTTCGAGTTCTTCCAATGTGCCGATGTACCGCATCCCCTCACAATACACCTCTGAAAGCCAAATAGCAGTAGTTGTGTTTTTTCTTTCTGTAATACTAACAGGTTCAACCAATTTGTCCTCTTTTGCCTCAAAACACAACCGCAGTGCATTGTCCTTCATAAAGCAACACCCCAGCTGATAGGTTGTCTGAGTAACTGGAATATAGGATCTCAATATTTTGTTTATCCAGTAACGAATTTCGATTGGATCCCCTTTGGCAAGATAATCCCATAGTACTGCCCAGAGTTCTGACTCATAACGAAATCCTTCGTCTTTCTCGGAAATGGTACAAATCGTGCCATTCTCTGTAGTAATTCTCAGTTGCTGCACATCAGCCTTTTCGCCCCTTTCGACGTTTCTGATAGTAGTTACACGAGTTTTGATTTCCACTGGCTTCAGTGTTTTTTCCCAAAGATACATCCTTCTTGTTCGGTAATGGATATTCTTTACTGGATTTGCCATTTTTTCTACCTCTCTTTCTGGAGTTTTTTATTGAAACAAAAATATTTTATCACATTTTACATAATTTGTCAAATTTTTACCAATGATAGGTCTCGTGATATGAAATTTTAAAGGCTCGAAAAAGCTGTTCTAGCAAAAACACACGCATTAATTGATGTGGAAACGTCATTTGGGAAAAACACATTTTTTCATTTGCCAACTTCAAAACTTCTTCTGTCATACCAAGTGTCCCACCAATCACAAAAGTAATGTTGCTATTACCTTTTAACGAAATATCTTCAATTTTTTTCGAAAACTCTTCAGACGTCATTTCTTTGCCTTTTAAATCAAGGCAAATCACATATGACGGCATTTTTATGGTTTGGATAATCTTTTGGCTTTCTTTCTCCTTGACTTCTAAAATGGACGCCTCATACAATTTCGCTGGCAATTTCTCGTCTGGCAATTCCACGATTTTTAGCTGGCAATATTTGGAAAGCCTTTTCGCATATTCCTCCACCGCCTGACGCAAATAATTCTCTTTCAATTTTCCAACACACACAAGATTAACGTTTAACATGTTTTTCTCCTTCTAAGAATTATTATAAAGGTAAGAAATTCGATTTGTCAATCAAAATTCTTCCTTTTTTGTATTAAATTCCAAATTGCTGCGTATAATGAAAGAAAAAGGAGGATTTCACATGCAAACCTTAAAAAAAATAATCGTTATGTTTTTGATTCCCATTTTCCTATTTTCGCCACTTGCCTTTTGCACAGAAGGCTATGTTTGGGATGGCTCTACAATTGAGACAACGGCTGAAGAGGCAACTGGAAATTTTTTAAATTTGGAAGCAGGAAGCGCTATTTTAATTGAGCAAAATAGCGGCAAAGTATTATATGAACATAATTGCCATGAGCAATTACGTCCTGCGAGTGTTACCAAAGTGATGAGCATTTTGCTGATTATGGAAGCCTTAGATAGTGGCAAAATTGCACTAACAGATAATGTTCCATGCTCTGAAAATGCCAGCAATATGGGTGGTTCCCAAATTTGGCTCAACGAAACCGAAACCTTGACCGTTGAAGAAATGCTAAAAGCCATTTGCGTGGTTTCTGCTAATGACTGCGTTGTCGCTATGGCTGAATTTTTGGCTGGCTCGGAAGAAATGTTTGTGCAAAAAATGAATGAAAAAGCCAAAGAACTTGGCATGAATGATACCAATTTTGTGAACTGTCATGGCATTGACGAAGACAATCACGTAACCTCTGCCTACGATATTTCACTTATGGCAAAAGAACTACTGACCAAGCACCCAAGTGTAACCAATTACACCACCATTTGGATGGATTCACTTCGTGGTGGCCAATCCGAACTGACAAATACCAACAAATTAGTTCGTACTTATGAAGGTTGCACAGGCTTAAAAACTGGCTCTACTAGCTTGGCTTTGTATAATTTAGCAGCAAGCGCCACTCGCAATGATTTGTCTTTGATTGCTGTTGTCATGCGTGGCGCCACTTCTGAAAAAAGATTTTCAGAAGCGAAAAAATTGTTAGATTATGGATTTGCCAATTATGCTTACACAAAAACTTCTACGGCTGGCGACTTTCTGCAAGAAGTGCCTGTCGAAAAAGGAACAGTTGGTAGCGTCAATTTAGTTTATCAATCTGATTCTGGTGCTTTACTCAAAAACACAGATAACAAAGACATTCAATCAAGTGTTACGATAAACGAAACTATCACAGCACCTATCCAAGCTGGCGACGTTTTAGGAAATGTCAAATTTTATTTGAACGAAGAGGAAATTTCCAATGTCAATTTAGTGGCACAAACAGCAGTCGACAAAGTGACAGTCATGAATTTATTTAGTATGATAACTGAATTTTGGGCCAATTTATTCCGATAAAATTAAAAAAGTTAGAAATTTTATAAAAAGTATGGACTTTTTTCAAAATTTTGTGTATGATTATGTTAAATGTTTTTAAGGAGGAATATAGAAATCATGCACAAAATATTGAAAATCTCTATTATTTTGAGTATTTTATTATGGGGATTTGTTTCCATTTCAAATGCCGAAACCACAAATATTTACAATGATATTGCAAATGAAAGTTCTAACTCTTCTCATACAAACAATAATGAAGAGGATTTGCCAGAACAGGATGAGGATGATATCGATCCAATTAGCAACACTGCTAGCAATTCAACCACCAACACTTCTACTTATAATTCCAATGCACGAGTTAGCACCGTTTCTTCCATTCCAGAGGCAAATCTTGGTCTAAACAATGTTTTATGTGTTATTTTAATTGCTATTGGAATTTTACTTATTTTACTTGCTATTGCTATTTTAATTCGAAGTAAATAAAATGTAATAAAGAGGCTGTAAAATTTTTACAGCCTCTTTTGCTTGCTAATTTTCCTGTTTTAGAATTTCTACTAAATCGCTTTTTAAATGCGAATTCAGTTTATAATAATAAGGCGTAATATCTCCCACAAAACAATCAAAATAAATCATATTTCCATTAGCATCTTCCATTTTCAAATTGGGAAATGTTTTTATCACTTTTTCATCATGAAAATAGCGATTAATCCATTTTGCTTTTTTCGGATTCCCATAAATTTTTTGATACTCGGCAACAATCACTTCTTTATTTGCCACATTCAAATCATTTTCATACACTTTTCGAATCACAAATACACTCAAAGCATAAGTCGTAATCAAACAATCTGCCACGAGAAAAATAATAGCAAATGTGGTTATCCATCTCAATTTTGCCATCGACATTTTGGCAGCGAAAAAGTCAATCAGTTTGTCGACTTTGGGATTAACATACGACATTAAGTAAATGGCAAGTAAGCCCCAAAATATTGAGAAAAAAATACAAACACGACCTCCTATATTAAATGGCATGTCAGAATAATCCCACCATTTCACATTCAAAATGAGTTCCCCGACTAAACTGACCAAGTATTCTACAATGGAACCAATGAAAAATCCACCGAAAAATAAATGATTATTATTTTTGTTAAAAAACTGTAAAAATAAAATCATAACCACAGCACCTAGTCCATATATGCCACAAAACGGCCCATATAAAAAACTTTGCCTACTTTCAATTACGCCTTTGGTAAGCATTCCATAAAAAGTTTCTATCACAAATCCCAAAAAACTATACACAACAAAATATGCCAAAATTCTCCAAACCGTAAAACCCAATATGGTAAACGATTTTTTCTCATTTTTCTTTTCTTCTACTTCTTCTTTTTCTTCGTTTTCTATTTTATCTAATACTTCCATAATTTCCTCTTTATTTTATTTTTTCTATCATACCACAAAAAATTTTTTTAGTAAATAGCAAAATCAAAATTGATTTTTAAAAAAATATGAAGATATATCTTGACAACTAAAAAAATAAATAGTATAATTATTTTTGTCAGTTGTAGTCAAACTTTTTATGCAGTCGTGGCGAAACTGGCAGACGCACAGGACTTAAAATCCTGCGGGACTTAAACTCCCGTGCCGGTTCGATTCCGGCCGACTGCACCAACGACGTATCTGTTCGAATTTTTTATAGAACAGATAGATATGAAAATCAATCAGTAAAACGGTTGATTTTTTTGTTTGTATCATAGACTATTGAAATAAAAATTGCATAAAATAATAATAATATCAAAAAATAAATTCAAAATTAGAAAAAAGCAGGGGGAAGAAATATGCAATTAAAAATAGGTGACATGGAATTAGTGATAGAAAAATCTTGGTATAATAAGTCAAATGTTTCAGAAGATGGTATTACACATACAATTGATACAGAGCATAGGTATCCATATTATCAGTTTGGAATGGGAAAAAATTATATTGATATTGATAGTAAAGAGGAGATGCTAAAATGTTTAGTTGCAGATTTGAAAATGGTAACTGCGGAACTTGAAAAGCAGCTTGAGAAAGAAGATGCTGAAAAGAGTGAAGAAAAAGAGTAAGAAATCTATGAAATCTTACTCTCACAATAATTTAAATGGTGCAAACAACGTAGACATCTGCAAATATTTTTCAAAAACATATCACACTATTCTTAAAACTTGACATTTTACATAAATATGGTATAATAATTATATGTAATTTTTAGGAATATAAAAAAGGAGGATAGAGATTATTTGTAACTATTAACAAAGCATTTAGACAAAAAGGAGAGAAAAGATGAAATCAAAAAAATTGTTAATCAAAATGCTTATTTGGATTTTATTCATTACAACACTGGTTTTAATTATCCGGAAAGTAAGAGAAGAAAAAAAGATAGAAGTATCGAGTGATACAGCAATTGATGCAAGATCGGAAGACAACAAAACTGCGGATTTGGACGAATTGGAAGAAGATATGATGCAGGAATTTCCTATAGAGCATACGACGAATCTATCATCAGTAGAACTATCTCCTGCTTCCCCATTTCAGAAGCTTTTAGCTACAGGTAATGTGGAAATAACGGATGTTGCTCCAAAATGCACATATGTAGCTTTAGATTCAGTACGCAGTATCATTCCTGAATTTAAAGGCAAAACTTATAACAATATGAAAAAGAAATTTGATTCTTTGAAGTTGGATATATGTGTAAAAGATGAGTTTACTGTGACAGAAGACAGTAAAATATTGTCTGAGCAAAAAGTACGCTCCGATATATATCCAGAAAGGAGTATGCTAATCTATTCCGAAGAAGAGCATGAAATGGGAATCTCTTTTGGGGAATATATTCTCTATAAAAATGACAAAGATATCATTTTTGAGGGAATAGATTATTATGAGCGTACTTATTATAAGCTTGTATTTGAAGGAGATAGCAAATTACACATTTCTGAAAAATACAAAAAAAAATAAAAAACTTTTTCCTACATCATTGACAAACTTACAAATAAGTGTTTTTATGATATAGACCTTTTTACTTTAGGAAAAGCAATTATTTTACTATTCTTTAAATGCTTTCTAAGCCCTTCAAGTTGTACTTTCATAAACTTATCTAACACATGAGCATACGTCTTTTCAAGTTCTCTTACACTTGTTCCAACCAATTTTGAAATCGTTAATAAACTCATACCAGATTCAATCGCTCTTGTTACAAAAGTATGTTTGGTCATATGTGTATTACAACCAGTTACAAGATTTGTTTTGACGCCTGCTTCTCTGCATACTCTTTTAAATATTTGATTGATTTGTGAAGGCACAATATAGTTTCCGTCCTTCTTACAAAATAATAAATGTTCACAATTACTAGGGTTATTGTTAGCAATAATGATTTGTTCTTCTAATATATTTATTAACTGTTCTTTATCGAATACATCAAATGGAATAAAACGCCTAACTGTTTTATTTGACCTTATATTTTTTCTTCCTGTTTTGGTCGTTGCTCCCATAACAATTTTTCTATCTTTATTTTTGGTAAGTGTTCTTTCGATAATCATTTTTTCTAAATTCCAGTCAATATGTTTTGTATGGTCAATCGCTCCAAGCTCTCCACATCTAGCACCAATTAAGAAAGCAGTTCTTATCAAATTTTTTACTGTTATATCATCATAAGCCGACTTTTTATCCGTTATAATTGTATGTGTATTAATATATTCCAAAAGCGTTGCTTGTTCTTCTACCTCAAAAGCAATAATTTCCTTTTTCATTTTCTTACTTACTGGCGTATCAATAAAATTCATTGGATTATCTGCTGTATTGATAATTTTATCAAGCATAGCTTTTCTAAACGAAGCATTTACAATATTATAAAGTTTATTAATATCGCTTTGACTTTTTCCTTCATCTCTTTTTGACCTTAATAACTTTTTTATATCTTCCACAGTTGCTTTTTGTATTTTTAAATCTTCGCCAAGAATTTTTTTAATATATTCTATACTTTCAAGATTTCTGCCATACGTGTTTTCGTTTATATCTCCGTTTTTTAATTTTTCATCTTGTATATCAACAGCAATTTGAACTAGGGTAATCGAGCTTTTATCAAGATAAGTTCCATTTTGAATTTTGGCAATCGCTTTATTTTTCTTTTCTGTCGCATTTTTCTGGACGGTATCACTTCCAACCGTCTTTTTCTTACCTTTTACGGATATTTGAGCAATATTTAATTTTTGACAATAAAATCTATCACAATATTTTAAACATTCTTCTTTGCAGTTTTTACACTTATCGCATTTTATATGACCTATTCTATTATTGCATAGCGTTCTGTCAGTACATTCTCTACAAATGGCACATTCGCCTCTAATATCGAATTTTTTCCTCTTCACTTTTTGAATCGTAGAGTAAATACTACCTTCGCCATTTGCACGTCTAGTCATAGTAAAACTCCTTTCTTTTTTTATAAACTCTAAACTTTATTATATCAATTATCATATTTTTATTATAAACTATTTTGTTGATTTTGTCAATAGTTTTTATAAATGTTTTGGTTTATGTTTTAATTTTTTTTATTGACAATATAAATTATTAAGTTTATAATATAAATATCTTTGAAAAGGAGGTAATAAAACATGGGAATGGCTGAAAAAATCAGAATTGCTTTGATAAAACGAAATAATATGTCAGAAGCAGAACTTGCAAGAAAATTGGATACAACGCCACAAAATTTTAATAGTAAAATGAAACGCGATAATTTCACCGAAAAAGAACTTGTTAAGATTGCAAATGCTCTTGATTGCGATTTTAAGGGCGAATTTGTGGATAAAGAAACAGGAGAAAGCCTGTAAATAATAACATAGGCAAAAATTTTAAGATGACTTATATTTACAAAATATTACGCATATATTTTAATATATTATATATATAATAAGCTATTTTTCTTGTACAATTTTTAAACATTACTTGTCTAATCTTTAAACATTTAAAAATTAGATTTTTATTTTACTTGTTTAATTTTTGTACAAGTATAATTTTTGCATCTTCAATATTTATCATATTTCCTTTAAAACATTAAAAATCGTTACTTGTTCAATTTTTAGGAACATATAATATATAATATTATTCCATATATACTATAAAACAGCTAAATATTATTTATTATTCCAATTATGCCATTTATCACAAAAACTATAATTATTTGGTCTATGATTAAATCGTCCACTTGATATGATTTCAATAAATCCATGTTCGACTAAATCTTTAATAGCAGTTTGAAAAGTTGCTTTGGAACATATATTTTTGTAAATTCTATAGGGATATTCTGTAATAAAATTGCCTTTTGCATATAGCACCATACCTATGTAAATGTCCCTAGATATGGGCTTCAAATCTCTATAAGCCTTGCTAGTAAATAAACTGCTATAAATCATAACAAATGAATTGTCGCCAATTTCGCCTTTCCAAGATTGTTTATTTGTCTTTTTTGATTTTTCTTGCTTTTTTAATTTTGCAATATCTTTTTCCAATTTTTCTTTTTGAGCTTGTTTTTCTGCCATTATTTCTTTATTGGTTCGTTTATTTTTATTCATACCATAAATTAAGCACCTTCTTTCATTTTAGATTTTTGACTAAATTTTTACTGTTCCTTTAAACTTTTTATTTCTTGTTCTTGAATCCATTTATCAATACTACTTTTGCTAAAATTAAGTTTACTTCCGTATTCTCCATACAGGAATTTGTCCGTTTCTTACTAATTTTCTAATACTTGATACATTACAACCTAAATAATCTGCCACTTCTGGAACATTCCATATAATATTTTCTTTTTCCATGACGCTTGCCCCCTTTCAAATTTGTTGTATGCGAATTATCACAAAATTATTAGGTTGTTTTTAAATAATTTTGTAATATGCTATATTATACTTTGAATAAAAGGAAAAATATTAAATTGTTTGATATTTTTCTTACTTTCAAATAGAAAAATAGCCTTTAAATATTAAGAGTTAAAAGACTTTTTTATCATAACACCTGTTTTTGTAGAAGTTTGCTAGTAAGTTTTATATGAAATACAAAAAATTGATATTGTAAAACTAGCATCTTCTTGAAATACAAGCTACTGTAGTCTTATAGAGAATTTTTTTAATGGAATTGAAAATTAATTTTAATGGAGTAATCCAAAATATTTTATGATAATTCGTAATATTTTAAGATAGATAAAAAAATAAATACTACCTTTGAAAAATAGTATTTACAACACTTTGAAATAAATTAAGATATTGTAAAACAAATTACAATATCTTAAAAAAATGATAAAATTTGGTGCAAATAACGTAGTTATCTACAACTTTTTTCACACCTTTAACGATTGATACAAATATCAATCAATTTACTAAAGTATATCATATTTTTTATAAATTGCAATAAAAATATAAAAAAATTTGCAAAAATCGAAGATACCTAATATCTCCGATTTTCGTTAGTGCCTATATATCCTTATTTCTATCTTCTTTTAGCACTATTCCGTCCTTAACTCCAAACTTATAATATTCCTTATTCCAAAAACATAATTCTCCAATTTTGCTATCCACAAACTCCTCCAACTTTTCCAACATCTTTTCTCGAATTTCCTCATCTTGTATCAAATTTTTTATTATATCCTCCAATTCATTCTCAATTTGTTCTTCTTCTTCAATTTCTTCTGGCTTTCCATTCTCTTTCAAAAATACAGTCTGAAATCCATCTGTTCTTGTTTCAAACAAATCATTTAAAACACAATCTTCAATCAATTCTTCCATTTTTTTCTCAACCTTTCCTTTGTCTTATCTGCTGATTATACTTTTGTATCAGCAATTCGTCTATCTTACTCGAAAGTTCATATATTCTGTCTACATTAAAATTTCCACTATTGACTTCTCTTTCTAATTCATCTTTTGCTTTTTCTAGTTCCTGTTCCAATTTCTACCTCCTTTTATTAGTTGTAGCCTCGAATTTAATTATTATTTTATCCATTTTTAGAGTTGTAAACTTTATTAATGTATATAAATTAAAGTTTTAAAATAATTCCCTTTTTACATTTTCTGTTCTATACTATTCGTGGGGTGTATTAATGAAAAACGAAGATAATAGTCAAAAAAATGTAATTTTAGGTCAAAATATTAAAGATATTCGAAAAGGTCTTAACTTAACACAAGAAGAACTTTCCGAAAAACTAGGCATTAATCCTCAATTTTTATCTCAAGTCGAAAACGGCAAAGTCGGCATTAGTCTTGATAATGCAATTAATATTTGCAAAATTGGCAACTGCTCGTCTGTTAATTTGTTTAAGGGATTATCGAATCATCTAATATTAC
Source organism: uncultured Clostridium sp. (assembly GCA_948467875.1). Classification (GTDB taxonomy): domain Bacteria; phylum Bacillota; class Clostridia; order TANB77; family CAG-508; genus Scatovivens. Next base: position 24,888 of record CAOKFZ010000018.1, read on the forward strand.
CGACCAATATGAATTATTAAACGACAGAGATAAAACAATTATTCAACAAATGATTGCTTGTATGTTGAATACTAAATAATTTTTTAAACATTAACATTATAGTGGGTATATTGTTAATGTTTTTTATTTTCTTCAGTCATAATACATAATAATTTGGCATTCGTATTTAAAAAATCTCCCAGAATCTCATTTAAATCACTTTCCTTACAAATGCTTTTTTGTAATTCTTTCTCGTTAGTTACCAATATAATACTATATTTCTTTTGTTTCAAGATTTTTCCTCCTCTCTTACATAAATTTTAAATAATTAGATAATCTAACAATATATCGAGGCTCTCTCGATATTCTAACAAAAAAATATTATAAAATCAATAAAAATAATTGTTGTGAGGAAAATTCTTTGAAAAAATATGAAGAAAAAAGTAATGTTATTGGTAATTTAATAAGAGAATATAGGGAAAAGAAAAATCTTTCAAAAGCAGAATTAAGTAGGCAATTACAATTACACGCTGTTTATTTGGATTCGACTGAATTAAAAAGAATTGAAGAAGGCAAAATGATTGTAAAAGATTTTGAGTTAATTGGATTGTGTAAGGTTTTGGAGATTGATTATGAGGAATTGAAGAATACCATAGAATAGAAAATATATAAAGCACGATTTTTAAAAGTCGTGCTTAAAATTTATCCTATTAATCAAATATAAAGCCACCTTATTTTGTCCTGCCTGTTCCATCTCCATTATTTTAGCCATTGTAAACATTACAATAAAATATTTACTAAAATTTATTAGAGTACTCCTATATTCTTCGTCAATTTCCTTTAACTTTTTATCAAATTTTTCATACATTTTCGCTTTATCATACATAAGATTAGTCCAACTACTCCTAGATAAACATATCCCAAGTCTTAATTTATCTTTTATCTCCATTTCTTTTATTATATTTATCACATTTTCTACTTTGTCATCTTCCATTCATTTTTCTCCTTAAAAATTTTATTTTCTTAAACATATTTTTTATTACTATTTTAACAAGGGGTTTTGGGGACTTAGTCCCCACACAAGCGAATTTTGCGGGAGTAAAAATTCAGTGCTTGCTAGTCCCCAAAAAGTCCCGCTTCCTCCCATAAAGCCTAGTTTTTTTAAGAACATTTTCGTGTGAATTGTTACTCATTTTTTGCACTAAAATTTACCTTTTCGCTAGCAGGTATTTTGACACATTATGGGGCGAAATTTAATTAGTTTTAGGGCACTTTTTTGATTATTTTATGCCACAAAATTTCTTAACTCTATACTTTTATTTTACTGGCTTAACACCTATCGAAATAGGAATATTTCCTTTTCTATAAATTACACGATTATTACTTTCATCTGGTATATAATCAAATGCAGTATCCATTTCTTTCATTTGAAATTTATCTTCTTCACGAAGATAAATGATTCCAAATTGATAAGTTTTCATTTGGCAATCAGGGTCTAATTTATAATAATTTTTCAAAGGAAACACTCTAACAATAGCAGAGTTATCTTCCGCAAAATCGAAATTAAAAACTTGGCTTTGTACATAGTATGTTGCTTCCGTATAACCAACATCATAGTATTGTTTTAATCTCATAATTATTTCGCAGACTTCGTTCTCAGCTATATAATTACTAAATCTAATGTTGCCTAGCACATTGCCAAATATTGCAGGTTTTGTAGTATCTATATAGCCTTTATCCAGTAATTCTTGACAAGGTTTACAAATAGTTTCTCTAAAGTTTATTTGATTTACAACTACCTCATTGCCAACTAAAGCAAGTTCTATATCATCAACATATTTCATTATTAAATCTGCTTGTTCTTGTCTAGTATAGTCTTTCCACGTTTTAGTTCTTTCTTGATATTCCTTATCTAGTTTTACTTTGTTAATAAAATCAATATCTCGTTTTAGTAAAATATCCTTTGGAGTAAATCTTAATTCTTCGCAACAGTCAGTAGTGGTAAGTTTATTTTCAAGTTCTTCAATAGCATTTTCAACTATTTTCTTTTCTGTGTTGTATTCTTTAAGGTCAAAGATACCTTCAATATACGCTTTTCT
>CAOKFZ010000019.1 GCA_948467875.1 uncultured Clostridium sp.
GTCTTATGTGCGCCGCCAGCGTTTATCCTGAGCCAGGATCAAACTCTCTTGTTTGAGCTTATAGCTCATTTTCTTAATTTACTTTGGTAGCTTTTGCTACCGCTTGGTTTTGTTATCTTAAAGGAATTTATTGTTTACTTTTCAATGTACTTTGACCTTGCGACTTTGTCGCTAGCAAAAATTATTTTAACACAATTTTGACTTCTTGTCAACATCTTTTTTTAATTTTTTTAAATTATTTTTTGTGTCCTTTTTGTTAGCTCTTTTTCGCTGTCAACGTTTTTTATTTTAGCACCTTTATTCTCTTTTGTCAACTGTTTTTTTGAAAAAAATTTAATTTTTTTATAAACAATAAAAAATAGCAGAGTTTTCAAACTTTTACTCCACTATTTTTGCTCTAATTTATTGTTTTTGTTTTATTGCAATTGAATTGAAAAATCGTACGCATTTGAAAAATCGGTTGTAACGGATGCAATCAATTGTACTGTTTGTCCAGCTTCTACGTCTCCAATAATAGCATCTGTTGAACTAATTTCATTTCCTTCTTTATCTAAAAATACAACTTTAGCAAATTTCATATTCATTTTAGCACTACTTGTATTTTTTACATCTGCCACCAAAACAGATTGCCCATCTTTATTAGTTACTTGAATATTAGATAATTCATAGTCGCCAACTTTTTTGGTTTGTGATAATTTTTCACTAACATTTAGTTTGGTTCCATCTTCCAATTTTTCAACAAATTCCTCTGCATCATTTGTAGGATTCGTTGAACTTGTTGCATTAGATGGAGTATTGATTCCTGTTGTACCAGTATTATTATCTGTCACATTGTCTTGTCTTGAATTCCTTACATTTACTAACACTGCTATAATAATTACCGCCACTACTACTAAAATTAATATCATTTGTTTTTCACTTTTTTTCATTGGTTTACCTCCTAAAATATTTTACTTTAATAAGTATATTTTAAAATGTAAATAATGTCAATAGGTTACTTCAAAATTTTTTCGACTTTTTTCGCCTCGCAAAATGTCGAATTTTGTCGCAAAATATCCTACGAAATATTAACTTTTAGGGCAAAATCGCTTGCATATTTTTCCAAAAAATAATATACTTCATTTGTAATTTCCTTTTGAAATTACAAAATTACAAAAAGATAAAAAAGGAGGGATCATTTTGGGCGAAAAAATCAAAATATTTATTGCAGACGACAATGCTGAATTTATTTCTACATTGGTTACATATCTTGATTCTCAAGAAGATATGGAGGTAATCGCAACTGCAAAAGATGGCATGGAAGCCGCTAAAAAAATTATAGAATTTAACCCTGATGTTGCAATTCTAGATGTGATTATGCCTCAATTAGATGGTTTAGGAGTTTTAGAAACAATTCATGAAAAGCTTTCTACATTACCTATTTGTGTAATGTTATCAGCCGTTGGACAAGACAGAGTAACATCCAGGGCAATGTGTTTAGGTGCTCAATATTATATTGTAAAACCCTTCGAAATGGAAGTACTAGTTAAAAGAATTCGAGAATTAATCAAAAATCAACCAATAGAAGCAGTATCAACTAAATTAAAAGATTTACAAACGAATTATATTAAAGTAGATAACACCAAATCTAATTTAGAAGCAAAAGTAACTAATATTATTCATGACGTTGGAGTACCTGCTCATATTAAAGGATATCAATATTTGCGTGATGGCATTATTATGGCAGTCAATGATGTTGATGTCATTAATCAAATTACCAAACAATTATATCCTGATTTAGCTAAAAAATATAAAACAACACCTTCTCGTGTTGAACGTGCTATTCGTCACGCAATTGAAGTAGCTTGGGGCAGAGGACAGATTGAATCCATGCAAAATATTTTTGGCTATACTGTTAATTCGAATCGTGGAAAACCAACAAATTCAGAATTTATTGCTATGATTGCTGATAAATTGCGCTTAGAAATCAAAAGTGCTTAATGTTGTAACAGCAATAACCCTTTTAAAAGTTATTGCTGTTTTATTTTCTATTCCTCATATGCTTTTGCTAGCAATGTTTTTTCCATTTGACTTGTTTTCTTTAAAATAGAAATGAACATGTTTTTCATTAAAATTACCATATTATTCAGCTTTAATTGTTCTCCTTTAGCATTCATTGTTTTGATTAAAGTTTCCATTTCTCTCTTTAAAATCGGTAACATACAAATTGAGATAGAAATCATCATTCCAATATTTTTTGTGTTTACTTTTACCAGTTTTAGAGGCATACTTATTTTCTGTATCACATTTGCCACTTGTAATACCGTCATTGTTTGCGAAAATAAGTAAGTGACATGATAACAAATCATGATTCTAATCCCCATTAAAATTCCTTCTTGTACACTCGCCAAAAAGATATTAAAGAAAATGGTCACAACAACAAATGGCAAAAATGTTTTTGTCGAATAAATTATATTTCTTAAACTAGTTTTTAATAAGAAGGTTACAATAAAATTTAGCAAAATAGCTAATATCAATATTTTTACATCTTTTATCAAAAATAAAAATATGGTATAAAAAAGAAACAAGACAAACTTAAGAATATTTTTCATTTTTACATACCCTCACAATCTCAGAAACCATTTCTGGAATTGTCCAATCTTTTAAATTAACTGAAATATCATTCTCTTTCAATTGCAAAATAATCTGTATCATTTCTGGAATTTTAATCTCACATTCTTCTAATAAATTTACCTGATTGATTAATTCATTTTTCGCCAATGTATGCTTAATTTGCTTGTCTTTCATAACTAAAATTTTATCAGATAACAAAATCTCATTAATTTGATTGGTCACAAAAATAATCGTATATCCTTCTCCTTTTAATTTTCGCAAAACCTCATAAATATTCTCTTTTTCATTGGAATCAATCATAGTGGTTGGCTCGTCCAAAATAATATATTTGGGTTTTACCGCCAAAATACTTGCAATATTTACCCTCTGCTTTTGTCCCAATGACAACTCATAACTGTCTTTTTGCGCAAAATCTCTCATATTCACAATGTCTAAAGCCGCTTCAATTCGCTGCTTTCGATTTTCTAATTCTAAATTTTTCAAAGCAAATTCTAAATCATCATAAACATTGGGAAACAAAATCTGGCTTTCTGGATTTTGAAAAACAATTCCAACTTTCTTTCTAAGCTCTTTAAAATCCTTTTTCGATTTTGTATTTAAATCATCAATCAAAACATTCCCCTCTGTTGGCTTTGCAATACCTGCCAGCAAATGAAGTAAAGTAGATTTTCCTGCACCATTCTTGCCAATAATACTAATTATTTCGCCTTCTTGAACTTCTAAATCTATCTTCTCTAAAATGCTACTTCCATTTTTATATCGAAAACTCACATTTTCCAATTTAATCATTTTTATCACGTCCCTTTAGCTTTTCCATTACAGTTCCATAAACATAAAAACTTCCCACAATAAATGTCACATATTTCTTGTACGTTGCTTGTACAAGATTGAGTGCATCTTCCAAATTTCTAGCATACATTTGAGAATTTTTTGTATATTTTTTAGCAACCTCCAACAATTTCTCTTTTGCCACATATGAATTTTCATCATTTCCACTAGTAAAAATAAAAATCGCTTTTTCATCTTTCAGTAATTCCTTTAAAATCGCTTCATAATCCTTTGTCTTCAAAATCGAAACAACATAAACTTTGTCTTTATTTTCATAATATCTCTGAACATTTTGTACAAAATGTTCAATGGCATTTTGATTATGGGCACCATCATAAATAATCAGTGGGTTATTGTTTATTTTTTCAAATCTTCCCTTATGTACCACTGTTTTTAAGCCTTCTCTTAGTTCATTTTCTGAGACAAAATAGGATTCATTGTTCAAAACTTGAACAGCTTTTATACACATAACAGCATTTTCAATCTGTTTTTTTCCTTTTAAATTAATTTTCATATTTTTAAAATTCTGATAATCAAATTTTTGAAAATTCTCATCATAAGAAATATTAGTGATATCCTTTTTTTCAATCAAATGTAATTGATTATTTTTTTCTAGGCAAACCTGTTCGATTTCATTATTAATTTCTGGTTCTTGCTCCAAAAAAATGGTTTCTGAATTTTCTTTTATAATCCCCGCTTTTTGCTGTGCAATTTCCAAAAGCGTATTCCCCAAAAGGTTCATATGGTCATAACCAATACTTGTTATCATAGAAATCATCGGATGCACAATATTCGTACAATCATACAAGCCACCCAAACCAGTTTCTAATAGAACAATATCACATTTTTTTTCACAAAAATACAAAATCGCCATTGTTGTTTCTAATTCAAATAATGTAACTTTCTCGGAATTTGCTTTATGATACGCTTCTATTTGGGGTTGTATTTTTTCAATTAGCTGTTCCATTTCGCTATCGCTGATATTTTGATTTGCCACACTAATTCTTTCATGGTATGTTACCAAATGTGGACTCATAAATTTCCCAACTCGATATCCCGCCTTGGTCAAAATACTCGATAACATCTCCACTTGGCTACCTTTGCCATTGGTGCCAGCAATATGAATGATTTTCAGTTTTTCTTGTGGCTCTCCAAATTCCTTCATAAAATACTGCATCGCCTTCAAACTTGGGTTTTTCGTGCCACTATAAAAACTTGATAAATATGTTTTTACATCCATTTTATGTCTCCTCTAATAAATATTTGTTCCAATATGGTCTCAAAAATTTCTCTAATGCATACATTGTTCCAATTTGAATTGGAAACATCACAACTTGTGTCACTACACGGCTTGCCATAATCGCAATATAGGCTTTTCCATACAATAAATGGATCCATATAGAAGTCATGAAAACATTAACAAAAATCAGTACAAGAAAACTGCTAACAGCAAGCCTTGTCAAAAATTGTCGATTTGTCATTTCTTTTTGAGATTTGTTCAAGAAAATCCCATAAATGAAACCTGAAACGGCTGCACTTACCGTAAATCCTGGAAAATACGGTCCAAATGGAAATAATATCGCACCTAAAAAATCCCCTAACAGTGCAATCATTGTACTGTATTTGGGACCAAGCCAAATCGCAGCCATCATAATTGGTATGTAATGGAAACTAATGACTAAAACTTGAGTTTTAATGGATATGAACCTCGAAAGTATAATTAAAATAGCAAGTAACATCGCTGATAAAATAATTTTTTTTATTTTTGACATAAAAAAACTCCTTTCTTGTAGAGTTTTTCCGAACCCAAAGAAAGAAGATATCATCTTCCTCAAAAATTTCTTTGATAGCGGAATGCGAAAATAAATAAGCGATTTTGTTAATCTTGCCCCAATAGCAACTTCCCGTCTACTAGGTCTTAACGATTTATTTTCTACTCTATGTTTTTATTTTACACTGAATAACAAAAAATGTCAATATTATTTTTCTTTTTTCTTTCAAAAAAAGAACTCAGCAAAATTTCTGAGTTCTCTTTTTTTAAACTTCTAAATGATTACCTAAAAATCCAGCTGCTGACTGTGCCACTTTATATTCCACTTCGCCCATTTTTTGATTTGGTTCTTTGGAAAGTAAAATCACACTTCCTATCACATCTCCGTCTGAAATGATAGGATAAATCACTTGGGAATTGTAAATTCTCTCACGTCCTTCATTTTCTGTAATCGGAATCGCAATTTCATCATTATCTTTACTTTTAAAAACTTCTTTATTTTCAATCACTTCTTCAAGCTGTTTGCTAAGTCCCTTCTCCAAAAAATCTTTTTTAGAACCACCAGACACAGCAATTACAGTATCTTTATCAGTAATGCAAGTAATATGTCCTGTTGTTTTTGAAAGTGTTTCTGCATAACTGCCTGCAAATTCTGAAAGTTCGCCAATTGGAGAATATTTCTTCAAAATAATTTCTCCTTCCTTATCAGTAAAAATTTCTAATGGGTCTCCTTCTTTGATTCTGTGTACTTTACGAATTTCTTTGGGAATAACAACTCTACCTAAATCATCTATACGTCTTACAACACCTGTCGCTTTCAATTTATTTTCCTCCTTGTCATTTTATTTAGATCTTTATTTCAAATTCCTTTTTTCGACCTTTATAAACTTATTATGACATTTTTGGAGAAAATTATGCAAAATAAATTTTTATTTATGTATTTTTTGCCTTCTCACTTGTTTTTAGTAAACCAATTGTTTTTCGGTTTAATTCATAAATTATTTTAGAGTAAATTCCAATCAGAACCCAAGTCAATATATATAGGCACAAAATAGCATATTTATCCAAAACAACATTCGCAAAATTCTCATGTATTTTCATAATTAAAAAATGATGTGTTAGAAAAATGGCATAGGAATATTTACTAAGTATCAAAACCACATTTTGAAACAACGTATTGGTCGTTTTTTCTCCCACATAGCTCAAAACAATAAAACATCCATACCCCATTAAATTCCCCACTATCACAACTCCTATTTCTGCTGTAGGATTCGTATTCCATAATACAACACCAAGAACTGCTGCTATAATAGGATATTTGAGTTCAAACTTTTTATAATATTCCATAAAATACATGCCTAATAAAAAGCTATAAGAACACACTAATAAATTGTGATTTAAGGGCATTTTAAACTGACTGAAAAAAATCATTGCTAAATTCGCTATCGTTGCCAAAGCAAAAAAAGTTCTTGGATATTTTTTCATAGCCATTCTAAATAACGGAAATAACAAATAAATCAAAATAATACAACCAATAAACCATTCCCCAATTAAATACCAAGTTTTCATATAAACAATAAGATAACCATCCATTCCTAAAAGCGATAATCCTATTTTATAAATTGGTAAATCCTTAAAAAATCCTTTATTTACATAAAAAAGATATAGGAATAGCAAAGCATACGCAATCCAAAACATTGGATAAATCCCTAAAAATCTCTTTTTAAAGTAGCTTTTCAGTTCTAATTTCTCACGATATTGATACATTAGCGATGCCCCTGATATCATAAAAAACATAGCAACACCAATAAAACCCCACATTCCATCAGACAGAACTTTAATTTCTAAATGGTTTTCTGCAAAAAAATGATAATTCACAATCATAATCATTGCTATTGCTCTTATCAAATCCAAATAAAATATTCTCTTCTTTTCCATATTTCTCCCCTTTTATTTTTACAAATTAATTCTTTCGATTTTTGTTACTTGATTGGTACTATCATCCACCTCAAACAAGCAACTATTCAGCATTGCCTCACCTTCTGCTATTTTATATCTCTCTGGAAGTGATGTTTCAAATCGTTTAAACGAAACCTCAATATCCATGCCAATCACGGAATTTTTCGGACCTGTCATTCCAATGTCTGTAATATAGGCGGTTCCATTTTTCAAAATTTTTTCATCTGCTGTTTGCACATGGGTATGTGTTCCAAAAACAATGGTCGCATCTCCATCCAAATAATAACCGAAGTGCAATTTTTTCAGCAGTCGCTTCAGCATGAAAATCAACAATAATAAGATCCACTTCTGGTTTTATTTTTTGAATTATTTCTTTTGCTGTTAAAAATGGATTTTCCGATAAAATGCCCATTGTCACTCGACCAATTAAATTAATCACAGCAACTTTTTTGCCTTTTTTCTCAATAATCGTATAGCCATTTCCGGGATTATTGGCAGGGTAATTCGCAGGTCTTACAATTGTTTTTTCGTCAATAAAACCAAAAATATCCTTTTTGCCCCAAGTATGATTTCCCATAGTCACAACATCGACATTCAACCTTAAAATATCACGATACATTTTCTCTGTAATTCCCATTCCGCTCTGCTGCGTTCTCGCCGATTTACAACACAAAAATCAATCTCATTTTTCTGCATTAAACTTGGCAAACACTCCTTCAATTTTTGAACCCCACACTTGCCAACAATATCTCCAACTGCTAAAATTTTCATGACTTCACTCCTTTATTTTATCATGACCAATTCGTCATGTCATATTTGTCACTTTTTTCCAAAATACTAATTTGGTTTTTTATTTCTATTATATCTTCCTCATTAAATGGCTCAAAATCATCATAAAAACCTGTCTTTTTATTTGGAAAAGCTAAAGCTTCTCCAAACGTTTGTGTTTTTGAATTTTTCACTCTCCCATACAAATGAATATGAAACGTAGGCTTCTTTCCATCTTGATATGCCCAATTTCCATTTTCTTGGTAATTAATTCTTTCAATTGGAACCCCTCTATTTCTCATTGCCTTTATCATTGCTTCCCCTAGCAACATTGTCAATCTCATAACTTCTATTGCTTCTTTCGGTTCAAACTCATTTCTACTTTCAAAATATTTTTCTTTTGCTCTTATCCAAATATGTCCACCATCTAATCTAGGAATATGCGGAATTTTAGGAACTGCTCCTACAAAATTTTCTGTTTCATAAATAACTACATCATTAAAATTTACTGCTTCTTTCTCCATATTTCTACTCCTCTATTTCATATTTTGGCTTTGCTTGATAGGTTGTATGCAAATATTTATGAGCCACATGGCTTCCTGGTTTTTCCAAAAATTCTTCATACAACTGCTTCATCACTGGATTTTCATGTGATTTTCGAATTACACTTTTTTCGTCAATCGAATACAAACTATCTGCTCTTAGTTTTCTTACGTCCACTGTTTCCCTAATTTTAGAACTTTTAATCGGCTGCCCGCCGCCCATCACGCATCCTCCCGGACATGCCATAATTTCCACAAAATGATATGGTGAATTTCCTGCCTTAATTTGCTCCATGATTTTTCTCGCATTCGCCAAGCCACTTGCCACTGCAATTTTTACTTCCTTTCCAGCAATGTTTAAAGTTGCTTCTTTAATGCCCTTCTCTCCTCTTACTTCTGTATACTCGATTTTATCAACATTTCTGTTTTCCAAAGTGTCAACCGCTGTTCTAATAGCTGCTTCCATCACGCCACCAGTTGTGCCAAATATCGCGCCTGCGCCACTTGCTTCGCCCATTGGTTCATCAAAATCACTATCTTCCAATTCTACAAAATCAATATTGGCTTGTTTTATCATTCTAGCAAGTTCCCTTGTTGTCATTACATAATCCACATCACATACACCGTCTACTTCCATTTCTTCTCTACTATATTCGTACTTTTTAGCAATACAAGGCATTACAGAAACCATGCAAATTTTCGTTCTATCAATTCCATATTTTTCCGCAAAATACGATTTAATGATAGCCCCAAACATTTGATGTGGCGACTTGCAACTTGATAAATGGTTTAATAATTCTCCATAATTCTTCTCTGCAAAACGCACCCATCCTGGACTGCAAGAAGTAATCATTGGCAAAACATCATTGTTCTGAATTCTTTCAATAAACTCATTTGCCTCTTCCATAATCGTCAAATCAGCTCCAGTATTGGTGTCAAATACCTTGTCAAACCCCATTCTTTTTAACGCTGTTACCATTTTTCCCTTGACATTGGTTCCAATTGGCATACCAAATTCTTCCCCCAAAGCCACACGAACCGCTGGAGCCGTTTGCACAACAATATAGGTATCTGGATCTTTCAATTTCGTCCAAACATCACTGATATTTTCTTTTTCATGCAACGCTCCAGTTGGACAGGCTTCAATACATTGACCACAGAAGGTACAATCTACATCATTCAAGCTATTGTCATAAGTCGTAGAAATGCAAGATTCAAAACCACGCCCAACGCAATCAATGGCACCAATTTCTTGCACATTTTTACAAGTCGCAATACATCTTCTACACAAAATGCACTTGTTAAAATCTCTAACAATCGCAGGAGATTTATCGTCTATTTTATGTTTCGTCATTTCGCCTTCATACTCGATATTATGTACATTAAATTTTTCTGCCAATTTTTGCAACTCGCAATTTCCGAGAACGTGTGCAAGTCAAGCATTCGATTTTGTGATTAGACAAAATCAAATCTAGCACAATATGCCTTGCTTCCAATACTTCTGGCGTGTGTGTATGAACCACCATTCCTTCTTCTGCTTTTTGAATGCAAGATGTCGCAAAACCTCTTCTGCCTTCTACTTCCACAATACACATCCTACAATCGCCAACTTCGTTAATTTCTTTCAAAAAACACAAAGTTGGTATATCAATTCCCGCTTGTTTCGCCGCTTCTAAAATCGTTGTTCCTTTTTTTACTTTGACTTCAATATCATCAATTGTTAGTGTAATCATTTCTTCCATCTCTCTCCTCCTCATTTTTTACAACTTCTGGTAATCTTTCACTTAAAGTATCGCCATAATCCGACAATACATTACATACATATCCCATCACACACATCCATGTCACATACATAAGTACACAACACTCACTTACAAATAATATTAAAACAATAACAATTTTTAGCAACACTTTTTTCTTCTTTTTACTTGCCATTGTCTGTTTTTCTACCGATTCTTTTTGCTCCAATATAACTTCCTCCAATTTACTTTTCTCAAGTAGTTTACCCAATCGCATGAAATGGGCAAGCTGCGATACAAGTTCCACATTTAATACATTTGTCTTGATTAATCACTCTCACATTTCTTTCTTCGCCTTCAATCGCACCTACTGGGCACTGTCTTTGGCACAAACCACAAGCCTTACATTTTTCTTTATCAATTTCAATTTTGGCAATTTTTTTGCATTCATTTGTTCGACATTTTTTTTGGGCTGCATGTTCTTTAAATTCTTCTCTAAAATAACGAAGTGTACTAAGCACTGGATTTGGCGCACTTTGCCCCAAACCACAAACACTCGCCTTTTTGATGTTTACCGCCAATTTTTCCAAACGATAAATGTCATATTCTGTACCTTCTCCATTGCACAGCTTTTCCAAAATCTCCAACATTCTTTTGGTTCCAATTCTGCATGGCGTGCATTTTCCGCAACTTTCAGCTACAGTAAACTCCAAATAAAATTTTGCCAAATTGACCATACATTTCGTATCATCCATAACAATCAAGCCACCAGACCCCATCATCGAACCAATTTGCGCAAGAGATTCATAATCAATTGGCGTATCCAAATGCTCTTGCGGAATACACCCACCAGAAGGTCCACCTGTTTGCGCTGCTTTAAAGCCACGATTGTTCGGAATTCCACCACCAATGTCATACACAATCTCGCGCAAAGTCGTTCCCATTGGAACTTCCACAAGTCCAACATTATTCACATTTCCGCCCAAAGCAAACACTTTCGTTCCTTTCGATTTCTCAGTTCCAATGCTGGCATACCAATCAGCACCATTTAAAATAATTTTGGTAATATTAGCCAATGTTTCTACATTATTAATCACAGTTGGTTTACCAAAAAGTCCTTGGCTTGCTGGATACGGTGGCTTAATTCTTGGCTGTCCTCGTTTTCCTTCAATGGATTCCAAAAGTGCTGTTTCCTCTCCACACACAAATGCTCCTGCACCCAAACGAATGTCAATATCAAATTGAAAACCTGTTCCTAAAATATTGTCTCCTAACAATCCATACTCTCTTGCTTGCCCAATCGCAATTCTCAATCTTTCCACCGCAATCGGATATTCCGCTCTAACATAAATATAACCTTGATTTGCCCCAATCGCAAAACCTGCAATTGCCATTGCTTCCAAAACGGCATGTGGGTCGCCTTCCAAAATACTTCGATCCATAAACGCACCTGGGTCGCCCTCATCGGCATTGCAAACAATATATTTCTGGTCTGCCTCTTCCTTTTTCGCAAAACTCCATTTTGTGCCAGTTGAAAAACCAGCTCCGCCACGCCCTCTCAAGCCTGATTTCGAAATCACATCAATGACTTCCTCTTGGCTCATTTGAGTCAGCACTTTTTCCATGGCTTTGTAACCATCAAACGCAATATATTCATCAATATTTTCTGGGTCAATCACGCCACAATTTTTCAAAGCAATTCTTTTTTGTTTTTTGTAAAAATCTAAATCATTTAACTTCTCGACCATTTTTCCGTCTACATTGCGGCACAACAAACGTTCTACTTTTTTGCCTTCACAAATATGTGACTGAATAATTTCCTCGCAATCTTCTGGCTTGACATGTGCATAAAAAGTTTCTTCTGGGCGAATAATGACAATTGGTCCTTTGGCACAAAGTCCAAAACAGCCAGTTTGAATGACACGCACATTTTGAATATTTTTCTCTTCTAAAATTTTACGAAAATTCTCCATAATTTTAGGAGACTTAGAAGAAGTACAACCTGTTCCATGACACACCAAAATATGTTTTTCTCTGGTATCTGCTTCAGTATTTACTCTCAATTCTAACTCCAACTTTTTTTCATTTCTTATTTTTTCAATTTCTTCGATTGTTTTCATAGACTTCCTCCTTATACATTCTATTTCATATTTTAGTATTTATTGATAATCTATGGATATATTTTTCCATTCTCCCCATTTAAGAAAATGTAAATCGCTATTTACTCAAACATTTTCTAAAACGGTCCCCACAAGACATTACAAAATATATCCATAGATTATCTAGCTTTCCATGTACTTGTCAATAACTGCATCAAATTCTTTGACAGTCGCATTTCCGTAAACTTCATCATTTACCATAAAAACTGGCGCCAAACCGCACGCACCCACGCATCGCACTTCATCAATCGAAAACTTACCATCTGGCGTTACTTGCCCTGGTTCAATCCCCAACTTTTCTTTGGCTCGATCAAGCAATTTCTGAGAACCTTTTACATAACAAGCTGTTCCCAAACAAATGGACACATTATACTTTCCCTTCGGCGCCAAAGTAAAACGAGAATAAAAAGTAACCACTCCATAAATCTCTGCCATCGGAATATTCAAATATTCTGAAATAACCATTTGAGCTTGTTTCGGAATATAACCATACTTTTCTTGTACCTCATTTAATACCATAATTAATTGGTCTTTTTCTTTTGGATATTTTTCTAAAATCTCTTTTACTTCTTGTTTTAATTTTCGATCCACACATTTTTCTTCCATATTTTTCCTCACTTTCACTTACCTCTATATAAAATCAGCATATAATCTTTTCATTTCTTACCAAGATTATATGCTATTTTCTTTTCTTTGTAAAGCAAAATAAAATTTATTTTTGGAGTTTTTCCAATCTTTCTTGTGTAGCCTTCAAAGCCTTTTTATAATTCTCTAGTTTTGCTCTTTCCTCTTCAATTTTAGCTTGCGGCGCTTTTGCCAAAAATCCTTCATTAGACAACATTTTCTCTCCTCTTGCCACCTCTTGCTCCAGTTTCATTTTTTCCTCTTGTAAACGTTTTATTTCCTCCTCTAGATTGACCAAATCTTCAAATGGAATATACACTTTTAAATCTTCACCTATAATTGAAATTGCATTTTCTGGAATTCCACTCTCATCTTTTTGAACTATAATCTCTGATGCAAACCCTAACTTACTCAAAAAATCCTCACATTCCATAATCACTTTTGCCATATTACCACTTACAAAAATCAACTTTGATTTTTTACTTGGATGAACATTCATTTTAGCACGTACATTTCGAATTTCCACAATGACCTGCTTCAAATTTTCAATCACATCCTGTTTTTTATCGTAATCCACCCTTCTTCTTAACTTTGGCCAATGCGAAATCATCAAATCTTTGTCGTCATAATTCGCCAAATGAGCATAAATTTCCGAAGTCACAAATGGCATAAACGGATGAAGCAATTTCAAAGCGTCCCCAAACACATAATTTAGCACAAAACTTACTTGCTTTTTTTCCTCCGCATTTTCGCTATAAAGCCTTGTTTTCGCCATTTCAATATACCAATCACAAAACTCATTCCAAATAAAATTATAAATATTATCCAGTGCAACTCCCAAATCATAATTTTCCATATTTTGTGTCACAGTTTCAATCAAATCGTCCAACTTGCTCAAAATCCAGCAATCTTCTATTCTCAATTTTTCCGCCTGAAACTTCTTCGTTTGCTCGTCTTTAATCACTTTGTCAAACGCCATCAATTCCTCTTTTGGCGCCATATTGTTGATAATAAATTTCGCGGCATTCCAAATTTTATTTGCAAAATTAGAAGCCTGCTCCAATTTTTCTGTTTGAAACTTAATATCATTTCCCATGGTTGCTCCAGAAATAACCGAAAATCTCAAAGCATCCGCACCATATTTTTCAATCACTTCCAAAGGATCAATTCCATTCCCCAACGTTTTCGACATTTTTCGACCTTGGCTATCACGAATAATGCCATGAATTAAAACATCCTTAAATGGCTCAATATCCGTAAACTCCAAGCCTTGTGTCATCATTCTAGAAACCCAAAAAGTAATAATGTCAAAACCAGTAACTAGCACATTTGTAGGGTAATATCTCTGATAATCTTCTGCATTCTTGTTGGGCCAACCAAGTGTCGAAAATGGCCATAACGCAGAACTAAACCACGTATCCAAGGTATCTTCATCTTGGCGCAAATTGGGAGCGCCACATTTTTCGCATTTTTCAGGCTTTGTTTTTGCTACATTAATATGATTACAAGCCTCACAAGTATACGCAGGAATTCTATGTCCCCACCATAATTGACGTGAAATGCACCAATCTTGAATATTGTCTAACCAATGAAAATACTGTTTTTCATATCTTTGTGGCACAAATCTCGTTTTACCATTTCGCACGCTATCTGCCGCTCGCTTTGCCAATTCCTTCATAGAAACAAACCATTGCTCCGAAATTTTAGGTTCGATTGTATTTTTACATCTTTCGCATTTTGCCACATTGTGCGTATATTCTTCTTCTTTGACCAAAGCACCAATTTCTTTTAATTTTTCTACAATTTTTTGGCGCGCCTCTAATAAATCCATTCCTTCATATTCTGGAACCAAATTTCCCATTTTGAAATTCTCATCAAATACTTCTACAATTTCCAAATTGTGCCTCTGCCCACAAGCATAATCATTCATATCATGAGCAGGCGTAATTTTAACGCAACCAGTTCCAAATTCCTTTTCTACAAAATCGTCTGCCACAATCGGAATTTCTTTGTTCATAATTGGCAAAATGCAAGTTTTTCCCACCAAATGCTGATAGCGCTCATCCTCTGGATGAACCGCAACTGCTGTATCGCCAAGCATAGTTTCTGGACGCGTTGTGGCAACTGTCAAATATTCATTTTCCGTGCCTGTAATTTTATAGCGAATATGCCACAAATGAGAAGGTTCCTCTTTGTACTCAACCTCAGCATCTGAAATAGATGTATTGCAATTCGTGCACCAATTTACCATTCTCGTTCCTTTGTAAATCAAGCCTTTTTTGTATAACTCTACAAATTGCTCCAAAACCGCATCTGACATGCCTTCGTCTAATGTAAAACGATTTCGCTCCCAATCGCAAGAACAACCAAGTTTACGTTGTTGCTTTTGAATTAATCCACCATATTCATGCGTCCAATCCCAAGCCTCTTCTAAAAATTTCTCACGCCCCAATTCCTGTTTTGTTTTGCCTTCTGCCTTCAGTTTCTGAACGATTTTCATTTCTGTTGAAATCGAAGCATGGTCCGTTCCGGGAAGCCACAAAGTATCAAACCCTTGCATTCTTTTCAAACGAATTAAAATATCTTGAATGGTGCCATCTAACGCATGCCCCATATGAAGTTTTCCAGTTACATTTGGGGGCGGCATCATAATGCAATATGGTTCTTTTGTTTTGTCTCCAGAAGGCTTAAAATAGCCTTTTTTCTCCCATTTTTCATACAATCTTTCTTCAAAATCTTTGGGATTAAATTTGTCATTTAACATAAAAATTCCTCCTTACTCATTAAAATAATACAAAATAAGCCATTCATCCATAGGACGAATGGCTTAAAATCCGCGGTACCACCTAATTTAAAAAACGAAATAAGCTAGTTTCAAGATTATCTCATCTTTTCTCTTAAACGAGATTTTAACGTTTCTCAAACGAGCAAAGCTACTTTTGAAAACAACTTTTCACTTTGCCAACTCCAAAGCTACCTTCCATCTCTCTTTTCTAGCAGAAGCTCTCAGCGCATCACTTCTTTCTCTTATCTAGAAGACTTAGATGTACTCCTCTTTTTCTTTGTTTTTGATTATTTTCTATATTTTATCTTAAATTTTGCAAAATGTCAACTGTTTTCAATAAAAAAATACAATAGGCGAAAGACTCAATAACATCTTCCGCCCACTGTACGATATTTTTTTCAACCATATTTAGAGACACCGCATACCCAATTATGTTGGTGCTCGAATCAGGTATCCAACCCGACGCAGTAATACTCTAACATTTTGTTGTTTTTTTATCCAAGTCGGTGCTCGGATAAAGTGTTTGTCTCTGTTATAAATAATATTACCAATATTTACAACCTTCTCTCCAAAAAGCAGAGCCAAACACTGGAACAAGAGTTCCTGAAAGGTTTGCCGAAGTTGCATTACTCTTCTGTCTCCTCTCTTCAAATTCTTAATACTTGATTAGTATAGCACAAATTTTATTCTATGTCAATTGTTTTTTGCAATTTTTTATACAAAAAACAAACTTCCCATATAACCTACATATAACAAAAAGTAAATAATGCCATTCATCCTGCTCATTTCATTTTTGGGCGGAATTGCTGGAAATAAAGCTAAAATGAATGTTCCAACAACTAATATGATTAAATCTTTGTTATAACTTACATTATATATAATTGGCTTAATCACAGCTGACACACCAATAATCAGCAACATATTAAAAATACAAGAACCAATAATATTTCCAATTGCAATATCGCTCTTTCCCTTAATAGCTGCAGATACACTTGTCACTAATTCTGGCAAACTCGTTCCAACCGCCAATATTGTAACACTAATGATTTTTTCACTCAAATGGAAAAATTCTGCCACTTTTACAGCATTGTCAACTACTAAATCTCCACCAATTTTGAGTGCCAAGATTCCAGCAAATACAGAAATAATATCTTTCAGCGGATTCGTTTGAAGTTCCTCTGAAATTTGATTGTCTCCCTCTTCTTTGTCAAATTCCTCTCCTTTAAATGCCATCCAAATTGTATAGCCAATAAATAAGATAAATAAAGCAATCAAAATTATTCCTTCTACTCTTGTGACATCTGTTCCGTGATTACACATCCAAATAAAAATAATCGTGATAACCAAACAAATTGGAATTTCAATCAGTCTTGTTTCTCGTTGAAAACGAATGGATTTAATGATAGAAGATACACCCAAAATCAGCAATAAATTCGCAATATTGCTCCCTACAATATTTCCAATTGCCATATCGGAATAGCCTTCTAAGGCAGAAGTTATACTCACAAACAGCTCTGGCATGGAGGTTCCAATTGAAATAATGGTTAGCCCAATAATGATTTCAGGAATGTGAAAGCGTTTGGCAATGTTGCTTGCACCATCTACTAAAAAATCTGCTCCCTTAATTAAAAATATAAATCCAACTACAATTAATAAAAATGCTAAAAACATAAATTTCCTCCTCACTATTTTCTACTTTTTATAAAACATCTAAATGCTCCAATAAAATTTTAAAACCAATCAAAATCAAAATTAAGCCCCCCATAAGTTCTGCTTTGTTTTCGTATTTGCTTCCAAATTGGTTGCCAATTTTTACGCCAATCAGTGATAAAACAAAAGTCACAATGCCTATAATAAATACTGCTAGCAATAAATTGATTTTAAAAAAGGCAAATGTAACCCCAACTGCCAAAGCATCAATGCTTGTTGCGACTGCCAAAATCAGCATGGTTTTCACATCCACTTTATCATTAGCATTTTCGCTTTCTGTGCTAAAGGCTTCTTTTACCATATTTCCACCAATGATAATTAGCAATAAAAATGCAATCCAATGGTCAATATTCTCTACAAAATTTTCACAAGCAAATCCGTAAAAAATATCCTATCACTGGCATAATGGCTTGAAAAACGCCAAAGTACAGCGCAATGACAATTCCTTTTTTCCAGTCTAATTTTTTCATGGATAAACCGTTTACACACAGCTACTGCAAAAGCATCCATCGCCAAACCAATTCCAATTAAAATAATTTCTAAAATTCTCATTATTTCACACCTTTTTCATAAAGTTTTGAAATTCATCTCGCACGCATCACTCTCTTATTACTATGACACAATCACGAGAATATGCTGGTCATTGGTAGCTTATTTTGTTATTTTCTATAATAACATAAATCGACTTTTTTTGCAATCATTTCATCATAATTTTATTGGTTCTTAAAGTAATACGAAAACAAAAACAATACTTTTTTCTTCTTTTGAGTCGTCAAGGATTCCTTGACAATTGACTTTTCAAATAACGATAAACTTCTCCCCAATAACTCACTTCTGTTATATATTCATTTTCTGGCAATTTCACTAAATTCATATCTCGAAAATACAAAGTTTTGATGTTATTTTCAGCCAATTTTTTCACAATTTTCCAATTATCATCTATCATCAAATCGACTTTTTCTTTTTGGCAAATTTCCAATTTGTCCTCTACTTTCCAATAATATTTATCAAATTCAATGCCATTTTCTTGCAAAATGCGAAGCGCATCATCCTTCATTTCTTTGACAAATCCGCCCCTTGCCGTAATCACGACAAATTCATGTTCCGCTTTTAGCAAATGATACACTTTTTTAAAACCTGCCATTAAATGACTTTCCCTAGAATTTTCCAAAAGATAATTTTGAATAAATTCTTGTTTCTGTTTCTCTGACCAATCGTATCTGTCTTGCACACTCCATTCTTCTGAACACATTAAATGATTTCCTTTTAAAACATCACAATCAAATATTTCAGCACAACTTTTTAGTCCCCTTTCGCTATCAATGACAACACCATCTAAATCAATTCCTATCTTCATTTTCTCTTCTCCTTATAAATGAGCGATTATAAATTCAACTGCTTCATCGTCTTTTGTATTTTGCTTCATTTTCTGTTTTTCTTCGCTTGTTAATTCTAAAAAATATTTGTGATTTTCTGGCATTACCGAAATAGAATCCAGTGGATATCCCGGATTTCTCTTTTCACACGGCGTATCCACAAAATAAAAATGGTCTTTGCTCCAACTATATTCTTGTGCCCCTTTTTCATTGTAAACGACCAAGCCAAAAATCCATTTTGCAGTCAATTTTCCACCATATTCTCTCGTCAAATTTGTATAATATTCAATCATTTCCTCATCTGTTAATTCTTTTCCTCCCACTCTTCTAACATGTGTTCCTGGCTGTTTTTCCTCTGGAATTCCTTCAATAAATAAAGAATTATCCATTCCAATGGTTGCAATTCCTGTCGTTTCATAAAACGCTTTTGCTTTTAGCAAAGCATTTTCGACCGCATCTTTTCCACTTTCTTCAACTGTCACATTGACTGACAAATCGTTTAGTGTCAATACTTCCACATCTCTTTTTTCTAATTCTATTTTATATTTTTTAATTTTTGCTGGATTGGTTGTTGCAAATAAAACTTTCTTCATTCCTACTCTCCTATTTCTATAATTTCTCCATCTTTTGGAAAAGCAATTCTATCGCTTTTTTCTATTTCATAATCTGCTCTGTGAATGGCATAAAATCTACACTTTGGATAATTGGTACAAACCTTTTTTAAATCTTGTAGCCCCATATGCGATTTTGTCATTTCTAAGCCATTCACATCTACCAAAATATACTCTGCTGTTTGGCAAATTTTATCAAAATTATCACAAATAGTAGTATCACATACATACGCAATTTTCTGATTTTGCTTCTCTAAAATATACCCATTCACAGGCACACAATTTCCATGTTGCAAAGCAAATGCCGTCAATTTAAAATCTGGCGCACAATATTGCTCCTCATTTTGCAGTTCTACAAATTCAATATTATATTTTTCTTCTATCTTATCATATTTATGTTCGTCTCCATCTCCATGCGTGAAACTCATTAAGTCCATTACTTTTTTTCGTAAGCCAATCGGACCTATTATCGTCAATTTTTGTTCTTTCTCTTTTCTGATTTCTTTGCTCCCAATCAGCAAATTGGGAATATCTAAAAAATGGTCAGCATGAAAATGTGAAATGACCAAATAGCGAATTGCTTTTGTATCAATTTTTAATCTTCCGATTTGCTTCATTGTCCCCATTCCCACATCAAATAAAATATCCTCTATCAACACACTTGTGTTACATCTCGTTAAACTCCCCATTGTTCCAGTTCCAATAAAAGTTATTTTCATTTTTTCCTCCTTCCTAATCAATTTCTATCCCATATTTTTCTTTCAGTTCTGCTTGTAATTGTTTTGCATTCTGAAACAAAATTCCATGAATTCCTTGTGCCTTTGCCATATCAATATTTTTTTGATAATCGTCTATAAATATCGTTTCACTTGGATTGATTTTCAATTTTTCTAACACAAATTGAAAAGTCCCTGCATCCGATTTAAGCTTCCCTAATTCATACGAAAAAAATATGTAATCAAAAATTTGTAAACTCTGATTTGTCTCCACTATGTAATCTGCCCATTCTTTTATATGGTCCGAAAGCAAAATTAGTTGATATTTTCCCTTTAACTTTTGAATAATCTCCATAGTTCCCTCGATTTGCCTATCCAAATTCTCTCTTATGATACTTTTCAGCTCTTCTAGCGTCATTTTCCAATTCGTTCCTTTTACTAATTCTTCAAAATATGCTTTTTCTGTGCCCTTCCCCCTCATTGTTTCTAAAAACAAATCATTGTAAATCTCTCTTTGCGCTAAAAATTCCTTTGCTGTTATTTTATATTTTTTCTCTATCAATTCTTCTGTGCCATGGTAACCAGAAATAATTACTTCTGACAAATCAAAAATCATATTTTTAATCATAAATTTTCCCCTTTTTTCTTACTATTATTGAAAACTGATTTTCCCCCATCCACTCTTTTTTCAAAACAGAAGAATTAAAAATTGGATTATCATAAAAACCTAAAATATCATAATTTTTATTTTGAAAATATTCTATAAAAAATTCTTTTTTATAACGATTATAATAAGTTTTATACTTAGCATTAAATGGCTCATCAACAAATTTTTCCTTTTCTTTTCCCAACCACTCTTGCACATTAATAATTATCATTCCATAATTTTTTAAAATTTCATTAAATTTGTCCAAAATTTTAATACACACTTCATCCTCTACATGAATTAATGTTGCAAAACAAAGAATAGCATCAAATGCTTTTTGAGGAAATATTAAATTCCTCATATCCATTACTTCAAAATGCGCTTTTGGTGCATGTTTTACAGCCTCTTTTATCATATTTTTCGATGAATCAATCCCCACTACTTCAAAATTTTTATCACACTTTTCGGTTAAATATTTAGGATAATCACCAATGGCTGTTCCTACATCTAAAATTTTTGCACAATCCTTTAATTCAGAACACAAGAAATCGATTTCCTTTTGGAATTGCACTTTGCCTTTTAACTCTTTCGTTTTAAAATAAGCAATATATTCACTCACAATATGATCATAAGTTTGTATTGTAATATCTGTTTTATCTTTCATAGTTCCCCCTCCATATTTTACCATAACCTTTTTTGCTATTCAGTAGTTCATATTTCGAAAATATGAACTACGTTATTTGTAATGCTCGTGTCTGGCTAACAACTAACTTAATTTGGTTTCCTTCAAATTCATAATGCTTATTACAAATTTTTCTAATTTCCTCCCTGTGTGTCACAATTACAACCGTCTTATGTTTCAAATATTTTTCTATAAAATGAACGATTAGTTTTTCGGTTTCTTTATCTAAATTAGAAGTTGGCTCATCCAAAAAATACACTTCTTTGTCCAGCAAAATGCCTCGAATCAGATTAAGCCTTTGCTTTTGTCCAACAGACAACTTCAAGCCTCTTTCGCCCACCACCGTATCTAAGCCGTTTTCCAATTGACTAACCCATTCTTCCAGCCCTGCTTCTTTCAAATACGCTAGTAATTTTTCATCCTCTATTTTTCGCCCCAAACATAAATTTTCACGAACCGTCAAATCAAACAAATCAATCTCCTGTGAAATATACGCCAAATCTAAATTGCCCTTCCCACTCTTTCCGTCAATTTGATAACTCTCTTCCTCAATTTCCATATCACGCGCCAAAATTCCTAAAAACGTTGTTTTTCCTTGCCCAGACTTTCCAATAATACTAATTTTGTCGCCTCGGTTCATTTCAAAATGCGGAATAGAAATCGTAAGCTCTGCGTCCTTTTTATATTGAAACTTCAAATCATGAATTTCTATTTTTTCCCAATCCTCAATCAAACCATTTGCCACATCTGGTCCAACAATTTTTTCCACCTGATTACTTGCCGCTTGAAATTTATTAAAATGCACAAACAAAAAAGTTAAGTTTTTAAGTTCCCCTGTTAATAAATTAAAAATACTTCCATAAAATAACAAACTAGAGAGAATATTAGCTCCGCTTTGCATTTGAAAATACAAATTAATCAGCACAGCAACATACATCACATTCGTAAACACGCTAATTCCATTCGAACGAAACGAAAAACACCAATTCATTTTATTTAAGCTAGGCAAAGCTTTTTGAAATAATGCCTCGTTTTTCTGCTCGGCAAACTGGCTAGCATTCAGCCTTTTCACCGTTTTCACATTTTGCAAAAAATCGACATAACTCGAATTATATTTGGCATACGAATCATTAAATTTTTCTTGGATGGCAACATACTTTTTCCCGAGCCACAAATTATAAATTACCATTATGCCAATCATCACCAAGCAAACCCAAAACATACGCACATCTTGTTGAATGACTTGCGTCAAAAACATCCCAATCGAAATTGTGCAACCACTCACAGTTTCAAAAATCTGCTCTAACAGCTCTTCTCCTTCCTGTGCAATCACATCAATCTGTCTTTTCAAAAAACCATTATGTACTTGGCTTAGGCGATTGGGTTTCATTTTGACAATTCTTCTAAAATATGCCAGTTGCAAATCTTTGGCGTACTCATTCTCAAATTTCAAAACATATAAAATCCAAATGTGATTTAAACTAACCGCCAAAATTTTGGTCACAATAATCGACAAAATCAAATATTTCAATTTTTCTAATGTAAACGGCTCTTTCGTAAAATATGCCAAAAGCGCTGGTGTTATATAGAAAAATAGATTGGTCATAAACGCATTGATAAAACACAATATGAA
This sequence comes from uncultured Clostridium sp., assembly GCA_948467875.1. Taxonomy (GTDB): domain Bacteria; phylum Bacillota; class Clostridia; order TANB77; family CAG-508; genus Scatovivens. The sequence continues at coordinate 23,163 of CAOKFZ010000019.1, forward strand.
TTTCTTTTTGTTTAAAACTTTCAATGGAAATTTCATTTTCAGCTCCTTTATTTTTTCCATTTTATCATACCTATTGAAAAAAAGAAAGGCTTTTTGAAAAAGACTTTCTTTACTCTCAACTATTCACTTAAATCCCAAGCAGTGCCATTCCAACTCATCTTTGCATTCTCAGGCAATTTCACAAGTGGACGAACGCCTCTATTTTGATCAGTATAACCATAATTTTTATTGATTAATCCACCAACACTAATGCTTCCCATATAAGTTTCATCATTTAAATTTTCGGATGCTAGCCAATAGCCATGTGCTGTTTTTGTAGAACCAATGATATACATTGGGGCTGATTTATTTTCTAATATCCAACTTTCTTGGCTCACATCAGATGAATAATTAGTGCCATATTTTGCATTATAACTTTGTACAAATTGTGCTAATGTTGGTCCTCCTGTAGCTGAAATGCCTGTAAAACCACTAGCGTAATTAATCCAATTAGAAGTTGTTGTTAACCAATTAACAAAATTTGCTTGACTGTTAGCATACACTGTGTATAAACTGTTTTCGACTTTACTAATACCTGTTCCTAAAGTCATTTTATTAGATGGTACAACATCAGCAGAAATGATGTACACATTACTTCCATCATTTAAAAATACTTGCCAATCACTTACATCGTTAGCAGAATAATTGACATTATCTCCATAATACTCTGGCTTAATTGCCGCTGTTCCAACTAATTTTTCCCACACAGCATACAATGTCACATTTTGACTTCCCATGCTAAAACTTCCTGAACTTGTATATTCTGGCGTTGTTGCGGTGCTGCTTGTTGCCCAACCTAAAAAAAATGCTCCTTTTTTCGTTGGTTTTGTCGTAAAATCAATAGTTACACTTTCTCCTGCCGCATATTTTTTGCTTGAAGGTCCGCCTTGTCCGCCATTTGGATTATACGAAACTGCATATTTTGAAACAATTTGATTTCCACTTAATTCGCCATCAATTGTCACACTTCCATCTGAATTTAAAGTACCAATTTCCAAGCCTTCATAACTTAATTTTCCACTGCTATCTACTCTAATTTCTGCCCCATTAGAAAGTTCCACACCTTTTTCTAATTCAGCTTTGACATAATCATTCACGTTTGCAAAATTGTTATCTTTCATGTAATAATCCATTTGCGATTCCGCGATTTTGAGTTCAATTTCTTCCTTGATTTTCGCCATGTTCGTGATGTCAACTGCTTTTGTCGCTTTTCCCAAAATTCCGTTACTCCCTGCTACTAAATTAATTGAAACACCTGCTAAAATCAACAACACAATAATGGTCACAACAAGTGCCACTAAAGTGATTCCTGAGGCTGTTCGAAATTTATAAGTTACAGCCCCAGAATGCAGTTTACTTGTTAAACTGTATTTCTTATTTTTTGGTTTGCCCAAACGCCCTCCTACATTTTTTTGTTTCATAAAAAATCCTCCCTTTTACTTTTTCTACACAAAATTTGTATGATAAAAGTATATCCGATTTATTTTATTATGTCAATAAATGTTACCAAATTGTAATCATTGTTACAAAATTGTAATAATCTATAAAATTTTCAAATTTTCTTGTACTTATTGCCACTGATGTCAATCCTCCAATTATCAATACTTTAACACATTTTTTAAGTTCTGTTACGTTTTATAAAATATTAACTGGTTAATAACAAATTAATAACAATATTTTTGCCCAACAAAAAAGCACCTCCCCCGAAGTGCTTTTTGCCTATTTAAAAATACTGCCCTCAACAGTCAATAATGAAATTATAACATAATGTTTTACATTTGTCAATACAATATTTTATTATGAAGTTAATCTACTATATTTATATTAAAACAAGATTTGTTATCTAGAGTAGTGAATGCTAAATAATTTACATTCTGCTACAAACTTACATTAAAATTTTCTAAGCTAATAAAATACTGAATTTATAATAATTCATTTACATCTTAACATAGCTTAATTTTATATTAATAATACACCATTTTACCAAATATGTCAACGTAGTTTGTAGCAGTTTTTTGCTGTTGACAAACTATATTGTTATATGTATAATAATTGTGGAGGTGGAAATATGTTAAAAAAATTAATTAAAAAGCTAGTCAACGCCTACCAAGCCAATCGACTAGCACATAAGAAACTTTTAAGACAACAACACAACGATACTGTTGCAAAGTCAATCTTAAAAGACCTTGCAGAGAGATAAATTCTCTCTGCCTTTATTATATATTAGAATATCAAAAAAGTCAATTTGAATTTTTGAAAACTCTATGCACTACCCTTACTTACAGCCGCCTTTCCATAAAACATAGCCACATTTATAGCTATTGCTACCATTTACTT
>CAOKFZ010000020.1 GCA_948467875.1 uncultured Clostridium sp.
TATATATGTGGGATAATGCAGGAAATGGAGGATATATTAATCAGTCTGGTGATGTATATATAGAAAAAGAAAAAGTAAAGTGTGATCTATGTGACGGAGTAGGGAAGTACAAGGGTATCAGAATGCGTTGCGTGGCCTGCGACCGTAAAGCGTTTTACCCCTTAGTAACTACTTCGTGGTCAAACTCGTATGGCCAACCTTGGCACTGCACGGAATGTGGAAAGTATATGTACCAATACCCGGGATATGACTGGAAAAGTTTCCCTTGCGTATACTGTGGTGACGACCAATACTGGAAACATCTTAATGATTATCAATACTCGGACGAAGCAGTGGCGATGTGTAGTAGTTGCAAGGACAGTGCTTACGAAAACAGTTGTGGAAAATGTAATGGAGCACGGATACATTTATAAGGATTAAAGAGACAAGATAAAATATTATTAAAGTTATAAATAAAAGAGGAAAGAATTAACTTCTTTCCTCTTTAACTTTTTTGTTACTTTAGTATTAAATGATGACCCTAAAAATATGCACAAGTTCGTGGCTTTTATGTGAAAAAATAGTGAATTTTGGAAGGGAGTACAGGGAACTGTGCCCTTAACATGTGCCCTAAAAATGAAAGATGTGACAGAAGTTAGAAATGTGCTGAAATTTTGGAAAGTGCTTGACAAAGGGGAAAAGAAGATGTATAATCAAAATAGGATAAAAATGAAACATAGAAGATCCGATAAAATAAAAAATGCAGGTAGGTGTTAGCTACCTGCATTTTTTTACTTTTTTAGCCAAATTTTAATCAACTCAAGAAGTTGCTTGAATAAACTGCCATTTGACTTCTTCTCGAATGTAATTGTCAATTTCTTATGCTTTTCTGACTTAAAAGTTTTTTCTTCTGTATGTATTTTCATATGAAACATAAAAGTCCCTCCTTCCTCTTTTGTATTTTTCAATACCCACCCAGCCACCCGAAGTAAGTTAACTGTAAGTGAGGAAGGAACGTTACAGTTAACCTAGTTAATATTTAAAATATCAACTATTTATTAATTTTAATTCTGGAAAATTTGCTTTTGAATAAAAGCAATTAAAAATAAAATGAATTGAGGATATTATAACATAGTTTTTGGAAAATCACAAGAGTAAAATTAAAATTGTGAAAAGTGTGCGAAATTTCTGGATTTTTAACTGTTTCAAGTATTGACAAATGCTTGCGAAATACATATAATTGAATTACTAAAAACAAGAAGGAGGCACGAAATGAAGGTAATTTTAAAGCAAGATATTAAAGGGGTTGGGAAGAAGGACCAAGTGATTAATGCGGCAGATGGCTATGCGAAGAATTATTTGTTTCCACGCAATATGGCTGTTCCAGCCGATAGCGGAAATATGAATAATTTGAAGGCAAAGCAGGATTCAGAAAGTTTCCGAAAGGCAGAAGATAAAAAAGCCTCAGAGGCACTTGCCGAAAAAATGAAAAATATTACACTAAAGTTTCAAGTAAAAGCTGGCGAAAATGGGCGTTTATTTGGGGCGATTACAGCCAAAGAAATTGCGGAAACATTGAAAAAAGATTTTGATATTGTGGTGGATAAAAAGAAAATTATGTTAGCAGATAGCATCAAAGTGGCAGGAACGCAAACCGTTGAGATTAAACTAAATGAAGGCGTTGTTGCGAAACTTATAGTTATGGTAACAGAAAAATAAAAAGGCAAGAAATGGAGTTTTAGGATGGATGTAGGAAAAGTGCCGCCACATGATATTGAAGCAGAGCAAGCGGTCATTGGTTCGATGTTGACTGACAAAGATGCTGTGCTAAGCAGTGTGGAAGTTTTGAGCAAAGAGGCGTTTTATCGCGAAGATAACAAGGCAATTTTTGATGCGATTTTGAGTTTGTATGCGAAAAATGAGCCAGTGGATTTGATTACTGTAAAAAATGAATTGGTGGAGGCTGGTAATTTTGAGCGAGTTGGCGGAATAGAATATTTGGCGTCATTGCCGGATAAGGTTCCCACGACTGCCAATGTAGAGCGTTATATTAAAATTGTAGATGAAAAGTATATGCTAAGGAATTTGATTCAATCTTCTAATGAATTGTTGGCGCTTGGTTATAATGAGACAGAAGAGATTGATGAAATTTTAGATTTGGCGGAAAGAAAAATTTTTGATTTATCACAAAATAAAAACACAAAAGGCTATGCTTCGATTAAAGATGTGCTAGTGGAGTCGTTTGCGGAATTGGAACGCTTGTACAACCAAAAAGGGAGCATTACAGGTGTACCAAGTGGTTTTATTGATTTGGATAATATGACATCTGGTTTTCATGGCTCGGAGCTGATTATTATTGCGGCGCGTCCTGCGATGGGAAAATCGGCGTTTGCGATTAATATTGCGACAAATGCCGCTGTGAAAAATAATGTTCCTGTTGTGATTTTTAATTTGGAGATGTCGAAAGAACAGATTGGTAATAGAATTTTGGGAAGTGAAGCAATGGTCGATAGCAACAAAATCCGAACTGGGCAAATTGAAGATAGCGATTGGGGAAAATTGGCGACAGCGTCTGGACTGCTGTCGGATGCGCCGATTTACATTGACGATACGCCGGGCATCAAAGTCATGGATATCCGAACCAAATGCAGAAAACTCAAAATGGAAAAAAAGATTGGTTTGATTGTGATTGACTATTTGCAATTGATACAAGGAAATTCCAAAAGAGGCGGAACGCGTGAACAGGAAATTTCGGAGATTAGCCGTTCCCTTAAAATTTTGGCAAAAGAATTAGATGTGCCAGTAATTGCTTTGTCGCAGTTGTCGCGTAGTGTGGAAAGTAGGGAAGACAAGCGTCCCATGCTTTCTGACTTGAGAGAGTCGGGAGCCATTGAGCAAGATGCGGATATTGTTATGTTTTTGTATCGAGATGATTATTATAACGAAGATAGTAGTGATAAAAATAAAGCAGAAGTGATTGTGGCGAAGCATAGAGGTGGTTCAACGGGAACGAGAAAACTTTTGTGGATGCCAAGTTATACAAAATTTGGGAATTTGTCAAATCAGCAGTATGAGAATTATTAAAAAAGGGTAGAATGATGTTAGAACAAAAAGTTTATGATTTTATAACCAAATATCAGTTAATCGAAAATGGGGACCGAGTTGTGCTGGGGGTTTCCGGCGGACCAGATTCGATTGCTATGTTCAATATTTTAAGTAAAATCAGGCAAAAGGGTTTACTGGATTTTGAAATTTTTGTAGCACATGTCAATCATGGTTTGCGCGAAAATGCAAAATTAGATGAAGCATTTGTGGAGGATTTTTGCAAAAAAATGAAGGTTCGTTGTTTTGTCAAACAGGCACATGTAGCAGAAATTGCCAAGCGAGAAAAACGTGGTTTAGAGGAAACTGGGAGAAAAGAAAGATATGATTTTTTTGACGAAATTCAGCAAAAAGTGGGTGCCAATAAAATTGCGATTGCGCACAATCAAAATGACCAAGCAGAGACAATCCTAATGAATATTTTGCGTGGAACAGGCACAAAAGGGTTGATTGGAATAGAAAAGAAAAATGGAAAATATATTCGTCCTTTGTTGGGAATACAGAGATTTGAAATTGAAGCATATTTAAAGGAAGAAAACATAGAAGCAAGGCAGGATGAATCCAATAACGACAATGCATTTACGAGAAATAAAATGAGAAATGTTGTTTTGCCATATCTTGAAAAGGAGTTTAATCCCAGTATTGTTGGGGCGTTAGAACGTTTGTCTGAACTGGCAAAAGAGCAAGAGGAATTTTTGGAAAAGCAGACGTCTCAAGTTTATAGTGAAATTTGTATTTCAGAAGATAAGAAAAGCGAAATTATTTTGAATATCAGAGAATTTAATAAGCAGGAAAAGTTGTTGCAAAAGAGGATTATTTTGTATGCAATTAAAAAGCTGTTTGGGTCGACAAAGGGGATTGAGAAAGTACATATAGAGGATGTCATAAAACTTTGTAATAACAATATTGGTAACAAATATTTGAAGCCTAATAAACATGTCAAAATTGGTTTGCAAGATAAAAAATTAAAAATTACAAAAATCACTTGAAAAAATTTTGATTATGTGCTACTATGTTAAATGGATTACTATATCAAAGGAGGAAATAATTTTGAAAAGTGGAATAAAAACATTGGCGATTTGGCTGATTATTATCATTATTTCAGTTGCTGTTTTGAGTGGCTTGCTGAATAATTCGGACAGAAAAATGAACTATTCTGAGCTCATTCAAGCGATTAATCAAGGACAAGTTTCAGAGATTGAAATATCGTCTGATAAGGAGACTTTGTATGTAACTGAAAAAAGTGGAGATATGAACAATCGTGTAAAAGAAGTAACAATCCCAAGTTTAGATACATTTATGAAGGAAATATCAGAGAATATTGCGTCACGGACAAATTACAGTAACACAAGATGAAGAATCTGCATTTGTTGCAATTTTAAGCGTATTTTCACCATTTGTGATTCTTATCATTTTCTTAGTTTTCTGGTTGTTGCTGATGAATCCTAGCCAAGGTGGAAATAAAACATCCATGACATTTGGAAAAAGCAAAGCAAGAATGATTAATATGAATGATAAAAATAGAGTTTTGTTTAAAGATGTAGCAGGTGTTGATGAGGAAAAAGAAGAATTACAAGAAATTGTAGAATTTTTGAAATCACCCAAAAAATTTACAGACATGGGAGCCAGAATTCCAAAAGGAGTTTTGTTGGTAGGACAACCGGGAACTGGTAAAACATTACTTGCCAAAGCTGTTGCAGGCGAGGCAGGTGTACCGTTCTTTATTATCAGTGGTTCTGATTTTGTGGAAATGTTTGTTGGTGTGGGTGCTTCACGTGTAAGGGATTTGTTTGACCAAGCAAAGAAAAATGCGCCATGTATTATTTTTATTGATGAGATTGATGCCGTGGGACGTCAAAGAGGTGCTGGACTTGGTGGCGGTCATGATGAAAGAGAACAAACGTTAAATCAATTGTTGGTTGAAATGGATGGATTTAGTCCAAATGAAGGTGTCATTGTTCTTGCTGCAACAAACAGACCAGATGTTTTAGATAAAGCATTGCTAAGAGCAGGAAGATTTGACCGTCAAATTGTGGTTGGTGCACCAGATGTGAAGGCGAGAGAAGAAATTCTAGAAGTTCATGCCAGAAAGAAAAGAATGGCGCCAGATGTTGATTTAAGCATTGTTGCTAAAAATACAGCTGGATTTGCAGGAGCTGATTTGGAAAATGTACTAAACGAGGCAGCGCTTCTTACGGCAAGACGTGACAAACAAGAAATTGGAATGCAAGAAATTGAAGAAGCGATGGTAAAAGTCACGATGGGACCAGAGAAAAAGTCAAGAGTGATTAGTGAAAAAGAGAAAAAATTGGTTGCTTTTCACGAGGCGGGACATGCTGTTGTTAGTCGATTTTTGCCAACACAGGATAATGTACATCAAATTTCCATTGTGCCAAGAGGAATGGCTGGTGGCTATACGATGTATCGCCCAGCTGAGGATAAATCGTTTATGAGCAAAACAGAAATGGAAGAAAATATTGTTTCTTTGCTTGGTGGAAGAGTGGCAGAACAGCTTGTTTTGGGAGATGTTTCTACTGGTGCAAGTAATGATATTGAAAGAGCAACGAAAATTGCTAAGAGTATGGTTACGAAATATGGTATGAGTGATGTGGTTGGTACAATTATGTTTGGTTCAGGGCAAGAGGAAGTATTTTTGGGCAGAGATTTTGCGCAACATAATGATGTAAGTGAGCAAACTGCTTCTGTGATTGATGCAGAAGTGAAAAATATTATTGATACAGCTTATAGAAGAGCAGTTGATATATTAAACCAAAATATGTCAAAATTGCAGGAAGTTGCTGGTGTGCTAATGGAAAGAGAAAAAATCGATGGCGAAGAATTTGAAGAAATTATGAACCGATTATAAAAAAGAAAATAACTATTGAAAATTTTTCAGTAGTTATTTTTTATATACACAAATTCATGTATTTTTCGTGATAGAAATGTGAAAATTATGTGAATTGTTAATGAGTTAAATCAATCAAAAAATCTTGCATTTTGCAAATAATTGTTATATAATTGGTAAAAACTACAAATCGGAGGAAAGTTTATGGACAAATTAACGATTAAAAATTTATATAAGGTGCCTAAAGATTTTGAGGACAAAAGTGTTACGATAGAAGGTTGGGTAAAGACAGTTCGTGACTCAAAAACGTTTGGATTTTTGGAACTAAATGATGGTTCATTTTTCAAAAATTTGCAAATTGTTTTTGATAATTCGTTAGAAAATTTTGATGAAATATGCAAATTGACGATTATATCTTCTATTAAAGTGACTGGAAAATTCAAGATAACAGAAGGTGCAAAACAGCCGTTTGAAGTGCATGCGGAAACAATCGAAATTCAAAATGTGGCAGACAATAGCTATCCACTTCAAAAAAAGAGGCATACATTTGAGTATTTGCGAACAACGGCGCATTTGCGTCCACGAACCAATACATTTAACGCAGTGTTTAGGGTGCGTAGTGTTCTTTCGTATGCCATACACAAATTTTTTCAAGAACGTGATTTTGTATATGTTCATACCCCAATTTTGACTTCAAGTGATGCAGAGGGGGCAGGCGAAATGTTTAATGTGAATTCTTTTGATTTGAAAAATGTTCCACAGACAGAGGAGGGAAATGTGGATTTTTCCAAAGATTTTTTTGGGAAGTCGGCACATCTTACAGTCAGTGGGCAGCTAAATGGCGAGACATTTGCTACTGCTTTTCGTAATATCTATACATTTGGTCCAACGTTTCGTGCGGAAAATTCAAACACAGTAAAACATGCTGCGGAATTTTGGATGATTGAGCCAGAAATTTGTTTTGCGGATTTGAAGGATGATATGGATTTGGCAGAAGATATGATAAAATATATTTTTTCATATGTGATGGAGAATTGCCCAGAAGAAATGGAGTTTTTTAATAGTTTTGTTGACAAGGGATTGCTAGAAAGGTTGCAAAATGTAATTTCTTCTGATTTTGCGAGAATTTCGTACACGGATGCGGTAAAAGAACTTGAAAAAGTAAATGATAAATTTGAGTACAAAGTGAGTTGGGGAGTGGATTTGCAAACAGAGCATGAACGCTATTTGTGTGAGCAAATCTTTAAAAAGCCAGTGTTTGTGACAGATTACCCAATGAATATTAAGGCTTTTTATATGAAGCAAAATCCAGACGGAAAAACGGTTGCGGCCAGTGATTTATTGGTGCCTGGAATTGGGGAAATTATTGGTGGTAGTCAAAGAGAAGAGGATTTTGAAAAGTTGACGAAAAGGATGCAAGAACTTAATATGAAAATGGAAGATTATTGGTGGTATTTGGATTTGAGAAAATATGGAAGTGTTGTGCATTCAGGATTTGGACTTGGTTTTGAGAGAGCGATGATGTATTTGACGGGAATGCAAAATATTCGTGATGTGATTCCTTTCCCAAGAACACCAAATAATTGTGAATTTTAATAAATAAAAGGGACGTAAAAAACGCAATATATTGAGTTTTTTACGTCCCTTTTGTATGTTTTTATTTTACTGCTAAATCATTTCTAAAAGCTGCTCCCATGAAGAATTACGAAGGCGCTCCTGTTGCATCATGGTACTTATATCCTGGCATAATAATACCTCCTTTAGGTTGACCAGTTTATAGTTTCAAAAAAAATACCTTTTTATAGTAACATGATATTGCCTAATTGTCAATATATTTTACATAAAAAAGAAATTTTACTTGTAGCGTCAAGCTGCGGTTTTGCTGTGTTTTTTTACATGAAAAAATAAAATCACGATTCCGCTAAGAATGACGAATAAGTAAAAGCTAATTCCACGGCTCAGAAGCATAGCACTGCTTAATAATTCTGCTGGAAATAGCAATTTGTAAATGTTTAAAAATCCAGCTTCGCTTACACCGACTGCACCTGGAAGCGGAATGCTTGAAACGGAGATGTAAAGCACAGCTTGTAGTGCTAAAAAGCGGAAATAATTGGTGCTACATAAACCAAGCGACAGGTATATAAAATAAGGAATAGAGTGGTATAATACCATTTGGCAAGTAGTTGTGAGAATGATTTTGAAAAGTACTTTTTTATTTTGCATTAATAATTTTGCACCAGTTTTATATTCTTGAATTTGCTCTAAACATTTCGCGCGAAAAATTTCTACTTTTTTGTAGCGAAGTTTTTCTAAAATTTGGCAAACAAAGTTTACGAATTTTAGAATTAACTGTTTTGAAAAAATCGTTAGTAAAATCAAAATTAAAATGCCAGTATTGATGATAACCCCAATGAGTAACAAATATTTAATATTTCCAAGGGAAGTTTCAATGAAACGATAATTTGTTACAAAGCCGATTAATGCTATGGTAACGGTTACGAGTTGGAAACTAGAAAATTCAGTTAAAATGGCTAAAGCGGAATGCCCAATTGGTAAGTTATCTTTTTTCATGTAATATAGTTGCATGGGATCACCGCCAGAGGCGCTTGGTGTAATGGAGCTGAAGAAAAATCCAACAAAGGCGTATTTTAAGCCGTTTTTTAAAGTAATTTTACAACCGAGTAGTTTAAGAGTTCTGGCAATATTGATTCCTTCCGAGAAAATAAAGCAAAACATACAAAAAATCGCTAAGGCAATGAATTTTTTATCAGTTTGTTTCATGATTTCTAGAATTTCTAAAATGTTATGGTCTTTAAAAATAACGTAAAAAGTAAGGCTTACTAAAAGTATAAAAATAATAGCGTTTAAGATTCCTTTTTTAAATTTTGTATTCATCAATGGTTTTAAATTCAAATCCTTTCTCTAAAAATAAGGGAATGGCTTTTTTCAAAGCGAAAATTGTTTTTTGCGGAGCATCATTTTTGCCACGACCGTCATGCAGACAAATAATGTCTCCGGGTTTGGTTCTTTCGAGAAGTTTGTTTGCGATGATTTCTTCACTTGTTGTTGCTTCCCAATCTTCAGCCATAACATCCCATAAAATACAGGGCAAATTTTTCTTTTTTAGCTCTTTTAGTAAAGCCAAATTGGTATCGCCCCAAGGTGGTCTGTAATATTGGATAGAGACTCCAAGTTCTTGCATGATTGCCAAACTTTGTTCCAAATCATTTTTGGTTTCAGAAATGCCTTGTAGCATTGCATTTTTGTGTTTTAAAGAATGAAGGGCAATCAGGTGACCGTCTTGTTGCATTTTTTGAATGATATTTTTGTGCTCTTTGGCGAAAGTTGCGACACAAAAAAATGTGGCTTTGATGTTATATTGTTTTAGTAGGCTTAATAAATCTTTTGTAAATTCGCTAGGACCATCATCAAAGGTAAGATAAATAGTATTTTCTTTTGGCTTTTGGCCATGAAAAAATTTTTGTTTGTTCCAATAAGAAGGGAGGAGGGCATAGAGCAAAAATGCGGATAAAAAGATTAACACAAAACTTGCTATAACTAGCATATTAAGCTCCTTTCTCATAAACATCAAGAACCGTTAGCGGCTCTAATTGGCTTTTGATATTTTGCATATTTTTTTGCATAAGTTCTAATTTTTGAGGATTTTTTAGTAAAGTTAAAATATCGGTTGTTGCATTTTCATTTTTGTTCCAAATGACTTTTCCAATTTCGTTTTTTTCAATGAATTTTGCGTTTCCAATCTTTTGGCTCAAAAATGGATACAAAATATATAATGGAGTTTTTGTATGAATGGCCTCAAAAAGCGTGATGCCACCTGCTTTTGTGATGATTAGCTCTGCTTTGTTTAAGTATTGATGAACTTCGTTTGTGTAACCAACGACAGTCATGTTTTTAAATTGATTGTGATATTTGTCAAATAATTTCTGGTTTTTTCCAGTTAGTAATGTGATGTGCAAGTTTGGATTTTGAGCCAGATTTTGTAGTGTTTTTTCCATGTAAGGAATAAGTCCTAAACCGCCACCCATGACGACAATTTCGTTTTTGTTTTTGGCAGGATGGTTTCGCTTAAATTCTTTGCGAACAGGAATACCAATGACTTTGATTTGTTTCTCGCAAATACCCATGTGCAACATTTGCAGTTTTGTTTCGTTTGATGAAACAAAATAAGCATCTGTTTCGCTTGTTAGCCATTCTTTATTGACGTCAATATCTGTGATAAAAGTATACAATTTTAAATCAGAATGATTTAATTTTTTGTAAGCGGAAACATATTTTGAGCATACTGGAAAAGTGGAGATAACAATGTCGATGTTTTTTTCATTTAAAATTTTTTCAATTCGTTTTTTCATTATTTTCTTAAAAGGAGCAAAGTTGGAATGGGCTGAAAAACGGTAAAAAAAGTTGTAAATATGGCTGCATTTTGTGACTAAAAAGTTAAAACTTCCATAAATAATCGTTTTTAAATTTGGAAAAATGAGGTCAAAAAAATCTAAAACTTCTACTTGCGTAGTTTGATTTTCTAACTTTTGTTTTAGGGACATGGAAGCGGTGTAGTGCCCCATACCACATTTTGCTGTTAAAATTAAAATATTCATTTTTTTCTCCTTTAAAATGATTATAACGTGTTTTTAAGGTTTTTGCTATAGATTTACCTTACAGTAATCTTACACTTTTGTAAGATTATTTACTATTATTATAACAAAGAATTTTTGATTTGATAAGGGGGAGGGCGTTTAATTAAGAAAACATTAAGAATTGAAATCAAATTGAAAAAATGCAAAAAAAGAACTTGACAAATTTCAAATCTTGTGTTAATATATTTATTGTATTTAAGATTATGGACCAGTAGCTCAGCTGGATAGAGCATCGGCCTTCTAAGCCGAGGGTCGGACGTTCGAGTCGTCTCTGGTTCACCATTCTTATTTTGAGTATAATTTAATAAACTTGTTGTATAAAGCAACAAGTTATTTATCGAGGTGTAGCGCAGTTGGTCGCGCGCGTGGTTTGGGACCATGAGGTCGCAGGTTCGATCCCTGTCACCTCGACCAAAAATACCCTATTTTAGGGTATTTTTTTATATCCAGCAATATTTATAAAATCTGAGAAACCTACTATTTTCTAGCTTTTTATAACTTTAACTATTTTTGAATATTCATAAAAAATTTTCTCGTTACTATCAAACTGTCATATTTTTTGCCACTTTTTTACCTAAAGTAAAAAACTGCAATATTGATTACAGTTTTCTTAACAAGTCCTTTATTTAAGCCAATTTACACCATTCTTTAATTTTGTTTAAATCATTCATTAATAATACTTTTTGAGAGTCCGTAAAATGAGATTTTTCCACCAATTCCATGAAATTTAATAACTCTCTTTCAATTAGCATACTATCATCTAATTTATTCACAACACTTATATCAAAACTGTCATAAAATTCCTCTATTTTATCTCTATATTTATTTTCACATCTTTTAAATACATCGGTATAAGTATCTAAAGTTGTTTGAATACCCTCATGTCCTAACAAATGTTGAATAATTCTTGGTGGCACTTCTGCCTCAATTAATCTAGTGGCATAAGTATGTCTTAACATGTGTAAACTGCATTTAGGAGCAATTTTATATTTTTTAACGAAGTTCTTTAATGAAGTGTAAACCATTCCAGAAGTTATAAATGTGCCATCTTCTCGTGAGAATAAAAGTTCTGTTTTGGCAAGTGATTCATTCATTGCTATATGTAATATTTTTTCTGCATTCTTATCCATTCTAATAATTCTGTAACTTGCTTCTGTTTTTGTGTAATTGCCAATTTTAGTTTTTCCATTTTCATTTTTGGTTAAAGTTCTCTCAATATGTATCTCTTTCTTTTTAAAATCTATATTAGTTTTCTTCAAAGTAAGTATTTCTCCGATTCTCATACCTGTAAATAATGCTAATTGCCAAATATTCTGATATTTTAATGGCTCTAACAAAGAATCAATTACCTTCAATAACTTTCTTTCCTCATCTAATTCTAAGGCAATGACTTTTTCTTTCATCTGCGTACTTTTGGGCTTTTTAACGGTAATACTATTTTTTAATAAATTTACTGATATAATATTTTTTTCTACTGCATAATCAAGTCCCCAATTAATCATTGCGTAAGTTTTTTTAATTGTTGAAGCGGAATAGTCTTTTAAGGTTGCCAAATATTCTTTCAAATCATCTAATGTTATATTTGGTATAGACATTTGGGCTAATTCGGATTCTTCCAATCTTTTGAGTGTAGATTTATTGGTATAATATCCATTTTCTCTTGTTTCTCCTGTTTTAAACTTATAATCAATAACATTTTTCATAGCATCATATAAAATTAATTCTTTTGTAGTTGTGCCACCAGAATTTTTAAAATTTTCTCGTTTCGTAAGGGCTTCTTGTCTAGTTTTGCCATAAAATGCTTTCCTTTTTTTGCCATGTGTTATAACAGCAACCCATCTGTCATTTTTTTCATCTTTATAAATAGAACCTTCGCCATTTGCTCGTCTTTTTGCCATATTACAATACCTCGCTTTCTTCAATGTCTTCTGTTTCAGAATCTTTCATAAATTGGATAATATCGTCTGTTATTTCGTGTTCTTCGACTTCTTGCATATCATTTATGCCAATCCATTTATTAACTTTTTCTTGAATGGCATTTGGTAGAAAATTGGAAACAAACTTTAACACTTTTTTGAAAATATTATTCTTAAATGAGAGTTTATTGACTGTTCTTTCTAACTCATTACTATAGGAATCTAGTTGTTTATAATAATTAATTGTATCTTGACTTGTAAATTCCATTTTCTCAAGGTTATCTTTTAATAACTTCTTTTTTGCTTGTTTTTTAGCTTCAAGTTGTAATTCTTCATCATCTTCAAATTTCTCTTGAAATTCTGCTTTTAAAAGTTCTTTTTGCTCGCTTTGAATTTTTCTGAATTCGTCATCTGTTATTTCATCAAGTGCTTTATTGATAAGTTTTTCTTTGATTGTTCCGTCATTTTTCAATTGCTGTTCTAACTTATTCATTGCTAATTCTTTGACATCGTCATCTTTTGTTAAATTTTCGACAGCTTCATTTTTCAAATCTGATAAATTGCTAAGTTGTTGCTCCAGTTTTGCTTTTTCTTCTTTTTTGTATCGCAAACTATCTCTACCATGATTTTTCTTGTTTTTCTTATGTTCTTCTTTTTCTTCCTCTGTCATATCTTCATACAATTCAAAATCTTTCACATTCCAGCCCAATTCTTTCATTTTTAGGCTATAATTGCGATTTAAAGCAGTAACATGAGATAAAGAAAGAAACTTTTTGGCATTGAAAATCTCAATTCCTGTTTTTTCATCAACCACAAGTGGCAAACCTAAGCAATGTAAGTGTGGGCTTAATTCGTCAAAGTGCATGACTGCTGCTTCAAACTTAAAATCTGGATTGATGTATTGTCTAAAAATATCTTCAATCACTTTTTTGCTATCTTTCAAAAATTGGATTTGTTCTTGCTCCGTCAGTTGTACCATACATTCAATCGCTGGTTTGACAACTAAGGCGAGGGTATCAACTGTGTCTTTTCGAGTTTTCTTCTTGTTGTGTGCTTTCAATTGCTTGTCGATTTCTTGCTTTCTATTTTCGATTAATTCTAAATATTCTTCTGTGGACTTTATATCCGTTAAATACATATTTTTGTAACTTTCGTCAGGATTTATGTCGGGATCAATGCCAAATCTCTCAAATGCTTCTGAAGCTATTTTTTTTGTAACTGCTGTTTTCGACTTTTTATTTGTCTTCACATTAACGGTTTGAGATGGATTACTACTGCATTTTAAAAATGGGAGTCCGACAGAAATTTCTATATCATTTTTCATATTATTTTACCAATTCCTTTCATTATTTTTTGCTACTTTATTTATAAAGTATGTGTCCTCGTACCTTTTGCAAAGGTACAGGACTAAGAGGGAGAACCCTCTTAACACCCCTCCTAAAAAAACAATTTCGAGTATAACTCTCATTGTTATTTTTAGGCTCATCTAACAAAATATCTTTCGCTATTTTGTTAGATTCGTCAAAAAGTACACCGAGTGTACTTTTTGCATTTTGCCTGTCCGATGTAGTTTTTCTTTTCAAAAAATGCTAAAAGCCAATTCTTTTTTTATTTTCTATATGTTCAAAACTTTTTATTGTCTCTTCAATATCCTTTTTTGTGATAAATTGAATATTATCATGAGTATTGATTATCCTATTAGCTTGTTTGATTTTTAATCTTTCAACAAAATTTCTAACATAGCGACCATTTCCAAAATTTCGCTGTTTTTTTGCTTGTTTAAAATGATTTAAAATTAATTTTTTGCATGTTCCAGTTATTCTCAAATTTGATTTTCTTAAATACTGACAAAAAATTGTATATAACTCATTTTCTGAATAATCATCAAATATAATTTGAAAAGGGACTCTACTATCAAGACCAGTATTACTACTTAGAAAATTTGACATTTCCTCTTTATATCCAGCAAAAATAACACATAAATCACTTTTATGAATATCTAATTGCTTAACTAATACATCTATAATTCTATATCCAAAATCTTGTTTATTCTCATCAGAACATAGGGCATAAGCCTCATCTATAAATAGAACACCGCCAACAGCTTGATTGATTTTATCCAAAGTGTTCATCTCGCTAGAACCAATAAATCTCCCAATCAAATCGTTGCGACTAACTTCAACAAAAGGGCAATTATAACTTAATATTCCTGTACTTGCTAATATTTTTCCAAATATTCTCGCAATAGAGGTTTTGCCAGTTCCTGGATTTCCCATAAAAGCAAAATTCAAACAAGGCAATTCTTCTCGATTTTTGCATACTTCTAAATAATTAATAATTTCCCTAATTGTTTCTTTTACATTTTCCAAACCAATCATATTTTCAAGTTCGCCAAAATAGTTTTTAAATGGCTTTTGTTTTTCAAATAGGTATACTTCCTTAACAAAAGTTTTTTGAGCGTTTAAAGTCAATATAAAAGCTCTTGTTAATGTTCTTTCTATATCCGTTGTTTCGTATGTACTTATTTTGTTGATTGCTTGTTCAGACATCTTAAAGCGATTTTCCTTTAAAATCTTTCTAATTTGCATTTTTTTACTTTCTAAGCTAATTTCATCATTTAAGTTAGCAAAAAAAGTACAGTTACTGCCAAATTTCTTGATAGCTACTTTTTCCGAAAAATCAGATAAAACAAGTACATTAAAAATTGAAGTCGCTTCAATAAAAGTCGTCATCATTTTATTTTCATCTAATTTTTCTTTATAGCAGAAATTATAATCGAAAATTGCATTTGGTATTTTTCCAAATTCAGAAGCTACCTTTTTTAATTCTTCAATTAATTTTAGGCTTTTATATTTTGATGAATCTAAAATAATCCAATTCAGATTTCCTAATTTAATTTTATTTTCTTCTACATATCTCATATAATTTCTAAAATTATTAATTTCATTTAAAACATTATCATTAAAGAATGAAATATCTGATGTTTTAAATTCTTCATAATCATTATTCATTTTTTGTTCCTTTCTACATTTCAATTTCGTCATCATTTTCTTTTTCATTTAGGATTTTATCTTTTATAAATTGGGGTACTATATTAAAAGCAGGTGAGTTCAAATCCATATTCTTTAACTTTTCTAGTCTTTCATCTTCTAATTGTTGTTTTATTCTTTCAAATTCTTCTTCACTTTCTTTTGTTTTTTCTTGCTTTTCTAAATTTGCTTTTTCTTCTTGCAAAATAGAATCTTTTTTCTCACAAATAGTTTCTTGCACGGTTGTTATATCTTTTTGTTTCCAACTCTTTAAAATACCTGCAATATAAGATAAATTTTTGTTATTTCTTTCAATTGCTATTTGTATTGCCCTTTCTGTTAAATCGTCTCCATAATTATTGATAAATTGCATGATTGTCGTTTGTTCGTATTCAGAAAAATAAGGATTAATATTGTTTTTATAAAAATTTACACTTTTAAAAGAAAAGCAATTGTTGTTGCTATTACTATCTTCTTTTACAACCTCAACTACACTATTCTTATCTATACTATCCTTACCTATACTGGGTATACCGTTGGTTGTCATTTGGTATACCATTCATATGATTTAAAATATAGACACCATTTTCATTTTTGATTATTTTTCTTTTTTCTTCTTTATATATAGTTTCTGAATATCTATCTTTCCTTATGGAGTTATTAATATGCCAATGTGATATTACTAAAATTCCATTTTCAAATGGAATTACATATTTTTTCGCAATCAGAAGTTTTAAATCATCTTCATTTGCTCCTACTATTTTTGTAATTTTTTTAGGAGAACTAATGAAACCGTCATCATCAGCCCTCATTCCTAGATGAAAATACAAATTTTGTGAAGATTGGGGCATTTCAAGAAAAGTATCTGTATCTACCACATTCAAACTAAACATTCTTCTATTAGCCATTTATACCTCCGTTTCTTCGTCTTCATCTTCTGCATGACGATTTTGTAACCAGTTAAAAAAAGCTGTTTTTTCTATTTTATTATCTCCGACAATTACATAGTGCTGGAAAATCTGGACGTTTAAATAAGTTACATGCTTGATTCATATTGATTTTTAAGATCCTAGAAATATCACTTGCCTTCAAAATTTCAATGTCATTATTAGGATTTTTCAAACAATCTCTAATCTCTTTTAAAAGTAGTAATTCGTTTTCTTCATTCATTTGTTTTTCTCCTTTCTGCACAATATTTTGTGCTTAATCATTAAAAAAAATAACACTTACTTTTTCATTTAATGCATTAGAAATATTTAACATTTTTTCATAGGTTAAATTTACTTTTTTATTAGTTTCAATAGCAGATATTGTATTTCTTGATACTTTGCTTCTCTTTGCTAGTTCTGCTTGTGTTATTTTCAGTATTTTTCTAAATTCTTTTACTCTGTTGTACATAGTTCTATTCCTTTCATAAGGTTATAATGACATGCACATTATTTTGTGCATGTCATTATAATATATTACCTTTTATTTTTTGTCAAGTATTTTGTGCAAAAATGTTGATTTTTTTTTTCAGTTATTGTAAAATACCTATATACGAGGAGATAAACATGTTAATTGGAGAAATTATAAAAAAATATAGAGAAGAAAACAATGTATCTCAAAGAACATTTGCCAGTAGAACTTCTTTGAGTCCATCTTATATCAATACTTTAGAAAAACTATACAATCCCAAAAACGGAAAGCCATATTCTGTAACAATGGATGTTGCTGACGAAATTGCAAAAGCTATGAATATGTCTTTAGATACTTTATTAAAATTGTGTGAATATAAACCTATGCTTGATGAATATGAATTACTAAAAAACGGAGATTTGCGTTATTTAGATTTATTGTTTGAAAATCAAACTTTAACAGATAATGAAAAAATTATAAAAGTAGAAGAACTTATACAAAATTTGAATTTTTATATTGAATCCTGCAAACAGCAGATTAATTTATTAAATCAATCACCAGCCCTAACCATTATCCGAAAGGATAATATTACTAATTTTGAAAATGACATTGTTACAACGAAAGAAAAGATTGCTGGACTTCAAAAAATGTTGGAACAGCTTAAAACAAATAAAAATTAAACAATTACATGGAGGTATTACCTATGGAAACAAATTATATTATTATAGGAGATAGCATTACCTATGGAATTGGAGATTTTGAAAGTGGTGGCTGGGCTACACTATTTAAAAATTATATTGTTAATCAAGATGATTCCAAAGTATGTAATAACTATGTTCATATAGCAGGTTTTCCTGGAGCTACAAGTTCAGATATATTGAACAAGATTAACAGTATATTACAATCATTTATACATAAAGAATTTACAAATACAGTCATACTCTCTATTGGAGTTAATGATACTCAAGTTTTCAATGGAGAGCCTAAAAATAGTATTGAACAGTACAAATCAAATATAGAAAAAATTGCAAAAATTGTTACAGACAATGGATGTAATTTAATAATTCTAGGACTAACAAGAATAGAAAGCGATGAAAAATTTTTGTGGAAACCAAATAAATATTATGATAATAAGGTTATTTCAGAATATGATAGAGACTTGAAACTTATTTTAGAGTATGATGCCGAATTAAAAAAATTGTGTAAAAACAATAAAATTAAGTATATTCCAATGCAAGAAGTATTAGAAAAAGTTGACTTTATTGATGGCTTACATCCCAATCATAATGGTCATAGGAAAATTGCAGAGCGTATTATAGAATCCCTTAAGTAAAAATAAAATCAAAATGCTAAATTGAAAAAACTTAGAGTGATAGGATTGACTTATCACTCTAAATTTTTCATTAAATTTTATTCATATTATCTAATAAAGTAATAATAATATTTTTATCATGTTCATCTAATAAACTAATTTTTTCAGACAAATTTTTTTCAATAGAATCATTACTTTCTAATAAATCTCTAAAGATACGATTTGGTGTAGTATTTAATACACTACAAAGATTCAACAAAGTAGTAATACTTCCTAAATTTCTACCTGCTTCTATATCTCTTATAAATTGAACGGATAAACTTACTTTTTCTGCTAATTCCTCTTGCGAAAGATTATTTCTCAATCTTTCGTTCCTTATATTTTTTCCCAAGACTTCCTTTATTTCATTGTCGCTACACATACTACCACCTTTCACTTTAATAGTTATATATCATTTAAAAAATATAAATTAAAGAAATCAAAACTTATTTATTTAATAAGTTTAGTCTATACAAAACAAAAATATTTTAGTATAATATTAAAAGAAAGGAGGAAAAGAAAAAAGACTAATACATTAAATGTAAATAGTCTATTACTCATCATCAAGAGTTAGAAATATTGTATCATCATAAAAATCTGACAAAGTTATTTTTAATGCTCTACAAATTCTCAAAATTAACAAAGAACCTGGATTTGTAGTTTTGTTACTTGCTAAATTATATACTGTTGATTGTGCTACTCCTGCCAAAGTACACAACCCATTTATTGTCAAATTATATTCATCACATAAATTTTCTATTCTCTTATAGGTAGCTTGTGTTAATGTCATAATCATCACCCTACTTATTATAGCAGACATTCATATAAAAAACTTACCGCATATACGTTAAAATAAAGAGTAATAGTATAAGAAAAAGTGTATTAGTAAAATAAAATTACGAAAGGAGAAAAAATGTCAAAACAAAAGATTAATGATGAGAAAACTATACTATTAGAAATTAAACTACTCGAAAAACAAAAGAACCAAGCCAAAGAATTACAAGAGGATTTTGACTTTTTAATACCATACTATATACTGACAGAAATGAGAAAAGATAGTCAAAACGTGTTGGCATTGATTAATCTGGCACTCATTAATAACAGAATTTCAGAAGAAAATGCAAATATTTTAAAAGAAAGGTTAAAATGAAATGGAAGAAATGTTTAAAAATCCAATATTAGATGATTTCTTCGTATTGAGAAGAAATAACACAGAATCAAAAATCTTAAAACAAAATGATATGCTTACTTCTGTTTATGAAGTTAAAGAATCATTATTTAAGTTTATCGAGCAACTTACTGTTGATAGTGAAATTAAAAAAGAATTAGTAACGTATTTTGAGAAAATTGAAAATACCATAAATGAAGAAAATGACTTACTTAATAATAATTTTTATAAGATTGGCTTTATAGACGGAACAAAAATAGCAGTTGAAGTAAAAAAGGGATTAGATAAGTGGACTAATTGGTATTTAAAGTAATTTAATTTCTAAATTATTAATTATGGGTTGCATTATTTAACATAATGTGATATAATTATTATTAAATATGGGATTTCCAAAGTAATATTTTCCTGTATGTATCTATTAATAATTATTATTATACAAATTTTAGGAGGAAAAAATTATGGTTATTATTAATGGCAAAGTGTATGATGGAGATGTAATAATGGTAAATGGACGGGTAAGTACTGGAGATTCTGTCAATGATGATTCTGCAGTAAAAAATTTTGATGAAATCAAAAAGGAAACAGCAAACGGTGTTAAGCGGATTACTATTGATAGCAATGTCAATGTAAAAGTATCTACATCTAACACAAATGAAGTAACAGCACATCTGCATGGTTCAATTATCAGTAACCAGAATCTTAACTTTTCTGTGGAGAAACAGGGGAATGAAATACTTGTCTCTGTGAAATCAAAAGGAACATCAATTAGCAGTAGTTATATGGCTGTGGCATCTGGATGTTCTGTTGTTATCAATAATTGCTCTGTTGGTGGTAAAGGTGGTCTGACACTTGATATTCAAATTCCAGATAAAACATTTGAAAAACTTTCTATCGAGGTGGAGCATGGTAATATCGATATAAATTCATATGTTAGAGCTTCTGCCATTACAGTTGATAGTAAACATGGAAATATCAACATAGGTTCAGACGTTAATGCTGACATCATTAATGTTGATAACGCACATGGAAGCATTGATTTGTCATCAACATTTCAGACTTTAGGAATCAATTGTCGACATGGAAGTATTGATGTTGATTCGGAGGCATGTTCCGATGTTAGATTGGATATTACCTGTCAACATGGAAATGTAGATGTAACTTTAGGAAATATCGGCACTTCTAAAGTGTCTGTTGACACTAAGCATGGCAATTGCAAAAACAATCCTAAGTTAAAAGGAATTTATACAGCTTCTGGTTATATCGAAGTAAGACACGGCAATGCAAAATTTCGTTAAAGAATAATTTTTCCACGCTTTCCTATATCTATTATGGGAGAGCGTGGTTTTTAATGTATATACCATCTGATAAAACCTTAACTATATTTTTAATATGCATCAAAATATAAATTCTAAATCGATTACTATATTTTCGTTGACATTTATCGAGTTAATTTGTATAATAAGTTTATCCTTCAAAGGAAGGAGGTGCATTTATGAGTTCATTCGACTTAATTTGGCGATTAATCGTCTTATTATTACTTAGTAATAACAAAGATGACGAAAGTCAAAATACTCAAGATTAGCACAAACTAATCAAAGTGGCCTGACCAGCCACTTTATTTTTATATAAAAAAAGAGATATGCGACCAACATACCTCTATGTGCATTTGAGTCATTCGACATACTCTCTTGCTTAAGCTATATTAATTATAACTCATATTTTATTATATGTCAATAGTTTTTTTTACATACAATATTTTAGATCCATTTTGTGGAACAGGAAATTTCTTATATTTGTCATAAAAAACTGTAATACTAAATGACGTAAAATTCTTAAATACCTTTTAAAATCTAGTTTTTAATGACCTTATTTTTCGCCCACCTCGACCAGCAAGATGCAAAAAGTGTTGAAATAAGTCAATTTCAACACTTTT
>CAOKFZ010000021.1 GCA_948467875.1 uncultured Clostridium sp.
AATTCATAGAGTAAGAGAAGAAAAAAGGTTAATGAATCAATTAAAAAGAAAGATAAGTATATTGATTTGGTAGAAAAATAGAGACTTAATAAAATTATGAAATTTTCTAATTACGGCTTGTGAAATATATAAGCTTGAGTTATTATAGTTAAAGATTTTTAATATGACTAGCAGTAAATAGGTTAGTTGCCTGTCTTATTATAAAATTTAAAATGTTGATAGAAAGTTATTTTTGTGATAATATATTAACTGAAACATAAATAAGTTGTAGGGAGGATAAAAATGAAGATAAAGTGTAATTGTGGAAATACAATATTAGATATTACAGATGCTTTGAGTTATAAAGCTCATTATATTCCTGATGAAAATTGGGATGAAATAATGGAAAAAATTGATAGTTATATTAAAGAAGGAAATCAAGACAAAGAAAAACTATGTTGGGATATGAGGAAAACGATAATAGAAAAAACTAGATTAATATATCAATGTAATAACTGTGGAAAAGTATATATTGAAGATGAAAAAAGAAATTTGATAGAATTTAATCCATTAAATAATGAAAATACAGATGTATTAAAAAAATAATATGTATATAGTAAATAATAAATTACAAGTTATAAGGTAGATAGTTATAAAATTATCTACTTTATAATATTGTTTAAGCAATAAATTTGCAAGTTGTATAAAAAATATAATCTAAAACACTTGCAATAATATATTTTATGTGATAAATTATACACAAATAATCTGATTGATTTTCATCAATCGTCTAAGAGATTCCAAAAGTTGTAGATAACTACAACATCGGAGCCAGTAAGAAAAACCTAAAATGTATTGATTTTTCAATATATTTTAAGGTTTTTATTTGTAAAGTAATGAAAAACTAATGCAATAGGTTTTAAATTCCATACTTGCAAGTCCAGTTTGAGTAATAAATGGTTGCCTTTGCGTTCATGTAAAGACTCAATTAAGAGACAGGCTTTAGATGAAATATCAGCACTGATGATTTTGTTTACATTCATTTGAGATTGTGCCTTATAGCCTTGAACAAAAGTTTCTTTACTCATACCTACTACCGGTATGTAAGGATTGCTATTGGTTTCATTCTTCATGTTGTTCCTCCTTCTTAATAGACCATTTTTATTAATTCCTATATCATGATATATTACTATACAAGATTTGTATCATAATAATTACTAGAAATGAAATAAATTTTACTTTTTTTTCAAATGGTCTTGCATTTTATGGATTTTAATGATATATTTAAAACTATATGAGTATGCGAGGAGGCAAATTGAATGGGACTTTTTAAAAGTTATAGTGAAAAAGAGGTAAAAAGAGTAAAGCCAATTGTCGATAAAATCAATGGTTTAGAGCCAGAAATGCAAAAATTATCGGATCAAGAATTGGCTCATAAAACGATAGAATTTAAAGAAAAATTAGCAAACGGTGCATCAATAGATGATATTTTGCCAGAGGCTTTTGCGGTTGTGCGAGAAGCATCAGTTCGAGTATTAGGTTTGAGACATTTTGATGTGCAATTAATTGGTGGCATTATTTTGCATCAAGGTAGAATTTCGGAAATGAAAACTGGTGAAGGAAAAACTTTGGTGGCAACTCTTCCAGCTTATTTGAATGCACTTACAGGAAAAGGTGTGCATATTGTCACAGTCAACGAATATTTGGCAAAAAGAGATAGTGAATGGATGGGAAAAATCTACCGCTTTTTGGGCTTGTCTGTTGGTTTGATTTATAGTAGAATGCCACAAGATGACAAACATAAAGCCTATAATGCAGATATTACGTATGGTACCAATAATGAATTCGGATTTGATTATTTGCGTGATAACATGGTCATTAACAAAGACCAAATGGTGCAACGTGGCTTAAATTATGCTATTGTGGACGAGATTGATAGCATTTTGATTGACGAGGCACGTACACCACTGATTATTTCTGGTCGTGCTGACAAATCTTCTGACCTTTACAAAAGGGCAGATAGTTTTGTGCGCAGATTAGAAGCCAAAGTTATCATTGAAGAAGATGTTAAAGATTTTGACCAAGCTGAAGATAATGAAAAATATGATTACATTGTTGATTTAAAAGCAAAATCAGCATCTTTGACAGGAAAAGGTATCAAAAAAGCAGAAGATTATTTTAAATTAGAAAATTTCAATGATATTGAAAATTCTGAAATTGTGCATAACGTAAACCAAGCATTACGTGCTCATGGTATTATGAAAAAAGATATTGATTATATCGTCAAAGATAAAGAAGTGTTGATTGTTGATGAATTTACAGGGCGTATTATGTATGGTAGAAGATACAATAATGGTTTGCACCAAGCGATTGAGGCAAAAGAAGGCGTGAAAATCGCAGACGAATCCAAAACATTGGCAACCATTACCTTCCAAAATTATTTTAGAATGTATGATAAATTGTCTGGTATGACAGGTACTGCTATGACAGAGGAAAAAGAATTTCAAGAAATTTACAATCTAGATGTTGTATTAATTCCAACAAATATGCCACTTATCAGAAATGACCAGGTTGACATTATTTACAAAAATGAGAAAGCAAAATTCAATGCTGTTGTAGAAGATATCAAAGCAAGTCATGAAAAAGGACAACCTGTTTTGGTTGGTACAGCTTCCATTGAAAATTCAGAAAAATTAAGCAAACTTTTGGATAAAGTGGGACTTCCACATGAAGTTCTAAATGCTAAAAATCATGAAAAAGAAGCGGAAATTATTGCGCAAGCTGGTAAATTTGGAGCTATTACAATTGCCACCAATATGGCTGGTCGTGGTACTGATATTATGCTTGGCGGTAATAGTGAGTTTTTGGCAAAACAAGAAATGCGTAAGTTGAAATATTCAGACGAATTAATCGAGCAATCTACGGCATTTAATGAGACAGATGACCAAGAGATTTTGGACGCAAGAAAGAAATATAAAGAATTGGTCGAAAAGTATGATAATGAAATCAAAGAAGAAAAAGATAAAGTCATTGCAAGTGGAGGCTTGAAAATTATTGGTACAGAAAGACATGAGTCTCGTCGTATTGATAATCAGCTTCGTGGACGTAGTGGACGTCAAGGAGACCCAGGAGAGAGCAGATTTTATCTTGGCTTGGATGACAATTTGCTAAAAATATTTGGTGGCGATATTATCACAAAAATCTTTGAAAGAGGTAATATTCCAGAAGATATGCCAATTGAAGTGAAATTGATTTCAAAATCAATCGAAAATGCGCAAAGCAAGGTAGAAGGCAGAAATTTCTCTATGAGAAAACATGTTTTGAATTATGATGATGTTATGAATGTACAAAGAGAAATTATTTATGGCGAAAGAAAACAAGTTTTGGATGGTGCCAATCTTCGTGAAAATATTATTGGTATGATTGAAGATGCATGTGAAGCTGTGGTTGATACGTATCGTTCAGAAATGGAAGATGGTACTTTGCAGAAAGAGGCTTTTGTAGCAGAAATTCAAACCTCTTTGAATATTGACAAATTAGAAACTTTAGATAAAGAAAAAATAAAGGCAGATGAAGTTTTAGCAGAATTGAAAGAAAAAGCGCGTAATCTTTATGAACAAAAAGA
This sequence comes from uncultured Clostridium sp., assembly GCA_948467875.1. Lineage (GTDB taxonomy): Bacteria > Bacillota > Clostridia > TANB77 > CAG-508 > Scatovivens. The sequence continues at coordinate 3,605 of CAOKFZ010000021.1, forward strand.
AAAAGATATTGGCGAAAAGGAAATGCGTGAATTAGAGCGAATTGTTGTGCTAAAAATTGTGGACGCCAAATGGATGGATCACATTGACGCCATGGATGAGTTGAAAAATGGAATTGGACTTCGTGCGTATGGTCAAAAAGATCCAGTGGTTCAATATCGTTTTGAAGGTGGCGAAATGTTTGATGAAATGAACCTTCAAATTAAATTGGAAATTGTTAAAATTATGCTTCATATTATGCGTAATCAACGTACCATAAAAAGAGAGTCAAATGTTGAAATAACATCTGAAGGTTTTGATGAAAAGGCATTAGAAACCATTCATTTAGACAAAGAGACAGGACTTCCACAATCAGCACCTTCTGACTCAAAGCCACAACCAGTTGTAAACCAAGAACCAAAAGTAGGAAGAAATGATCCATGCCCTTGCGGAAGTGGGAAGAAATATAAAAATTGTTGTGGAAAGAATCAATAAAAATAACTTTTTGGTGTAAGCGTGAAATCGCTTGCACTTTTTTGATTAAATACTGCATATTAGTTTTATTTTGACAAATAAGCTTGCCAAGCAAAAAGATATTTGATATAATAATTACATTGTAGGAAAATGGGAGGAGTTATTTATGAACTTAAATAAAAAAATTGCAATTGTTGTAAGAGATGATTTATTAACTTGGCAAAAATTAAACGTAACAGCGTTTTTATCCTCTGGATTTGGAACACAAGACATTATGGGAGAAAATTATAAGGATAAAAGCGGAAAGATTTATTTACCAATGAGTGGTCAACCTATTTTGGTGTATGTTGCAAATAAAGAAGAAATGAAAGAAATTTTAGCAAAAGCAGTTAATCGAGAAATTGAAATTAGTATATATAATGAAGAAATGTTTTCAACTAATAATGACGTTGATAATCGTGCTATGATAAAAAAGTATGCTACAGAAGAAATAGAACCTGTTGGATTAGGATTATGTGGCAAAAAACAACATATTGATAAAACTTTGCATGGTTATAAATTGCACCCATAATTTAAAAGTAGGAGATTAAGATGCTTGATTTAGAAGAAAATAAAAAATTTCTTTTGGAGTTACAACATCGTTTGCAAGAGTTGTCAGAGGCTTTGCAAATTGTGAAATTGCAAGCTGAGTTGTCAGAACTTGAAAAACAAACTTTAGCAGAAGATTTCTGGGAAGACAACCAGAAGTCTTCTATTGTATATGGAAAAATGAATGTGCTTCAAAAGAAAATTAATTTGTATCAAAGTTTGAAAAGTGACTTCGATAATTTATTGGAATTAAACGAACTGTTATTAGTAGAACAAGAAGAAGATTTAGCCAAAGATTTAGTGTCTAATACAAAAAAGTTAGAAAAATCCATTGAAAATTTGCAGACACAAACTTTGTTATCTGGTAAATATGATTCTAGTAATGCACTGGTAACCATTCATCCGGGTGCAGGTGGCACCGAATCGCAAGATTGGGCAGAAATGTTGTATCGCATGTATCAACGTTGGGCAAATGATAACAGTTATGCAACGCAAGAATTGGACTATTTAGATGGGGAAGAAGCTGGCTTAAAAAGTGTTACATTTCTTGTTTCAGGCGAAAATGCCTATGGCTATTTGAAAAGTGAGCACGGTGTGCACCGATTAGTGCGCATTTCGCCATTTGACAGTGGAGGAAGGCGCCATACATCTTTTGCCTCAGTGGAAGTTTTGCCAGAAATTGTGGACGATACAGAACTTGAAATCAATCCAGACGACTTGCGTATTGATGTTTACCGTTCTTCTGGTGCAGGTGGTCAGCACATTAATAAAACGAGTTCTGCAATCCGCATTGTTCATATTCCGACTAATATTGTGGTAACTTGTCAGTCAGAACGTTCGCAATTTCAAAATCGCGATACCGCCATGCGAATACTTCGTTCCAAATTAATGGCGCTCAAAGAGCAGGAAGAAAAAGCGAAAATGGCGGATATTAAAGGAGTTCAGATGGATAATGGTTGGCGGAAGTCAAATTCGTTCCTATGTTTTTTGCCCTTATACCATGGTCAAGGACCACAGAACCAATTACGAAGTAGGGAATGTACAGTCTGTTATGGATGGAAATTTGAATGATTTTATGCGAGAATATTTAAAATGGATTTCTTAAAAAGTTGTTTTAGGATGTAGGACTTCTTGTTAAAATTTATCATATACTATATTAAAATCGTTTTTAAATTTAGAAATGATTTTTACTAAATAAAAAGAGGTTACAAAGTATGGGATTAATTGTACAAAAATTTGGCGGAAGCTCTGTTGCAAATGTCGAAAAATTAGAAATGGTTGTCAGCCATATTGTGCAAGCAAAAGAGGCTGGAGATAAAGTCGTTGTAGTCGTTTCTGCACAAGGAAAAACAACAGATCGATTAATTTCTGAAGAAGCAGAAATCATTAAAAATCCTATCAAAAATCGAGAAAGTTTCTTAAGAGAGCATGATGTATTAGTGTCTACGGGAGAACAAATCACGATTTCAAAATTAGCGATGTTACTTAAGAAAAAAGGGCATGGTGCTGTTTCATTAACTGGCTGGCAGGTTCCCATTGTGACAAATAGCGAACATGCTAATGGTCGCATTCGTTATATTGAAAATAGCAAAATAGAGGAATATTTAGCTGCTGGAAATGTCGTGATTGTGGCAGGTTTCCAAGGAATTGACGAAAATGGCGATATTACCACATTAGGCAGAGGCGGTTCTGACACAACAGCTGTTGCTCTTGCTGCTAGCTTAAACGCAGACAGATGCGATATTTTCACAGACGTAGATGGCGTGTATACTTCAGACCCTAGAATTGTCGAAAATGTCATGAAATTAAATGCGGTTTCTTATGACGAAATGCTAGAGCTGTCTAGCATGGGAGCGAAAGTGTTGCATAACCGATGTATTGAAATAGGGAAGAAGTATCATGTTCCTATTTATGTGAAATCTACCTTTGAAAAAGAAAGTATTGGAACACTTGTTTCTGATACGGCACCTTTTGAGGATTTAGTCATCAGTGGTGTTACCAAAGATGATTATATTTCAAGAATTACAGTAATTGGCTTAGAAAATAAAATTGGTAGAACGTATCAATTATTCAAGTTACTGTCTGAAAATTTAATTAATGTTGATATTATTGTTCAATCTTTTGGGGAACATATTACAAAAGATATTGCGTTTACAGTCAAAATGAATGACTTAAATAAAACATTAGAAATTTTGGAAGATTGCAAAGAGGAGCTAAAAATTGAACAGGTTTTACATTGCGAAAATCTTTCCAAAGTTTCTGTCATCGGGGTAGGGATAGCCAACAAACCAGGGGTTGCAAGTAGTATGTTTGAGGCACTGTATGAAAATAACATTAATATGCATATGGTAACTACTTCTGAAATTAAAATTTCTGTTTTGGTCAACAGTGACGAAGCTGATATGGCAGTACGAGCTATTCATAATAAATTTTTTGAGAAGTAAAAGTATTAAGAGCTAGTTGAAAAACTAGCTCTTAATGATATAAAACAGTTCTAAAATTTAGTTTTCCTGCATATATATACTTTAAGAAAACCAAAATAGGAGGTTGGCATGATGTTAGAAGAACCCAAAAAAGTGTCAAATGTAATTCAAAATATCATCTTAGAAAATCGAGAGAAATTAAATGTTTCAGGTGTTTTAGATGTCCTTAGTTTTGATGACCAAATCGTAATTGTAGAAACAGAATTAGGGCTCCTTACCATAAAAGGCGAAAATTTAAAAATCAACAAATTAAACATTGATACTTCAGAAGTTACATTAGATGGTTATGTTTCAAGCCTTGCTTATTCAGAAGCAGAGTCTTTTAAGAAAAATGCTTCAGGATTGATTGGAAAAATTTTTAAATAGGTGATCAAAAATGTATATTTTTTCGCAGGGACAAATTTTTATCGTATTTCTCATTTTGGGACTATGTATTGGAATGATTTTCGACATTTTTAGAGCATTTAGAAAAACTTTCAAAACCCCTGATTTTATAACGAGTATTCATGATATGATATTTGTTGCAATTGTTGGTATTCTTATTGTCAATACCCTAATTTTGACCAATCATGGGCAAATACGCTTTTTCATTATTCTCGCAATTTTATTTGGAATTTCATTTTATTTTTTAACAGTTAGCAGAATTTGTATGCTAATCTTACAAAAATGTATGGAATTTTTCAAAAAATTATTCTTTTTTCTCCTTTTTTTGAAAAATTTATGTCTAAAAAAGAAGGATTCTAAATAAATTTGTTGTATAATATTATTATATAGTTTTATTAATTTTGGAGTTTACAAATGTCAAATTTATTTAATTCACGAAGTTTATATAAGTTAATAGTCTGTATTTTTTTTCTTGTTGTTATTTTTAAAATGAAAGAACAATTCGCTACTTTAAAAAATTATAATGCAGAAATAGCAATATTAGAAGAAAAAATAACAACATTACGAGAACAAGAAAACATGGAGAAGTCTGTAAATTCTACAAATTTAAAAGAGGAATATGAAAACATTGCAAGAAAAGACCTAAAAATGTACTATCCAAATGAAACACCATTTAAAGGATATTAAAATTTGTATAATTTTTTTCTAGTTGTTTTTTTCGAAATACAATTCCATTTTTGAATCAAAAAATAATAAAATAGAAAAGTGAAGGGGGAAATTTTCTATGGAGCTAGATTCTTTATCATTAGCGGATTTAAGAGATCTTGCTAAAATGAAAGGTTTATCTAATATTTCTAAACTAAAGAAAAAGGAGTTGATTGAGGTTATTTTGGAAGCAACAAAAAAATCATCTAACTCTAATGAAGAAGCTGAAGAAACAAACAATGAGCAACAATCAGCAGAAGATAATACAACAAAAACGAAATCAGAAACCAATACAGAAGATGGAAATTATTCAGTATCTACAGAAGGGGATGAAATTGTAGAAGGAATTTTAGAAGTATTGCCTGATGGATATGGTTTTTTACGTGGAAAAAATTATTTGCCAAGCCAAAAAGATGTTTATGTTTCTCCGATACAAATAAAAAGGTTCCGATTAGAAACTGGAGATAAAGTAAAAGGGATTAAAAGAGCAACCGTAGATGGAGAAAAAGAAAAATTTCCGTCTTTAATTTTTGTTGGCGAAGTCAATGATGAGTCGCCAGAAAAAGCTTATAGAAGAGTAAAATTTGATGATTTAATTCCCATTTATCCCAATAAAAAATTAAAATTAGAAACAAATCCAAAAGAATATACCATGCGCTTAATGGATTTATTTTCACCTATTGGAAAAGGTCAAAGAGGAATGATTGTTGCGCCTCCTAAAGCTGGAAAAACAACAATTCTAAAGAAAATAGCGAATAGTATTACCATAAATAATCCTGAAGTTGAATTAATTGTATTATTGATTGATGAAAGACCAGAGGAAGTAACTGATATGAAACGTTCTATTAAAGGCGATGTGATTTATTCAACTTTCGACGAGCAACCAGAACATCATGTAAAAGTAGCTGAAATGGTAATTGAGCGTGCCAAAAGATTAACTGAACAGCATAAAGATGTGGTTGTGTTATTAGATAGTATTACAAGACTTGCACGTGCGTACAACTTAGTCATTCCTTCGTCAGGAAAAACCTTATCTGGTGGTTTTGATCCAAGCGCTTTACATAAACCAAAACGTTTTTTTGGTGCTGCAAGAAATACTGAAGATGCTGGAAGTTTGACTGTTTTAGCAACAGCATTAGTCGATACAGGAAGTAGAATGGACGAGGTTATTTTTGAGGAATTCAAAGGAACTGGTAATATGGAAGTTGTTTTAGATAGAAGTTTATCTGAAAAACGCATTTTTCCAGCAATTGATGTTAATAAATCTGGAACAAGACGTGAAGATTTATTGCTTACAGAAGAAGAACTTTCTGCAATGTTTGCTATGCGCAAATCTATGAGCAATTTATCAACTGCAGATATGACAGAGCGTTTATTAGATGAAATGACGAAAACGGAAAATAATCAAGAATTTTTGAAAGTAATGAATGAAAATATAGAGTATAAAGAGTAAAATTGTAAAAACGAAATAAAACCTATTCTGTATTGCACAAAACTTTGCTTTTGTGCAATGTTGGAAATGTAAAAAAACACGAAATATCGACCTATCTCCTATTTTAAAATTGATAAAACCAAAGGAGCCACTATGATTTCAAAAGAAAATAATCCTGAATTTTTAAATGACTTTTTAGACTATTCTACTACTATTTTAAATAAATCAGTCAATACCATTAAAGAATATAATTATGATATTGCTCACTTTCTAAAATTTATCGCTTATCATTATAAAATGGTTAAAATTGAATCTCAACAATCTATTAAAGAAATTCAAATTCATACCATGACTTTAGAAACCGTCAAAAAAATTACACTTCAAGATATTCATGCTTTTTTAGGTTATTTAAAAAATGATTACCACAGTAAGCCAGCCACTTTGGCACGAAAAACAGCTAGCATTCGTGTATTTTTCAAATATTTATGCAATAAAATGAAACTTATTGAAAACAATCCTGCACAAGACCTAGAAACACCAAAACTAAGCAAACGATTGCCCAAATATTTAAGCCTAGACGAAAGCCGAAAATTGCTAGAAACTGTTAAAAATCCCCTCCCTACTTCCCATGGAAATCACGACAACTCGGTCAGGGATGCTGCTATTATTACTTTATTTTTAAATTGTGGTATGCGTTTATCGGAACTAACAGGAATTAATATTTCTGATATTGATTTTGAAAATAATAAATTAAATGTTGTAGGAAAAGGCGACAAAGAGCGTACGATTTATTTAAACAAAGCTTGCATTACTGCTATTAATCGTTATTTGGAAGTTCGCCCCAAAGAAGCCATTCAGGCCAATTCGCGAAATGCTTTATTTTTAAGTGAGCAACGAAAACGAATTAGTAATCGAACCGTTCAATATATTGTAAAACAAGAATTAAGAGCCGCTGGCATTGACTCTAACAAATATTCTGTTCATAAATTGCGCCATACAGCAGCAACTTTAATGTACAAATATGGCGAAGTCGACATTCGTGCTTTGCAAGAATTATTAGGGCATGAGAGCATTTCAACCACGCAAATTTACACCCATGTTGACGACGAACAAGTCCGCAGCGCAGTCGAGCGAAATCCACTTGCTGACGAAGCATAAAAAATAAGCCATAAACGGCTTATTTTAATTTTATCATTGCATGCACGATTTTTTCATCTTCACTTTTGATAGTAACAACAAATTCGTCGTCCAATTTCTCATAAAAGACCTGAACAGTCTCTCCCAGCTTGATTTCCTTCTTGCACATCATTTTAATCTGATTAAATTCAGCCTTCAAAAAAATCTCTATTGGCAAAACTTCATTAGCAATATCCATATAATAAATATTATGTAAATGATTGTTAATATCTAGCAAATTACGATTTACCTGAAAAGTCGTACGCCCAGAATACGTTGATAGCTCTGTCATTTTATTCAAATCCGGATGCTCAAAAACACTTTTGTTCTCAACTGTATAACAATCCATAATTTCGCTTCCCAACTTTGTAATTTTCAAGCTCTCGATATCTAGCAAAACCCACTTAGATGTTGCAATTCCAATAACCTCTCTTACCTGATTCAAAATCTCAAAATCACGATAAGCATATAATTTATCAATTCCCCTCGACCAAGTTTTGATAATAATTTTTTCGCCATAAGTCGGTCTTTCAAAAATTTCGATTTGCCAATTTAGCAAAACCCAACTTTTTTTGCGCTTCGGAATATCCCTCAAGCCAAATCCAGCCATATTAGAATGAACGCCACCTGCATCTTCTAAATATGCCAAAAGTGCTGTATTCGTCACTTTATTATTCATCGCCACATCTCTCAGCCCAATAAAAACTTCATGCTCAACAAACATTTTTAATCTTCCTTTCTAACAATTCCTAACTTCTGATAAATTTCTTGCATTTTCGTCACTTCTTCCGAATTGGTTCCTTTAATCAACTTTATTGTTTCAAATCGCTCATTCATAGAAGTCGCTTTTGAAAAAACATCTTTCAAAATTCTAGCACCCCAAGTAAATGGCAACAAAATCGGCATTTTTTCCAAAATTGGATATTTTCCCTTCATCACTTTAAACTCTGGAAAAAATAAACGCAACAAATATTGATTTTTTCCGGCCTTTTTCCCCTACTTCAAAATTGACTTGATTTTTAGGACTCACTCCTTGTAAAATAAAATTCTCTACCTCATCAAAGTCGTAATTTGGATTTTCTCCAAACCATTTGTATGCAATTTTCCTAATATTTTCTTCAAACTTCTGACACTCAAATTCCTGCAACTTTTGATCTAATTTCACTTGATCCAAAACATTTTTGTACTTTTCATAATACAAATAAACATCCAAAACATCCCTTATCTTAATCCCTGTAAATCTAAAATGTATCAGCAAATGCAACATACAAAAAACATATGTATCCTCTTTTGACATTTGAAAAATTGTTTGGTAACTTTCATAAGGCTCACAAAACTCCCAAACTTTCTGGTTAAAATAGCTATGTCCAACATCTTCTCCAGCAATTAACTTTCGATGTAATTCCACAGTCATAAATGGCTCTTTCGTAAAAATGAGATGTTTTTCATGATCATAATATTCGCTATAACCCAAATTTTTCATAACCTGAGATGCTTTTTTAAAATCTTCTGCACATGCCATCATGTCAATATCAAGCATTTGTCTCATATAATTTTGAGGATATACATCCTTCATCAAAAAGCCTTTCACAACAAGCGTTTTAATTTGGACTTTTTCAAACTCATCCAAAATCCTGTAAAATTCAATATTTTCATTCGTATCTTTAATAATTTGCTGATTAAAATCTGCCTGAATTCTAGCTTTAATTATTTCATTTTGGCAATTTTCCTTCGCCCAATCTATCAAAAAATTACTCAGCATATGTCTTCTCGCCAACTTGTACAACGGTTCCTCGTTCACATTTTTATCAAAAATAGGCTTTTTTTCTTCCCTTATAAAACTTCTTACAATTTCCAACAAAACTCTATTCTCGTTCATTTTTTTTGACCTTTTCCCTAACTTTCCAATTTTCCACCACAAATTCTCGATCACAAATACTAGAAATACTGTCCCTGTGTGTCACAATAATGCAAGTTCGATTTTTCAAATTTTTAATATTTTTCAAAACTTCTGCCTCAGTCGCACTATCCAAACTCGAAGTAAGCTCATCCAAAATCAGAATTGGCGCTCCACTAATCAAAGCCCTCGCCAAACTCAAACGTTGCAGTTGTCCTTCAGACAAACCACTTCCCCTCTCTCCTATCTTCGTCTCCAAACCGTCTGGCAATTTTTCAATAAAATTCATACAATTACTGATTTCCAAAGCCTGCGCAATTTCTTCCTCTGTCGCACTTTCATTCACAAAATCAAGATTTTCGCGAATCGTTCCACTCAAAATAAATTTGCCCTGTGGTACATAAGTAAACATGCCCCTTGTGTGATTTCCCACTTCGATATTTTGCCCATTTTTACAAGCAAAATAGATTTCTCCTGCATCCTTTTTCAAAATACCTAAAATCAATTTCAAGAGCGTACTTTTTCCGTACGCCAGACTCGCCATAAATCGCCACAATTTCGCTCTTCTTCACAGTCAAACAAGCATCTTCAAACATCTTTTTGTTTTTATAGGTAAACCCAAGATGGTCAACAACCACACTTTCCAAATCCTGGTACAAATCGGCACAATCTATCTTTTTATCAACCTTATCCTCCTCGATTTCCTCCAATTCCATAATTCTCTCCGCCGAACCAATCATACCAAACATACTCTGAAACGACCTCGAAAGCCCAATAATCGGAGCTTGTACTTGATTAACCAACTGTAAAATTGACGTCAAGCCACCAACCGTGATACTTCCTGTCAACAAATTATTTGCACTCCAAATCAAAGCATACAAATATACCACCTGAAAAATCGTGTTAAACCCTGTTCCAGAAGCAATCGACAAACTTCTACGCTTCATCTGAATGGCATACCTCTCATTCTGCAACTGCTTGGACTTACTCCCAATCACATCCTCTGCCTCAAAAATCTTAATCACAATCAAATTCTCAAACACTTCTTTAAAAAACAAACGCACATTGGCTCCAGCCTCTTGCACTCGTTTGTGAATTTCCTTCAAATAGGGCTTAAACAAATTCACAATCACAAACAAAAGTGCTCCGCCCATCAATAAAATCATCACAAATTCTCTACTAATTTGGAACAGCAAAATCACTGCACACACCAATTTCGTCAACATCGAAAGCACACTTGGCACCAAAGAAAGCAAAGTTTCAATAATAATATTCACATCTGAAACAACACGTGTCATCAATTCGCCGCTATGAAATTTGGAAATTTTCTCATAATTTCTTGTCAAAATAGTATTTAGCACATTTTGCTTAAAATTCATTTCTAGCTTTGCCCTTGTCACTGCATCAATAGATGCCAAAATCGCTTTTAGGGCAATTTCTGTCAAAGAAATCAAAATCAGACGAATCATATATTTTTGAAGCATTTCCATTGAGCCAGAAGTTGCTGCATCAATCACATTTTTGGACACCAAAATAAGGTATATACTCAAAACAGAATATACCACATTCAAAATATTAACCAATATAAAATTAAATGTTTGTGACTTTGTTTTTTGAAAAATCCATTTAAGTGTCTTAATATCTTTCAATTTTTCTTATGTTCCTTTCTCGATTAATTTTCCAAAAGAATTTTTTTGGCTTTTAAGGTATCCAAAAATACTTCTATATTGGCTGTCGCTTTTTCTTTGTCAATCTGATATTTCTCGGCTAATTTCACAGAAATTTCTTCTAACGTCCTTTCTTGCTCCAATAATTCCCAAATAAACTTTCCAGCCTCATTCAATGTTAACATTCCTCGATATTCTTTCAGCAAATCTCCAGTTGGCACAACTACAATACTCCCCGCAATTTCTCTAATCACAAATCCTTCTTTAATTCTCATTTGCATCTTCTCCCTTCATCGTATGGTACGACAACTCCACAGCTTCTTTGCTCATGTCACAATACAACTTATAAATTGGTATTTTTTCAATCACAACTTCTAACACATCTAATAATTTTTCCATATTTTCCTTTTTCAAATGATAAGTCGTTTGCTCTAAAAATAACTTAATTGCCTCACTTGGCTCCAATTTTCGAATAAAATTAATTTTCGATTGTTCCAAAAAACAAATTCCTTGCACCTTCACTTTTTTATTTTCGCTCATATCGTGCTTACCCGAAAAAGGCGTTCCATAAGCATAAACTCCATCGTCAAAAACACGAATGGCAGGTTTATCGTCATTTAATATATACGGATTTTTATCAGCTAAATAGGTTAGCCACAAGCCTGTATGTGTGGACTTTCCCGTTCCTGAATTAGCCGAAAAAAGGTAGGCTTTGTCGTCTACCACAACACTTGATGCATGCAACAAACAGCCTTGAAAGTCCAGTAATTTTTGGTAAAACAAGCGTCCCGTTATCACGTCTTCAGCTGCCTGGCGCGTAGCGTCTGCAAACTTTTCCAAATCGTGCAAAACATATTCTTCTTTTACAATCACTTTAATATCACTCGGCTTGTCTGTCTCAATTTTATATTTTTCAGATCTTTTCTTCAATTGATCATATTTAGTTTCATATTCTATAATTAAATCTGCAATTTTGTATTTCATAAACACCTCTTTTGTTATTTTTTGATTTAAAAAACGAGGAAGAACTCGAACATTCTGCCTCGCTTTTTATTTCATTATTATCCAATAACTTCGCCACCAGTACCACTATCATAATGTCCAGTTGGTTCTCCCATATCTATTGCAGGTGCTCCCATTTCATCTGATAAAACCATTGGAATAGAAGCATCATTTACTACATCTACTGGTTCAACTGGTGCTACTGTTGGTATGATATCTTCTTCGCCTGTTAAAGCACTCATTTTCTATTACCTCCTATAAAAATTACTCTTCTTATTTTAATTATACACGATTTTCCTGAATTTGTCAATAACTTTATGTAAATTTTCTTAAAAAATTTAAAAATTTTAAATCCTTTAAGAAAATTTATATAAAAATAGGCAAAAGCGACACAGATGTGCCGCTTTTGCCCATATTATGAAAAAGCTTAGTCCGCAACCTGAAAATTAACTACTGAAGTATACATTACCTGCTTATTTCCTTCAGAATCAATATACTTCAGGTACGCTACAGCATACACAGTTGGTCCTGTCAAATCCTCAACATATACTGAGTTTGCAAATGTGATGTCTGACGCATTACCTGATGTACGTTTCTCCACGCCATTGATGCCCACATTTTCCAACGTTAAAACTGCATTTGAATCACAAGATCTTAAAATGCCAAGTTCCTGCTTTTCGCCATGCATCCCTGTCTGGAAGCCAAGTGTCGCGAATAGCCGCACTGCAGGCTTGCCGTTAATTGTAACACGGCTCGGTGTCAGCAACAGTGAAATAGGCTTCACAACTTCTACATCTGCATCAACATAAACCGCTTCCACAGATATATCGTTGTTAAGAACACGGCGATATGTTGCTTCACCATATTCAGTAGTCAAGCCCAAAGAAGTTATCAACAAGTGTGAGAACTTCTTATCTTTCGGCGCATCATCCGCTTTGAAAACCAATTCTGTTCCCGCTGCATATTTGCCTTCAACAGGTTCATTAGATGCACTTAAAATACTCACATTTTTCAGCGTTGCTGAGTAGTAAGTATTCTGTACTTCATCTTCGTACACAGCGGTAACTGTTACGTCTCCCTCCTGTGTCAAAGCAGAAATCGCTGCAGCTAATGCGGAAAGATCGTTAGCAGAGTAGCTATTTCCTCCAACTTCCCAAGCTACTAACTTTTTGCCAAACACATAGCAATCATCAGCACTTGGTACTTCTTCTGGCGCAGAACCTTTGTTAACAGAAACTTCTTTCACTTCCTTTCCATTTGCCATAAAAGTAACTGTTGCCTGTTCCTCTACTGGCGGTTCTTCTTTTTTAACGAAAGTTGCTGTAAAAGTTATATTGTCGTTTACAGGAACTGTTCGTTCAGTGTCTGTATTTCCATCGTTCCAGACAACAGTATAGCCTTCGTCTGGAATTGCTCCAAAGCTCACAGAAGAACCTTTTTCTACAGTTGCAGAACCATAAACAGAACCTCCCTCATTTGCTGCTAACACAGTTAAGGTTGCCATTTCCGGTACAGGTGGCTCAACCTGATCCCGCTCAAATGAGCAAGAGAACCCTACCGATGTGCCAAGCACTACTGGCACAATTTTGGTTGGATTGGTGTCGCCATCATTCCACTTTCCGAAGTGGTATCCCGGATTTGCATGAGCTTCTGCAGTTACAAATTCAAGCGATGACGGAGAAGTAACAGAAAATGAATTCTGCTGCACTCCTTCAATTGTAACATAACCTCCTTCTCCACAAGATACTTCTAACTTAAATGTGTCCTCTTCCTCCGACGGAGTTGGAGGCGTTGGCTGCTGCTCAACCTTCCGGAAATTGGCTCTAAGAACAAGCCCTTCCTTTGCAACAAACACATACGGATTGTCTGTGCTGCCATTGCTCCAGTTGACAAATTCCCATCCCGGATCGGCTACCGCATAAGCAGGATGCTCCGTTCCTTCTTCATATGTGCCAGTTCCTGTGGCAGAACCACCTTCACCAGCATTTATAGTAACATTGACCATTTTGGGTTTTTCAGGCTTTTCTCCAGGGTTATCGTTTCCGTTTCCGCCCTGGTTCCCAGAGCTACTATTTCCGTTGCCGCCCTGGTTCCCAGAGCTTCCGTTTCCGTTTCCGTTTCCGCCCTGATTGCCAGAATCACCATTATTTCCTCCGTTTGGTTTGTTGTTTGATGAACTTCCGTTACTGTTTCCACCCTGGTTCCCAGAGCTTCCGTTTCCGCCTATCGGATACCAAACAGAGCTTCCGCCCCAAGATGTGTTACTAAAATTTGAAGAAATTGACATACTGCTACTGCCAATGCCTATGGTCAAAACACCAGAAGGTGTCTTAACTGTAAGCGGAGCACCAGACATATTGGTCACTTTCGACTTCTCTGCTTCTTTTTCAAAGATTAGAGAAGCAAAAGCCTCCAATGTCATATCTACAGGCACAGATGCCTGCAGAGCCGTATTTGTTGCACCTGCGCCAATTACAACCGGCACAAGATTTTTTGTGGAACCTGTAAGGTTCAAATTAGCCTTGCGACTAACCTGAATCTTACCAACAATGCCGTGAACTTCCAGCTCAACAGAGCCTTCCGTTTCACAGGAAATCTCTTTTACTTCTGCTATCGAACCCACAATCATGTGGCAACGCGGAGCAGAAATAATAAAAGAATTCCCTCTGGCATGCTCTGTCCAAGTGTCAGATGCGATTGCCTCTATTTTTACAGACTTGAACAATGCGCTGTTACTAATCTCCGCCTGCGGAGCATTGACAACAAGGTCAACAGAACTTAAATCGCGGTTGCCAAAATTAGCAATCGTGAATTGCTCTGCAGCTGTTGTAGCAATCGTGATTTTCCGAATATTGCTATCCATAATTGCCTTAACAAGCTCTGCCTTCGTAGCTACTGTTGCCTCTGTCTGAATAATAGGCTGCTCTGGCTGCGGTGCCGGCGACTGCGGTTCAACAACAGTTACAACGCAAGAAAGCGTCTTTTTGTTGTTTTTCTTCCGCTTGTCGGTTTTCAGCTGCCACGTAACAACAGCTGTACCAGGTTTCTTTGCAACAAGGTCGATGGTACAACCATACCGATCTTTGTTGCATAATCCAACAACCGCCTTGTCTGACGTGCTAACCTTGATAGCCTGCCAGCCTGTCTTTTTGACAATCTCATCCGTGATAACCGAGAGCTGTTCTCTGTCACCAACGGTTAATGTCATCGTTTTTTCACTTAACTGAGCGAATTTAGAAGTCTTTGTTGCAATAGCCTGTGCTGCTACCTGCGGCTGTTCCGCTACTGTCTGAGCCTGCTGCTCTGCAGATGTAGCTGTTGTTTCTGCTGTAGCCTGTGCTTCAGCTACGTTTGGCTGATCTGCCGGCATAGCTGATGCAGAAACTGGTGTTGCGCTGGTAAACGTAAGTGCTGCTGTTAACATAGCAGCTGTTTTCCGTAAAAAATTCTTAATCTTCATAATGTTTCCTCCTTTATGCTAAAACAGAAAAATGAATTTTCTTTGTTTTGTTGGTTACTTTGTTCTCTAATATCACTCTTACTTTTGTTTCCCCTTTTTCTTTCACTTCTAAAGTGAAAGAACCAGCAAAAATTTCTGCCAATGGTATGGGTTCTGGTATGCTTGCCGATAACCCTTTTACATCTAACGACTGGATACTCCAATCATCAAATTTAGGGACTTTCGACAGACAAAATTCCAGCTGCTGTCCTATGCTGGACAAAATGACTAAGCCATTCTGCACAGTGATGCTGCTCCTATTGCATTCACAAAACAGTTTCACGAACCGCGGCTGCTGTTCAGATGCCTGGACATACTGAGGTTGTGGCAATGACATTATCATAGATAATACCAATGCCAATACTGCTATTACTTTTTTCATAATATTTGCTCCTTTCTTAAGCAAAAAAATTATTTTTTAATTACCAAAGGAATTCTTGTCAAAGAACGGCGCCTGTCCTATGATGTCAAATCCCACATACCAGAGTATACTGGTTATTACTTTAAGTGTACCATATTTTTCAAGTTTTGTCAATAACTTTATGTGAACATTATGATGAATTTTAAAAATTTTTATAAAAAATTCCATTTTTTTTGATTTTTCTCTTGTATTTTTTTAAAATTTATGTTAGACTATTAGACAGTAAGTTTAAAAAAGTAATGGAGGTGCTAAAAAATGGCAAAATGTATTATTTGTGGAAAAGAAACAACTTGGGGAAATGACCTTAGTATTACACGTTCCCATATCAGTAAAAGAAATAGCAGACTTGTAAAACCTAACTTAAGAAGTGTAAAAGCTATTATAAATGGTCAAACAATGCGAGTAAAAGTTTGTTCAAAATGCTTACGTGCTGGAAAAGTTCAAAGAGCTAACTAAATTCACAAGAATAGGATAAACCCCAAGGTGTCATACCTTGAGGTTTTTGTTTTCTTATGTATTTTTGATGCCAAACAAAAATTTGACAATTCCTCTTAAGTGTTTGGGAACTTTTTTCACTACAATGGTCATCACTTGTCTCCTCCTTATCTTTCTAATATTTTTTTGATTCCTGTTATGATTAATGCAATTGAAATGATACATAACCACGCAATCGGAGGTAAAATTAAAATGAGCAACATGCCAAGTCCTATGCCAAAAGTTAAGCCTGCTAGTATTCTTTTCCATTTGCACGATTTTTTTAAAAACATTTTTATGCCTCCTTACTTATAATTTATGAAACCTATCAAGATTATGTGAACAAAAAATTGATTTGTTTTTTGTTTTATGATATGATATAATGAGAAAAGAGGTAAATAGAAATGGAAAGATTAATTGCAAAAAATCCAACTGCTAGGCATAATTACACGATTACGAGCACATTTGAAGCTGGCATTGTGCTAAGTGGCACAGAAATCAAGTCAATTCGAAATGGTAGAGTAAACTTAAAAGATACTTATGTTAATATAAAAAATGGCGAGGCTTTTATTTATGGTATGCATATTTCGCCTTATGAATTTGGGAATATTTTTAACAAGGATCCTTTGCGCAATCGTAAATTGTTGCTTCACAGAAGAGAAATCAACAAACTTTCTGCACAAATCAAAGAAAAAAGTATTTCTCTTGTGCCGATTTGTTTGTATTTTAATGGTGGAAAAGTCAAACTTGAAATTGGGATTGGTAAAGGAAAGAAATTGTATGATAAGCGTGAAGATATGGCAAAAAAAGATGCACAAAGAAAAATGGAGCGTGCTCTCAAAGGGAATTTTTAGAGTGGAAAAAAATCGGTGATTCGGATTCTGCTTTTTTCCACTCTTCCCCTTATCGCAATGTGACCTCCTTGTTCAAATTGCTCATATAATTTGTCGGCTAATCCATCATAGGCATATACTTTATTATAGGCTACTGCATAAGATCTTGAGCTGTTTTCACTTGTACTTTCTAGGATAAAATCGACAATTGCTGTATGTCTTTTGCTGTTATAAACAAAATCAAAATTAACTTCTGATACAATTTTTCCTTCTAAAAAACAAACATTCATATTTTCAAATAATTTTTCATCCATAACGTTTTCCCATTCTACAATTCGATTACTATATTTTCAATTTTTTTACTCATACCTCATCTTTAGATTCTTATTTACCATTTTAGGAAGGATTAAGCCCCTTTAACATCTAATATCACGGTGCAAATTTGCTTGAAATTTGCAATCTGGAACTATATTAGAGCACGAGACGGAAACCGATGTTCCAATTAGCATGCGCCGTAGCAGAACAGTCGCCGTTACGACGTGCAGCCACGTTAGTAGAACCGTCGTTGTTAGCAC
>CAOKFZ010000022.1 GCA_948467875.1 uncultured Clostridium sp.
TTCCTCCTGTGCTGTACTGCGTGGATTTGATTTGATTTATTTTGATTTAATTTGTTTTCGATAATATCAATTTTTACGCCTGTTCTCTTTTGGTCTTGCTTGGTTTCAAGATTTGAACTTCTCACACCACGAACCAATCTTCCACTCACTGCCATAATTTCTTGATATTTACTTGAAGTCTCCTCCAAAACAGCCTTCACATTAATCGGCAAACAATTGATAATAATTTTCAATTGTTCCTCTGTATATTGAGCTGCAATATTTTCAAAACTCTCTGCATATTTATCTGTGTTTCTTCCCAACTTTTTAAAATGTGACAAAATATTTTGAATTTCTAACTCACTTACTTCATTTTCATTCTCAGCACGATAATTCACATCATCTGTATCGATTTTATAATACATTTTTGCTTCTTTCTTTGTACGAGGCTTGTTAATCAAACGACAAACTTCCTCCATACTGCGATCATTTCCCAAAAGTGCATTATAAACACCAATCCCAAAAATTTTTACCAAAAAAGAACTTCCCTTTGTATGGCGATCCGAACAAATTAAAATAATCGAAATTTCATTTCCTTGTGTATCATGTGCCTCATCACTAATGCCATCTAATTTCTCAAAAACAAATTTATCAATGGACTCATAATTGTTATTTGAAAATGGCTCTAAATCCTCACTTATAATAATTCTATCATAAGATTTATCCTTTTGTATCTCTTTTATAATTGCATCAAAATAATAAACATTCTTATAAGACAAAATTTCCCTATAGTCCTTCTGATATTTCTTAATAATCGCCTCAGAAATGCTTTCACTATTTACTGCAAATAAAACTTTCATTTGTAATTACCCCCTCCAGCCGTTTACAACTACGGCAAAAATTAGTGGAAGAACTTGACAAATTAATAATATCGTAACAAACGAAACTATTATCGCAAATCCTCTATCTCTCAAATCCAATTTTCTTATGCCTATCACATACTGAAAAATCGAACCAATCGCAATACCGATAAAGCAAAAAGGTATACTATAAATACGAACTCCATTTAATATGTACGCTGTAATTCCATAAGGTGTTGACCCATATTTTTCAATATATTCATCCATTTTTTGCTTGGTTGATTCCTTCATTTCTACAAGCTGTGTCGCTTGCTCTGATTCTAATACTGCATCTCCTGTAATCGCATAGGCATATGTTGTACAAGAAATAGCAAATATTGTTATGATAATCATTATTATTTTTCTTAGCATAACCAATTAAAACCTCCTTACCACAGAGCATTTCCATGGTATATTTTTCAATACTAATATCATACAATATATTGATAAAAATAGCAACCTTTTTCTAAAATTTTTTGCAACTTTTTGTTTTTTATAATGATATTGATTAATTTTGAAATGACTTGTGGGGACCGTTCATAAGTTAGCCGTTAGCGAAGAATGAGCGTATGGATAACTTAGTTAATATTTTTTGAAAAAAATATTAACTACTATTTCTAGAATGGGGAGAATGGAAAAATTAATCAATATCATAATTTATGATACAAATATTCCATCCACTTATAAACACCTTTTGCCCAATTTTTATCACTTGCATATCGCTTATTAACCGCATTTAATGTCGGTCCACTATAAAATTTTCCACTCGTTGCTGTACCATCATAAATCGTAGTTCCTGCCGGATTCAAATAATATTTCACAAACACACGTGAAATCAAGTCAATTCCCTCTGCATAGGAGCCAAATGAATACGAGCCGCCATAAGGATTTGAATCCACTGCGCCATAGCCAAATAAATTCTTTTTGTTATTTGCAATCGTAGACGCCCCCCAAGCGCTTTCATGAATTCCAACACTCGCCACAAAAATTCCATTAATCCCATATTGCTTTTCTGCATAATAAAAATATTCCGCATTTTGCTCAAAAACACCTTTTTTATCATTTTTGTCGCCTGACAAAACTTGCTTAAACTGCTCTAGCGAAAATCCACTTGGCTTTCTCAAATCCATCTCAAAACTCAAATTACTAAGCAATTGCTGTTTGCTATATTGTGCATTTTCAGCCAAATCCTCTTGATTTGGATTCTTCGCAGTCATACAGTTCATTGGCACATAACCTTTGATTTCTATATTGGAAACAAACAGCCAATCTCCCTCTATTTTAAGCACTTGTGCCTCATCCTTTTGATTCAATGTTCCTATTTTTTCTGTGCTTTGATTTGGCTGCAACCTTACTGCAACTGATTCTGCCACCACATAAACTTTGTCCCCTTCGCTAATTTTATAGCTATATCCATTCCCTGTTCCAATTCGCACCATTCTATCAACAGGCGCTTTCATAATATTTTCAGCAACTTGTTGTTCTGAAATCAATTCTCCATTTTGATATTTTTTTATCACAATCACATTTTTCGTTCCTGCTCGTCCCTCTTGCAAAACCTGAACCGTATCTTTGGGAAGCGAGCTATCTTGCTGGTACCTAGTGGTATATTCCAAATCAACTTCTTCTGTGCACATTTCCTCTTGAATATCTGCCTCAGAATTTTGAGCCAAAATCTCCTCTAAATCAATCGGATTTTGATTTCTATAATAAATCTCTTGTTGAGCATCACTAGAAACTTCTTGCTCATCTTGCGCAAAAATTTTGCCATTAAAAAAAGCAAAAATAAGCACAAAAAAGAAACACGCAAAAAACACCATAAAAAGATACAAATTTCGATGATATGTACTTTTCCCCGTTTTTTCGTGCTTCTTCATTCGTAATCCCCCCAATTTCTTTCATCTTTATTTTAATATTAATTACTTATTTTGTCAATGAAAAATTTTGGGTAATTTTATTTCTTATTTTCTTAGCTCTGCTCCCAGTGCCTCTAACTCTTTCAAAATTTCCTCCATCGTGGTATTGATTTCCTCATCTGTTAATGTCTTATCTTTGCTTCTAAACTTCAAAGAATACGCCACACTCTTTTTGCCTTCTCCGATTTTTTCATCACGGTAAACATCAAACAACTTGACTTCTTCCAAAATCTTTTTGCCCTTTTTCTCAATCGCCCTTTCGATATTACCAACCTCTATTTCTTCATCAATCACCATTGCAATATCTCTTTCAACTGCTGGAAACTTAGCAACTTCTGTATATTTTTTATTGATTTTTCCATATTTTACCAGTTTATCAAGCCAAATTTCTGCTACATAAACATCGCCCTTAATATCATAGTTATCTGCCACTTCTGGATGGATTTCGCCCAATGTCGCAATCACATCTTTCCCCACTTTGACATTCGCCGTTTTTCCTGGATGATAACTATTATTGCACTTTTCAGCAACCACATCATAACGCAAAACAGAGCTAATATTCAAAATTTTCTCGACCAAACCTTTCAAAATATAAAAATCAATATCTTCTCCATACATACCAATTGTCACAATCGTGTCCTCTGTTGGCACATTTCCCTTTTCAATTTGACCCTCCACATTTCTGTAAACTCTCGAAATATCAAACAAGCCAACATTCTTATTTTTCTTTGACTGATTCGTCACAATGGTTTGCAACATACTTGGAAGTGTTGTGGTTCGCATAATCGAATAATCCTCACTCAGCGGATTTTTAACCGAAATCACTTGACTACGCAAATCGCTATCTTCTGCCACACACAATCGATCCAAATCCTTCTCATTGATAAAACCATATGTGCAAATTTCTGACAAACCTTTATTCACTAAAGTCTGACGAATTTTATCTGTCAATTTTTGTGCCTTGGTACGAATTCCCAAAGTCGCCTCACTATTAATCAGCGTGCAATCCACTTTATCATATCCATAAAACCTCACAACTTCTTCCGCCAAATCCGCTAAGCGCTCAATATCTACTCTAAAATATGGCGGAATTACCGTGTCTCCATCTACTCTCATTTCTAATTTTTCCAATGTACTAACCATATCTTCTCTCGCAATATTGGTTCCCAACAAACGATTGATTTTCTCTGGATTAAATTCCACTTGATTAAATTTTTGCTTAGTTGGGTAAACATCAATTTTCCCCAAAACCGCCTTTCCTGCACCAATCATTTCAACCAACTCGACTGCACGATTGATGGCTCTTTCTGCATTCTCTTGTGGCAAGCCCTTTTCATAACGACTTGATGCCTCTGTGCGAAGCCCTACTTTTTTCGCTGTTTTTCGAACACTTCCACCATTGAACACCGCTGACTCAAACACAACGGTTGTCGTCGTTTCTTCAATTTCTGAATTTTGCGCCCCCATCACACCAGCAATCGCAACCGCTTTTTCTTCATCTGAAATAACCAACATATCACGGCTCAAAACTCTCTCTTGGTCATCCAATGTTGTGATTTTTTCGCCATCTTCAGCACGTCTTACCGTAATATGTTTTCCAGCAATGGAATTAATATCAAAAGCGTGCATTGGTTGCCCCAATTCTAACATCACATAATTCGTGATATCCACAATATTGTTAATCGCTCTTACGCCACACGCCTCCAAGCGCCTTTTCATCCAATCTGGCGACTCGCCAATTTTGACATCTTTCACAACTCTTGCCATATAACGATAACACAAATCTGGCGCTGTAATATCAACCTTCAAGCCCTCCAACTCGGTTTTATTTTCAATCTTCATTTCCGCCAAATTTTTACGTGGATTTTTAAATTCCGTATTCAAAGAAATCGCTGTTTCGCGTCCCAAACCTTCCATAGAAAAACAATCTGGACGATTAGACGTGATTTCAAAATCCAGAATTTCCTCTTCCAATCCCAAAACTTCTACGATATTTTCACCAATTTTATTTTCCATTTCTTTTGGCAAAATCATAATCCCATGCTCAATTTGGTTTGGATAACGGTCAACTGGAATGTTCAATTCCGAACAAGCACACATCATTCCATTTGACTCTACGCCACGAAGTTCGCCTTTTTTGATGTGCACATCATTCGGCAAAGTAGAACCACTTTTGGCAATCGGCACAATATCGCCAACACTTACATTATCTGCCCCAGTCACAATTTGCAAAATTTCGCTTCCTACATCCACTTTCGTCACAATTAATTTATCCGCATTTGGATGTTTTTCAATCTCCAAAATCTTTCCGAACCACTACATTTTCAATATTTTTTCCACGCTCTTCAATCGTTTCCAACTTTGAACCAGTCATAGTCAAAATGTCCCCTAACTCTTTTCCAGAAACATTGATTTCGCTAAACTCCTTTAGCCACTCGATACTTGCTTTCATAAAATTTCCTCCTTACAATTTCTTAAAATATCCATTTTCCTTTTCATAACCTAAACTTTGATAAAAAGCATTTGCTTCTTCTGTATTAACTGCTGTTAAATCAATAAAATCGACTTCTAATTTTCTTAACTCATTTTCCATATATTGAAACATTTTAGTCGCAATTCCTTGCCTTTTATACTTTGCTCGTACATTCCAAACTGTCGCAAAATCTTTACACTCTTCCACAATATCCTCATGCAAAATCACATTCATAAATCCCACTAACTCGCCATCACTTGTCACAGCAGAATAAAATAAATAATGTTCATCATTTTTTAGCTTATCAAACTTTTCATACATTTTCTCTACATTCGTATCTTTTTCAAATCCACTTTTATATAAATCTGGCAACTGCTCTAAATCTTCCAATGTCGTTTTTCTAATTTTAAAATCCATTTTTTCTCCTTTATCACACCTAGACACAGTGCCCCGTGCCCTACGGTTTCATGCAAAATCCCGCTCGCGCGCTTATCGCGCGGTCTATATTCCAGATGCAAAATAACCAATCTGGCAAACCAATGTCCCACTGACTGAGGCGCAGGATTCAAAAGGGCAGCGCCCTTTTGCAGGGATTTTAAAGGGACAGCGTCCCTTTACGGCTTAGTAATCAACTAAAATTGTTTCAAAAACCTCACATCATTTTCATACAACAATCGCAAATCGTCAATCCCAAATTTCGCCATCGCAATTCTCTCAACACCAAATCCAAACGCAAATCCAGAATACTCATTTGAGTCAATTCCGCAATTTTCCAAAACTTTTGGATGCACCATTCCACAACCCAAAAGCTCAATCCAGCCTTCTTGCTTGCACACGCGGCAACCTTTTCCACCACAAACAAAGCAAGAAACATCCGCCTCTGCACTTGGCTCCGTAAACGGAAAATGATGTGGACGAAAACGCACCTTCGTATTTGGTCCCAAACAATTCTTCGCAAACATCTCCAAAGTTCCCTTCAAATCTGACATCGTAATATTTTTGTCAACCACCAAACCCTCAATTTGATGGAAAACTGGCGAATGCGTCGCATCCAAAGTATCGGAACGATACACAGCACCTGGACAAATAATTTTAATTGGTGGCTTTTGATTTTCCATCACACGTGCTTGCACTGGCGAAGTCTGTGTCCTCAAAATAATGTCTTCTGTAATATAAAAGGTATCTTGCAAATCCCTTGCTGGGTGGTCTGCTGGTGTATTCAATTTATCAAAATTATAAATTGCGGTTTCCACCTCTGGTCCATCTGCAATAGAATATCCCATTCCCAAAAAGATTTCTTCCACTTCCTGAATAACCTGTGTAATTGGATGAATAGACCCAAGCTCAATGTTTTTTCCAGGCATGGTCACATCAATTTTTTCCTTTTGCAAACGTTGCTCCAATATTTTTTCTTTGACTTGATTTTCACGTCTTTCCATTAATTTCTCAAGTTCTTCTCTTAGTTTATTTACTTTTTGACCAAAAACTGGTCTTTCCTCAGGCGCCATTCCTCCCAAACCTTTTAGCATCGAAGTCACTTCGCCTTTCTTCCCTAAGTACTTCACTTTCAACTCTTGCAATTCCTGCAAAGTCTTAATTTCCCCTAATTTTTTCTTGACAGCCTCTGTCATTTCTTGAATTTTATCTCCCATAAAAATTCCTCCTTTATATATATTAATACTCTAAATTATTTTATAGCATTTAAAATTTCTCTATATAACTTTTCTATATATGGAGACCTTCTTATAATGCATAAATAAGTATTTTTACTCTTTTTTATTTTATAATCTATATCTAATTCAGCACTATCTCCATCTCGATATTTTAAATTATTTTTTACATAATCTTCTATTGAAATCTCAAATCTTAATTCATAAGCCGCAGAAGGGCCTGGCATTGGAATTAATAATGTTTTTATCGAAATTGGTTTAAAGCTAGGTGCATCTTTTATTTCCAATACATTCATTAACTCCTTCCTATTTTCTTCAGGCATACATCTTAAATTATTTTTTTATATATAACAATTATCATGGTTAAAATAATAATAATAATAATAATAATAATAATAAATATAATTAATATTTTCTTTTTCATAAACAATAACTTCCTTTAAAATTACCATTTTATATTTTGTATAGCACTTTCTTACAAGCAAAAAAGCACCTCATCCATAGGACGAAATGCTTCCGTGTTACCACCTAACTTCATTAAAAATAAATTTTAACCTCAATAGTTCTATCGTAACTACCGCTTGTGCCTACTAGCCTTTCAGCACAAGAACCTCAAAAGTGAAATTTCAACAAGTATTATTTTAAACAAACTTCCAGCCACGATTTGTTCTCTCTAAAAAATATTCTACTCATCTACTTTGCTTTTTCAAACGGTTTCTATTTTATTTTTTAATTATTATATCACTTTATTTTCCAAAATGCAACTATTTTTTAGAAATTTTCTCACTCCACTGTTCCTCGCGGAATCCAACTAGCATAAAATCCTCTCCAACCAAGATTGGGCGTTTAATTAGCATGCCATTGCTTGCCAATAATTGCAGTTTTTCTGCATCCGTCATCTGAGCCAATTTTTCCTTCAAATTCATACTTTTATAAACCAAACCACTTGTATTAAAAAATTTCTTTATCTCAATCCCACTTTTTTCAAGCCAATTTTGTAATTCTTGGGCTGTTGGTGTTTCTTCTACAATATGCCTTGCTTGAAAATTTACATTTTGCCTTTCTAGCCACTTTTTGGCTTTTTGACAAGTGCTACATTTCGGATATTCAATCAATAAATATGGCGTCATCTCTCCCTACTTTACCTCTGCTTCCCACAAACCATGTTTGTTACAATAAGCATACAATTTTGAATTTGGAATATAAGGCAAATGGCATTCAGCATTTTGCTCTGGATACAAGGTCACAAAATATTCTTGATTTTCGGAAAGCAGTGCAATCCATTCAATAAAATGCTCTTTTTCCATCACATGATTGACAGTTACAAAAATACCATCATCCATTTTTTCAAACGTCGGAACGTGTTTCTCAACTGCAGCATCTACTGAATTTGGCACCAATGTTTCCATTGGCTCATCACAGCAAACAATACCACATCCCTCGCATTTGCAATCCTCTATGACACGCACCAACGCACCACATTTCTTACATTTTTTCACAATTAATTCTCTTTTCATAATTTTATCCTCCTCAAATTTATTCCCACTCAATTGTTGCTGGTGGTTTTCCTGTAATATCATACACCACACGGTTCACGTGCTCGACTTCATTCACAATTCTGTTTGACACCCTTTCCAAAACCTCGTATGGAATTTTACTCCACTCAGCTGTCATAAAATCAATGGTCGAAACCGCACGAAGCGCAATTGTGTAGTCATATGTTCTCTCGTCTCCCATCACACCAACGCTTTTCAAGTTTGTCAAAACCGCAAAATATTGATTAATACTCCTATCTAAACCTGCATTTGCAATTTCGTCTCTAAATATGTAATCTGCATTCTTCAAGATTGTCAACTTGTCGTCTGTGATATCTCCAATCACACGAATCGCAAGTCCCGGTCCTGGAAATGGCTGACGATACACCAAAAACTCCGGCAAGCCCAATTCCAAACCAACAGCGCGCACTTCATCTTTGAACAAATCACGAAGTGGCTCAATAATTTCTTTAAAATCCACACAATCTGGAAGTCCACCAACATTATGATGGCTTTTAATTTTAGAACTGCTACCAAATCCGCTTTCAATCACATCTGGGTAAATTGTGCCTTGCACCAAATAATCGACTGTTCCAATTTTTTTCGCTTCTTCCTCAAAAACACGAATAAACTCTTCTCCAATAATTTTTCGTTTTTGTTCTGGTTCTGTCACACCTGAAAGTTTGCTTAAGAAACGCTCTTTGGCATCTACTTTCACAAAATTTACATCAAAATTTTTCGTAAATACTTCTTCTACTTCCTCAGCTTCATTTTTGCGAAGTAAACCATGATCCACAAAAATACAAGTTAAATTTTTGCCAACGGCTTTATTGATTAAAGCTGCTGCAACAGAAGAATCAACACCACCTGAAAGCGCACAAAGCACCTTGCCATCTCCCACTTTTGCTTTGATATTTTGAATGGTTTCTTCTGCAAAAGCATTCATTTTCCAGTCGCCTTGGCAACCACAAATCGCAAAAACAAAATTTCTAATCACTTGAATTCCATTGCTCGATAAATTGACTTCTGGATGAAACTGAATGCCATACAGATTTTTTTGCGCATTTTCCATGGCCGCATTGGGGCAATCTTCCGTTGAGCCAATATTCTCAAAACCTTCTGGTAAGCTTGCAACAAAATCTGTATGTGTCATTAAAAAATTATTTGTTTCGCCAAAAGTATTAAATAACTTTGACGTATTGTTGATTTTCACATCCATGACGCCATATTCACGCTTTTCGGCTCTTTGCACTTTGCCACCAAAAATATGTGTCATGAGTTGCATGCCATAGCAAATTCCCAAAATGGGAATGCCTAATTCAAAGATTTCTTCGTCTACACGAGGGGCACCTTCTGCATATACACTCGCAGGTCCACCTGTAAAAATAATGCCTTTTGGTGCCTTTTCTTTAATTTTATCCATCGAAATCGAAAAAGGCACAATTTCAGAATACACATTACATTCTCGCACTCTTCGCGCAATCAATTGATTATATTGCCCCCCAAAATCCAAAATTAAAATTTTCTCTTTGTTCATAAATTACTCCTATTTTAATTATTTTCTCCATTATCAACATCTTTCAAAATAACATCATGGGCGCCACCTTCTCGGATGCTGACATTGGAAACTAGCACCAATCTTGCTTTTTCGTGCAATTCTGGAATGGTAATCGCTCCGCAATTGCACATGGTTGATTTGATTTTGCTAACTGTGATTGCCAAATTATCCTTTAATGGACCAGCATACGGAATATACGAGTCCACGCCTTCCTCAAATGCCAATTTTTTCTTGGTTGGGTCTTCTAAGTAACGCTCCCAATTACGCGCACGGTTAGAACCTTCGCCCCAATATTCCTTCACAAAATTTCCGTTTCTTTTTACTTTGCGAGAAGGACTTTCGTCAAATCTGGCAAAATAACGTCCCATCATAACAAAATCAGCGCCCATTGCCAAAGCAAGCGTAATGTGATAATCATGCACAATTCCGCCATCTGCACAAATCGGAATATACACACCTGTTCTCTCAAAATATTCATCACGTGCTTCTACTACATCCATCACGGCGCTGGCTTGTCCACGACCAATTCCCTTTGTCTCACGAGTAATACAAATCGAACCACCGCCAACACCGACTTTAATAAAATCAGCGCCTGCGTCTGCCAAATAGTAAAAGCCTTCTTTATCCACAACATTTCCTGCTCCAATTTTGACACTGTCTCCATAATTTTGGCGAACCCAATCAATCGTGTTTTTTTGCCAAACTGAATAACCATCTGAAGAGTCCATACAAACCATATCAACTCCAGCTTCCACAAGAGCTGGAATTCTTTGCTCATAATCTCTTGTGTTAATACCAGCACCAACGATGTAACTTTTGTTTTCGTCCAAAAAGGAATCTGGATTATTTTTTCGGTCTTCATAATCCTTGCGGAAAACGAGATGCGCTAAATTATCATTCTCGTCTAAAATTGGCAAACAGCTGATTTTATGTTCCCAAATCATGTCATTTGCTTCTGACAAACTGATTCCTTTTTTGCCAAAAACCAACTTTTCTTTTGGCACCATATAATGGTCAACTGGCTCATCTAAATTAACTCTTGAAATGCGGTAATCTTTGTCAGTTACAAGCCCTAGGAATTTTCCATTTGGCGAACCATCTTCTGTTACCATAACAGTAGAATGTCCTGTTCTTTCAACAAGTGCGATGACTTCACGAATTGGTGTACCACTTTTTACATTAGAATCACTGTTAATAAAACCTGCCTTATGACGTTTCACATTTCTTATCATTTGCGCTTGAGACTCAATGGATTGTGCCCCAAAAATAAAAGAGCAACCGCCTTCGCGCGCTAAGCTAATCGCCATTTCTTCGCCAGATACAGCTTGCATAATCGCAGACACAAAAGGTACGTTTGCTTCATACTTTGAATGTTCTCCTTTTTTAAATTTCACAAGTGGTGTTTTCAAAGAAACATTGCTTGGAATGCATCTTTCATCTGTTAAATTGGGCAATAATAAATATTCGTTAAATGTTCTTGATACATCTGATAAAACTTTTGCCATTTTTTAAATCCTCCTTTTTAATTCAATTTCACGTTTTTATGATATTTTTATATTATACTATAAATCAACATAAAAAGTCAACAACAAATTTCGATTTTATCGAGTTTTAAAATAATAACCATTTTTTTGCAAATCATAAGAACTGCTATCTGATAGATTATAGTATTGGTTATTATCTGGATTGTAATAATAAATTTCATATCCATTTCGATTTACTTTTGAAGTGTCAACGATTTTCATAGTATCATCCAAATTAATCACAATATCATTTTTTAAGTCATATGTTGCGGCTGCTGCAAATGTGTAAACTGTTCCTTCGATTTCTACTTTTTTTCCAGTTCCAATTGACCACAATTGCTCTTTTGTATAAATCGGAAGATTCGTTGTAGCATTGGAAACCTTTTGCTGATAAAGTATCTGCTCTTCCCCTTCTGTATAATATTTTTCTTTTACCAATTCCACAGACTCAGTTTGTGTCTGCGCCCTTTTTGAAGCAATGGTATAAATCCCAACAATGGTTAGCAAAAAAAACAACATCGTCACTACAACAAAAACTGAAATCGCGCCATTTTGATTTTTTTTCATAGCCCCTCCTCTTACGTAAAATTCTACATTTTTATTTTATCTCTATTTTTTTATTTTGTCTATCTTTTTTCAGAAAAAAATAAATTTTTTTACGAATGATTGATGAAAAAAATTAAATGAAAAAACAAATCATGGATAATCCCATGATTTGCATGAATAATCAACTTTTATGTACTTTATACCAAACCACTTATTCCATTCAATTGCGCTTCGCCAGATGCAGCAATCGCTTTTTGTTCCACACAAATATCTTTGAATTCATCATAACTCAAAAATCTTGCCAAATTTTTATTCGAAATTCCTGTTGCAATTGACAATTCTCCTTGTGTAATCTCATCATTTCCTTGATTTTCAATAAACCCTTTTAGTTTGTACAAATCTGCACCATCTTTTGCTTGGCAAGCATTACAAACAATTGTATCAGAAATATACAAACTCCCACAACGTGCACATTTTCTTGCTTCAATCATTTTTCGAATCCTCCTTTGTTTCTTTTTTCTTTCCCTTATTGTATCATAAAACGACAAAAAAGCAAGTTATTTTTTAAAATTTTTTAAAGACTTCTTCAGGCTTTACAATTTCACTTTCCAAGTTCAAAGAAAATATGGATTTGTCGTGATTGTATCTCGGAATTAAATGCATATGATAATGTTTAACATCCTGACCATGCTCATTATTTTGCATTCTCGTAATGCCTGTGCAATTCATTTTTTCTTTTAGCAGTGCACCTATTTTTT
The DNA here is from genome assembly GCA_948467875.1 of uncultured Clostridium sp. Lineage (GTDB taxonomy): Bacteria > Bacillota > Clostridia > TANB77 > CAG-508 > Scatovivens. The sequence continues at coordinate 12,858 of CAOKFZ010000022.1, forward strand.
TGCTTACTTCTTCAATATGCTTTTGAGTTTCTATATCAATATCATACATGTTTTCAAAATGTTTCTTAGGAATTATCAAACAATGACCATTGCTAACAGGACTGATATCTAAAAATACTTTTACAATTTCATCCTCATAAATTGTATAACTTGGCACTTCTCCACTTACAATTTTACAAAAAATACAATCCATATTTCCTCCTTTTTCAGATTATTTATACTTTTAATTTAACACAAATTTTTATATTTTGCAACCCAAATTAGAAAATTTCATAATTTTATTAGAACTCTATTTGGGTTCCCAAATTTCCTCCAATTGCCTTCCACGTTTCTTCACTGCTGCCAATAATTCCACCTTTCCATATGTAGTCAACTCTTGCCAAGCCATCTTTTAATAAAAAGCAATACATTTATTTGTATAATTTTTTCGCAAACAAAAAAATCAACCATTTTACTGATTGATTTTCATATCTATCGTTCGAACAGATACATCATTGGAACTGCTAGTCAGAAATATAAAATCTTACTAACCTACTCTTAAGACTATTAAATTGAAAATTCGTTTTCAATTTAATTTCAAATTAATTCTAGCAATAAAATTTAATTTCATCTGTTCCATATGTTGTTTTCCATTTTGAGATAATTTGAAAATAATACAAAGAAATAATGTCTAACAAATCATTTAACTCATTTTTTGGAATTCTACTATTATTATTTGCAATAATACAACCACCTGCTTTTGTTAGCTATACTTTTGTTGCCTTTTCCGTTGGTCTGGCTTTGAAATATGAACATGAACAGGTTCATGATTTTCGTTTGACCAAAAATAAATTTTATAACCGCTTTATTTCAAGAATACTAGGCAATTTGAATACCCCCTTCTCTTGACCATTTAAAAAAAAGGTGGGCACCTCTTTCGACAATTTCTTTAAAACTATTTATTTCCTCTTGTGAAAACTTTCCATCTCTTTCAACGATGTCATAACTTGGCAATTCAAAAACCACTGTATCAAATCCGTCATTTGTTGGTCTTTCAAAAGAAACTCTAATATATTCATCACCATTTTCTTTTTTTCGAATATCCGAAAAAACTACTAATGTTTCGTCTGGATATTTTACAAATTCATATACCATTATAATTTCTCCTCTATTTATATACAGTTATTCAATATTTTAATAAGTATACATAATATTAAATGGGGCGATTGTCATAGTTATCTACAACTTTTTCTCGCTTAACGATTGATACAAATATCAATCAATTTATTATTTTAACTTTACCATAAAATTTATAAACATTCAAGTATTTTTGAAAAAATATTTTTATTTATTGATAAAAGCATAAATTTGTGATAGTATTGAAAAAAACTAGTAGTTTGTAAAAAGGTAAAAAATAAAACACTTGATAATGGCTAATAATTATTAAATATAGGAGGATAAAAATGAAGAATTATCAAAATATATTATTCGATTTAGATGGAACTTTAATTGATTCAAAAGAAGGTATTGTAAATTCGGTAAAATATGCATTATCACATTTTTCTATTACAGTAGAAAAAGACGAAGAACTTTATAAATTTATTGGTCCACCATTAAGAGAATCTTTTTCAAAATATTATGGTTTTAATGAGAATGATACCGAATTAGCTGTTGCTAAATATAGAGAATTTTTTAGTAAAGAAGGTATGTTTCAAAATGCTCTCTACAAAGGAATACCAGAGTTATTAGGAAGTTTAATAAACGCAAAAAAGAACCTTATAATTGCAACTTCAAAAGTAGAAATATATACAAAACAAATACTTGAGAATTTGAAAATAGATAAATATTTCTCTTTTATTTGTGGAAGTACTCTTGATGGTTCACGTTCAACAAAAGGACAAATAATACAATACATACTAAAAACAAATAATTTACTATCCGATAATTGTATTATGATTGGAGATAAATCTCATGATATTTTAGGGGCTAGAGAATCAAATATGGATTCAGTAGGAGTTTTATATGGGTATGGTAGCTATGAGGAATTGAAAGAAGCAAAAGCAACTTATATAGCAAAAGATGTTAAAGAAACTATTTCAATATTAGAAAATTTATGTATTGGAGAATAATAAAATGGATATATTGGCACAAATAATAGGTCTAATTGCATCTATAATAATGATAGCAGCAATACAAGTAAAAGATAAAAAGAAACTATATTTAATTTTAAATATACTTGTTAAAGTATTATATGAACTTAATTTTTTACTACTAAATGCATATTCTGGAACGATAACTCAAGTTATAGGATTAGTAATTACAATAGTAGCTTATATATATACTAAAAAGGATTTAAACATACCAAAATATTTAACATTTGCATTTATTGTAGTAACTTTAATTAGTGGAATATTCACATATAATAATATATATAGCCTTATGGCAATATGCTGTGGAATAACTTATGCATTAATAGTTGCTTGTAAAAATATGAAAACAATAAGAAAATTAAATCTTGTACAATCTTTACTATGGACAATATATGATTTAATAATAAATGCATATACTGCTTCAATTTCATCTGCTTTTGTATTTATTTCTACTGTAATTGCAATATTTAGATACGATATATTAAAAAGAAACGAATCAAAGTATAATGAATAGTTAAGTACAATTTATCAAATAATACTATAAAATGTTACAAAGCGAATGATTTTATCCTCATTCGCTTTTAACAACTTTTTACACATAAATCAA
>CAOKFZ010000023.1 GCA_948467875.1 uncultured Clostridium sp.
TTGCATTATTTGCATCTTCTTCTGTTTCCCAAAGAACAAAATCAGTCCATATATCTCCTTGCAAATAATGTTCCCAAGAGATAAATCCCTTTGCCTTAGAAATAATTTCATCATGTAATTTTTGCGTTAATTCTACAAAGTTTTCCTCACTTACACCCTTTTTAAGTTTATACGAAAATATCCATGCAGCTTTACTCATATATAAATTCCTCCTCTATAAATTAGTATTTTTCAACTAACAAATTCTTATTATATTTTACCACAAATTCCTAAAAAAGGAAGTCATTTTTAGATTTATTTTATAAAATTTACATAACATTATTTTTTTTTGCTTTACTTTTTCCAAATTTTGTGATATACTGTTTTTTGACGTTATGAGATAAAATTTATTAAAAATGAGGAGGAAATAAAATGAAAGCCTTAATTAGTGTCTCTGACAAAACTGGCATTGTCGAATTTGCCAAAGAATTAGAAAATCTTGGAATTGAAATCATTTCAACTGGTGGAACCTACAAAAAACTAAAAGAAGCCAATGTAAACGCCATCGAAATCTCGGATTTAACAGGATTTCCAGAATGTTTGGATGGACGTGTGAAAACTTTACATCCAAAAGTTCATGCAGGAATTTTGGCAATGCGAAATAATCCAAATCACATGAAACAATTGGAAACCTTAAATGTTGACACCATTGATTTCGTTGTGGTTAATTTGTATCCCTTTAAGCAAACTATTTTAAAAGAAAATGTTACACGCGAGGAATGTGTTGAAAATATTGATATTGGTGGTCCAACCATGCTTCGCTCTGCTGCTAAAAATTATCAAGATGTGACTGTCATTACAGATCCTGCAGATTATGAAAAAATATTGAGTGAGTTAAAAGAAAATAAAAAAGTTTCTCTTGACACAAAATTTTACTTAATGCAAAAAGTGTTTGAGCATACTGCAAACTATGATGCTATGATTTGCAATTACATAAAAAATGAACGTGAGGATCATTCATATCCTGCTACACTTTCTTTGACATTTGAAAAAGTGCAAGAAATGCGTTATGGCGAAAATCCGCATCAAACTGGCTGTTTATATAAAGAAGTGGGAAAATGTGAAGGTTCGTTAGTAACTGCCAAACAATTGAATGGTAAGGAGCTATCCTTCAACAATATCAACGATACAAACGGTGCTTTGGAACTTTTAAAAGAATTTGATGAACCAACCATTGTTGCTTGCAAGCATGGCAATCCTTGTGGAGTTGGCAGTGATAGCGATATTTACAAAGCTTGGCAAAAAGCATATTCTGCTGATAATATGTCTATTTTTGGTGGTATTGTTGTTGCAAATCGTGAAATCACGGCAGAAATTGCAAGAGAAATGTCAGAAATGTTTTTGGAGGTCATTGTCGCCCCTTCTTTTGCTGAAGAAGCCCTAAACATTCTCCAAAAAAAGAAAAATGTTCGTGTTTTAGAATTGCCTAAAATTACAGTAAAACAACCTGAAAATTCATATGATATCAAAAAAATCAATGGTGGTATTATCGTGCAAACTATTGATTCCAAATTGCTAGATGAATACGAAGTAGTAACAGACCGTGCCCCAACAGATAAAGAATTGGAGGATTTGATGTTTGCTTGGAAAGTTGTCAAGTTTGTGAAATCCAACGGAATTGCTCTTGCAAAAGATAAGCAAACTGTTGGTATTGGCCCTGGACAAGTGAACCGAATTTGGTCAACCAAACAATGTGTGGAACATGCAAAAGAATTAATAAACGAAACTGCAACACAAAATGCTGTTTTAGCATCTGATGCCTTTTTTCCATTTGACGATTGCGTAGAAGCCGCACATGCTGCTGGAATTACTGCTATTATCCAACCAGGCGGCGCAAAAAAAGACCAACTTTCAATTGACAAATGCAATCAATATGGCATGACTATGATTTTCACTCATATGAGACATTTTAAACATTGATTTAAATTTTAAAGGGCTGTAAAAAACTCTAAATTCTCACGCAATATATTGAGTTTTTTTATAGCCCCTTTTTGTCATATTTTGTCGAAAAAATTTCTTTAAATTTCATATTTTAATCTTGACAAGTAATAATTCCTATGTTATATTTTACTAAATTTGTTGCATCAATCAAAAAATTTATATAGAAAGGATTGATGCCAATGATTAGACAAAAATTAAACAATTTTAAATCTTGTAAAACATTAAATATCACAAATATTCACAATAAAAAATTATCTTATTTATCAAATATTCTTAGATTAGTTAAACCAGCACTTGAAAATATTAAAAATGGTGAATATATAACCGATAAAGAGTTCGGAGCTTGGCTTGATAGTTTGGAATAAATAAGCCAATATTGATGTATCAAATTCTATTAATCGAGTTCCTTTATATTATAGAAATAACAAAATAGAATTCTTTAAAAACTTAAGAAGTTTCTTAAAAATTTTAGAATCGATGCCATATCTTGGTAAAAAAATCGTCCAATTTGATTTAGAAATTAGACAAATTATATATAAAAAATATCGTATTTTATATACAATAAACAGCCATCAAATTCACATTATTAGAATTCTTCACAGTCGTGTTAATTTCAACGACTTTAAAATTTTAAACGATTTAATCTCCTAACAAAAAAGAACTCCGTTTTTTACGAAGCCCCTATTTACAATTTTTAATCCACAATTAATTCTTCTCGTCCTGCGCCTGTTCCAATAAATTTGACTGGCACACCAACAAGTTCTTCAATACGACTTAAATATTTTTTCGCATTTTCCGGCAAATCTTCACGTTTTTTTATATTGGAAATATTCCCAAAATTCCCCTCAAATTCCTCATAAACTGGTTCACATTTTGCCACATAATCTGGATTAGTAGAAAACCTCATATCTTCGACACCGTCATGTCGATATGCCACACATAGCTTAATTTTATCCAATTTTCCAATTGTGTCCAAATGATTCAGAGCAAGCCCTGTCATTCCATTTAATATGACAGCATATTTCAAAGCAACTGCATCTAGCCAACCACAACGACGCGGTCTTTTCGTTGTAGTCCCATATTCATGACCTAGTTCCCTAATTTTATCCCCAATTTCACTATTTTCTTCTGTCATATATGGTCCGCTTCCTACTCTTGACGAATATCCTTTTAAAACACCATACACTTCATTCATGTATTTGCTACCTATTCCGCTGCCTGTTGAAATTCCTCCAATCGTCGGGTTAGAAGATGTCACAAACGGATAACTTCCAAAGTCAATATCTAGCAAAGTGGCTTGTGCCCCTTCACACACAATTGTCTTGTCCTCTTCTAAAGCCCTATGCAACATATAAACAGTATCTGTCACATATGGTTTTAAATATTCCGCATATTTCCTATATTCCTGCAAAATTTTATCACTATCAAATAATGTGCATCCATATAATTCCAAAATCCTATTTCGCTGCCTTACATTTCTCTTTAGCAAACTTTCAAATCGATCAGAAATAAAATCCTCAACACGAATGCCACTTCTTTCAAACTTATCACAATAAGCAGGTCCAATTCCTCTTTTGGTTGTCCCAATCTTATCCTTTTCATCTCTTAAATTTTCCAACAAATGGTCAAACTCAATATGATACGGAAAAATCACATGTGCCTTATCACTAATATATAAATTGTTCACATCAATGCCATTTGTTTTCAAATTTTCGATTTCCTCAACTAGAACTTTGGGGTCCACCACAACACCATTGCCAATAATGGCTTTTGTATTCGGATTTAAAATTCCTGATGGAATCAAATGAAACGCATATTTTTTTCCACCTACTTCAATTGTATGACCTGCATTATTTCCACCTGTGCACCTTACTGCAAAATCACTATCTTTTGCTAAATAATCAATAATTTTCCCTTTTCCTTCGTCTCCATAAAATGAACCGAGCACTACTTTTACCATTTTTCCTCCTTTTCCATAGCAGAACAAGGGCAGGTTATAACCATGCCCTTTCTTTTATACATTCACATTTCCTACTTCTATGTTTAATAAATCCTTATATTTTTCCAAAACAGGATTTACACAATTTTCTATAAAATCAGTTACTTGATGTTTCGCTCTTCCACACAAATTATCTGGATTTAACGCAGCCAAAATTTCCTCTTTAGTTAAACCAAATGTGCTATCTTTAGCAATTCTGTCTACCAAATCATTTGGTCTTCCAAATTCCTTGACTTCCCTTCCAGCTTCCATTGAATACACACGAATTTTCTCATGCAATTCCTGTCTGTCGCCACCTTTTAAAACAGCATTCATCAAAATTTCTTCGGTTCCCATAAAAGGCAACTCCTGCATCATATTGGTTCGAATTACATTTTCATACACTACAATTCCACTCGTAATATTAGCATATAAAATCAAGATTGCGTCTACTGCCAAAAACGCCTCTGGCACACAAATTCTCTTATTGGCTGAATCATCTAGCGTTCTCTCTAGCCACTGTGTGCTAGCTGTCATATTGGGATCCATCGAAAGCGCTATGACATGCCTGCTCAGCGAATTCATTCTCTCACTTCGCATTGGATTTCTCTTGTATGCCATGGCAGATGAACCAATTTGACCACTTTCAAATGGTTCCTCCAACTCTTTTTCATGTTGCAACAGGCGCATATCGTTTGCAAATTTCGAAGCACTTTGTGCAATTTGTGACAAAACACTCAAAACTCTACTATCTAATTTTCGTGTGTACGTTTGTCCGAGACACCGCAAAAACTTTGTCAAATCCCATTTTCTCCGTAATTTTCCCGTCAATTTGCTTAACTTTTTCTTCATCCTTAAATAACTTCATAAAGCTCTCTTGTGTGCCAGTCGTTCCCTTGCAGCCAAGTAATTTCATATGACTTTCCACAAATTCCAATTCTTCCAAATCTTCCAACAAATCCTGTAACCACAAAGTCGCCCTTTTGCCAACAGTCGTCAATTGTGCTGGTTGAAAATGCGTATATCCTAAACAAGTTGTGCTTTTATATTTTTCTGCAAAATTTTTCAAATGATTTATCACAACAATTAATTTTTCTCTAATTAATTTTAGCGCATTCGTCATCAAAATGACATCTGTATTATCTGTCACATAACACGATGTTGCACCTAAATGGATGATTGGTTTAGCAAGCGGACATTTTAGCCCAAATTCATACACATGTGCCATGACATCATGTCTGCATTCTGCTTCTCTTTTTGCCACAACGTCATAATCGATATCAAAAATATGGGCTCTCATTTCCTTTAATTGTTCTTCTGTAATGTCAATGCCAAGCTCCTTTTCTGTTTCAGCAAGCGCCACCCACAATTTTCTCCAAGTTGAATATTTGCTATTATCTGACCAAATATAATTCATTTCTTTGCTTGGATATCTTCCTGCAAGTGGCGTACAATATGTATTTTTCTCCATAAATTTCTCCTTTTATTAATAACACTTTTATCATACAATTTTTATTGAAATTAGTCAAGCAAAATCCCATAATTTATTACTTTATTTTTTATCTCCCCCCATCTAACCATCCAATAAAGCCTACTTCTGAATAATCTGCTTGAGAGGACAAACTGCCCTCTCCTTAAATATTTTATACTACAATTTCTGGCTGGTATTTTTCCAGCCAACTATTTACTTGAATCAAATACGCCATCAGTTGCGGACCCGTCATAAGCTGCCCAAACCATGGTCTTGAAAATGCTTTTCCCTCTGTTTTGATAATCTCCAAAATATACTCTCGATTTAATAATTGGTTAATCGGCGCATTCGCATTTTCCATAATTTTGCTTAAAGCCTCTTTCACAATTTTGGTATAATTTGGATTATGCGTTTTCGGATACGGACTTTTCTTTCGATTGATAATCTCATCTGGCAAAATATCTTTCATCGCGTGCCTCAAAAGCCCTTTCTCTCTTCCCTTGTACGCCTTCATTTCCCACGGAATATTCCAACAATATTCTACAATTCTATAATCGCAAAACGGAACTCTCACCTCAAAACCATTGTACATGCTCGTTCGGTCAGTTCTATCTAGCAAAGTTTGCATAAACCAATTCGAAGTCAAATAAATCAATTTTCGCTCCAATTTGTTGATTTCACTATCACTTGGCAAAAATTCCACTTTTGCCAAAGAATTTTGATATTGTTCATCAATATACGATTTCAAATCAATCTTTTTGGCAATTTCTGAATTGAGCAAATTTTGTCTTTCCAAAATCGCAAGTGACCACGGAAATGTCCCACTTTTCAAACTATCCTCGCGAAAATACCAAGGATAACCACCAAAAATTTCATCCGAACATTCGCCAGAAAGCGCCACTTTTGCCTGCTTTTTGACTTCCCTAAAAAACAACAAATACGAACTATCCACATCTGCCATGCCCGGAAAGTCCCTTGCCACCATGGCATCTTCCAAGGCATGATACAATTCTGGCGTATCTAAAACAATTTTGTGATGGTCTGTATCAAACTTTTTTGCCATCAAATCAATGTAATAATTGTCGCTATTTGGCTGAAAATCACTTTTGACAAAATTTTTGTCTTGGTCTACATAATCAACTGAAAAAGTAGCCAATTTTTGCCCATATTTTTCTTTGTAATACTGGCTTGCATAGGCAGTAATAATGCTTGAATCTAGCCCTCCCGACAGCAAACAGCAAAGCGGCACATCCGACACAAGCTGTCTTTCAATCGAATCCTTTAGCAAAAACCTTAAGTTTTCACAAGTCGTCTCCAAATCGTCTGTGTGCTCTTTGGTTTGCAATTTCCAATATTCTTCTTTTTTAAAACAGTTTTTGTTATACACAATAAAATGCGCAGGCTCCAGCTCATCAATCCCTTGAAATGGGCTAATTCCTGGTGTATGACTTGGTCCAATTCCAAAAAGTTCTGCAATTCCTGTCTTGTCAATCATCGGCTTTGCCATTGGGTGTTCAAAAATGGCTTTGACTTCAGAGGCAAAAATCAAATTGTCATTCACAAGCGAGTAATACAATGGCTTAATTCCAAAATGGTCACGTGCAATAAAAATTTCCTCTTTTTTGCTGTTCCAAATCGCGAAAGCAAAAATCCCATTCAAATGCGTGCATACATCTTTGCCATAAAAAATATAGCTTTTGAGCAAAACTTCTGTGTCAGAGTGTCCTTTAAATTTGAAACCATTGTCAAGCAAAGTCTCTCTTAATTCTTTTGTGTTATACAATTGCCCATTGTACACAATGGTGTATGTAACATCGTCCACTGTAAATTTCATGGGTTGTTTACCATTTTCAATGTCAATGATACTAAGCCTTCGATGCCCTAAGTTGCAATGTTTCTCCAAAAACATGCCTTGCTCATCTGGTCCCCTTTTTTCAAGCGCATTTGTCATATTTTTAAGTACTGTATGTTGCCTAGAAATGTCCTCCCTATAATTCACAACTCCTACAATTCCACACATAAAAAACTCCTCACATAAAATATTATTACTTTTATTTTATGCAAGAAGTCTTTAAAAAATGATAGTTTTAATACAATTTATCTTAACAATTGCTTTTTCTAGAGTTTTATTTATAAATTGGATACCAACTACTAATTGCCATAAACGATGAATTACTATCAACAGCTCTACACAAATGTTTCATTGTAGCTTTCAAATAATGATATCCTGTAATTGAACTTACATCATAAGTAAACGAAATATTATGAATTGTACCAGCTGGTCTTTCTTCTTCTGAAAATACATAACTATGGTTCAAGTAGTTACCTAACGTTACAGGAGTAGCCAATTGCGTTAAACCTATTCTCCAAGTTGACACATTTGTTTGTTCAAAACCTAAGTCTCCCGCATTACTATATATCTGACCTCGAAATACAATAGATTGTATATTATCCATTAAATATTTCTCCTTAGACGTAATGCAACACATATTTCCCCAGTGTTCAACACCATCTATATTAGGAGACGACCAACGTGAACATTGCATTCTAGGTGTTGGAACTTTTAAATGCATACTTTGATCATTGACTACTGAATAAAATCCAGAGTCTTGTGAACGATATACTGAAAAATTCCAATTATTTATTAACCCTAAATTACTCGTTCCCAAAAAGTTCTCATCTTTTCCACATATTGTACAAATTCCATCATTATTTCCAAAACTATGTTTTTGCCATACCGCATATAAAGTTACTGTGCTTCCTGTACTCAAATTATTAACATTTTGGCTATTATTATACACTTTTCCACCTCCGCTACTGGTCGCCCAACCTTGGAAATGATATCCATTTTTTGTAAATCCATTCGCTGTTAGATTTTTTCCTACTCCATATGTATGTGAACTACTTGCGGTACTTCCACTTGTACTTCCATTTCCATTATAATTAATCGTATAAGTATTTGCTTTCCATTTTGCATACAGATTCAAGTTTCCTCCATTTGTACTTACCAAATTATTCACACTTTGACCATTACTATAATTGGTTCCACTTCCATTGGCTGCCGTATTCCAACCTGCAAATGTGTAGCCTGTCTTGCTAAATCCATTCGCTGTTAACGCTTTTGCTGTTCCATATTGATGTGTACTTTTTGCTGTGCTTCCTCCTGTTGCTCCGTTTCCGTTATACGTGATTGTGTAAGTATGTGCCTTCCATTTTGCATACAGATTCAAGTTTCCTCCATTTGTACTTACCAAATTATTCACACTTTGACCATTACTATAATTGGTTCCACTTCCATTGGCTGCCGTATTCCAACCTGCAAATGTATAACCTGTTCTACTAAATCCATTGGCTGTTAACGCTTTTGCTGTTCCATATTGATGTGCACTTTTTGCTGTGCTTCCTCCTGTTGCTCCGTTTCCGTTATACGTAATTGTGTATGTCAGCACTGGTCTATGGGAAATGTAATTAGAACTTCCATTTGTTCCATCCCACAATCTCGCATAAACAGTTGTTCCTGTTGCTACTGTTACCGTTTTTCCTGTTGTCCAATCACTGTCATTTGTACTTTGTTTTGTGCTATATTGAATTTGGAAACTGGTCGATGTGTTAAAGGTTACCGTTGCATTTGTACCACTCCAGCTTGATGTTGTGGCTGTTAAATTGCTTGACGTTGGTGCTGTTACGGTATTCAAATTAACTGCCTTTTTACTCACACCTCCTGCCACATTTTTTACCCAAATATAATATGGTTTGTTGTTTTTCTTGTTGTTGACTGTTGTTTCGAAACTGGTTCCGCTAATCGCTGTAAACGTTGCTGGCTGCGCGTCTGTTTCTGTGACGTTCCAACCTGCCAAGCCAGATTCATTATCTGCCACACTAAATGAAAAACTGTTAGTTGTTACTGTTGTTGTTCCAAATACTGGTGCTGTTTTGTCGATTTTTGTCATATCTGCTGATGCCATTGTTTTGGCTCTTTGACCTGCATCATCTCTTAGCGAAACATACAGGGTTCCATTGGCTGTGAACTCATGGCTGTTTCCGTCTGTCCAATTTGTTCCGTCAAGGCTCACTTGCATCGTATAACCTGTAATGTCAACTTTTGGTGTTGCTGTAACAGTTACAGTTTGGTTGGTCCAATTGGTTGTCGAATAAGTGAAATTTATGTCGGCTGTTGTTAATCCTTGTACATTTCCTAAAGTGACTGTTTTACTTTCGCTGATATTTCCTGCTTCGTCTTTTACCCAGATATAATATGTTGTTCCTTGTGTTCCTGATACAGTTTGTGTAAGATTTTTCGTGTTTTCGCAAGTTTCAAAATTACTTGGCACATTAGGGCTTTCTGTGACAGCATAACCAATAATTCCTGAGACCTCGTCTGTTGCTGTGAACGTGATGCTACTTGTGTTAGATGTGATATTTCCTATAACTGGCTTTACGCCATCTACATTGGTCACATTGGCAGTTGCCGCTCCGCCATATTTTGTGCCATTGTATAATCTTACATAAAAGGTTCCATTATTCGTGAAAGTTTGACTTGCATTATTGTTCCAAGTCACGCCATTACGGCTTGTTTGCAAGGTATATCCTGTGATGTCGATATTTGGCTTTGCTGTGACTGTTACCGAATTTGCCCAAGTGGTTGTACTGTATTCAAAAGTTATGTCTCCTGCCACCAAGTCCACATTCGGCAACGGTTTTTCTGTACTTCCTCCAGTTCCACCTGTGTTTTCTGGCTTGTTAATTTCGTTTTTTTCGATGTCTACTTTTCCCATTTCTGTAACTGTAAAATCTGCTATGCTTGAAGGTTCTGTTCCATCTGCATAGCTAAAGGTTCCATCTCCATTGGAAGCAATCGTTCCACCTGTGCTTGTTGAGATTGAACCGCCATTTTGCTCGCATTTGTCTTTCAAGAATTCTTCAAATGTCTTGTCACTTCCACTTTGCTCATGCTCTTTTTTCAAATCTTCGATTGCTTTTTCCACTTCTGTTTTCAAGGTTTCGCTTGTGGTCATGTCTTTGATTTCTCCGCTTGGAGTTGTCATTTCTTTGATTGCTACTTCGCCATTATCTTTCGTAACAAATGTTGTGTTGTTTCCTGCGCTGTCACTATAAATTAGCTTTCCGTCATCAGTTGGATATATTTTTCCTCCATTTTCAGTTTCGACATAGTCCTTGCCACTTTCTTCACATTTTTCTTTGATAAATTCCTCAAATGTTTTTTCTTGATTGCTGGTTCCATATTTTTCATAATATTCTTTTAGCAACTCATCAATTGCCGTTTCGATTTCAGTTGTCAAGCTACTCGAATCTGTCATATCTTGCTTATTTCCATCAATGGTCACTTCTTTAATAATAGTATTTCCTTCTTTATCTTTGATTAATTTGGAGTCATTTCCAGTTGCTTTATCGGTAAAATGTAAATAGCCTTCGTCATCTATCCAATAGGTTCCATTTCCTGTTTCATAGGTTTTGTCTGGATTTTTTTCGCATTGCTGCTTTATGTAATCGTATAAATTACTGCCACCTGTTCCTTCCATATGCATTTCCATAACGACTTCTGCATCTGACAGTTCTTTAGCTTCCTTAAAACTCGCTAATTCGGTTGCGTCTACAGATTTTGTTGTTCTTGTCAATATTCCATTACTACCTCCTACTAAGCTTAAACTCACGCCTGCCAAAATTAGTAGTACAATTATTGTAACGACCAAAGCAACTAGAGTAATTCCTCTATTTTCCTTTTGCATTCTTATTCTACCTCCTTATTTACGATTTGAAAATCATATGCATTGGCATAATCTTCTAATGTACTTGTATTAAACTGTACTGTTTCTTCTGGTTCCAATGGCGAAATAATTCCACTGATTTTCCCAATTTGCTCTCCCTTTTTGTCCAAAATAATGACGTCTATTAATTGCACTGTTGTTGCGGCTTCGCCCGTATTCTTAACATTAGCTAAAAGCAGTGTTTGTCCATTTTGATTGGTTAATTGGATATTGTTAAATTCCAGTGCCCCCAATGTTTTCGTCTGACTTAATGTTTCACTTTTGTTCAACTTAGTTCCGTCTTTCAAATTTTGCACAAATTCTTCTTCCACTTGATTTCCTTTTGCCAGTTTTCCTGCTTTTGTCAAGTTCCCTTCTCCTGCTTCCTTTCCCCCACTTCTTACTTTCACAACAATAACTACTATCAATATTAGTAGCAATACAAGTATGACTTTTTTTTCATTACTTTTCATTTGTTTCCTCCTTCTTAATATTATTTACTTTGTTACACATTTCACTTCTATGTCATATTTCTCCGCCTCCTTTCTGTTTTTTTAATTCACTTTTTTCTGAATTCATTTGATTGCTTAAACCTGCGATGTAATCCATTGATGTGCCGTAAAATATTGCTAAAACTTTCAAATGATGTACTGGTATTTCGCGTTTTCCTGTTTCATACAAACTATACTGCTGCCTTGTTATTCTTAATAATTCTGCTATTTGAGGCTGACTCAACTTTCTCTCTTTTCTCAAATTTTTCAATCTTGGATACATTCTATTTCCTCTTTTTACAACTTAATTATTGTATCTAAAATCAACTATATAACTTTCATTTTATTATGTCAATAAATATTACAATATTGTAATCATTGTTACAAAATTGTAATATTTTTTGTGTCCATTTGAATGATTTTTTGCAATAAAAAGTCCTTGGATATTTTTCCAAGGAAAATATTCGGCAGCGATAGCTTGACATTTTATGTAAATTATGGTAAAATAGTAACGATTATGATTCGTATTTTGTAAAAATGAGAGATTATACCCCAAAACACAATTTAGGAGGAACAAAAAAATGGAAAAAATTATCACAGAGCAACAATTACAGTCAAAAGAAGCAATACATTTGCCACCTAAAGAGCGGTTGAATTTACTGCTAAAAGCAAAAAACTATCCTATTGTAAGAAAACGGACGTCAGCAGAAGGACAAATAAAAGAAATGCTTGACTTTTATCACTTATGTTGCCTTATGCTTGCTCGATATTTTCCAAATGAACAAGCTGAAAGCAATTTTCTTTTACTAAATCTTTTAGAAGGCTTTTCGCCTACCTCTGATAAATTCGCAGAGGCTTTTGGCTTGCTGACTTCTTATGAAGAACTCGAAAACAGGATAACCGCTATTCAGATGTTGTTCTATCAATATTCTAAAAGTTTTCCAGATGTCTTCTACGCTTATAATTTAGAAGATATTGTAACTGAATCAATTTCAGATATAATTGAGAACTCTTTAGAATTATTGCAGGATAATCCATCTTATATCAAAAAATTGATGGAGCGTTGGGGGATCCTCTTAGATGAACAAAAATTGGATGGAAATTAATTTTCCATCCAATTTTTGTTTTCTTTTGATATAACTAAAAAGCCATCATACTAGACTACTTTCTAATACAATGACTTATTAAATGGAGCAATTGTCGTAGTTATCTACAACTTTTTCTCGCTTAACGATTGATACAAATATCAATCAATTTATTAAATTATATCATATCTTTTATAAATTGCAATAGATTTTATGAAGGAATTTAAAAATTCCCTTGTAGATATTTATATTCAGCTATTAAAAAAAAACTGCCTTATTTTGTCTAAAATTTTAGCCAATATTCCTTTTTCTTTATATTCTGTTAATTCTATATGTTGTACATTATCTTGCGTATCATTGATGTTTTTCTTGAATAAGTTATCTTTATTATATTTTTCACTTAAATACTTTTGATGATTTTCTTCATTTTTAACAAATTTATCTTTCCATTTATTCCTTTCATCTTCTGAATTACACCAATAATTTAGTTTTAATATAGCCAATAAAGTTCTAGTCTTTTTTGTAATATTTTGATTCGTTAGTTTTTTTGAACTATCATACTGAAAATTGTGTTTTTCATCTTTTTCTTGATAAAAAAACTCTTTTAATTTTGTTGGAATTTTATCAACATAGATTTTAGGCATATATCTTAATATTTCTTCAATTTCCGCATAAGCAACTCTTGTTTCACTTTTCATATCTATTTATCTCCTAGGTTCTTCTTTATCATATGTTCCCTTATTCAAAATTCCATCTTTCATTTCATTTATCTCTGCATTTATATCACCTATTGTTTCATTTTCTATTGTTTCACCAATATCCAAATCCCATAATTCATTATAAAATGTAGAATAATCATATTCTTCGTTTGTATCATCTTTTGTATAATCTTCGGTAGAGACTGGAGATGGTAATTTAACATTTTTTAAAATATCATATGCTGATTTGCTTTGTTCTTCAAATTCCCTTCGCATTTGTTCATCTTCTAACTTATCTCTTTCAATCAAATCTGATAATTCTGAACTATTATTAAAGCTTACGCCTTCTCTTGTTTTATAATTCATAATTCTATCAATATTAACACAATCACTATCAAAAATCGCTAACGAATCTACTTCAAAATTTCTAGCAACTTCTAAACCTTTTGGTGCTTCCCTTGATACTTCACTTTGCAAAAATTCTAACCCACCAAACATAGCTACATAACCTTTTATGAAAGTATCGACATCAGAAGAAGCTAGTATTTTCTCTAAACATTCCAATTCTGTATCATTTGTTATGCTACAAATAACGTGTTCCACGTTACTTCCCTGTTTTTTTGAAACAAGACTAGCAACCATTTTTCTTATTTGTTCATCTGATTTTATATCGTTTTCTTTAACTTGAGAAATAACATCAATTAATTCTTCTTCATATTCAGTTGGAGAAATAGACGCCGTTTCTTGTTTTGGGGAATAATAAACTGCATAACGATAATTCGTAAACCCATTAGTAAAAGAACCTTTACTACTTGGCGTTGCATCCCAGTCACATAAATATTCTCCATCATCTCTACTTAACGAACACCAAATTATGTTGTCTCCTTCAACTTTATAAGTTCCAGATGTTGATCTACATTCTGAAGAATTTCCTGTAATTCTAGAATTATAAAGATTGGGAGTAAGTGAAACATAGTTTCCTTTTAGCATTTATTACTTCTCCTTTTCTAGTCGTTTTAAAAAAATATGTATAATCGTTCATTGAAGCAATTATCAAAGTTATCTACAACTTATTCTCGCTTAACGATTGATACAACTATCAATCAGACTATTTTATACTTATAATCTAACACAACTTTATATCTTTTTCAACCCCTAACTTAGAAAATTTCATAATTTTATTAGCTCTTTATTTTTCTTCCAAATCCATAAACCTATCTTTCTTTTTAATTGATTCATTAACCTTTTTTCTTCTCTTACTCTATGAATT
>CAOKFZ010000024.1 GCA_948467875.1 uncultured Clostridium sp.
TTGTCGCCAGTGTTGTTGTCGCCAGAACTGTCGCCGGTGTTGTCGCCAGTGTTGTCATCTGGGTCGACAATTAGGTCTCCCGGGTCATTCGGGTCTGCAGCAAACGGATCCTCAAACTCTACGTCATATACAATGTTAGCATTTGGCAGGCTATTGAGTATAAACTGTCCGCCAATGCTTTTCCAGGTAGCTTCACTGCCTTCAAAGTAAATAGTTCCACCATACTGAATCATTGTTGAGGTAAATGGGTTTTCTCCTATCTCTGTTACTTTTGCCGAAATATAGATTTGCCCTAATACTGTGCAGGACTGAAATAAATTATTGCTAATTTTTGTCAGTCCGTATGGCAGAGTTACATTACTTAAATACCAACACTGCGCAAAAGCGCCGTCACCGATTGTGACATTTTGTGTACCTGGTGCAAATCGAATCTGTGTTACTTTGTTGCAACTCGTGAATGCACCTGCTCCAACAGACGTAACGCTCGCTGGAAAGTCAAGATAGGTTAGAGACGTGCAACCCCGAAAGGCATTGTCTCCGATTATTTGAACACCTTCAGGAATAGAAGCGGAACACAAATTTATGCAGTCCCTAAATGCATTAGCAGCTACATCGACTGTTGTGCTTGGTATCGTTACAGCCGTGAGATTAGATCCTTGAAAAGCTCCTGCTCCGATGCTTGTAACACTGTCAGGAATATGCACTACCAGAGTGCTATTTCCATAAAATGCGTAATCTCCGATGTTCGTGATTCCGTCTTCAATGATAATGGAGCTGACATTATATTCAGCATTGTTCCAAGATGGACCATTATCACTTGTATAGTTCGGCATATTGCCTGTACCAGAAATGGTTAATACTCCATTGTTGGTTATGGTCCAAGCAATGGAACCTTCGTTTCCGCTGTGTGCTATTTCGTCGGCATTAGCGTCTTCTGTATAACCGACTGGATAGCGCGTGACAAGGAAATTCGCTGCTGCCATAATGTCGTCTTTGCTAATAGCCCGTCCCCAATGCACAGACTTGTTGTAGTTGGCTTCTGCGACAATTAAACCTCCAGCACTTGCTTGTAATACAATAACAAAATGGCTATTGTTTATCCTAAGAATATCGCCTACCCGGATGTCTGCATAGTTGAAGCTTCCGATATCGATAGTTCTAGCTGGAGAATTACCGAAGGCTTTGTCGCTGAGGATAAAAACAAAAGCTGCGCAGCCAACGCCTAATCGTGCGCCTTTGACTGCTCCACCTTGGAAAGTGTAATACTTTCCGGCGCTCCCATTCTCTCCATATGGCTGGAAATTTGTCCAGTAGGTTCCTTCAGGATAAGTCTCCTGTAAGGCAACCATACTTGCATAAGCCTCTTGATACGTTGGAGTGATACCAACCGCTCGAGCCATTCGTCGGGAAGGCTGTCTTGCCACTTGTGTCTCTGCTGGCACTTCGTCTGTAAAATACGGCTCTTCGTCAGACCAAACTCCGGCCGGTATGACTTCTACATCCGCATCTTCGAAGGTGTTGGTGTCAACCAATGCATCTCCGTCTTCGTTTTCGTCAATGGACGTGTTGTCAATAACATTAACATTAAGTGCTGCGCCTGTGATAACTTCGGTGTTAACGGTGTCAATCGTGGAGCTTGAGCCTGCGATTGTTTCAGCAGCTGGCATTACTGTTATATTGCAAAAGAGTAATGCGAGAGCCATAAACATCGCTAACAACCGGTTACTAGTTTTTTTTGTTTTCTCCATGTGAAAACCTCCTTCTTAAAAAAATTTACCTATTGCTACATAAGCATAAATATATATGCTTATGTTTATTATAACACACATATTTGATTTGGTCAATCAATAAATTTTTGAGACTTATTTATTGGGGGGGTTCTCTATCATTATTAAATTTGATAATATTTTTCAAAAAAATTTCACTTTTCTAAAAAAGTATGTTATAATGTAAAAAACAATTTATGAGGAGATTTTATGAACGAGGAAAAAGAGCAAAAAAATAGAAACTTGATATTTCATGCAATGGTTGCAATTGTGATTATTTTATTTTCTGTCGCAATTTCTCCCAAGAGTTTGCAAAATGATACTTTTTATACCATAAAAATTGGGGAATATATCGCACAAAATGGAATTTCAGATTTAACACAAGACCATTTTTCATGGCATGAGTTGCCCTATACGTATCCACATTGGCTGTATGATTTGGGAATGTATTGGATTTATCACTTTTTTGGACAGGCTGGCATTTATGTTTCGACCATGATTTTTACAGCCATTTTAGGTTGGATGCTATATTTGCTTTGTAGCAAATTCTCAAAAAACAAGGTAGTTTCCAGTGTGATAACAATTCTGGCAATGTACATTTTTAAGCCATATTTAGCAGCAAGGGCGCAGTTGGTAACCTTTATTTTGTTTGCTTGGGAAGTGTATAGCATAGAGAGCTTTTTGCAAACATGCAAAAAGCGATATGTAGCGTATTTGCTGCTTATTCCGCTATTGATTACAAACTTGCATTGTGCGGTTTTTCCTTTTTATTTTGTTTTATTTTTGCCGTATGTTGTGGAATATTTGTGGATTACATTTTTGGATTGGAAGTTGGATTATAAAATTATTGGCGTTTTGCTAAGAGGAATGATGAAACTTCCGATCAAGCAAAGTGTTAAAGAAAATTGCGAAAGAAAGCTGAATAATATTCCGAAAGTAGTTGCACAGAAAACCGAAAAACGAGAAAAAAGGCGTAAAAACCCATATAAAATTAAAATCACAAAAAATTCAGCAGCAAAATGGCTAATCATAATCACTTTAATTGCTGCTCTGACAGGATTTATTAATCCAACAGGCTTAGGCGCGTATACCTACACATACCAAACCTATCAAGGCAATACAACAGAATCCATTAATGAGCATTTGCCTGTGACGTTGATTGAAAGCAAAGAATTTTTGTGTGCGTTATGCCTATTTTTAGCGATTTTGGTTTTTACAGATACGAAAATAAAATTGGCTGATTTATTTATGTTTGGTGGTTTAGTGACTTTGAGTTTAATATCACGAAGGCAAATATCAATGTTTATTTTATTTTGTAGCCCGATTTTGGTTAGGCTAATTTCGTATATGATTGAAAAATACGATGAAAAAACATTTCAGAAAATTTTTAAGTTAATGTCTTCTGCTTTAGTTTCTATCATAATTATTTTGCTATTTTCGATTGGCATGCTTGGCGAACTTAGAAAAATGAAGAAAAATAATGTGGGATATGTAGATGTGGCGACCTATCCAGTAGAGGCAGCGACTTGGATGTTGGAAAATTTGGATATGGAAAATATAAAAATATATAATGAGTATAATTATGGCAGTTATTTGTTGTTCCGAGGAATTCCCGTTTTTATAGATTCAAGATGCGATTTGTATTCGCCAGAATTTAACGGAGGGCGAGATATTTTTTCAGATGCTTTGAATATTGCAGGAATTGCCATGGAATATCACAATGCATTTGAGACGTATGGCGTGACACACGTGATTTCATATTCGAATTCAAAGTTGGTAATGCTTTTGAAAGAAGATAAGGGATATGAAAAATTGTATGAAGACGATTATTTTGCAATATTTAAGAGGTTGAAGGCAAATGAAAAATAAGATGATAAAATTAATTTTTGGTATTACAATATTGTTAATTTTGATTGACCAAATCACTAAATTTGTAATACAATATAAATATGAAAATCCAATTGGAAATGGTTTTATTCGTATCACATTGGTGCAAAATACAGGCATGGCGTTTGGCTTTAATAGCGGAAATACAAAAAATATGATTTTGACTTTTGTGATTTTATTGCTGATTGTGAATTTTATTCGCACTCAAAAAGAAATGATTGATACGAAAACATCAGTCGCATTGGGATTTATTTTAGCAGGTGGAATCAGCAATTTAATTGACAGAATCATACGTGGTGGCGTGATGGACTTTATCCAAGTGAAAAATTTTGCAGTATTTAATTTGGCAGATAGTTATGTTGTAATAGGCTGGATTTTGATTGTGATTTTTCTGATAAAATTTAATCAAGGAATAGTAGGGGGAAAACGTTGCGAGAAACAGTAAAGATATTAGGTGTTGAAATTGATAATGTGACACTAGATGAAGCAGCCAGTAGAACAAAAAAATTGGTTCAAAATAGTGACAAATCTTGCGCACTTATTGTGGCACCAAATGTTGAATTTATTATGGCAGCCCAAAAAGATAAAATATTTTTTGATATTTTAAAAATGGCGAAACTTGCTACACCAGATAGCTTTGGAGTTGAAATTGCGGCAAAATTGCAGAAAAAGCCATTAAAACAGCGAATTCCGGGACAAGCGTATTTTCGTAAAATTTTGGAAGTTGGCGAAAAAGAAGGATGGACGTTTTACTTTTTGGGTGGAAAGGGCGATACGGTCAAGAAAGCAGCAGAGCATGTTGAAACACTGTATCCCAACATAAAAATTGTGGGAAGTCAGGAAGGTTTTTTCGAGGAAAATTCGGAAGAAACTGTGATAGAAGAAATCAATCAATTGAAACCGAACGTGCTGTTTGTGGCGATGGGGGCACCTGCGCAAGAAAAGTGGATTTATACACATCAAAAAGAATTAAAAGTAGATGTGGCAGCAGGACAAGGTGGTACATTTGATTATGAAGCAGGAAATGTCAAAAGGGCACCAAAATGGATGCAAAAAATTGGATTGGAATGGTTGTGGCGTTTGATTTTGCAACCACGACGAATTACAAGAATGATTGTTTTGCCGATTTATTTGTTAAAGATAATTTTTACAAAGGATAATACGAAAGGAAAATGGAATTAAATTTTAGAAGAAGGAAAAGAAAATGACGATTACAGAAAATTTAGCAGGAAGCAGGATAGATAAAGTGTTGTCGCAGGAGACGGAGCTTTCAAGAGCGACAATCCAGCGATTAATGGAAGAAGAAAAAATTTTGGTAAATGGCAAAAAAGTGAAATGTTCGTACAAAGTTTTGGCTGGAGACGAAATAGCAATTGCGAAAGATGAACCGAAAGAAGTGAAGCTAGAGGCTGAGGATATTCCGCTTTCGATTGTGTATGAAGATAACGATATTTTGGTGGTCAATAAGCAAAAAGGTTTGGTGGTGCATCCTGGGAATGGCAACCCAAACGGTACTTTGGTAAATGCTGTAATGGCGCATTGCAAAGAAAGTTTATCGGGCATTGGCGGAGAAATTCGCCCACGGAATTGTGCATCGAATTGATAAGGATACATCAGGGTTGCTGATTGTTGCAAAAAATGATAAAGCACATATTCATTTGAGTGAACAGATTAAAAATCATGAAGTGAAAAAAACGTATTTGGCGCTTGTTCGAGGACGTATGAAGGAAAATAAGGCAACGATTGATATGCCAATTGCTAGAAGTGAAAAAGATAGAACCAAAATGGCTGTTTCGAGAAGAGGGAAAAATGCGATCACTCATATTACAGTGCTTGAGAAATTTGAAAATTATACTTTGGTCGAGGCTATCATTGAAACAGGCAGAACGCATCAAATTAGGGTACATTTGGCGGAAATTGGTTATCCAATTGTGGGGGATTTTGTGTATTCTAATGGGAAAAATCCATTTGGTGTGCAAGGGCAAATGTTGCATAGTTATCAGCTAGAGTTTGTTCATCCAACAACAAACGAAAAAATGAGCTTGACAGCCGACTTGCCAGAATATTTTCAGGAAGTTTTGAGAGAATTGGAAAAATGATAAAATAAAAAATATTTCCAACCTTTTATTATATCACATTTTCAGCAAAATGTCAACTTGACAAAAATGCAAAAATATGCTATAATAAAAGGTTAGAGAAAATATTCTAAGGTTTTATCTTGACGAAACATTTGAGAAATAATATAATTTAAAGGAAAAAAGTATAAGATATGAGTTCGATTTTAAAAATTTTAAGAAAGGAATTATAAAACATGGAACCAATTCGTTTGCAAAAATTTTTGGCGTCGTGTGGAGTTGCTTCAAGACGAAAATGTGAAGAATTAATTGGGCAAGGTAAAATTTTAGTAAATGGAAAAGTTGTTACAGAATTGGGAACAAAAATCAATCCAGAAACGGACGAAGTTTTGTACAATGGCAAAAAACTGGAAAATGCTAATCAAGATTTTGTGTACATATTGCTGAATAAACCAATTGGAGTTGTGACAACAGTTAAAGATCAATTTGAAAGACAAACGGTTCTAGATCTTGTGAAGCTTCCACAAAGGCTTGTTCCAGTGGGACGTCTTGACATGTACACATCAGGTGCGCTGATTTTGACAAATGATGGCGATTTAGTTTATCAATTGACACATCCAAAACATGAAATTCCGAAGACTTACAATGCGACAGTGAAAGGAATTGTGACAAGGCAGGAAATTGAAATGCTTGAGAAAGGCGTAAAAATTGAAGATTATGTGACAAGTCCTGCGAAGGTAAAAATTCTGAAAATGGATAAAGAAAAAGAAATTTCTCGTATTGAAATTACCATTCATGAGGGCAAAAATAGGCAAGTGCGTAAAATGTGTGAGGCAATTGGCAAAAAAGTGTTGGCACTGCATCGTAGTAAAATTGGCAATATCACGGTAAAAGATTTGAAATTGGGGACGTGGCGTTATTTAAAAAAATCAGAAATTAAATGGTAGAGGCATGGTGCACCGTGCCCAAAAGAAAAATACAAAGTTACGAAGGAGAAAGAAAATGGAAACACCAATGCAAAAATTTCTTCCAGAGGGATGGGAGAGTACAAAAGAAAATTTTAATTTAGAACAATTGTATCAAGCAAAGCAGAATGGGACTGTGATGCAAGGATTTGTGAACAACTGTGACGAAAATTATAACTTGCAAATTTATTTGGATAGAGATATAATAGGGATTATTCCAAGAAATGAAATGGATGCGATGAGCCAAGATGATTTTGGAATGACGAAACAAAGCATTTGCAAGAATAAAGTCAATCAATTTGTGCAATTTAAAGTCAAGGAGATTTATGACAAAAATCGTTTGTTACTTTCACGAAAAGAGGCAGAAAAAGAGGCTTTGAATTGGGTCAAAAATGATTTACAAGAAGGCACAATTGTCAATGGCATTGTGAAAAACATTCGCAAATTTGGGGCTTTTGTAGATATTGGAGGTGGCGTAACAGGGCTGCTTCATATTGAGGATATTTCTATTTCCAGAATAAAATCTCCAGAGGAACGTTTTTTTATTGGACAAAAAATTAAAGTTATGATAAAATCAATTAATAAGGAAAATAACAGAATTGTTTTGTCCCATAAAGAACTTTTGGGGAATTGGGAAGATAATGTTCAGGATTTTCAAGAAAAAATGGTGGTAGAAGGAACGGTTAAAGAAGCCGACCAATACAAAAATGGTCTTTTTATCGAGCTAAAACCAAATCTGGTTGGGCTTGCTGAATATAAAGATGGTTTTTCGTATGGACAAAAGGTGAATGTGTTCATCAAAAAAATCATCAAGGATAAAAAGAAAATAAAATTAGTAATAGTCTAAAAAGGAGGATTTAGAAGATGGTAGATGATGAAAATATTAAAACTACCGTTTCTCCGTTCGCAATTAGAGAAGGAGAAATCAAAAAATTTGACGGGAAAGATGCTTATGTTTCAATAAGTCAAATTATTCACAAAATTAATTTAGGTCATATTAATGATATTCATTTTGCAATTCTTGACTTGATCAATGAATTTGAGTTTATGACGTCCAGACAAATTTATTTTATGTTGCTCGCAAAAGGGGTTGAGATTAAGTCGCAAGATAAGCTTAATGTCAAATTGGAGCAAATGATTAAATCTAAAATTTTGACAAGATATTTCTTTACTTCAGAAGAGGGAAAAGGAATTTATCGTGTGTATTGTTTGGAAAAAATGGGAAAATATTTGCTAACTTCCAAAGAAGCAGAATGCAAATGGCAACCAACGGACAACACAAAACCAGTTCCGATGATTAAAAAAAGATTGGCACGGAAACCAAGTGATTATTGCGTATATGAGAAAAGCGAAGAATTTTGCAGCGTATAAAGTAAAACCGCAAATTACAGCGAAAATGGCTGGCAAGGAAATTAAAACACATGCAGAAGTAAAAATTGCAAAAGCAAGTAAGTCTATTAGTTTGCTTTTTGAAGTAGTCAGAAGGGAACTTGGTTGGGAAGAGAAATTTGTGGACAGAATGCGTTTATTTCAAGATTTTTACGATAATTTTGTGCAATTCGATTCTGGTTTTGAAATTATGCCACAACTTATTTTAGTTTGCGAAGATGAAAAACACATGGTAGAGACTTTTAAGCAAGTTGTTGCCAATAACTTATTGCCACAAAAAGCGAAAATTTATTTTACAACAGACTTAAAGCAAAATGATACAACGCTTGATAAATCGTTTATTGAGTTTGCAAAAGACGAAGCCACAGGCAAGTTTAAAGCTAATAATATTGAAATTAAGTTGTTGGGGTAAAAAATGAAGGATAAATATAATTTGACGCTTGATGAAAATGTCTTTTTAGCCAAAAGGAATATTGTGGATTCTATTTATTCCAGTGCCCGAATTGAGGGATTAAATATTACTTTTCCAGAAACACAGACTTTGTATTCGGGTGTGAATGTAGCCAGACTTACGATTGATGAAATCGATACCATACGCAATTTGAAAAGAGCTTGGGAATATTTGATTAAGAATATTCAGGAGCCGTTTGACTTGAAATTTATTTGCAAAATTAATGAAGAAGTGGCGCGTGACGAAAGTCTACAATGGGGCTCTTTAAGAAATGGAAAAGTGATGATTACAGGTACAGAATACATGCCACCAATTCCAGAGAAAAATCAGGTTATGGCAGATATAGAAAGAATATTAGCCATTGAAAATAGTACGCAAAAAGCGATTGAATATATGCTCTATGGCATGCGAAATCAATTGTTTTGGGATGGCAACAAAAGAACAAGC
This sequence comes from uncultured Clostridium sp., assembly GCA_948467875.1. GTDB lineage: Bacteria > Bacillota > Clostridia > TANB77 > CAG-508 > Scatovivens. The sequence goes on from CAOKFZ010000024.1 coordinate 8,981, forward strand.
ATCATTTGTGCTAATAAAATTATGATAGAAAATGGCAAAGGATTGATTGTTATAAAAGATAGATATTTAGAAGAATTTTCAAGACTTTTGTCAGAGTTTTATACAAGTCGGAAATGCAAAAAAAATAATGCAATTTGTATATGACAATTGCATTTTAGGAATTGAATATTAGATTTATATAACGAGAGGAATTTTGCAAGTCAAATTTCCCTCGTTATTTCTTTGTTATAAATTTTTCCTTATAAGATTTTTCAAACAGTACACTTCCTTCTAAAATGCTTTGCGTTTCGGTTTTGAGAGGAATGGGAAGCGATAAACCGTAGTAAAAATCTTCGTTATTGTGATTGATAATATGAATGGTAAGTTGCAGCTTGGCAGATAAATTTTCTAATGAAATGCCAGCCGTTTGAAGTAATTTGCCATTAAAAGATAGGGGCTCATTTGACGTGATTTCAAATCCATTTTTCACAGAATGGTTCACATATTTTAAAGTAATGGGGTTCGAGCAATCAGTGAAAAAAGTTGGTGTATTATATTGCAAATTGGTATCCAAATTTTCATCATTTAAAACTGTAAATTCAAGTTTTTCTTCCATTTTATCTTGGGCATTAAAATTGGCTGTTCCGAAATTTAACGAATTCAAATAATACAAACAAGGCGAGCCTAGGCTTGGATTAGAAATTTTGATATTTTCAATCCATAATTTTTTGATTGTATTTTCAGAATTTAGTTCGGCATTCCCATTGTCAATATAAAGTGCGATATCGCTATATTGAAAAATGTCTAAAATCCATTTGTTTTGCTCAAAAGTGGTGTCTTGATTTTCGCCGTAAGCGCTTGAATATACAACTATTTTTGCTAGTGAAAAAGGATTGTTTTCTGGATTTGGGGTGCTATTTTTTTGCGCTTTAAAAGAGACTATAATAAAATAGTAAAAAAGATAAATGCATAAAATAAACAAAATTGTAATGAATAAAAATTTCAAAAATTTTTTCATAGGTACACTCCTTCTTTCATATTGTAATATATTTTGGGGAATTAGTAAAGAGAAAAATAAAAAAGAAAAACGTGTGTTGCAAATGAGCATCACACGTTTTCTTAGGGCTTGAAAGGGGAGAGCATTATTTGGAATTGGTCATAAATCCTAAATCATTTTTATCAGGTACCAGTTCGTCAACATTACTTTTTACTAGTGTGGATTTTGACGGATCGCTGAGAGGTGCAATATACTGATTCCTATTTAAAATATAGGTAATCGTATTTTCATCCCAAAATGCAAATTGACGCTTTTTGGTTTTTATGCCGTCAACAATTTTCAGATCCCAAATATACAGAGAGGAGCCTTTTCGATGAAGTTTTCTGCGTTCACCATTGCTCTTGTAGAGCATGGAGTAACTGGACTTATTTACAGCATAAGCAGTTGCAGTTGTGCTGTCATCGTCTGCTTTTTCTGTTAAAGAAGAGAACGAAAAACTTCCAGCTGTGGTAACTAATTTATTGCCATAACCCTTGCTGTCGAAAGTGGCAGACTTTATTTCGCCACGGAAATCGATTTCCACAGGGTTACAAATATCTGCTGTGTCAAATCGGTAAATCTGATTATCGTCATCTTCGTAAACGAAGATGTAATAGCTGGAGCCGTTTTTCGTTACTGCAAGGTATCGAATTCCTGACTTGCAGTACTCTGACAGCTTATATTTGCCATTATAAGTTACTTCACTTCTGTAACTTACAAGGCTGTTATTGCCGAAAGTAACCGTAACTTTTCTGCTAATCGAATCAGTTTTCGTAACAACTTCTTTGCCAGAAGAACTACTGCTGCTGTCAGATGAAGCATCACTACCTGTGCCGTAGCCAGAACCTGCTTCTTTAATTAGAGTGGCAATTGACACAGTTTTGCCATTCTTCAGTTTGACTTGATTGGCAAATTGGTCGTAGTTCAGCAGAATTTTTTCTGCGGCTGTGGCGATGCGAGTATTCTTTTTTGTCTGACTGTCCCAAACATAAACGTTTGAACTCTTATTAGTCCAGACTACTTTGTTGGCATTATACCAACTCACAACTGAGCCAGACAAGAAGTTTTTGGAAATGATATCTCCACGCCCAGTACGCAATGTGCTTCCATCCAGAATTAACCGCTTATCGCGGTCTATGATTGCAACGCCAGACGCATCGTAGTAGTAATAATCTACGACAATGCAGCCTAACTCATCACTATAATTCTGAAAACAATACGGCTCGCGGGCTGCCTGCGCAATGATTGGCGAGGTAAAACTAAAAGCCGGCACAGCTGCTAAAAGCGCTAAAACAAGCGCGGTTAATAAAGTTGCAATTTTTTTTGTACGTTTCATAAGACGTACCTCCTTTTTTTATGTGAGCCCCAAGTAGGGGCGGTTGTCAATGTGCTGTAGTTTCAAGCCCTTTCCGCAAATGAGCGGAAAAATCAAAAAGATAAAATCCCCCTATCTATAGTATAACATAATTATGTCAATATTGCAACTATTTTTCAAATTTTTGGAAATTTTTAGAAAAAATATACAAAAAGACTTGAAAACTTGATATTAATTGTGATATACTCCTTAAAGAGTAAAAATCAGGAAAGGAAAATTAAAAAATGAAGGTTTTAAGAAAAACAAAAATTGTAGGTACCATTGGTCCAGCTAGTGAAAAACATTTACCAGAATTGTTTGATGCAGGATTAGGCATTTGTAGAATTAATTATTCACATGGAAGTTATGACGAACAAAAAGAAAAAACGGAAGACATTATTCGCTTGAGAAAAGAATTAGATTTGCCAATTCCAATGATTTTGGATATGCAAGGTCCAGAAATTAGAACAGGAATGTTGGTAACAGGTAAAAATGAAAAAATTAAATTAGAAGATGGACAAAAATTTACACTTGTATGTGGAGAAGATATTGTAGGAGATAAGGAAAGAGTTTCTGTTTCTTACAAAGAATTATATAAAGATTTAAAAATTGGTGCCAAAGTATTAATTGACGATGGGGCAATTGAACTAAAAGTAGACGCCATCAACGGTACAGATATTGAATGTACAGTGGTTCACGGAAATGGTTTAGGAAGTAGAAAAACTATGAACTTGCCGGGAACTGCCATTCGTCTTCCAGCTTTGAAACAAAAAGATATTGATGATTTAAAAACTGCTTGTGAACATGATTATGACTTTGTTGCTGTATCTTTTACAAGAAATTTAGATGATATTAATCAAGTTCGTAAAGTGTTAGATGAAAACGGTGGAACAGATGTTAAAATCGTAACAAAAGTAGAAAATGTAGAAGGTTTAAGCAACATGGAAGAAATCGTAGAACATGCAGATGTTCAAATGATTGCTCGTGGCGACATGGCAACCGAAACTGACTTTACAGAGCCACCAATTATGCAAAAGAAATTTATCAAATTGTGTAATCGTGGCAATAAACCAGCTATTACAGCTACACAAATGTTAGAAAGCATGACACATAATCCATTACCAACAAGAGCAGAGGCTTCTGATGTGGCAAATGCTGTTTATGATAGAACAAGTGCTTTGATGCTTTCTGGCGAATGTGCAATGGGTGATTTCCCTGTTGAATGTGTGGCAACGATGGATAAAATTGCGAAAAGAGTAGAGTCAACCATTGATTATTGGAAAAAATTTGAAGAAAACACCAATATTAATTTAGAAACATTAGAAGATAATATTGCTTATTCTACTTGCGTGATTGCTAAAAATATGAAAGCAGATGCCATCATTTGCTATACAAATTCAGGCGATACAGCAAGAAGATTAGCAGGAATGGGAGCAGGTTGCCCAATTTTGGCTGTAACAGACAATCGCAGAACATTCAATCAATTAGGAATTGCTTGGAACGTACAACCAGTCCTTGTAGAAACAGATAGCGATAAGATTAAAGTTATCCAAAAAGGAATGGATAAATTGAAAGCAAAAGGAATTTTAGAACTTGGAGACAAAGTTATTGTTGCTGGCGGAAAAGGTTTCATGGACGGTGTTCAAGAAAGCAAACAAATTGGCGGATATGTAAAAATATAGAAAACGATAGCCTACTATTAATAGTAGGCTATTAAAATAATAAAAACAATAGTACACTATCAATATATACTTAAAACGTAGAAAAAGACCAGAAACTTTTCTGGTCTTTCAATATTACTAATTATACTATTTTTGACAAAAAGAAAAGAGTGCTGATTTTTACTTTGTCAACACTCTGGAGGTCAAAATTTAGTTAAAAATTTGACTTTTTAAAATTTTTATAAAAAATTCAAAAAAACAGTTGACAAAAGAGAATAAAGGTGCTAAAATAAAAAACGTTGACAGCGAAAAAGAGCTAACAAAAAGGACACAAAAAATAATTTAAAAAAATTAAAAAAAGATGTTGACAAGAAGTCAAAATTGTGTTAAAATAATTTTTGCTAGCGACAAAGTCGCAAGGTCAAAGTACATTGAAAAGTAAACAATAAATTCCTTTAAGATAACAAAACCAAGCGGTAGCAAAAGCTACCAAAGTAAATTAAGAAAATGAGCTATAAGCTCAAACTCAAAAAGATTTATATTGATAAAAATATAGATACAACAAACAAGAGAGTTTGATCCTGGCTCAGGATAAACGCTGGCGGCGCACATAAGA
>CAOKFZ010000025.1 GCA_948467875.1 uncultured Clostridium sp.
ATTGGGCTGTAGCCAAGCGGTAAGGCACCAGACTTTGACTCTGGCATGCGTGTGTTCGAATCCCACCAGCCCAGCCATCTAGTGATAATACGAACAATATAATTTACTTTATACGGTGGTTTTGCTGTAAATTATAAATTGTAAATATTATCAAAAAAGACCTAGTAAAAACTACTAGGCTTTATTTTTTGATTTATTATTTTTGATAAGTTGATGTATAACCATCTTTGTAACCTGCATTATAACGTGCTGAACTAGCACTATCCTTATAACCATTATACACTAGCCATAACCCACCTACTATTATTATAATAGTTATTGACCAAGCTAAAAATGGGTATTTTTTATATATGCTATTTTCTCTTTTAAAATATGGAATCCATTTTTTATTATTATCATTATTAACCATACAACTTATATCTCCTATTCATTTTCATTAAGAAGTACTTTGTATACTTCTAACAATTTATTATTATATTCTTTTACAGCATCAAACTCATTATAGTATAGGTCTAACATATTATTAAAATTATCAGAATTTGCTATGTCTAACGGAATAGATTTTGCTTCTTTAAAATACATATCAGATGGTGTATTTGGAGCAGTTTTTGCTATAATAGTATTTTTTTTGACAATTGCAAGATTATAATCAGCTACTGTTTTATTATAATCATTTATCATTTCTTTTCTAAAATTTAAGTTTTGATTTTTGTTATTTATAATTGTTATAGCTATTACCCCTATAATTACTGCTACAATAATTATTAGTGTTTTTAAAGTTACGCCTTTTTCATTTTTCATTTGTTTTTCACCTCCTTTTTCTTTTGTAACATTTTGTCGAATTTTAGTATATCATTTCTTTTTATTCTCGACAATATGTTTCTATAATAAAATTGACTTGTTCACTTGATAATCTTTTATTGACTTGTGCTAATCGTAAAAGTGCTTTGATATTTGACCATTTCATGCTTTTATAACATCCTTGTGCTGTTTGTTCTATATACTCAACTATTTCTTCAAAAATGTAGTATGGTATGTTAAAATCTTTGTTTATTTTGTCCATTTTATTACTCCTTAATTTCGACATTCTCGAATATTATATCAAAATATAAAAATAACTTCAAGGTATTCGAGAAAAATATTCGAGTATTTCGAGATTTTATGATATTGAACTCACTTTTTGTAATAATAAAAACAAAAAGGTGGAATTTATTATGATAGGTACAATATTAAGGAATATAAGAAAAATAAGAGGACTAACACAAAGTAATGTAGGTAATGAATTAAATCTAGCAGATAATACAATATCAAATTATGAAACAGAATATAGCAACCCTAATTTTGATACAATTCAAAAATTTATAAACGTTTGTAATTTTGAAATTCAATTTGTAGATAAAGAAAACAAAAAAGTTTATACTATGGATGAACTATCAAAAGAGATGGATTTTTAGTTAGACTTAAACGATATAAAAAAATATAAAAATATATTATAAAAATATATAAAGTTTTTATTTTGAGCAGGTCAACCGACGCTTATATCAAGGGATACAGGACACAAAAATTTGTTGAAATGTTAAAAAATTGTTTATAAAAAGCAGGTCAACCAAAAAAAATTCTGTAACCCTTGCAAATACTATATTTGTGTTGTTGAGTTGATTTGCTAATTGTTAAAACACTAACTTTCTAAAATATTTTAAGAGGAGTATAAGTTAAAAAGAATCATAAAAAAATATATATTTAATGTAAAATTAAAAAAGCAAATCAACCGTTCATACTTTTTCTTACTCTTGCAATACATTCCTCAGTTGCTCTACTTTTTTATAAATCCAAATTTTATATTAACCACACCTAAACTACATTAAAAATGTTATGAAAGTATTGGCATTGTTAGTAAACTACAAAAACTACACAATTACACTTTAATATTTCTTTCATTAAAATAAATAAATATTTTTTTAGAAAATATATAGTGTAGTTAGCGTAGTTGTGTAGTTTGTCAGTATTATCAACCATTTGAAGATATTAAGAGTGTAGCTTTAATGTATTTTAGCGTCGTTTTTTATATACTCTTACAGACTGTTTATCTATTGTAGTTGAAGTAGAAACATAACCAAAGTCTTTTAATCTGGCTGTAAAACTTGGCAATGATATTGTATATGTTCCTATTTCTTCACAATAGTCGAGAAACTCGTTGTAAACCTCTCTATTTATTCTACCATCAATTTTATGTTCTTTAACAAAAACAGCTATATCGTCGCCGTCTGTTTTATAATCTTCTAAGGCTTTGTTTAGTATTTCAGTTTCAGTTATCTTATATTCGTTTTCTTTAATACTTTTTACACCTTTTAAAGCTAGATTTAATATATAACTTTTGGCGTTGTCTGTGCTTAATAGTTCATCAAGATTAGCTATTTTTTCAGTAATCTTAAAATCAAATGGTACAATTACTAATCTTCTGTAAAATCCGTACGTTCTGTCATAAAATTTAGGCATATTATTTGTACTTACTATAAGTGTTGCTGTATTCTGTACCTTTGTAGGTTGAGAATATATAGGTCTTACTGTTATGGTATTACCACTTGCTAAACTCTTAAAGCCTTTGCATTTATCAATAAAAACGCCGTCTGTTTCGTCTGTGCAATTTACTAATTTTCCAATTAACGAAGCAACACTTGTTGCGTCATTAAAGGCATCAAGGCTTATATTTTGCCCTAATTCTCCTACAAAGTTATTGATCATTTCTAAAAATGTACTTTTGCCATTATTTCCGTTTCCAACAAAGAAAAAGACATGATGAGGAAATTTTGCAGTAAGCAGTATAAGTCCTAGTATTTCCTCTAAAGTTTTCCTTAATTCTTTATGACCACACGTAATATCATTAAGAAATTTATCAACGTGTTCGTCATAAGCAGAATGGTTATAAGTTACATTTAAAAAGAAAGGGCTAAATGTAGGCGTATCAGTTGCTATATATTCGCCCTCTATAATCATACCATTTTTTAATAGTATAGGTAGTTCCTTTTCTGCACTATATACTTCCTCTGCAAATTTATTTATTTGATGTAGTACTTCTGTATCGTGAAATCTTGTTAATTCACACAATTCATTTATACTTTGCAACAATAGCCTGTTGTTATGTATGTATTTGTTATCTTGTCTAAAGTATAGTTGAGTTTTATACATTTTTATATCTAGCTTTTTAATAACGATTTTTGCTAACATTATCATATCTTTTGTTGTAGTCATTGGTGATTTATATTTTTTTGTCCTCTCGGTAACTGATTTTTTTTCTTTACTTGATTTTTTATTCATACAAATTACTTCCTTTCTAATATTTTTTATGTCGACTTCAAAAAACTAAAATATGTTTTGGAAGTCGCCACCGAAGTTTTCTTTTACAAAAAAGATAAACTCGTCAATGACGAACACTCGTTTTTATTCTTTGTTGTCTGCATCTTCTTCCAAAAATTTTTTATAATCTTCATAATGCTGTTCAATATATGCTTTTATATCTAACACAGATATTGAACGTGCTATTTGTTTTATTTGTTTTTGTGAAAGTTCTATCATATATTGAACATTGCTCCTTTCTTTAAAATACTTTATTTGTTGTTATTCTGCTCTTGCTCTGCTTTGCGTTGCCAATATCTCCTTTGTGCTTCTTTTGATTTTTGAGGATTCTTTTTTCTATACTCTCGAAAATACTTGTTTTTAGTTTCCTTGATTAAGTCTTCTGTAAGTTTGTTATCCATAGCAAAACCTCCTTTATTTTTATTTTGTTGTTTATTTTTATTGACATAATTGTAAAAATATAGTAAAATATAAATGTGAAATATAAAAATAAACTTTCATTTTTGAATATAAATAAATATTACAATAAAAATAAAAGTTTGTGTAATTCTTTCACAAAGTTTTTGAATAGTGAATTGTTAAAAATAAATTTCACGAACATATATAAAAGGAGATGAACAAAATGAGTAAAAAGAAAAGTACAAAGGAAAAGAAACAAAGAAACAAAAGAGAGGTACACCATATTGACATAGTAGAGATAGAAGAAAATATAAAAAAATTGCAAGGAGGTATAGAAGAAAATAAAGCAAGATATAATTTTGCTATAAGATTAAATGATTTATTAAAAGAAAAAGGAATTGATCAAGATAAGTTTGCAAATGATATTGATATTTCTGTGGGCTCACTTTCTAATTATAGAAAAGGAACAAGAGAGCCTAGTTTGACAGTATTAGAAAAAATGGCTAATAAGTTAGAGGTAAGTAGTGATTATCTAGTTGGAAAAAGTGAATGCCCTAATTATGATTTTGACGATATAAATAAAAAGATAGGATTATCGCAACAAGCACTGGAAGAATTATATAAATTTCAACACGACATTAGTAAATTTCACGAAGACGAAAAAGTAGATATAAAAAGAGATATGCCAATAAGTGATATACACAAAGATTTATTAAAAAGATTAAGTCAAATGTTAGAAAACAGCGGACATTTATATTTTTTGTTTGATAAAATTGAACAATATATAGAAAGAACAATAGAATTAAATCAAATAATAGAAAAAGAGAAATCACTAAAAGATAATGAAAAAAATTGGTTATTTTCTCAAAAACTAAAGACAGCAATAGAAAAAACAGAAATGATGGAATATTCTATACAAAAAAAATTTATGGAAGGTATCAAACAAATAATAAATGACGAAAATAATAAAAAAGGAAAGGAAAGTAAAAAATGGAAAGAAAGGAGAAAATAAATGCTGTAATTTATACAAGATACAGTTCGCATAACCAAAGAGAAGAATCTATCGAAGGACAACTAAAAATTTGTCACGAATATGCCAAACAAAATAATATAAATGTTATAGGCGAATACGCCGATAGAGCAATGACTGGAACAAATGATAATCGACCGAGCTTTCAAAAAATGCTTGAAGATAGTAATAAAAGAGCTTTTCAAGCTGTTCTTGTTTACCAATTAGACAGATTTGGAAGAAATATGTATGAAATTGCTAAAAATGAATATAGTCTAAAAAAGAATAATGTATGTCTTTTATCAGCAAAAGAAAATATAAATGAAAATGACGCAAGTAATGTAATGCTAAAAGGTGTGTTGATGACAATGGCAGAATATTACTCTGTGGAACTATCACAAAAAGTAAAGCGTGGGATGGGAATAAATGCAGAAAAGGGCTTGTATAATGGTGGAACTATACCTATTGGACTAAGAGTCGATAAAGACCATCATTATCAAATAGACGAAGAAACAGCCCCTATTGTTAGAAAAATATTTGAAATGTATAATGATGGGCATACCATAGTACAGATAAAAAAATATCTTGAAACCAAAGGTTTAAAATATTCAAGTTGTAAAATTCGTACAGTACTAGGAAATAAAAAGTATATTGGTATATATACACATAACGGAAAAGAAACGCCGAACGTAATTCCACAAATAATTGATAATGAATTATTTGAAGATATACAACAGAAACTAGAAAAGAATAAACACTCACGTTCAAGATTAAAGACTAAAACAGAATATATTTTGACAACAAAATTATTTTGCGGAAATTGTAAAACTATGATGGTACGGTGTAAGTGGAACGTCTTGTAATGGAACTATACACAATTATTATTCTTGTAATAAATCACGCAAAAAGAAATGTACTAGAAAGAATGTAAAAAAAGAATATATCGAAAATATTGTTGTAGAAAAAGCAAGAAATATTTTGACAGATGAGCATATAGACACAATAGCAAATACTGTTTATGAACTAGCACAAAAAGAAATTAAAGACAATACAAATTTGAACAGATTAAACAAGCAATTAAAAGATAACGAAAAGCAAAACAAAAACTTAATTGATAGTTTGAAAATGTGTAATGTTGAAAGTGTAAGGCAAACAATTTTTGACGAGATACAAAAGATGGACGAGGAACGAAAAGAAATAGAAAAAGAACTTTTATTGGAAGGTATGCAAAAAGTTGATATAACAGTTCCAGAGATAAAGTTCTTTTTGAAAGAAATGAGGAGCAGAAAAATTGATGATATAGAGTATTGCAAAATGTTAGTTAATGTGTTAATATACAAAGTATATTTATATGATGATAGCTTAACAATTATATTCAGCACACAGAATAAACCATACACGGAAAAAATACCTCTAATTGAAGAATTAGAGGAAAAGTTGGGGGCTTGTTCGTATAAGGTACGCCCAGCCCAGCCCAGCCAAAAAGCGTGGAAATTTTACGATAGTAGAATTTACTCGCTTTTTTATTTGAAAAACAAGAAAAATAGCGAGTTTCGAGAAGTTGGAATTCGTTATTTTTGTATTAAAAAAAATAAACAAGAGAGAGTCTATGAAATGTCCCCTTAAAAGTGGACCATTCATGAAACTCTCTCCCTTCACGAAAAATAAGTATCTTTCTTCACACTGAATTTAGCTGCATTTTCGAATAGCACCATTCTGCACTCGGAAAATCTTTCTCTTTCCTTTATTGTCATCCACAAAAGCCGTTTTGCGGTCAACAAATCGCAGCACATATCTTTCCGTATCTGTGGTTTCACACACTACTGCGTTCTTGCCAACTGCTTCCATTTTGACAACATTTTGCATCCCCATCTGTAACAAACAATGCTGAATTCTATTGACAATTTAGCCGATTGTTGCCATTCACAAAACCGTTCTCTAGTTTTTTCATCAATGCGCATATTTCCTCCATTCTTTGAAAACTTTTGAAAATTCCTACTCAATAACTTTTATATTATACCAACACTTACATACTATGTCAAGTGATTTCGTTTCGTGCTATTTTACAACTCAAATCCATATGGCAAAAGTTCTTGCATTGTATATTCGCGATAACCTTCTCCCTTTTTCTCATCTGCCGTAAAAACCTTAAAATTAGCATCCACAAATTCACTCATAAATTGTCTACAATAACCACATGGTAAACATGCTTCTGCTTTATTTCTATCACTTGAGCCAACCACAGCAATACTCTCAAATTCTTTTTCTCCTTCCGAAATTGCCTTTACAAAAGCCACTCGTTCCGCACAAATCGCTTGTATTCCATGATTTGCAATATTACAACCTGTATATTTTTTTCCTGATTTCGTAGTTAACACTGCCCCCACATAAAAATGACTATATGGCTCGTGGCTATTGTTTTGCATTTTTGTCGCTAGTTCCAAATCCTGTTTGATCTCATTCATCATTTTTGATCATTTCCTCCTTATTTCTTTTTAGTTTAATACGTAAATCATTCATCCAACCTTTTTTATATTTCAGCGAAATATACCCAATGGAACTTGCAAAAAACGCACCAATTATATCCACAATTAAATCTTCCATGGTATCTCTCAATGCCTCTCTTCCTGTTAAAAGCATATTTCCTTGCAATTTATATTTTTGCATATCAGTTCCAAACAAACCATCTGCAGAAAATTCGTAAACTTCCCAAAGCACTCCCACTTGAACCGCAAAACAAAATGCAAAATATGCCACAAAAAATGGAGACAAGGTAACACGATTATTATTGTGATTTAAAATATCAATCAAAGAAAACCCTAAAAATCCAACCATAACACTACTAAACGCATGCAAAATAATATCCCAATATGGAACTTTATAATAATATTCTCTGACCTCGCCCAAAAAAATAGCAGCATACAAGAAAAATACATACAAATAATACATTTTGCCTGAAATTTCTAAACGAAACTTTTTCGTCAGCATGCCAGGAAGAAGCATCGCAAAAATCCCCAAACAGCACTCCAAAAGCATCAGTATGTAATCACTTTTGACTCTCTCATCCACATTTTCAACAATGGTTGGCGTGGTAGCAATTTGAAAAATCAAAAATCCAATTGGTGCAATAAAACTAATCATAACAATTGTGCTAAAAATTTTTCCCATTTTTTGCTTCCATTCTGGTGTCAATTTTTTCATAAAAATCCCCCTATCCTTTATATTTTCTAACTTCAATAACAAATTTTCCATTTTTCGTCTGTCTTTGAAGTCCAAAAATAACAAACTTTCCTTTGCCTCGTATGGTAATCACATCCTCTTGGCTAATTCTCTTTGATGCCTTCATTTCCATATTATAATTCACAAAAACTCGCTGCCCATTGATTAACTCAATCGCTTTTGTTCGAGATGTCCTTGCCAATTCTGAAACAAAATTATCCAGCCTCATCGAAGACACAAGAATCGAAATTTCTTCAAACTCTTGTGTCTTTGGCTCTACTTCCAAAACACTAATTTTCTCTATTTTAGCACTCTTAAAACGTGTCAAATCTGGCAAATTGCTCTCCAAAAAATCAGCCACTTCGTTTAAAACAATCAACTCTGCTCCCTTTTCTTTGACTACAATATCCCCCATTTTCTCACGTTTTATTCCTAATTTCATTACACCACTCAAATAAATGCGATGTTCATAATGGATACCTTTGGGCAATATAATTCGTATTCCAGACACAATTTTTTCATAATTTTGGGCCACCATTTCTGCTGTAAACTTTTCTGGATAAAATAACAAGATCTGGCGCTGCGCATTCTCTCCATTTCCTCCAAAAAACAAATAATTTTTAACCGCATTTTCTCGCAAAAATTTCTCAGCCACTAATTTTTCTGCTTGATTCAAAAAATCCGTATGAGTGATCTTATTTTTCGTGACTGCAAATTGGTATTGGTCCCTTATTTTCGCCTCTAGCAACTTTCGTTCATTTGCTTCTTCTTTTCTAAAATCTTTAACCATCCATTTCCTCTTCTATGTTCTTCTAATTCTTCTTTTATTTTCAAAATTTCCTTTACAATTTTTTCCTCTGTCAACCCATATTTTTCTTCAATTTCTTCACAAGTTCCCTGTTTTACAAACTCATCTGGGTAACCCATTTTTACCACTTCTGCGCTTAATTTATGCGCAAAAGCAAGTCTCTCAATTTCCGTTCCAAGCCCACATTTCGTGGTTCCATCTTCTAAAGTTACCACAATTCGTGATTTTTTCAACCATTCCAATATAACCAATTCATCCAGCGGTTTCAAAAATCTAGCATTTATCACAGTTGCATCGATTCCTTCTTCTTTCAAGCCTTTTGCCACTTGGTACACTTTCGCCACAAATTTACCAATTCCAATCAAACACACGTCTTTTCCTTTTTGCAAAACTTCACATTTGCCAAGCTTGATTTCTTCTTGCCTTTCAAACGCAATCTGCTCCCCACCTCTTGGATAACGCAAAAGCACTGGCTTTTTTAAATTGACTGCAAATTCCAACATCGCTTCTAACTCTTTAAAATCCTTAGGCGCCATAATTGTAAAATTCGGAATAATATTCGTAAACGCCATATCCAGCAATCCTTGATGGGTTTCTCCATCATTTCCAACAATGCCGCTTCGATCCGAACAAATCACAATTGGCAAATCTAAAATCGCTACATCATGCACCAATTGGTCAAATGCCCTTTGAATAAACGACGAATACATTGGCACAACTGGAATCATACCAGACTTGCTTAGTCCTGCTGCCAAACCAACCGCATGTTGCTCCGCAATTCCTACATCAAAAAATCGCTCAGGGAAGTGATTTGCAAATTCTCTCAAACCCGTTCCATCCGTCATAGCTGCCGTAATTGCAACAATGTTTTTGTTTGTTTTTCCTAAACTTACCAACTTTTCGCCAAACACTTTAGAATAGTCAAATTTTTTCTTTCCAATTTTTTCGCCCGTCAATTTGTCAAATTTGGAAGTGCTATGGAACACATCTGGATTGTCTTCTGCTGGCTTATAGCCTTTTCCTTTTTTTGTCAAAACATGAATTAAAATCGGACCTTCTTGCTCTTTAGCAATCTGAAAAATATCCTCTAATTTGCTCAAATCGTGCCCATTAATTGGTCCCAAATAACGAAACCCAATATCTTCAAAATACATTTTAGGAATAACCAATTGCTTGATGCCTCGCTTCGCTTTTTGCACTAATTTGACAACGCGTTTCCCCACAAAAGGAATTTTATTGATTGTTTTCTTCCCCTTAATATTGAAATTCGTATACAAACCTTTTGTCCTTAATTTGGAAAGCAACAACGAAATTCCGCCTACATTTCTCGAAATGCTCATTTCGTTATCATTTAAAATAACCACCATATTGGTATTGCTGCTTCCCACGTCATTCAAAGCCTCGAGCGCCATGCCACCAGTTAGAGCACCATCGCCAATCACAGCCACAACTTTGCTTTTCTCGCCTTTGATTTCCTGTGCCCTTGCCATTCCTAATGCAATTGAAATTGAGGTACTACTGTGCCCTGTGTTAAATGTGTCATAAATGCTTTCGGAAACTTTCGGAAAACCAGCCAAACCGTCCATTTGACGCAATGTTTCCAATTTTCCTTTTCGACCTGTCAACATTTTATGAACATAGGTTTGATGCCCCACATCCCAAACAATTTTGTCAATTGGCGTATTGAACACCGAATGCAGTGCAATCGTCAGTTCCACTACGCCCAAATTAGATGCCAAATGCCCCCCCGTATTTGAAACGGTTTCAATAATTTTCTCTCGTAACTCTTTGGCTAATTGCTTCTTTTCTTCCAAACTTAGCTTTCGTAAATCTTCTGGATAATTTACTTTTTCTAACATGCATTTCTCCTTTTAAATCATAAAATAAGTCAAAACTGAAGTCACAATTGGCACTGTTAAATTATCTGTTCCTTTAGCAGATATTGCTTCTAAAATCGTTGCCACAAACGAAATTCCAACTGCCTTCACAAACCACATGGCAGTATTGGCATAAACCAATACCGAAATTGTAATGATACAAGCCGTCAAGAACATGGTAAGCGAACCTGCTATTGTTTTGGTTGCACCAAAAATTCGATATTCTTTGCTCGGAATAGTTTGCCCTACTAATGCTGCAAAACCATCTCCATAGGTCATCACAAAAAAGCCGGTTAACCCAATCAGAGGATTTTGCGTTAGCCCAAATGATAAAATTACTAGCGGAATTAGCGAAATTGCAAAATACACTGTCCCCAAGCCTTCTTGCTGAGTTTCGTCACGTTCCATTACTTTGATTAAATTCGATTTATAAGAAATAAAATTAATGATGGTAAAAGCAATTGGCGGAATGATTGCATATTGGATATCGTCAAAAAATGCCATCACAATCAGCCACCAATTGGCAAGCAAAATATGAATAAATTTGCGACTTGCTTCTTTCTCAAATTTTTCAAAATATTTTGCTACCAGCATTAAGATGGCTATGTATGCAAATGACACAAAAATTCCTACCACATTTTTCATTGTAATTTCCTATACTTTCTATTCTTTTTTGTTATTGTATCAGAAAATCTTGGATATTGCAATAAAAATCTTGCATTTTGCAGAAATTTAGTATATAATAAATAGACATGGGGGTGTATTTGGTTTCGACAGCAACCCAGAAGCATGAATAGCGAGTAGTGGAGATGCCAGACCACTATAAAAGGCATAACAAAATATAAACGCTGATAATAATGAATTAGCATACGCTGCCTAGGCGCGGCGTCATCTACTTTTAGCAACCTACGGCTAAAAAATAGGTGTCAAATTTAGTAGGAAACGAAGCAAATGATTGTCTTTGTCATTTGTGGGATTTTTTTAGAAGACTACTACCAATCTCTTTTGTTTGTTAAATGGATTGGTAGGAAATTCGATAACAAACTGCACTCGGAGAAGTTTATGTGGAAGTGTTGTTGGACGTGGGTTCGACTCCCACCATCTCCACCAACCAAGGCACAAAATTAACCTTTTTGTGTCTTTTTCTATTTTTGTATGTCACTAAATAAATGTTGATATATGGGCACTTTTAACGATTATTCTATTTTGTATCACTCTGTGATTTTTTGTGAATTTTTACATTTTTGTCAACAATTTAGTCAACAAAAAATGCCATTTTTTTAAGACCAAAGTT
>CAOKFZ010000026.1 GCA_948467875.1 uncultured Clostridium sp.
TATATATGTGGGATAATGCAGGAAATGGAGGATATATTAATCAGTCTGGTGATGTGGCTGTGCCAGAAGGAACTCCTTGTTGGAGGTGTGGTGGATCCCGGAGGTAGAGTAGTTTGGAATGGCGATTATTATGACAATCTTAACAGTCTGCACACGTGCACAAATTTAAAGGTAGACTGGAATGAGTGGACCTGGTCGGGTGAGAAGTATGTAGGGCCGGCTAGGTTGCCAGATTATTATGTGAGTCATCAGACGGGATGCGCAAATAAAAGGGTGTATGGTGCACAATGGTTAGTGGGTACAAGGTCTCCATATGGATATAACGAACGATTCGTAAAACTGGTACGTTGCAGCGGATGCGGTGCGTCGTCGAACAGTGGCAATTGGTTAAATCTGAGTGAGGGTGTGTGTACTAGCTGCAAAGGTTCTGGTATTGATTAGGCGTGGAGTTATAAATATTAGTCCGAGTAGCTCGGCACGCCTATCAATTCGGGCAAATGAGATATCATAGATTGATGAAACGAAACAATTAGAACAAAGGCTATTACTATACTGTTTAAAGAGGAAAGGGTGCTACTCTTTCCTCTTTAATCTTTTGTTACTTTAGTATTAAATGATGAACCTAAAAATATGCACAAGGTTGTGTCTTTTTTGTCAAAAAATTGTGAAAATTTTGTGAATTTTTGTAGGGGGCACAGGGAACTGTGCCCTTTAATATGTGCCCTGAAAATGAAAGATGTGATAGAAGTTAGAAATGTGCTGAAATTTTGAAAAATGCTTGACAAAGGAAAAAAGAAGATGTATAATTAATATAGGATAAAAGTTAAACATGGATGTATCCGATAAAATAAAAAATGCAGGTAGCAACACCTACCTGCATTTTTTTACTTTTTTAGCCAGTATTTTATGAATTCAAGAAGTTGTTTGAATAAACTGTTATTTGACTTCTTCTCGAATGTAATTGTCAATTTCTTATGTTTCTCTGACTGCAAATTTTTTTCTTCTGTATGTATCTTCAGAGCTTTTTTTGATTACCACAATGTATTTTTAATATGTTGGATATAAAATGTGCCATTTTTTAAATATAATTCCATGACATCAAAACGCACAAGGCAATTTTCGAGCCCTTTTGTGTGAAGGTAAAATTCAGCTGCCTTTTTAATATGCTTTTTCTTGTATTCTGTAACTGCCTCGCGTGCTTCGCCATATTGTTTGGAACAACGTGTTTTTACTTCAATAAAGACCAACTCATTTTGGTCAGTGGCGATGATGTCGATTTCACCAGATTTGCATCTGAAATTTTTTTCCATAATATAATATTCTTGCCTTTCCAAATAATGGCAAGCTGCATTTTCTCCATTTTTTCCGAGTTCTAATTTAGTCACTTATGTTCTCCTTTTAAATAATATCCTGCGCCGATTTCTTGCTCAATCAAACCTTCCAATTCCATAGTTACCAACAAATTCAAGGTTTGGCGCAAATCTTTTGCTTGTGTTTCCTGTCTAATTTCTTCTGCTGACAAAGTTTTATTTTTCAAAATTTTCACAATTTCTTGATATTCCTCTTTTACTTCCAATTCAAAAATGGTCTCTTGTTTCGGCAGAATATTTTTCCCCAATTTATGGGTAAACTGTGGAAAAAAGTTTAAAATATCTTCCATATCTGTTACTAATTTGGCTCCTTCTTGAATTAACTTATTGACGCCTACACCGTATGGATTATCTAGCCTTCCGGGAAGTGCCATAACAATTTTTTCCTGCGAATAAGCATGTTTTGCAGTAACGCTTGTTCCACTACGATATGCTGCTTCAATCACTAAAACGCCTTCTGACAATCCACTTACAATGCGATTTCTTTCTAAAAATCGCTCACTTTTAATAGCAGTATTTGGTGGATATTCAGTAATTACCAACCCATTTTGCTGAATAATTTGTTCAAATAATGGTAAATTCTCTTTTGGGAAAATATGCTCGAAACCACCAGCTAAAACGGCAATCGTTTCTCCGCTAAATGCTAAAGCAGTTTTGTGTGCGACAGTGTCGGTTCCAATTGCCATTCCACTGACGATTGGGATATCATTTTGCACAATTTTTTGCGCGAAATTTCGGCAATTTTCCTTTCCATAGTCTGTAATATGACGTGTTCCAACAATTGCCAAACTCGGTTTTTTCAGCAAAGTTGTATTTCCGATAGCATATAATTTAAGTGGAGGATTTTTAATTTTGCGCAATTTTTCGGGATATATTTCATCATTAAAATTAATTTCTTGTATTTTTTTCATATTCGGTCTAGGCTCCTATATTGAATGGCTTCGATTAAGTGCATTTTTTCAATATTTTCACTACCGTCTAAATCGGCAATAGTGCGTGCCACTTTTAAAATTTTTGAATAGGCTCTTGCACTTAAATTTAATTTTTTAAAAGATTGGCTCAAAATTTCGTTGGATTGAATGTCTAATTGGCAATAGGCTTCCATTAATTTTGGGGTTAATTCGACATTAGAATAAATGCCTAAGTCATGATAACGGCTTAATTGGAGTTTTCTGGCAGCGTTTACGCGTTTGCGAATTTCTAGAGAAGTTTCTCCATTTTTTGCCTCTAGTTTTTGATAATTAACACTAGGAACGTGTATGTGAATATCAAATCGGTCGAGCAAAGGACCGCTTAGTTTGGCTCGATAGAGTTCTCGTTGTCTTGGCGTACAAGTGCAATTTTTTTCTTTGCTTCCCAAATAGCCACAAGGGCAGGGGTTCATGCTTGCAATTAACATGAAATTACACGGATAAGTCAAACTTGCGCCAACTCGGCTAATGGTAACGGTTTTGTCCTCGAGAGGTCCGCGTAGAACTTCGAGAGTGTTGCGATTGAATTCCAATAATTCATCTAAAAACAGGACGCCAAAATGAGATAGACTGATTTCGCCAGGCTTTGGAATTTTGCCACCACCAATTAGCCCATTAGCAGAAATGGTATGATGTGGACTTCGGAAAGGGCGCTCGCAAACCAAGCTGCGATTTTCCAATTTTTCAGCAATGCTATGGATTTTGGTAATTTCGAGAGACTCTTCGAAGGTCAAATCTGGCAAAATGGTAGGAAGCCTTTTGGCAAGCATAGTTTTGCCAGAACCAGGACAACCAATCATGAGGCAGTTATGTCCGCCAGCAGCTGCAATTTCGAGCGCTCTTTTAATAGTTTCTTGCCCTTTTACTTCGTCAAAGTCAAGTTTCTCATTTTGGTTATTTTTCAGAATTTCTTGCAGACTGACAGTTTCCTTTTCAATTTTGATTTCGTCATTCAAATATTGAATGACTTCTTGCAAATGGGAAACACCAATGACTTCAAGCTCGCTAACAATGGCAGCTTCTTTGGCATTTTGCTTTGGCACAATTACTCTTTTGATGCCATATTTGAGTGCTTCGATACAAATTGGTAATATGCCATTGACTTGATTAATACTGCCGTCTAGGGATAATTCGCCAATGAAAATGGTGCTTGCTAAATTATTTTCTGCAATGACGTCCATAGAACGCAAAATGCCGACAGCGATTGCTAAATCTAGCATAGAACCTTCTTTTTTTAGGTTGGCAGGGGATAGATTAATAATATATTTACGACTTAAAACTTCATAGCCACAATTTTTAATGGCTGTTCTTACTCTTTCTTTGGACTCGCGAATAGAGGCGTCTGGCAAGCCAACTACTTCCCAAGATGGCATTCCAGCTGAAATATCCACTTCAACATGAATTAAAATGCCTTCTAATCCTTGAAGAGACATACTTTTTACAATAGATAACAAGTTTAGGATCTCCTTTTTTATTTTTATAATATGAATTGGATTTTTTATTTTGAAACAAAATAAGAATAAATTAGTTAAGACTAAATTTTTAAAATGATACCACATAAAATTACATTTGTCAACTGTTTTTTTTATAAATTAGTTGAAAAGTTTGTATTTTTGTGATATGATAAAATACGAGGTTTAAAGATGTATGAGTTTTATGAAGAACCTCGACGCTTAAATAAGAAAAAAGTGATTATTTTTTCGATGATTTGTGTGGCTATTTTATTGGGCATAATTTTGTTAATTGCCAAAAAAATATCAACCCCTAAAAATAATCCAGAAAATCCAGTTGTGCAGGAAAATAATACGATGATTTTTTTAAGCAAGGATAATTCTGTAAGTGTCGAGCTTTCTAAGAATTTAGGTTTAACAAAATATGATTCTGATTATTTGCTAGATTTGCGTTCTAAAGACGATTTGAATATTTTTATAGCAAAAAAGGATAAAGTTGCAAATCGTGAGTTAATCGATATTGTGAAAGCGGATCATGTTGCATTTTTGCAGAATTTTGAAGGCTATTCAAATCCGTCTGATATAAAAGAGTTATCAGTCAACAACAATTTGGCTTATACTTATAGTTTTCATTATTTGGATACGAATTTAAGTGAAGCTTTTTATTTGCAAGTTGTTTGGCTTGAAGTAAATGAAAGTTATTATGTGTTTGATATAGAATTCCCGTTGAATGAATTGAATTTTTATACGAATTTAGTGACTTCTTTATTGGCGTCGTTTCAAGTGAAATAAAATTTAATAGATTGCTTTTTTGATAAGATGGATAGCATAGATAAAGAAAAAAGTGAATAAGTTAAATAGGGGAGAAATAGTATGGAAGAAAGATATCAATCTACTAAAATGGCAAGTATTTTTGGTATGGTAGGAAATTTGTTTTTGTTGATCATTAAAGCAGCGATTGGTATTTTGACCAATAGTCAAGCCATGATTGCAGATAGTGTCAATAGTGCTGGAGATATTTTTTCGTCTTGCATGACGTTTGTGGGAAACAAGATTGCAAGCAGACCCAAGGATAATTGCCATAATTTGGGACATGGAAAAGCAGAATATATTTTTTCTATGTTAATTAGTATTTCAATGATATTTGTTGCCATAAAATTGTTGGTAAATTCAGTTGTTTCGTTTTGGCACCATGAAAGCTATGCATTTTCTTGGATGTTGATTGTTGTTTGTTTGGTAACAATTGTTGTGAAATTTTTGTTGTATCGCTATACACATGCGCTGTCACAAAAATATAATAATTTGCTGATAGAAGCAAATGCAAAAGACCACAAAAATGACTGTTTTGTGACAGGTTTTACATTAGTAGCTTCCCTGCTGAGCTTAAAAAATATTGTGTGGTTTGATAGTGTTGTAGGGGTTGGAATTTCGATTTGGATTTGCTTTACTGGTGTTAAGATTTTTATGGAAAGCTATGATGTTTTAATGGATAAAGCCATTCATGAGGAAGGCAAGCAAAAGGTTTTGGAGATTATTGAGAAACATTCTGAAATTCAGAAGGTGCAACATTTTAATTCTACGCCAGTGGGTTATAAATACCAGATTTCGTTTACTATTTATGTAGATGGAAATTTATCAACTTTTGAAAGCCACGAAATTGCAAATCAGCTGGAAAAGGAAATTGATGCGAAAATTGATGAGGTGTGTTTGACTGTAATTCATGTTAATCCGATTTAGGAAAAATGCACGAAAATATGAAAAACTTGCGAAAATCTCTTGACATGTTGGCACTTTGCTAATATAATGCACATAGAAGCAACTTACAGGAGGTAGCAAAATAGGTAATGGTAGATGCAAAACAATATCAATTTGAAGATAAATATGCTAATATTGCGGATGAAGAAGTGATTGCGCTGATTAAGGAAGGCGATAAATTGGCACTGGATTATTTACTAAATAAGTATAAAGAAGTTATCAAAATGAAGACAAATCGTTTTTTTATTATTGGAGCAGAGAAGGAAGATATGATACAAGAAGGCTTTTGGGGTTTGTATAAAGCGATACAGTCGTTTGATGCGGAAAAACAAAATTCTTTTCGCACGTTTGCTAATTTGTGCATCGAGAGGCAGCTGATTACAGTTATTAAAACATCCAATAGGCAGAAAAATATTCCGCTAAATTCTTCTTTTTCGCTGAATACTGCGGCATATGATGAAAATGATGATGTGTCTGTTTTGGATGTGCTAGATACCAATACCGTGGAAGATCCGCTAGAGACAATTATCAAAAAAGAGTATTATGAGAGTGTTGAGAGCAAGATTGATAAAAATTTGAGTAAATTTGAGAAAGACGTTTTGAATAAATATATTCAAGGGCAAAGTTATAGTGATATAGCGGTAAGTTTGGCAGCGCCGATTAAATCGGTCGATAATGCCATTCAGAGAATTCGCAAAAAGGCAATGAAATGTTTGGATGAAGGAGAATAAATCTCCTTCGCAAAATTACAAATGCTTCTATAGCTCAGTAGGTAGATTCTGAGACTGTTTGCGAAGAATGAGCATTACAGTGTCAGTATGCGTAGCGAAAGCGAAGCTGCGTGCGATTGTAAAGAAAACTAAAATTAATAAATTGAAAATAATAAGAATATACGCTTCTATAGCTCAGTAGGTAGAGCACAGCCATGGTAAGGCTGGGGTCGCCGGTTCGATTCCGGCTGGAAGCTCCAACGACGTTTCTGTTCGAACTAAATTAAACAGAATTGATACAAAAATCAATCAGAAAATAAAATCTGGTTGATTTTTTTGTTTGCGAAAAAATCTTCCAACGGAAAGGAGGATTATTTTTATGGTTAAGATAATTAAGCAAGAACTAGAATTTGAGGAATGTCTAAAACAACGACTTGAATTTATATGTGAGTTTTCAAAAGTTACCCCTACGTTTATCAATGGTAGCATTAGAAAATTAGAGCGAACTAATCTTACATATATTGAGCCACATAGAGTGATTATTAAAAATATTACTTTTTTAGTTTTCAATTATTCTAATGATGTGTATATTTCAAATTTGACGAAAAAGATTAAATTATCAGAATTAGAAGAATATTTGAAGAAACTATAATTGTAAATATTTGACATTTCTTAAAATCGTGATATAATATAGGCAATTGATTATCTATATTTACTCGGCAAGAGCTAGATATAGATTTAAGAGTACTTTGAAAAAATTATATTATATCTTAGTTTATGATAAATGGATTTTAGAGATGTCAAGGGTACTCGTGTACTTTGATGTCTC
>CAOKFZ010000027.1 GCA_948467875.1 uncultured Clostridium sp.
AAAAAATAAAATAATAGGAGGAAAAAAATGGAAGTTTTAAAAATTTCATCAAAATCAAACCCAAATTCAGTGGCTGGAGCAATCGCTGGATTAGTGAAGGAGAGTACAAGAGCAGAAATGCAAGCAATAGGAGCAGGAGCATTAAATCAAGCGATTAAGGCGGTAGCTATTGCAAGAGGTTTTGTCGCACCAGCAGGTGTAGATTTAGTTTGTATACCAGCTTTTGCCGAAGTTCAAGTTGAAGGAGAAGACAGAACAGGCATAAAGTTAATTATAGAATCAAGAAAATAAAAGTAAATATTTCCAAGTAAAAAGTTTTCACTTTTTATACATCATATAAAATGACGTCAGAGAAAATGACGTCATTTATTTTGACAACTTATAATTTTTTCCATTTTTGTATAGAATAATTTTACCGATGTCAAACAGGGGGTGTTATATTGGAAAAATTTGATCCTCAAAAGCTTGCAGATAGTGAATTAGAACGCATAACACTAAGAGTGGCACATAGAACAAAAGAGGAGCTGGCAACGATTGCCCAGAATGAAAATATTAGTTTAAACGCATTAATTATTAGATGTATAGAATTTTCATTAAATAATACCAAAAAGGACATTAGAATTCGAAAAAGGAGGAGAACAAGGGATGCAAAAAAAACTAAAAGTTGATAGGAGGAAACAAAAGATGGAAAATGAGTTAGAAGTTCGAAAAAAGAGAGGGACAGATAACAAAGGTATCACGTTAGTTGCACTCGTAATTACAATTATTGTGTTGTTAATCTTAGCAGGAGTGTCAATTAATTTAGTGGCTGGCAGCAATGGCATTTTAGGACGAGCACAAAAAGCAGTAGATGTGAACAATATGGCGCAAATTAAAGAAGAAATTGAGCTAAAAATCGCGGAATTGCAAATGGATTATTACATGAAAGATAACAATTTTGCAAATGTGAATGAGTACGTCAAAGCAGAATTAGAAAAAGGCGTAGAGCTGTCTAATGGGGCAGAAATTAGAGTAGATAGCAGTGGAAAATTAAGTTATGAAGGCTTGGAAATTGGAACCTTAAATCCAGATGGAAGTGTGACAATTGATGGCGAGTTAAGTGGCAATCAAATCGTGCAAAAATACACAGTTTCGTATAATACCAATGGCGGACAAGGTGGACCTTCAATCAGTAGACATGAAAATGGAGAAACTGTGACAGTTGACTTTTCAAAAATACCAACTCAAACAGGTTGTACATTTTTAGGTTGGGCAAGAAGTAGCACAGCAACAACGCCAGAGTTTACAACTTCTGGGAGTTTTACTGTAACTGGAAATACAACACTTTATGCCGTGTGGGAATATGGACAGGCGTGGCATGCGGCGCACCCTGAAAAGCACATTCCAACAGGTTTTGCGCATACAGAAGGAACGGTTGACACAGGTTATGTTATCAAAGATAGTGAAGGAAATGAATTTGTGTGGATACCAGTAGCGAATGACGGGGCATATAGTAAGAAATTGGGGACGAATAATTATTATTTAAGTGCAGGAAGTACAGGAGAGGATATGGCAGCAGAATTAGGAAGTCTTTCGAATGCTATAAAAGGCGATAAATTGGGAGTAACAAGTATTTTGGGAACGACAATAGAAAATTCAGTAACAGCACAACAACCAGAGTATCCAATCGTGAAAAAAGCAGGAGGATTCTGGGTAGGACGTTATGAGGCAGGTATTACTAGTGCAGAGCGTACATCTGGGATGGAAATTAGTTATTGGGAGAATAATCCAACAATAAGTATAAAACCTGGAAATGAGCCAGTGCGAGTGATTACACAGAGTAAATCTTTAGAAATAGCAAATAAATGGAAAAAGGGAAATACAAAGGAGAGTATAGGAACAGTAGCATTTCAAAGTGGTTTAATTACGGGTTCTCAATGGGATGCAATGTGCAAGTTTATTGGATGGAATGTGGCAGATGGCGATTGTAGTAGTTGGGGAAACTATAGTAATGTACAGAGTAAGATGTATAATAGAATATTTTATTCTCCAGGTTGGTTAGGAGATTGGATAATAGGCAATAATTATACTAAAGAAACATCATTTGCATTTTTTCCAACAGGAGTATTTGAAACAGCAGAAGGAAGAAATACAGCACAAAAAAATATCTATGATGTAGCAGGAAATGTATGGGAGTGGACGACAGAGATACCACAGTCTAATGAAATAAATGCAGTTTGTCGTAGTGGCGGTGCTGCAGGACCTGGTAATAAACATATAGCAACTTGGCGTGGTGGAGATAATTCTGCTACTGCATATACGAGTACTAATATGGGGTTCCGTCTCGTGCTTTATGTGGAATAAGCTAAGAGGGAGGGGGTTTACCCTTCCCTTCTTACATATATTGAAACTGTAGCAAGCAAAGCTTTAACAGTTTTAAAATCTTAAAATCTCCCATCCCACTTAAGAACCATTTGTTGGTTCTTAAGAATCTCCAACAAACTGTATTTTAAAAAATATCAAAAATCAAAAAGTCTCGTACTTAATCTAGAATGGTTCTAAAAAATCGATAAAAATCGGTACATGCATTTTTAGAGAAAAAATGATTTTAAAGTCAAAAATTTTATTTTAGGGGGCTTAAAATCAATTTTTTTGATAATAATTTTCTGATTTTGTAGCATTAGTCTTATTGATAGGAATTTTTAATCAATTTTATATTGACAAGGCAAAAATAATATTTTATAATAAAATTACTTTGAGAAAAGACCTCGTCTCGCAAAAGAATAGAGATGAGGATTTTTATTTGTGAGGTAAAAAAGATGAGAGAAGATAACATAATGCGAAGAATGATTGAGGAGGTTTGCCAAGAGAAGGGGATTGAGAGGACAAATCTTTCTTATGATTGGATTATTATTTTAAAAAAAGGCGAGCAAGAGAAAAAAATAGTGAATTATAGATTTCATTTGAATGAAAAAAGGGCGACAGAACTGACTAATGATAAATATGCCACTTATGTTTTGTTGAATTATTATGGCATTCCAGCAATCAAGCATGAGGTATTGTTTAATGAAGAAATGATGCCAGAATGTGCGCAGGTTAATGCGGATTTTAAAATTTTAAGAAATCATGAAAAAGTAGTGATTAAGGCAAATGATTCGTTTCAAGGCAAGGATGTTTATTTGTGTGAGCAAGAGGAACAAAAATTGCAAATCGTAAAACAGCTTTTTGCAGAGGGAAAAGATATGCTGACAGTTTGTCCTTTTGTGGAGATTGAATATGAATATCGAGCCATTTTTTTGTATGGTGAAATAATTTATGTTTACAAAAAACAAAAGCCGTTTGTTGTGGGAGATGGAAAATTAAGTTTAAAAGAATTAATCGAAAGAGATGTTGTCTATTTAACAGAGCCAATTCAGGATTTGGATTTGAATAAGGTTCCGCCCAAAGATGAAAAAATAACGGTAGGTTGGAAACATAATTTGAGCAATGGAGCCATTCCAGTTTTGATTGATGAAACGGATTTGTATTATGAAACAGTTAAAAATATGGCTCAAAAAGCAGGAAAGGCGCTAGATTTGAATTATGCTACTGTGGATATTGTGGTAACCAAAAAGCAAGAAGTGTTAGTTATGGAAATTAATTCAAATGTGTGTATTAGCAAGTTTTGTCAGCTTGTGCCAGATGGTTTTGAAATTGGAAAAAAAATATATGCAAAAGTGATAGACAAATTTTTTGAAAATTGATATAATTCAAACAAAGGGAGAATTTACAATGAAATTAAAGAAAAAAATTTGGATGGCGATATTTTTTGTGGGAGTTTTGCTTTTATTAGGGACTTGTTCTTATGCAGGAACGCAAAAATTGAATTCACTTGATTATGATGCCCAGCTAAAAAGTGATGGTAGCATGGATGTGGTGGAGACTTGGGAAATTGATATTCAAAATACCAACACATTATTTAAAGATTTTGAGTTAGATGAGAGGAAATATTCTGGCATTACCAATGTCAAAGTGAAAGATTTAGAGACAGGAAGAGATTTAACAGAAATTAGTGAAGAAATGTATCATGTGACGAAAAATTGCTATTATGGTTTGCCAATTTCAGATTGGAAATTTGAGATTGCTTGGGGCGTGGGTTTGGATAATTCTTCGGCAACGAAAAAATATCAAATTTCATACACTGTAGAAGATGCTGTTACAGTGCACGAGGATTGTAGTGAATTGTATTGGCAATTTGTTGGCACAGATAATGCTGTTCCAGCCAAAAAAGTGACAGGAAAAATTTTACTGCCAGAAGCAGTTAAAGAAACGGAAAATTTAAGAGTATGGGCACATGGACCGCTAAATGGAGAAATTCATAAAACGTCCAATCGTGAAGTTACTTTTTTAGTGAAAGATTTCAAACCAGAGACGATGTTAGAAGTCAGGATTGTTACAGAGGAAAATTTGTTTGAACAGAGCTTGAAATATTCGTATCAAGATGCTTTGGAAGAAATTATGTTTGAAGAGAAAATGTGGGCTGAGAGTGCCAATGAAGAGCGAAACAAAGCTAAAATATTAGCTAGTGTGATTGGAATTATTTTCATTTTTTATATCTTTAAAATTGTAAAATATAGCAGAATACTAAATCAAATTTTCAAGGAGCAACAGCAGTTTGACATTGGGAAATATTTTCGTGATATTCCTCGTGAGAAAAGTGCGACACCAGCAGAAGCAGCATTTTTGCTTAAACTCTATAACGAATCTTCTGTATTTTCTGCGACTTTATTGCAGCTATGTTTAAAAGGTTATATATCCTTTGAAGCAGAAAATGCGAAAAACATCAAAATCAATTTGCACCAGAAAGAAAGTAGTGATTTAAAACCAAGTGAAAAAAGTATTTTGGAATTGTTACAGGAAATTGCGGGGGCTGCTAGCGAAAGTTTGACAATGGAAGACATTAAAAAATTCGCGAGGAAAGAGTATGAAAAATTTGGAGATGTCATGAAAGAGATACAGGAAGGGGCAAAGGATTTTTATCACAAGATTGGCTATTATGACATAGAAAAAGAAAAAATAGCAAATAAGTATGGAAATAAGGGAGTCCTTTATATAGTTGGAGTAATTCTATTTATGTGTACAGGTGCTTTTATGATTACGCCGTTGATAGGGGCAATTGTAATAGAATGGTTGATTTGCTTTATTCTTTTGATAACTGCATTTAATAAAAAAGATTGTCTGACAGAGCCAGGAAAAATAGAGAAACAGCAATGGAAAGGTTTGAAAAATTACATGGTTGATTTTTCAATGCTGAAAGACAGGGAAGTGCCAGATTTAGTTTTATGGGAACAATATTTGGTATATGCGACTGCTTTTGGGATTTCCGAAAAAGTGGTAAAGCAGCTAAAAGTGGTTTATCCGCAGTTGCAAAATTTGGATAGTAACACCTACATGTATTTGTATTTGATGTCAGATACAAGGTTTTCAAACGGATTTATCAATGAGTTTAATCAAAGTACAAGTGGAATTTATAGTGCCTATGTGGCTTCTTTGCCGTCGAGTGATTCTGGCAGCGGTGGCGGATTTTCTAGCGGCGGAGGTGGCCGGTGGAGGCGGAGGCCGGAATGGGCGGAAGATAGGAGAAATAATGAAAGTTGGAATTGATATTGGTGGAAGCCATATTGGAATTGGTTTTATAAATGGTTCAGAAATTGTTGCAGTAAAAGAGAAAAATTTTAATCGAGAAGATAGAAAAAATATGGAAGAGACAATTTTGGTTTCCATTCAAGAATTGATGGCAGAATTGCTACTGGAAAATCATTTGAAAATAGAAGAAGTGGAGCTGATTGGCATAGCAGCTCCGGGAACGATTGCAAATGGTGTGATTGTCAAGGCTGGAAATTTAGGGCTTCACAATTTTAAAATCATTGAGAAACTAGGGCAAATTTATCATAATCCGATGCAAATTAGAAATGACGGAAAATGTGCAGCTTTGGCTGAAAAAGCGTATGGTGCCATGAAAAATTATGAAGATTGTGTTTTTATTAATATTGGAACTGGAATTGGTGGAGCAGCTTTCCTTGGTGGAAAGTTGCTTGAGCCAAAAAGGTATTCTGGTTTTGAGTTTGGGCATATGATTTTAAACAAAGGGGGACGACTTTGTAGTTGCGGCAAACAGGGCTGTTTTGAGGCGTATAGTTCGATTAAGGCTTTGAAAAACAAAGTGACAGAGACATTGGATGTCGATAGCGATATTTCAGGACAGTATTTGCGTGAAGAGTTATTGACAAAGGCGGACCCTCGTGTGAAGGAAGATATTGAAGTATTTTTGGAATATTTGAAAACAGGAATTGGAAATTTAATCGATATTTTTGAGCCTGAAATAGTGTGTTTGGGAGGTAGTTTTGCTTATTATGAGGGCAACCCAATTTTTACGCAATTACTTGAAAAATTGCATGAGCCAAGTTCGCTTTTTAATACTGGAGATTTTCCACAAATTGTGATGGCAGAGTTTAAAAATGATGCAGGTATCATTGGATCAGTGATTGAATAAAATTTTTGAGAAATACTTGACAAAGGTTATAGCAATATGATAGAATATAAAATGAAAGTTGCGGATGTGGCGAAACTGGCAGACGCGCTAGACTTAGGATCTAGTGTCTTTGACGTGGGGGTTC
>CAOKFZ010000028.1 GCA_948467875.1 uncultured Clostridium sp.
GTATGAGGTTTTGCCAAAAGGTTTCACTTTCGCCAAATTGTATCCGACTTTCGCCAAAAGGTTTATACTTTTTGGCAAAAGAACCCCAGAACAAAAGTTCGCCCACTCCCGAATGTAAAATTGCCCCTAAAAACACACGAAAATAATGTAACTTTCAGACCTATGTACTGCCAAGAATGCCGTATTTTCGGGCTTTGTGAGGTTTCCGCAACTTTATCCACCGAGAACTAAGACACCGTTGGAGACCATTGTTATCGCTCCCGGCACAAGGCTCTGCCCCGCCCTGTTCAAACCTTTTAACAATTGCTCGCTATCGTTAAAAGGCGGTACAAATTGGGAGAGCAAAGTAGCCCCCGCAACAGAAAAAAGGCTCAAAAAGCGAAAAATTAAACCGCAAAAATGCATGGAAAGACTTATTTCCACGCATTTCTGCGGTTGTCCGATGTATCAACTTCAGTGTTACGATGTTCCTTAAAGCACAAAATGTTGGAGTCAAAACTTCTATTCAAACAATTCCACTTCCTAGAAAGTTCTTGTTTCCTACATATTTTTAGGCTTTTTTACCAAGAAAGCTACTGTTTCCATGTGATACTAAGAAATGGAAAGTATATCATTTATTCATATCCTTTCTCGGAACTATTATATCTATAATTTTCACATTTTAAATTCGTAAAAATATTTCTGTAATAATAGCACAAACAAAAGTGATAAAATGCTAATTTATCCTATCACTAGCTCAGTCTTCTTGAATCTCTATCTCATTTGACTCTATTTCACACTGTTCACTTTCTTCATTTATCACAGTTCCAGAGTTAATTTTTTTACCAAATCTTGAAAAACTATTTGCTTTCCTCTCCCCACCTATATATGCTGTGGTAACTTCTCTTTCCTCTTGGTTCTTTTTTATTAACATACTATGCTTCATCTCCAAACAGTTTAATATACTGAATCTGTTCTTTCATAATTAAGATTCCTTTACTACCATTACTTTCTATCGGCTTTCCTTCTCCGTCAAAAATCAAATTATTATTTTCATCAATCTCAAAAATACGTTCCAAATAAATATCCATATTTTCCGAATCACTTGATGCATAAGAATTTTCTGCATATTCTCCATATAATACTTTGCCATCATTCAAATGGATTTCCATAAATATATGTGGATTGTTCAGAAAATAACTATCCCAAGCTGTATCTAAAGGTAACAACTTTTTTGATTCAACTTTACTTCGCCTTCTAATTATATTTGCGTTGCAAAAAATTATCAACAACATTAACGCATACTTTCCATACTGCATTAAAAATTCTGGTACTAATTCCATCATGTTATGCGGAATATACATAGATATTTTTTTGAATATTCCTATCATAATATAAAAAACAGACCATTCTACAACCGAATATAAAATAAAAGTATATAATTCTAATTGTTCACTTCTTTTTTGGGGTGGCCTATATTGACGAAGGTATAACTCCGTAATCACACCAGGAATAGCAAAATACAGTATATTTAAAACTTCCTGTTCAATCATGATTTTCCTCTACTTTAATCATTTTACACGGAATCCTTTTGCCCAATCCAAGGCTCTAACAGAATTTCCCTCTCTTAAATTTTCATCATGCTTATGAATAGCTGCTGAAAAACGAGATACCCTACTGTTCCCAGTATTTAATTTGTTACCTTTTTTTTCATAGATATCACCCACTACAATTTTTCCTTTTCGCATTTTCTTCCTCCACATTTATTACAATAAATTATTTTTAAATAGCACAAATTCTGTAGGTATCTCTATACTATTAATATCAATTTTATCTTCCAGTCTATCAAAAAAAGCTTCACTTTGTTCCATTGGCAATTTATACCCAATATGATGAGGAAAACGAGCATATAGCACACCTTCCTCACGCATATATTTAGAAATGGTCGAATCAATAATAACTTCTCCAAATGCCATCCGCTCTTTTTCTAAATACTGTGAGGCCAACATATACTCGCCAACCCATACGAATTTAGGCATAGGAATTGTCTGTATGATTTTGTTAATTGAATTTTCTTCATATAGTGCCTTAAATTCTTTATAGTTTCTAGAAGTAGTTAAAAACATTCGTATAAGAATTGGGTTTTTCTCTGAATCATATTTTTGTCCATTTAGGTCAACTATATCCTCCAAATTAATCAAATCTCTTATTTCTATAATCAAGCTTTGAACTACATTATATGCCGAACGTGCTTCTAAAAATACTCTCTTATATAATGGCACAACAAAACCTGTGATTTCAGATTTCGTCACTTTGGAGTATGTAACAGGCTGTTCAAATTTCTTAAACTGATATGGCATCAAATTATCATCCATAAAAATATATTCTTGATTCAAATCAGCCGTATTAACCAAACTTAAACCTTCTGAGTATTCTTCAGCATAAGAGCATATTTCTTTTATATTTCCTCCAAATTCGCTATGACCTATGGAAATAATAGAATGTGATTCTTTTATGCTTTTCTTATTTTCTTCATACTCATATTTCACTGCTACTGGCAAAGGAAATCCAGACTCTATATAATAGTGAAAAATTCTTCTAAATTCTTTTCCTTCAAAGTCTTTCCGATAATATATTATAGGTGCGAAGCCAATTTGTTTTAAAATAGCAGACATCTGTTCATAGGACATCCCTAAACTCGGCAAAACCCTCTGTTCAGAAATCAACGACAGTGCATTTGTTATATCACTCGGACTCAAAATATGATAATAACCATATCGCGTTCCAAAATATTCCATCAAATTTAAAATGGTATTTTCCGCACAAGACATAGTTTCAGCATCTTGAGAAGAAAATGGAAATCCCTTTAAAATCAGCTTATGGCCCAATAATGTTTGCGAAAACTTCGCTGTACGAATATAAGCCTTATTATGTTTAAATTTTTCGGGTGCAATTATCGTCCTTCCAATTGTTCCTGGGAAAATAGGTCTAATAACAGCATTCCCTATTAACGCATCTTGTAAATTACCATTATTTTGAAAAATATCAGTACTTACATCTCCTTGAAAAAAAGTAATCCTTTTGCTGTTTCTTTCAAACTCCAAATGTTTGTTTGAAAAAAAATTATAATACGAATCTCGATACACGCGATCAACATAATAATTTTCTAATACAATTGTTATTTCCTCATTTGAAGTTCCTAAAAAAGATTCAAAAAACTCAAAAAAATCTATTAACAGCTTTTGAAAATCAATATTTTTTCTAACGCTTAATGCGATACTTCCAAATATCTCTACTATCAATTCATTTTCACGATATGCATATTGTCCGCTATTTATTTGATCTATGTTTCTATTACAGTCTGCCAAAATGACACTGACATCATGGGAATCAATAATAAAATAACTTACAAAATCGTCCAAAACTTTCATCCTAAATCACCAACCAAAAAAACTATCTGGCCACTTACTGACCAAATAGCTTCAACGGTTCCACGTGTATCATAAGTTTACATATACCCAGCTATTTAACTTCAGTAGTCCAGTGTTAAATCTATTAACTTTCGCTCCACGGAAAACCCATACATGGCAACCTCACGCTTCATAGCTATCGAACTACAGCGAAAACATTATATCACACTTTTTTTAATCCGGCAATACTGATTTTGAAATTTCGCTCCTTATGTTTTGCTCCTTAATCCTATAGCCCTTGCAGGTAATCTTACACTTTTAACCTACCAAAAATCTTCTCTACTTGTCCAAAAAGGAACATGGCATTGCCGAACATCTACCCAATCATATAAATCTTGCCGCATAATTACAACCGCTGACAGGTCCCTTCCAGCCTTTTCAATATTGCAAATACTTTCTCTTTATCCTCTGCTTCTTTTTACTTATTATACTTAAAACCACAAATTTTGCAAACAAACAGGAGAAACTCCAAACTATCACGGAAACTCATATACAAACACGGAAACTCCATGCAGTTTCCGTGTTTGTA
>CAOKFZ010000029.1 GCA_948467875.1 uncultured Clostridium sp.
TAACCGACTTTTGCCTACGAGTATATACTATCAGGCAAAAGAACCCCAGAACAACTGTTTGCACCCTCGCTAATGTAAAAATGCCCCTAAAAGCACACGGAAATAATGTAAAATTGAAACCTATGTAGTGCCGAAAGTGCCGTGTTTACGGGCTTTTTCGGCTTTCCGTGTCCGTATCTGCCGGGGAAGGAGACACCATTGGATGCCAAAGTTATCACCCCGCTAAAACGTCCTAAAAGTATGTATATTTACTCCACACGATACATAGATATACTTTTTACTATATCATTAATCTCATCTCCGTGCTTCCGTGAAAGATATTCCTTTGCCAATTCCAAACATTTTTCTCCATTCAGATGAAACATCTCTATAGTTTTTCTAGCTTTTGATTTATGATAATCATCCGCATCACTTTTCGGAATAGGAAATATCCCCGGACTTCCATCCACTAAAGGATATATATCAAAAAAATCTTCAGGATTATCTAGATAAGGATGAACAATGGAAAAACTCCATTTTGAATAATCATCATCGTTTTTTGATATTACTGTATCTTCTTGTCCTTTGCACTCTGGAGAATTACAATTATGACAAGCATAAACTAAATTCATTGGCAAAAACATACATTCTATATGTTTGGGCCTTTTTTCTCCACCTTTAGGGGCAATATGCTCAATTTCTGGATTCCTAGTCTCTAAAGGCAATTCACAATATGCACATTTTCCCTCTTGTAAACTGTATAATTCTTGCTTCATTAACACTTTAAAATTCTCAACTATCTCATCTTTTGAATTCCAAGCACCAGCTTTTAAATAATTCTTATTTAGTTCATTTAATATTGCATCCGGTATATTGTTAGTACTTGTTAGTCTTTTTGTATACATTCTATGAACACCTCAGCCTGATTAACTATTGCACATAGGGGATCATCTTCATTATAAATATACTTCTTCATCTTCTCCGTAAGTTCAATTATCTTATTAATATCTATATCAGTACAATCTTCGGCTTGAATCATTGACAAAAGTTTACGCAAATCACTCTCAAAATAGTAGTTTCGAGTGGTTCTCAGCCCAAAAACATTATAAATTATATTTTCCGCTGACCATGCATATGTGTCAAAATTTAATAATTCTGCTTTAGGCCATATATTATTCTCTTTACTAAGGGTTACTATTGAAGATGTATCTCCTTGTAAATCCGAAACTAAATAGTGTGAATGACTTGCTAAAATAAAATGACATCCTCTGTATTTTTCAAACACCTTTTTCAGCAAGGATATATACTGAATCTGCCATTCTGGGTGTAAACTTATTTCTGGTTCATCAATTAGAATCAGTGAATTTTCACTGATAGCGTTTAATATACCAGAAAAAGCAAATATCATATGCTTTTCTCCAGAGCTGCAATTCTCAAAATCAATTTTTTCTCCTGTCTTGTAAAAAGAAATATTAGAAGGTCGAATTATACCATGCTTAATCAAATTACTAAGCTTTTCACCATTAATTACATAATTCACAAAATAATTCATATCACAATCAGAACAATCAACTTTTATAAGTGTAACATTTGAATTTTTCCCTTTTGAATTATTAACAAAAGTAATTTCAATATCCGAATCAAAATGTAATGCTTTCAAAACCATATACATCTCTTTAAACAGACCATCACATAATATTTGCACAACACTCTGCATTACATTACTAATTACAGAACTTGTATATGTGGCATTAGTCGTTTTTCTCACGCCAAGATACCTATACATACCACTATTGCTTTGCTTTTGATTTGGATCAATAAATAAAAACTTATCATTCACCATAAAGGAAACCGCCAATACATTTGTAGGAAGTTCAACATCATAAAGATCTATACTCACTCCATCCTTTTTACAAATAATCTCACTTCCAGAATTTCTGTCTATTACATATTCATTTCCCTTAATAAAATATGATATTGAAAATTTTTCATAGTGAAATTTGGGTTTTCTCTTATATATTTGTGCCTTATCTAAAAAAATAAATATATCTGCTATAGTCTTTAGTAGAAAACTTTTTCCTGTTCCATTTTCACCCAAAATTAAGGTTGAAAAAACACCTTCATTCCCTCGCTTTTCATCATCTATAAATTTCGCTTCAATTATACATTTTCCATGATTTTCTATCGTTATTTTTCTAAGTAAAAACATATCTATACCTCTTATTCCATCTTATGATGCAAATATCTAATAAAAACTAATATATCACAATTTCTTATTGAAGAATAGATATCATTTCCTCTGTTTTTACTACTGTTCTTCGAAACTCCAAACTATCACGGAAACTCATATACAAACACGAAAACTCCGGGCAGTTTCCGTGTTTGTATCATATCCCCCGTTTTTCAACAGCATTTTCCGTCAAACAAATACGTCTTTCACCCAAAACCAACAATATCCTACTCCTTTTTACCTTTCCGTTTTATACTATCACGGAAACCCCTGACTTTTGCGTGAAAGTATACTTTTGCCTGATAGTACGATTTTTGCCCCAATCGCCATCCTATCAGCGGCATCAAAAAACACAAAAATAGGGGCCCACCACCCACCGTGATGAACCCCACCAAGCCTAAAAAACCTTGATTTTAAGCCATTCTTCCATACTTTCGCCTACGAGTACCAAAAATCCTATGGCATTATTTCTGAATAGCCGCCTGTGCCGCTGTTATACTTTGATGACTTTTACCCCTCTTTACCC